>JANQLS010000085.1 GCA_028280485.1 Planctomycetota bacterium
ACATTGGCTCGCAGAGCCTATGTTCAGCGGAGTGAAAGCAAATCTGTGATTTGCTGAAACGGTTGAATCAGGCTCCGCAGGAGCAAGATTCAACAGAAATTAATTAGATAACCAACTTAAATAACAGTGAAGTGAAGCTATTTGAAAGAGCTCAGATGTTACTAACAATCAAAGCAATAACGCGAATATGAAAGCGCGATCAGATGCATAATTTTTTTTTAAGCGAATACCAAATCAAAACAATTTCGCTCCGTTACGACTCACGGAGCGAGCCTACTATTATACAAAAAAAGACCCATGAGCATCCGTGCTCATGGGTCGATGGGACTCCGTTCCCTTAAGGATCATCCTTGATACAGAAATCTTCTTGTTTCAGGAGTTTAAGCAAACTCCCTTGCATTCACGCGAAACAAGATTCCATCATACTGTGTCAGAAGTGACCAGTTCTTCCTCCGTGATTCTGGATCCGGGATCAGTAGGGATGTTCTCTTCGCTTGTAAGCTCGAAGGAGTCGTAATTTGTATAGACTTCAATGGATTCATAGAGTTCTTGACCGGGGAATCTAAACCCGCGAGGAATAACTACGAGACCGTTATCGGTATGTTCAAAATCGGCATCATTACCATGACCTACGGTGGTTCCGTCAGGAATGATCACGCCTTCGTCGATGATGGCGTTTCTTATTTTAACGTTCTCACCGACTTTCACTCCGCTGAAGATAATTGAGCTCTCAACTTTACTTCCATCCCCGATCATGACTCGAGGTGAAATAACGGAGCTGATAATCTTTGAAGTACCAATCTCTACCCCCGAGCTGATGAGAGACCACTTTTGACGGTCGTCACCACGATTGGCAATTCGGGCGGGCATGAAGTCTCGGAAGCGTGAATCGATCGACCAGCGAGGATCCAAAAGGTCGAAGCTGGGTTCAGCAGCCAAGAGATCCATATGACACTGGTAATAGCTGTCGAGAGTTCCCACATCGCGCCAGTAGGGTTTACCGGGGCTGATATCTTTAAAGGAACAAGAAACCACGCGTCCCAACTCGACGGATTCCGGAAGAATGTTCTTACCGAAATCGTGAGCTGAATCTCCGCGCTTGGCATCGGCGACCAATCTTTTCACCAAGAACTTGGTGGAGAAACAGTAAACGCCGAGATTAATTTGGCACTTGCCATCTTTTTGGTAGGGAGAAGGATCAGCGGGCTTTTCAACAAAGCTACGAATTTGATCCTTGCTGTCGAATTCAACCACTCCAAAAGAACTGGCTTCTTCAGTTGAACATTCACCACAGAGAACGGTGACGTCAGCTTTGCTTTCGATGTGTCTTCTGACCATGGAAGCGTAATCGGCTCGATAAACATGATCACCAGAAAGGATCAAAACGTAGTCGGGTCGATTGGCTTCTAATAAATCTAAATTATGGTAAATCGCATCGGCCGTGCCTTGGTAAACTCCGTTTGCACTTCGAAGTTTGGGAGGCAAGGTATCGATATAATCACCTAATTCGCCACTCAAGAAGCTCCATCGCTCTTGCAGATGAGTGGTCATCGATTGTGCGTGATATTGGGTAAGGATATTGATTCGACGAATCCCCGACATGACGCAGTTCATCAGAGTAAAGTCGATAATTTTAAAACTGCCACCGAATGGCACTGCTGGCTTTGAGCGGGTCTCAGTTAAAGGACTCAACCGTTCGCCTTTTCCCCCAGCGAGGATCATCGTGAGTACATTGTATGGACCGATCACGAGCAAACACTCCTACTTTCTAGAACCTTATCGATCGTTTCTTTAAGCTCGGTTAAATCAGAAGACTTAACCAAGTAAGCATCCGCAGCCCAACTCATGAAGCTATCTTTGTAAGTGGCATAAGCTGAGTTGATCACTACGGGGAGCTCATTATTTTCTTCTAACAACTTGCTCATTACATTGAGGCCGTCCATACCTGGCATACGGATATCTAGAACCACCAGATCAGGCAGGCATTCTCGAACCTTTTCCAATGTTTCTTTTCCACTCGCTGCAAGGATGACCTCGTAGCCCTCACGAGTCAGTTCTCGCTCGTAGAGCTTTCGGATGCTCTGTTCGTCGTCTGCTATCAGAACTTTATTACTCATGAGGAAACCTCCAACACTGTTTTGATTCTCAGTCAGTCTTTAATTTCAAACGAATCTTTGTACGCTTTGATGACTCTTTAGGAAGGGTGTCTTCCAGGTAAACTTGTTATCGGTTAAGAACGCCAAAACTTAGAGTGGAATCTTGATTTTGAACAAAGTCTTATAACGTTCGTCGCTTGTTAACTCGATGCTCCCGTGCAAACCCCGAACATTTTGTTGGGTGATGGCAAGGCCGATACCGGTGCCATCATCTTTGTTCGTGAAAAAGGGTTCGAAGATCATATCTTTGATGGTTTCCGGAATACCAATACCCGTATCACCCACTTCAATAATGGCTAAGCCGCCAGCTTTGGAGACATGAACGCCCAAGGTGCCCTGATCTCCTAAGGCTTCACGGGCATTTTTGATGAGATTGGAGACAGCTCCCCGGAGTAAGTCAGTATTTAACGAAGAGACCATAGGCTCCTCTGGCATCTCGACCACTAGATCAATCCCACAACCGATAATGCTGTCTTTAAATGTTTGGATAACGGAACCTAACACATCCTTTACATCGGCAGGCTCGAATGGACCAGAGAGAGGCTTCACAAAGTTGAGGGTCTCTTTCAAGAAGCGTTCTAAGCGCTCAACCTCATTGACGATGATCTTCAAGTCTTCACGAGACTCTTCTGAGATCGATTCATCATCGTGTACGGAACGCGCTAAACCTCCGATGGCCGTTAAGGGATTTCGAATCTCATGAGAAACACAGGCGGCCATCTTTCCCAAGGCAGAAAGCTTTTCAGCGTGAAGCAATTTACGTTGATGCGTTTGTAATTCTCGATTGGCTTGGCGAAGCTTGTGATTATTATCGGTCAATTCATAAAGCAAACTCGAACGCTCTAAGGCAATCGCCGCGTAACGAGAGAATGTACGCAGTAAATTGAGATGCTCTTCAGAGACTTCCTGCCCCGTGATGAAGTTATCGGCAATTAATACTCCCGCCAAGCGATCTTGAACATTGAGAGGGACTACCGCGAAGGCTGAGCTCCCCAAGCTTTCAAATAATGCGTTATCGATGGGAGATTCCACCTCATCCCGAATGAGTCGAGCGGGCTTCATTTCTAAGCAGGCCTTACTGATCTCACTCGAACTGTTTTCGTTTTCATCCACGATCAAACTCAAGTCGATCTTTTTAACAAGATCTTGAGTCGCCGGATCGGGAGTTCCTTCAGTTGTGCTCAAAAGATTGAGAGTTTCCCTTAAGCTTGGGCTTCGCTCATCGAGTTGACTCCAAATTTCTCGCGCTTCATCAACACTGGCAGGGCCAATCCCGCGACGCCCTTGGAGATGCCCATCTTTAATTTCCAAGAAAAATGCTCGGTTGAATCCCAATCCTCGACTGGCCGTAACGGCAACTAGGATGAGATCGATCACCTCTGAAACACTCATCGATTCGTAGAGGAGATCGATGATCTCTCTCATACTTGCGAGATGTTTGAGGTCACTCTTATAAGACTCTGCGATATTCTTTTCAGACTCAAAGTCGATGAACAGATGAGCAAACGTCTTTTCACTAGCAGGAATCGTAAGATAGTTAAAAATACGAGGCGCGGATTCCCTATGAATACTCTTCCTTAAAGAACCCCCTCTTAATAAAGATTTAAAGAGTTCTGAATGGATGCGATTAGAGACATCCGGATCATTTTCTTGGATGGGAAGAAAGCAGGCTGACAGCCCTTCCTCGATGGAAATCCCATTCTCGAAACAATCAGGGAACCAATCTTTAACTTTTGAGCTTGAGTGAAGGACTTTCCCTTCGGAATCCGTCTCGATCCAGCCAAAGACAAAGTGCCTCTCTAACTGATCAACAAACGGAGTGGTGAGATGAGAAGAGTTCGAAGCTTCATATCGACAGGGCCCATCTTTCCAGCGTGGACCTCGTTGGTCTAGTTTTGGAGGAGGGGTGATAACTTGGTGACCTGAGGGACGATCCATGGTGATTTCCGTTAAGGTTAAGCCGTACTTTTTCCGGCCGTAAAGTTTCTATTAACGGAAATCGACTTTCTGGGCCCCTATGATTAGGGAGTTTTCAGGTTAGGGCGTGTTCCTAGAATGTTGGATGGTAGTAGGCACACGCTGTGTGCCGTCGAAACAAAAAGTTCATCAGATCAACTTGCACTCAAATTACAAAATAGCTTTCTTGAGAACGAGAACCATTTATTTACTAACCAACTTGTTATTAAGAAAGAACCTAAAACGAGTTACTCGATTCAGCTATTGATTGGATTGCAGTGAAATGGTCGTAATTAGTTCCTGTTGAATAACAGGAACTAATTAAGAAAACAGCACACAGCGTGTGCCTACTACCCTAAATCCTGATCCAACAGGTGGCTTGGAACTACGTTTTGCATGGCTTGGAGCAGGTTACCGCGAATTTTAGGGTTTCGTTCGGCTAGGTCGTCGATCAATTTGCCGATTTGATCTCGCTCAGTGCCATTACAAACCGTGCAGGGCTCGATGGGGAAATTCATGAGCTCGGCGAATTTTTTGATATCACCTTCGGCGACGTAGATCATCGGTCGAATCACATCAAAACGCTCATCTTCAGTTTTATAGATAGCTGGCATACCTGCCGTTCGCCCACTGAAGAACATGTTCATCAATAAGGTCTCGAGAGCGTCCTCTCGGTGGTGCCCCAAAGCCAATTTGTTACAGCCCAATTTTTCTGCTTCGTTGTAGAGGATGCCTCGCCGATATCGACTGCAGAGACTGCAGGTAGTTTGGCCTTCCTCCAGCTTCTCGACAACTAAGCTGTAGGTATCCTTCCTGACGATTTGGAATTCGACTCCCAATTCAGCCAGATACGCTTCAATTCGAGACGAATCAAATCCCGGTTGAACCTGGTCTAAATGGACGGCCACCAATTCGAAGGAAATGGGGGCCCGAGCCTGAAATCGCTTTAAAAGGTGAAGGAGAGTGTAGGAATCTTTCCCCCCCGAAATTCCCACCAGGACGCGGTCTCCGTTCTCAAGCAGATTCCACTCAGAAATCGCCTTCCCCATCGGTCGAGAAAGCCGTTTTTCTAGACGTTGGAGTTGGGAATCTGAGCCATTTATGAGAGAATCCGTCGGGTTCAATGGGGGTCCTGTGGGGAAAGGGGTTTCTATTTCTTGACGCTCCTTGAGCGACCAGTAAGGTTAAAGTTATGAACAATCCCAGTTCATACTCCGTCCAATCGTTTCGAACCTAAAATAATAACTCAGACAACTACGCAGCTTACGCGAAAAAGCTCCAAAATTCGTCTGAATCCTCTTTTTTCACAATGAGGCTAAATTAATATGAATCCGTTCTTCCGATCTTTAACTGTTATCGTTCTCTTTTGGCTTGGCATGTCGCTGAGTTTAACCTCCTGCGGAACAAAGAAAACGACCACTCCTGCGCCTGGGAAGCCCCGGAAAATTCTCGGATTAGAAGGTGGTGCGGGATTAGTTAATGTTTCAAAACATAAAGATCAAGGTCACAGCCATAAAGTTGTCACCACTTGGACGGATAAACTTAAAAAATTTAAAGAAGAAAAAAAGTATGATGAAGGTGGGACATTAGTAGTCGGAATCAAAGGTGATGCTAGTACATTATTACCAGTGACTGCTGTTGGAGTAACATCCCAACAGGTCTACTCTCTCCTGTTTTTGACCCTTACTACAACAAATCCAGATTTCTCACATGGACCTGGATTGGCTAAAAGCTGGGAATTCTCAGAAGATCAACTTCAAATTACCTTCCATCTTAATGACAACGTTTTCTGGCATGATGGAGTCAAAACCACTGCTCACGATGTAAAGTTTTCATTTGAACGCCAACGAGATCCAAAAGTTGCATGGAGTGCTATCAAATGGAAAGATCACATCTCGAAGTGTGAAGTCATCGATGACTTCACTGTAAAATTTTACTTCACTAAAAAATACCCATACCAGCTCATGGATGCTGCAGTTGGGGCTATTATGCCAAAACATATCCTAGGCAATGTTCCACCTGGGGAACTAAAGAACCATTCTTTCGGGCAAAACCCAATTGGCAACGGACCCTTTAAATTCAAGTTATGGAAACGAAATGACCGAATTGAAATCGTTGCAAATGAAAAATACCATACTGGTCGTCCTCCACTGGATAGAATCATTTTTAGAATTATCACGGACGAAGATCAACTCGCACACTCTTTAAAAATAGGTGAAGTAGATTTCGTCGAAGCATTAGCTGTTAGCAAAATCCCTCGACTCAACAAAGAATCATCATTGGTAGCTCATGTTGTTGACAGTCGTTCTTATACCTATCTTGCTTGGAATCTCAGAAACCCACTCTTTACCAGTAAAAAAGTTAGACATGCTCTCACGATGTCGATCAATCGAAAAGAAATCATCGACAGCCATTTGAAGGGGTTTGGAGAAATTTGTAAGGGACCAGTTTCACCCATTTTGGCAGCCTCAAATCCTAATTTGCCAGAGTTTCCATTTGACCCTCAAAAAGCAAGAGATTTATTCGCCGCAGAAGGATGGAGGGACACCGACGGTGATAAGATACTAGATAAAGATGGAAAGAAATTTAGCTTCGTTTTAAAAACAAACAAAGGGAATAGTATTCGTGAAAAAATTGTCGTTCAGATTCAAGACATGCTGAAGCAAGTGGGCGTTGAAGTTAAAACAAACATTATGGACGCTCCAGTGATGTTTGCTCAGTTGAAAAAGAAGGAATTCGAAGCTGTCGTTGTTGGGTGGTCGGTTTCTTTAAAAACTGATATGACTACTCTATGGCACTCAAAACAGGCCAATACGGAATCTTTTAATTTTACTTCCTACTCTAATCCTGATTTTGACAAGTATAACGATACCGCAGTGATGGAACCCGATGCATTAAAGGCGCAAGAACTTTGGTGGAAGGCGCAAGAAGTTATCGTTCAAGATCAACCTTATACATTTTTATTTGTTCCCAAGGACATCAATTGGGTGCATAAACGTTTCCAAAACGTTCAAATGGAAACAGTTGGTTGGCACATAAACCTAGAACAATGGTGGGTCAAAAAAGCTGATCGAAAGTACTGATAGATTATTTTTCTAACCTATAACCAGGAAAGATCATGCTAAGTTTCATCCTAAGGCGCCTTCTGATTGCAATTCCAATTCTCTTTGGGTTGCTTACAGTCAATTTCTTTTTGATTCGCCTAGCACCCGGCGATCCAGCGGACCTCTATATCGACAAAGATATGGATGCCGAGGTAAAGGCCAACATCATGAAAAGTATGGGTCTAGATCAACCCGTACATATTCAATATACTCGATATCTTAAAAACGTATTTATCGATTTTGATTTTGGCCTCTCTTACACAAAAAAGGCACCTGTCAAAGATCTCATTCTTGAAGCCGTCCCCAATACCATTCAGCTCTCACTGTTAGCGCTAGGAATTCAAATTTTCCTTGGGATCATGATTGGGATATTTTCCGCTGCCAAACAATCAACATGGATCGATGGAACAGCGAGGGTGGGGTCTCTCTTCTTCTACTCCATGCCATCTTTCTATTTAGCCTTGGTCTTCATTTTTATTTTTGCGGGAGGAGTCTTTTATATCTTCCCATCAAGCGGAATGGTGAACCCCGTAACCTACGAATCCATGAGCTTCGGAGAGAAAATCTGGGATCGCATTGTTCACATATTTTTGCCTGCAATAACGCTGGGAATTGGTGGGGCAGCTGGAATGTCTCGCTATATGAGAGGTGAGCTGCTTGAAGTTATTCGGCAAGACTATATTCGAACAGCACGGGCCAAGGGCTTAACGGAAACCGCTGTTTTGTTCAAGCATGCCGTTAAAAATGCCATCATCCCTATCATTACTCTGATTGGATTAAGTTTGCCCGTGCTTTTCAGTGGTTCAGTTATTATCGAAAGTGTCTTCGCATGGCCAGGGATGGGGCGATTAGCAGTCGAAGCTGCATTTCAACGAGACTATCCTATGTTTTTAGCGATTAATTTAATCTTTGGAACAGTGGTCATCATGGGAAGCTTGATAGCTGATATTCTTTATGCCGTTGCTGACCCCAAGGTAAGGTTGAGTTGATTATGGGTTTTGTAGAGAAGATCCCACCATTGGGTCACTTTAAACGTGGGGAGAAGGGAAAGGGTCTTTTAATTAGTACTCTTTGTCTTATTTTCATAAGCTTCATGATTTTTAAAAGTCATCTTATGGTTGAAGCTGTTGAGAAAACCTTAGCTAAAATTCAGGGTGAAGAAATACCCTACGGAAGCACTGAAATTGACCTTCTTATTTCAACTTTGTTCTTGCCACTCGCTGCCCTTGGGCTAATGCTTTACAGCTTTATTTCTTTAAGGAAACCAGTAGCAAACACCAACTATGCTGAGGGGCCTTGGGTTACGGTGTGGAGAAAGTTTAAGAAAAACCGCTTAGCCATGACAGGTGGTTTGATTATTTTGAGCCTCTATATTATTGCTATTTTATGCCCATATATTGCTCCTCATGATCCCACTGAACAATTTGATCGTGTTTATGATCAACTTCTTCCTCCCTCAACCAAACATCTTCTCGGTACAGATGAATTTTCCCGAGATGCTTTCAGTCGGATTATCTATGGATCTCGGATCTCACTATTAGTTGGATTATTAGCAGTTGCCATAGCCGTATCTCTAGGAACATTGTATGGTGCGATCTCGGGATATTTTGGAGGTTGGATCGACAATCTCATGATGCGTTTTGTTGACATCATGCTAGCATTTCCAACTCTTATCTTAATTATTACGGTGATTGCATTATGGCAAAATCAATCGATCTGGATCATTATTTCAGTAATCGGATTAATGTCTTGGATGGGTGTAGCCCGGCTCGTTCGTGGTCAGTTTTTAGTTCTTAAAGAGCGAGAATATTTCATTGCTGCAAAAGCATTGGGTGCAAGTGGTCCTAGATTAATCTTTAAACACTTATTGCCAAATGCAATGACTCCCATCATAGTCTCGGCAACTTTGAGAGTTGGTACCACTATCCTTCTTGAGGCTTCCTTGAGTTTTTTAAGCCTGGGTGTTCAACCACCCGAACCCAGTTGGGGAAATATCGTATTTGACACCAAAGGCCAAATCTTTAGTGATACTCTATGGTGTATGCCCCTTGCTGCAGGCCTAGCCATCGTTATCACCGTGACGGGTTACAACTTACTAGGTGATGGATTGCGCGATGCGCTGGATCCGCGGTTGAGGAAGTAGGCTGATTTGAAAATCACAAATGATCCTATAGCGCCACCCCTTGTGGGTGGCCACTAAAAAAATCAATTAACTAGCCCGGAGCGTAAGCGACGGGAGGCGTCATCGTAATTAAATTCCCCTCATGCATGTTTTAATGGAAAGCTAGGGTAATTGGTTTCCATTCACAAAGCATGTTAGCCTAGTCCCGTCGCTCACGCTCCGGGCTAGTTAACAGTCTATCTAGGGTTAATACAAGGCTACAAGTTCTGATAACCCACACCTGAACATTAAAATAAAAAGTGATCGGAATTCCCTTAGGAGAATGAGATATCGGCCCGATGAAGTCGTAAGGTCCGATATCTCATCCCATGAGCCGCTCGCGTACGACTCATCGGATTCACACCACCTCAGAGGGGATTCGAATGAATCAGGCAAGTCCGTACTCACCATCTCGCCTACTGTCACTCTTAGCTTTTTCTATTCCTTTCGCGGTTCTCCTCTTGACTTGGAGCCTCCTCTCGAAGCCTGCTGAAAAAATTAGTGCTAGCCCTGACGAACCCACTCGTCTCGCTCTTCACCTGCAAGAACTGTTCAGTCGTTTAGCCCACCAAATTCGACCGGCAGTAGTCTCTGTAGGCTCAACGGAGATCTTCCCCGTAGCTCCTGAAGGAACGGAACCCATCGACACAATCTTCAATCGCCCCGAGATTCGTCGAGAGTCATTGGGATCAGGGCTGATCATCGACAAACGCGGTTACATTCTCACCAACAGTCACGTCATCGGTGAAGGCTTGAACTTAAAGGTACAACTTTGGGATGGTCGTTCAGCTCCGGCTCAGTTGATTCAAAAGGAAGACGAAACCGACGTCGCGCTCATCAAAATCAATATGCCCGACTTAGTGGCTCTCCCAATGGGAGATTCGAATTCTCTTAAAGTGGGTCACTGGGTGATTGCCGTGGGCAATCCCTTTGGTTTGACGCAAACAGTATCGACAGGAATTATTAGCGCGGTGGGAAGATCCGAAGTGGGTCTTTTAGATTATGAAAACTTCATTCAAACGGATGCCTCCATCAACCAAGGCAATTCGGGAGGACCCTTAGTAAATCTCCAGGGTGAAGTGATTGGAGTGAACGCTGCGATTTATTCTGGAAGTGGTGGTGGTAATACGGGGATCGGCTTTGCTATTCCTATCAACTTAGCCAAAGCTTTAGTCGATCGTTGGATCGAAGGTAAACACGCGAGCTTCCTCGGTATCGTGCCAACCAACATCGACCGCGATATGGCCGAGTACATGAAGCTTAAAAATACCCGTGGGGCCTTCATTCAAAACGTACATGATGATAGTCCCGCAAAAGAGGCGGGTTTAAAGTCAAAAGACATCATCATTGGGTTCAACGGAACTCAAGTCAAAAACGCCAATCATCTTAAAGTGCTCATCACACGAACGGATGACGGGTTACCCATTCCAGTAAAAATTCGACGTAAGGGAGCAACTCGAATTGTTCAGGTCAAACTGAAGTCAAAGAGTATGCGGCCTTTCAAGAATTCAGGTAAAACCGCGCTGGGATCAAAAAGTCCCGTAGCTAAACCCATTCTTGGAATTACCATCGGCCCTCTCAGTAAAGTTTTTCATGAACGTTACCAAATTCCAAAAGGCACCCAAGGCATCATGATTGTGGATGTCGAGCCCGGCAGCCCTGCTGATGATAAAAACGTTCAAGTGGGAGACCTCATCGTTGAAGTCAACGATACCTCTGTATCCAACATGCCCGACTTTTGGAAAGCCCTTAAAAAACGCTCCAAAGGTGTCATGATGAAAATCGATCGTAATAATAAGGATTTGGGGTATTTCTTTTTTAAGCGGTAGTCGTCGGCTCACCCTGAAGTTGTGAATTTTTAAACCAATTGACACTTCATTATCCCTCGCTAAAGCTTCGGGCTTGAGGGGTACAAATCGCTTTCAATGTTTAATTTGTAGTCAGGAATTTCACTTAAACCATCAAAAAGTTAGAATTGAAATCACCAACCTCCCAAGCCCGAAGCTTTAGCGAGGGATAAAAGAAGCTTCATCAGTATTAGGCTAAGTGTCCCACATATTAAAAAGTATTTTTGAGTGAGCGCACTAAGTGAGAATTACAGCAATTCAACTTTTGAAACTATTTTTGGTTGCTGTCCCGGCTCACAGGGTGAGCCGACTACTTTGGAGCAACCCCCACATCCCCCACCCGCCTGAATACGCTTAAGCTTCTTAACATACGAAACGGCCACATAGCCGAGATAAATAAACGCAGCCGAAATAAAAATGACGATGAGGGCAGTTTCAATAAATGGCGTCATATCATCATGCCTACTTGATAAGTGATAAATGCTGCGACGTAGGCCAAACCCGTCATATAAACGAAAGTAAATACAGTCCAAAACCAAGAGTTGGTTTCACGCTTGATGGTAGCAAGAGTTGCTCCACATTGACAACATAGAGCGAAGAACACCATGATCGACAGCGCGACTGGGATGTTATAAACCGGTTCTTTACTCTCCTCCCAAGTAGCTGACTTTAATTTTTCTCTCAGCGCTTCATTTTCTTCGTCGACTTCGTCACCCAAGTTATAAATGATCCCCAAGGTAGCGACGATCACTTCGCGAGCTGGGAACGAAGCGATAGCTGACATCGAAATTTTCCAATCCCAACCCAAAGGCATGAACACCGGTTCAACTGTTTTTCCCATCCGACCGAAGTAACTTTGATCGAGCTGAGCTCCTTTTTCCTCCAGACTGATTTCTTCTAGTCGTTCTTCGAGTACGTCTTCCAAAAGTCCAGCGTTTTGAGCTCTAACTCTCTGTTGTTCAAATTGCTGAGCAATAGAGTCCGATCTGGGGTAGTAAGAAAGCCCCCAAACAACGATCGAAATGGCAAGAATCAAAGTACCCGCGCGAACTAAAAATGCCTTTCCTCGATCGAGGAGACGAAAACCAACGGTGCGGATTGCTGGCCACTTATAACCGGGCAATTCCAATACAAATGTAGGACGTGGGCCTTTAAGAAGGGTCTTCTTCAAAAGAAACGCCATCGCAATGGCGACCACGATTCCCAGGATATACATACAAAAGTAAACGATACCCTGAAGATTGAGCCATCCTCCCAAATACTCGTGGTTGGGAATAAAGGTCTGAGTTAACAAAATATAAACAGGAAGACGAGCCGAACAGCTCATCAATGGCGTCACCAAAATCGTAGCTAAACGATCACGTCTGTTCTCAACGACCCGCGCGGCCATCACACCGGGAATAGCGCAAGCAAAACCACTGAGCATCGGAATGAAGGATTTTCCCGAAAGGCCACACTTCCTCATTATGTTATCCATCAAGTAGGCTGCACGCGCCATGTACCCGCAGTCTTCAAGTAATCCCAAAAGCAAAAACAGAATTAAGATCTGTGGAAGGAAAATAACGACTCCACCCACCCCAGCGATCACTCCATCGACAATCAAACTCTGAAGTTGACCTTCAGGTAACCACGAGGCAACTAACTCTTGAACGGCACCCGTCCCTGAGTCGATGAGGTCCATCAACGGACCCGCCCAAGCGAAGATCGACTGGAACACCACCAGCATGATCAAGAGGAAGATCAGAATCCCGAAGAAATTGTGAGTGAGGATATTGTCGATAAACTCACTGCTCGTTTTCTTTTTAGTCGTCTCTGTCTGAGGAATTTTAGCCAGTTCTACTTGCTGGTGAATCCAGTGGTATCTCACGGCCGCCTCTTGAGCGGCTAGGGGCTCATCTTGTTCTAAGGATGCTCTTAATTCGCGAAGTTTAGAAGTAAAGCTGTCGCCTAAAATGGAGTTCAGCCGCTGACTCGTTTGCCCACCTTGATCGATGAGTGCTCTCAACAATTCAAAGCGTTCGAGCTCATGCTTTTGCTGGGCTTTATAAGTGTGAGCAAACTCTTCGCGAAGATTACCAACTCCCTCTTCAACTCCTTGAGGTAGCTGACAAATCCCTGGGCGTAATGTATCCGAAGCATTTTCTTGAGTGAACTTCTTTAAGGATTGAACTAATCCATCAATTCCCACTCCCTTATGAGCTTGGATCGGGATAACCGGACACCTCAAAGCATTTGAAAGCTTCTCTGGGTCGACTTCCCTTCCTCTTTTTTGTGCCACATCGGTCATATTGAGAGCGATGATGACGGGGATGCCGGTTTCAGCGAGTTGAGAGTAGAGGTAGAGATTGCGCTCTAAGTTACTCGCATCGATAACATGGAGAATTAAATCAGGAAGGGGAACACCTGCTTGACGACCTAAGAGAACGTCGACAGCCACCATCTCATCCGGTGAAAATGCCGCTAAACTGTAGGTGCCCGGCAAGTCGAGGAGGCGAATCGTACCGGAATCGGTTTTGACGAAGCCTTCCTTTTTCTCGACCGTGACTCCGGGATAGTTGGCGACTTTTTGAGATAATCCCGTCAAGCAATTGAATACGGTAGTTTTACCCGCATTAGGATTACCAAAAACAGCAACTGTTGACATGCCTTGACTGGCAGAAGAAGACTCAGACACTACTTGATGACCGAAATAGAGTTGAACTGGGAGGGAATGAAATTCTTGTTAAGTTTCGAAGATTGGAGAGAGCTTATGAAGGCGCTTGATTAAAAATTGACATTCACCATACGAGCCTCAGCTTTGCGCAATGACAAATGGTAATTTTGAATTTCTACAACTAAGGGATCTCCAAATAAAGCGTGGCGAACAACTCTTAATGGTGCACCCTTAACAAACCCCATCTCACACAAGCGTTGGAAGGTTGACCCTGATCCCTCGCAATGACTCACATTGGCACAATCACCGGGTTGGAGGCAATCTAAGGTACAGGTTTTTTGCTTTGGTTCAGGTTGAGAATTCATTTTTTTTACGCGCCAACATTTTTTAGTAATCCAAAAGACTTATTTAGTTCCTGTTGATCAAACAGGAACTAAGCCGAGTTGGGATCAACTCGGCCGCGAACGGAGGGTCGAAGACCCTACGTTTAGCGGAGTGAAGGTAATTCGAAGAATTGCCGAAACGGTTGAAGCTGCCTCCGAAGGAGCAAGATTCAACATAAACTATTTAGTTTTTGTTGAAACAAACTCCATTGGATCTTTACTAAACTCATCCAAGATATGCCCAACGATCATTTATTAAACGACCGATAGAACCCCTAATACAATTGCCTTAAGACAACCCCAGAGTATAAGCGACCGAACCCTTGTTTGCTATGGCAAACAAGGGTCGTTAGAAAATAAGAGAGGATCTCTCAAAACCTTCAATTAAAAGACTTTAGAGAGATCCCCATAGAGCGATCTTAATATTTTTAAAGGCTTTCTACGCTATAACCTCATTCACCACCTTGCCGTAAACATCAGTTAGGCGATAATCGCGGCCCGAATACCTGAAGGTCAGTTTCTCGTGATCGATACCCATCAAGTGAAGCATCGTCGCGTGAAGATCATGAACATGAACTCGATCTTCAACGGCCGAGCAACCAAAGATATCGGTTGCGCCATGAGTGTACCCGGCCTTAACGCCACCTCCAGCCATCCACATGGTGAATCCATAGTGATCGTGATCCCGACCGTTCTTCCCTTCAGAAGTAGGAGCACGACCAAATTCACCGCCCCAAACGACCAAGGTCTCATCTAAGAGACCGCGCTGTTTGAGATCTTTGATTAGCGCAGCGATCCCTTGGTCGCAGGCTTTAGCTAAGGCGGCGTGACCTCCCTTGATATCACCGTGTCCGGTGTCCCAGGCGATATCGTAACCACTGATCGAGTGAGATAGCTGAACCATTCGAACCCCGCGCTCAATTAAACGTCGAGCGAGGAGACAGCCCTTCGCGTATTCACTGTTACCGTACATCTCTTTGGTAGCCTGACTTTCCGATTCCACATCGAAAGCTTCAGGCACTGCGAATTGCATTCTAAATGCCATTTCCATCGCTTGGATACTGGCTTCAAGCTGACGGTCTTGTTCAACTTTTTCTAACTGGAGTTGATTTAATTGAGTGAGAAGATCTACTTGCCTTCTTTGATCTTGCCGTGAGAGATTTGTATTTTTTAAGTTCTTTAAGATCTCATCGGGCTTCATTCGTTGAATGTTGACGTAACTTCCAGCATACGCACCGGGAAGAAAACCATTACCCCAATTCGATAACTTTCCGCGGGGTTGAGCGCGAGGACTCATCGCTACGAAGCCCGGTAAGTTTTCATTCTCTGTACCCAATCCGTAAACCAACCAGGCGCCCATGCTGGGTCGACTGGGTTGCAAGTGCCCCAAATTCATCATGTGAATCGCACCCGCATGCTCAGGAATATCGGTGTGACAAGAGTGAATAAAACAAATGTCATCGACGACTTTTCCAACCTCGGGGAAAATGTCGCTGACCATCTTTCCGCATTTACCGTAGCGCTTAAAACCAAACGGAGATGGCATCAATCCGTTCTTAGTGTTTCTCAGAGTTTTTCGATCAACGATCTTGGGACGTTGACCTTCATGCTTTTTGATTTCAGGCTTATAGTCAAAGGTGTCGACTTGAGAAGGGCCTCCCGGCATAAACAACTGAATGATGTGCTTCGCCTTAGGAGCAAAGTGCGGTGCTTTTGGGGCTAAGGGCCCTCCACCTCCAGCAACAATCTTATTGTTGCTAGGCGCTGCCAATAGATCTTGGTTCAACATACCAGAGAGCGCGAGAGTTCCGAAGCCGGCTCCCATTCTTCCGAGAGCTTCGCGACGAGTAACTGCTGGTACTGGATCTCTGTGAAACATGAAATTACCTTAAGAACAAAAACTCATTCGAACAAAGAAGCGCATGGCAGTACTGTTGCCAGAGCTTCGGTTCTATATCAGTCTTTTTATGAGTTGAAGCAGCAGGATTTTCTTTGCCTGCGACCCCATCTTCAATACCAAAAAACTTAAAGGCAAGCTGTTTTTCGATATCGCTCGGTTGACGAGCTAAAACAGCCTTATAAACCTTTTCAATTTTTCTATCGATCGACTTTTCACCTTCAGAAGTTTTAAGAGCCAAAGCCTGGGCTCGATCTTTCATGAAGCGACTGTTCATCAAGAAGAGATACTGTTGAGGCACAATGCTCGTCGGCCTCTTAGCTACAGTAGCCCTCATCAGGGGAAAGTCAAAAAGTCTTAAGAAGGCATCGGTATCAAAGCGATCTCCGATTCGGCTCACCTTAAAGTAAAGAGTGCGCCGCTTCGTATTGACATCTTGAGTGGGTGGACCACCGAAGGTTCGATCCAATTCTCCCGTGACTTTTAAAATCGCATCGCGAAGGCTTTCTGCTTCGAGACGACGGGGAGAAAATCGCCAGTAGTATGTGTTATTCCCATCGAGATTGAACTGAGCTTCTTGAAACTGACTACTCAAGCGGTAGGTAGCTGAAGTCATGATGGTCTTATGAAGCTTCTTTAATGACCAGCCCTTTGAAACGAATTCGTGAGTCAACCAATCTAAGAGCTCAGGGTGGCTAGGCTTTTCACCCAAGACTCCGAAGTTACTGGGAGTACCTACCAGGCCCTTTCCAAAGTGATTGAGCCAAACTCGATTCACGAAAACTCTCGCAGTTAAAGGGTTTTCGTTCGAGGTGATCGCTTCTGCGAGCTCCAGTCGACCACTTCCCTTCTTGTAAGCGATGGGTTCAGTCTTCGATAAGATTCTCAGAAATCTTCTGGGAACGAGCGGTCCTCTTTTTCGCAGGTTACCTCTCAAGGCGATATGCATATCTCCACTCCCTGAATCAGCCAGGGCGTGACCCGTTGGATACTTGGAAGGAGCGGTTTTACGCAATTCAGCTCGCTCGGCCTTCCAAGCTTCGATCTCTTTCTTTTCTTCTTCGTTAGGAGTTTTCTTTTCTTTTTTAAAGTGGTTTTCTCGATCGCGAATGCGCTTGTCGAGATCTTTAATTCGATTGTGATGCGAATGATATTGATCGACGACCTGTTTGGGAGCTAAGGGAGCTTCATGCACTCGCGTGTTATTGAATATCCCGGCGAGAGAATAGTAATCGGCGTGAGGAATGGGATCGAATTTATGTGAATGACAACGAGCGCAAGAAACGGTTAAGCCTAAGAGACCTCGCGTGAGGGTGTCGACGCGATCATCCAAGGTTTCTCCTTTGGCTTGAGCGACACTGTCTGGATCTCCACCATCAGAATTGTAAGTGGGACCCAAGGCTAAAAAACCAGTCGCTACGGGTGTAGGAGTTTCTCCGATGAGATCCCCGGCAATTTGAAGCTTGATGAAGTGATCGATGGGAAGGTCTCGGTTGAGTGAATCCACGACCCAATCACGATAACGCCAAGCATCGTTGAGAGCGCGATTGTCGAGGAAACCTCCGAGACCATCACTGTACCTCGCCACGTCGAGCCAGTGTCTCCCCCAACGTTCACCGTAATGTTTTGAACTTAAAAGTTCATCGACCTTATCGCTAACGGCTTGATCAGAATCTTTTTCAAAGGCCGTTTTAAATGCTTGGTACTCTTCTTGAGTGGGAGGTAAGCCGATGAGATCGACTTGCATTCTTCGAAGTAAATCTCTAGAGGAGGCAGGGGAGTTTTCTTTTAAACCCTTTTGTTTTCTTAAACGAGCAACGAAGTGATCGATTGGGTTTTTGGCCCACGTTATTCCATCCGCTTGAGGAACATCGGGTTTCTTGATCGCCTTCCAAGCCCAATGAGAAGTTTTTAACTTTTCCCAGTCATAAACTTCGTCTTGGGTTTTTACCGTCTTTTTTCCTTCGTCGGGCCAAGGGAGACCCATTTCGATCCAGCGCGCGAGATTTTTGATCTCGTGATCTTTTAATTTTTTATCTGGGGGCATTTCCAAATCGGTCGATCGATACTCGATGGCTTCGATGAGACGACTTTCATTGGGTTTACCTAATTTAACGATGGGCCCCGTCTCACCCCCTTTAAGAATTCCCACTCGGGAGTCGAGGTAGAGTTTCCCTTTGAGCTTTTTTGACTTCTCACTGTGACAGGTATAACAGTGCTCCGCCAAGACCGGGCGGATCTTGGTTTCAAAAAACTCGATTTGTTGAGGTGTGAATTGGGCCTTTGGCTCTTTCTGTTCGCTAGCCATTGAAGAGCCAGTGAACGAAAGTAAAAACGACCCAACTAAAACCTTGGGAACCAGCCTAAAGAGGTTCATGAGCATGCTTCGCGCGTGACTAAAAGTACGTTGAGGAGGGAGAATTAAGCTCCCTTTCCGTAAAGAGCAATCTTACCCCAAGGAAATAATAAATGATATTTAGAAATCCTGTTATTCTCAGCTTCAGGAGGCATTTGTAAGGGGATCGGATGTAAGATGTGGGGCGTGAGAGTATTAACAATTTCTTAAACTCGAATCCAGTTAACTAGCCCGAAGCGCTAGCGAGGGGTTCTTCCCTCGCTAGCGCTTCGGGCTAGTTAATGAATCAGGTCTGTAGAGATGAGTATCGAACGAAAAAAACTCACCCGCCGGCAAGTACTAAAATCAGGAATCGCCGCTAGCACCTTTTGGGCTGCATCTCAAATGAGCTTCAAGCCCGGGGGATTGATGGCTTACGTTCCTGACAATCCCAAAGGTGAACGCCCTGAGCGAGACCCCAGTATTCAAGTTCTTCATCCTCGAAAGCGAATTCCCCTTTCATTCATCATCGATGACTCCACTTGTCTGGTGAACATGGGTCACTACTGTATGCCCCAGTTTGCGGCGGCTTGGCCTAAACGTGAGATCTATAAAAAACCCTGGAAAACTTGGCCGCGAGAAATTCCTGACTCCTTCGTTCGAGAATTCGGAGAATGGTGTCACGACAACAAGGTCAAAGGAAAGTACAGCATCGTCCCCAACCCAGCATGCGTGGGATGGCTAGATCGAGACCTTCCTGGTTGGTCGAGAAAAGACCTTCAAGACAGTTTGAAGTTAGTTCGAGAGTTGATGATGCCCGATTGGGATATCCATCCCGAGATGATCACTCACACTCGAGTCATCGATATCAAAACGGGTCGACCCTTCGAAGAGATCAACGCTCACACTATGGAGAATTCATTTCCACGCAAAAAGATTAGCGTGGATTACTTAGCTTCCTATTTGGAATATGCCTTAAAGATTTTGAAGAACTGTGATCTGCCCTGTGAAGGTATCACCACCCCAGGCGGATTCGGAAGCTTTGTAAAGTCGGAATTAGGTTTGGCTTCATATCAATCAGTAAAAAGAGTGTTCAACCCTGAAATCCCGCATTACTTTAAATACGTTGCGGGTGGGAAAGAAAGCACGGAACCCATGGTTGAGCACGTTAAAGGTTTGAAAACGGAAAACCCTCAACTCGTCGTGAATATTCCTGCAGGTACTGGGGATTGGTTCGGAGGTTGGGATGGAGACTTAAAAAGCCAAGGTCATAAATATTCCAATGACGATGCCACCCAAGGTCGAATGGTAGAACTTATTGAACGAGGAGATCCCGCCATCATGCTTTGCCACTGGCCTGGGATGTACAGCCAAGGAACTTTGGAAGGTTATAAAGATTTCCAAAGGGTGGTGAAGGCCCTAAATACTCGTTTTAAGGATAGCACTCAGTGGATGAAGTTGAGTACCATCGCCAGATACTGGGCCTGTAAAGAACTCACCGAAAGAAAGCGTAAAGAAAACACTCTCTTTCTCAACGCTCCTTTTTCGTGCCCAGACTACACTTTGCAAACTTCCTACGGGGGAAAGGCCAAGCCCGTATGGGAATACAAAGATCAGAAGAAGCCGCTTCAGCTCGTTCAAAAATCAAGCGAGCTCAAAGAAGGAACTTTCCTTCAAGAAGGTAATAAAACGATTCTTTGTATCCAGCTTCCTAAGGGAAAATCAAAATTAACTCTCGCTTAAGCAACCAGTAGCACTCATGAAAACTTTACTCAAAAAGATAGCTTTAACTCTCTTAGTATCCTTTCTCTTAAGCCCATCGATGGCAGCTGACCGACCCAACATCGTTTGGATCTTGTCGGAAGACAACTCAAAGCACTACTTAAAGCTATTTAATGAGACTGGGGCACCGACTCCCCACATTGAAAAACTGGCCAAGAGCGGAGTGATCTTTGATCGAGCGTTCAGTAACGCTCCAGTTTGCTCAGTAGCGAGAACAACTTTGTTAACTTCTTGCTACGCTCCTCGCATCGGAACTCAATTCCATCGAAAGTCAAAACTTGTTCCCATGCCTCAAGGCCTTGAGATGTTCCCTGCTTACTTAAAAAAGGCGGGCTATCACACAACTAATAACAGTAAAAAAGATTACAACGCCATCGAAGGAAAAGGTGTTTGGGATCAGTCGAATCGAAAAGCGACTTGGAGAAACCGCCCCAACAAAAAGACCCCATTCTTTCATATGAGAACTTTTGGACAGTCTCATGAGAGCTCGCTTCATTTTAAAAACATGAAGAAGGAGAACTCACCCGGAAAGAACACCAAGCTGGGAATCGCCGACTACCATCCTAAAACGGATACCTTCAGATACACCTACAACTACTATCACCAAAGAATTCAAACGATCGATCAACAGATTGGAAAGATGATCGACCAACTCAAAAAAGATGATCTTCTCGAAGACACTTTCATTTTTTACTTCGGAGACCACGGTGGTGTCTTGCCTGGAAGTAAGGGGTATATCAAAGATGCCGGGATTCATGTTCCCTTGGTCGTTCGCATCCCGGAAAACTTTAAAGATAAAGTTCACTTCAAGCGCGGTGAGCGTTCGAATGCATTCGTTAGTTTTATCGACTTCGGTCCCACCGTTTTGAATTTAGCCGGAGTTAACGTTCCTGACGGTGTCGATGGAAAACCCTTTTTGGGAAAAGATGTCAATCAGAAGACATTGAGTACTCGAAACTCGGCGTTTGCTTACGCAGATCGCTTCGACGAAAAATACGATCTCTGCCGATCCATTCGAGTGGGTAATATGAAGTACGTAAGAAACTATCAACCCCACTTCCCCGATGGATTACAAAATAACTACCGTTACAAAATGTTGGCTTACCAAGAGTGGCGAAAGCTATTTAAAGAAGGAAAACTCAACGCTGAGCAAAGCCAATTCTTTTTACCCAAAGAAGCAGAAGCCCTTTACGACCTCGGTAAAGACCCTCACGAAGTTAAAAACTTAGCTAAAGATCCTCAACACAAGAAAACACTCATGGATCTTCGGAAAAAACTTCGAGATAAAATGGTTTCTATCAACGATCTAAGTGTCTTTCCCGAAAACTATCTTGTCGACAAGGTCTTTGCTAACCCCACGGAATTTGGGAAGAAAAATTCTAAGCAAATTCAGAAGCTCATTTATGTTTCTGAATTGGCTCTACACCCCTTCAATACGGTAAAAATGCACTTAGAATTGGCCTCTCGTGATCCCGATCCTTGGACCCGTTATTGGGCGATGAAGGTTTGTGCCTCCTTTGGTGATGAGGCTAAGTCTTTAATTCCCGCAGCCAAGGGTTTGCTGAGTGATTCCAATTTACTTGTAAGGCTTCGTGCGTGTGAGTTTCTAACTATCACAAAAAACATCGACCCGATGCCTATCGTCACGGAAATCCTTAACTCTACCACTTCTTCAGATGAAGCATTGATTATTCTAAATACCATCATTTGGTTAAATGATCACACTGAGCACAAAGGTAAGTTTGATATAAGCAAACTCAATCTAAAAGTTTCAAGTGGTAATCAAGTAGGTCGTCGCTTGGAGTATTTGAAGTCGTAGTAATTAAATGATGAGAAGAAGTGGGATTAGATTCGCTCTTGCACTAGGTATATTAATGATACCTTCCTGTAAGAGCTTGGAGAAAGACGACAAAGAAGTCCATGTCGCTGAGAAAGTACCTCAGCCTGACATTCCTCTCTCTAAAGAAATTTCAAACCTTTTAGCCAATCCAAGATCACCATCGGATTACTTAAAACTATCCCGTCATCTAGCCTATCATTACCCTGATGATGCAAAAAAGTTTTCACGATGGGTAGCCCAACTCGAACCCATCCAAGCCGAACTTTGGACTGCAGATAGTTATCGTCAACAAAATGAAAAAAGCTTAGAAGCACGTCATAGAGCACTTTCTTTTGAAAGAGGGGGGCAGTTTAAAGAAGCAGAGAATGTTTTATTAGAATCAGTTCGTCAATCGAACCCAGGATCAAAGATTTATTTAGTAGAGTTTTATGTTCGCAATCAGTGGGCAAAAAAAGCACTTAAAATTTTAGAATCCTTTAAGTTAGAAAATAACGCAAGCCACCCAGATTATTTAGGATGGAAAGCCCTAGCTCTATCTCAGTTAGATCAAAGCGATGAAGCCGAGCTCATCTTGACTGAGTTAATTCGTAAAGATAAATCCATTTTCAAAGCTTGGGCACCCAGACTAGCGAAGATCTTTTTAGAACAACAGAAGACACCGAAAAAAGCGTTAGAGATATTAAGTGTCTACAATTCTCACTACACATCACCTTCAGCTAACTTGATGCTCGCTCAAAGTAATTTTGAACTTCACCGTTACACTCAAGCCTTTACTGGCTATTCAACTGTTCAACAATTTCAGGAATTAAATCCCGAACATGAAATCCGATTGTTAAAAACAGGATGGATCCTTCAGGATCACCCAATAACTTTCAATACTGAGATCGAAAGACATTTAAACGCTCATCCCATGAACGAAGAAGTCGTTCAACTAACTTTAGATTATCTAAAGGTACACAAGAACTCGTTTTCTTCGGAGCCATTTAATGGCAAGACAACTGAAGAGCTCACTTCAATTTTTACTAAACGAAAAAGCCAAATAAAAAGGATCAAAAGGCGAATCAAAAATTCGCTACTCATCGTCAACGAAGAAGAACATTCATTAAGACAGAAGGAACTCATTAAAATTTCAAAGTGGTTTGAAGAACTTAAACAACCTAAGGAAGCCTTGAAATACACTCAACTTGCTTGTTCCATTGAACGCGGTGACGATAGTGGTTGGCGACGAGTTTTAGAACTAAGAAATAAGCCCGAAGATTTATTTTTTCAAATTGAAGCAAAACGTCAAATCCCAAGCATTGCTACACCTACTGTAGACGACATCCTCAATCGATGGCCAAAATTATTACCTCCGAAAGATTTAAACGAGAAACCGATACCTATCGATTCTCCTATTACACTCAAAGAAAGAGTCGAAAAATTAGAGCGATCTGGATTAATACTTCATGAAACAAATGAATTGAAGTTCAATTTTGTCGATGTCAGTTCAGATAGCCAGATTGACTATAAAAGTATCTGCGGGTCTTTAGATAAAAACTACATCATCGAAATGAATGGAAGCGGAGTCGCGCTTCTTGATTATGACTTAGATGGGAAACTCGATGTCTTCTTGCCCAATGGATTAGAAATTGATAATTCTGGATTTCCCATTCCGAAAAAGGATCTTTCAGTAAGTGATCGCCTCTATAAAAATTTAGGGAACCTCAAATTTAAAGATGTAACCGAAGAGGCCGGAATTTTAGACGGCAGTTATAGTATGGGAGTCACTTCTGCTGACTACGACAACGATGGCGACCCCGATCTTTACATCAATCGTTTGGGACCTAACCGTTTGCTTCAAAATAATGGCGATGGAACTTTCACCGATGTGTCAGAAAAATCTCGTACCCATGATGGCCGTTGGAGTACGAGCAGTGCCTTCGTCGACTATGACTTAGACGGCAAACTCGACCTTTTCGTGGTCAATTACCTCATTTTTAATCCTAATTTTATTTCGAAACGAGGTGAAGATCCCAACTGTCAGTATAAAGGAATACCTATCGCTTGTGGTCCACGGGGCTTGCCTGCCGTTTACAACGCACTCTACAGAAATTTGGGAGATGGAACTTTTGAAGATGTCTCACTAAATTCTGGAATCAGTTCAATTGATTTAAAAACTCAAGGCTATGGTTTAGGAGTTACCGTTTTAGATTCCAACCAGGATGGTTGGCCTGACATTTACGTAGCCAACGATTCCAGAGCAAACCATCTTTTCATCAACCAAAGAGATGGAACCTTTAAAGAATTAGGCCTCATCTCGGGAGTCGCATTAAGTTCAGAAGGAATCGCCCAAGCGGGGATGGGAGTTGATTCTGTATATCTAAAAGATGATGTCGGTAAGGAAAGCCTCTTTGTCACAAATTTCTCAAACGACAAAAACACTTTTTATAAAGCTAATCATCAAAACTTTTATGTGGACGCCTCTCTAAAATACGGATTTGAAGATTCTGGGTTCTTAGAGCTCGCCTGGGGAACATTCTTCTTAGATGTAAATCACGATAGAGTTCAAGATGTATTTATTGCTAATGGCCATCTTGTACCACAAGTGGATCAAAAGGCAGGGTTCAATGAAACCTATAAACAAAAAAACTTTCTTATCAGTCGAACCTTCAGTTCAACTACGTTCTTCGATGTTTCGGAATTTGCTGGCCCAGGATTCAAAGTACAAAAAAGTTCACGAGGCGCTGCTTACGGAGATTTAGATAATGACGGCGACCTCGATATTATTATCAATAATATCGATGACTCGATCACTCTTTTAGAAAATAAGAATTCAACTCGAAATAATTGGCTGAGCATCAAGCTCCAAGGAAAGCAGAGTAATCGAGATGGCATCGGCGCTGTTGTAACTCTTGAAGCCGATGGATTCATCCAAAAAAGAAGAATCAAAAGTGGATCCAGTTACGCTTCTCAATCAGAGTTAGTGGCGCATTTTGGCTTGGGTAAATCTAAAAAAGTAAGATGGGTTAAAGTTCAGTGGCCTTTTAAGGGTCTTCTTAATGAAGAGCAGGTTTATTCTGTGGATTCGGTGAATCGGAAGATCTTACTGGTGGAGAAGTAGATTAAAACAACCTCTTCAAAACTTCACTAAAATCGGTTTGCTCCCCAACTCCCAAGTCTTTCAAACGGCTACAATCTAACTGAGCATTTTTTGGCCGCGGGGCTCCGGGCGGACATTCACTATTAGCGATAAGTTCATCTTCAGGTAAGTCCCAATGCTTGGCGAAGGCAACCGCCATATCGTATTTCGTCATCGGTTCGTTCCCTGACCAATGAAAGATTCCTGACAGGGATGGATCTTCAGTTCGTTTAATAATCAATTGACGAGTGACGGATGCGACATCGGGAGTGAAGGTTGGAAATCGCGTTGCCCAATGATCCATTTTCACTGAATTTCGCTGTTTCACATTTTCTGCAATCACCGAAACGGGAGATTCATCCGTTGTTTCAACGGGGCCGTACAAGACCGGCACTCTTAAAACAATCGACTGCGAATCTTCTAAAACAACTTTTTCCCCTTCGAGTTTACTTTTGCCGTAAAAATTTAACGGGTTAGGCTCGGCATCGATGGAGTACGGGGGCTGAGTTCCATCGAAAACATAGTCAGTCGAAAAATAAAAAATGTAAGCCCCCACACTTTGTGCCGCTTCTAATAAAGTTCGGGTAGCCTTCACATTGAGAGCTTCCGTCGCTTCAGGATCTTTTTCACTGATATCTGGCTTACGTTCAGCAGCGGAGTGAATGATGACATCGGGTTGAGCTTTTTCGACAAACTCCTTCACCTCACTGGCATTCAATAAATCTAATTTTTGAATCGGCGGTTCAGCCCGAGAGAAACCCAGACCCGTAATATCAAACCTGCCATCTAATGAAAACTCCTTGAATAGTTCTCGGCCCAAGAGTCCAGTGGCACCAGTGATTAAAACTTTCATGTAATCCTCGATGGTAGTAGGCACACGCTGTGTGCCGTTTTTCATTTCAAGTGAATTAATTCAAATTGGAAGGAGAGGTATTATATGCAAATACGACTTGGATCTTTTATTAAATCGAACCAATATTTTTAAGCTAACCTTTAGGACGGCACACAGCGTGTGCCTACTACCCTGGAGAATAATATTGATATTCGCCTTCAGGTAAATGTTTAGGATTATCCTTTATGTATTGCTGAATTCGAGCTAATTGACCTTCAGATCGCACTAAGTGATCAAAGGTATCCTCTTGCCAAAATCTACCCTTCCTACCAAGCAACTTATTGATCTTAGTTGCTGTGAATTTCTTCCAAGAAAAGCAAATATCTGACAATCTAACCTTACCTTGTCAAAGTAGAACAGACTCTCAACCACAATATTGGAACACCTTTCATGACATAGCACGCACTCACCTAAACCTTTGTCTAAGAGATTAAAAAATTGATCAGAAAACAGCCTGTGATATTCCTTTACCTTATCTCTTGAAATTTTTAATACGTCTTCTTTCCAACCACCCTTACTTCTTGAAATCCCATTTTTTTCAAGCCATGCATCTCTATCAGCAATCCATTCACGAAGTTCGCTTTGAGGAATGGAATCTGCAGTTCTAAAAGTAACAAAATAGGTTGATTCTTGCTGATACCAGTGGGGTAAGCTCGTTCCATAGGTGATCTCAATATCTGCTCGGGGATCGAATAGGTAGAGCAAGGTTTCTCCTCTTTATTAACAAATAAATAGATCAACAGTTGAATTCAAACGCCCTCTAAAGCCTAACTTCATTTCATCATTAAGAATGAATTTTCAGGGTAGTAGGCACCCGCTGTGTGCCGTTCTTCATTGGGAGAAGGGATTTATGAATGCAAAAAAATGAATCTTTTTTTGAGGAGTTCGATCAAGGTTGAATAGTTAGGTTGGAAATAAAAATAGGGTTATTAATTTTTCAACAGGTTGATGAAGAGCAGATTTAAATAGGTTCGAGTTTGAAAACTTGCTCCAGACTGAAGTCATTCGATTTTTTAATAAAAGACGGCACACAGCGGGTGCCTACTATCATAAAAAAAACCGCCGCTAGCAAAGCTAACGGCGGTTTTTAAATTTGTTCCAAATCGCGTCGCGATTTGGGAGGGGGTAAAACGTTTGTTTTACCTTCCCGAGGTTGAAGCGATACTTCAACCAGTTATTACTGTGGAGCGGGTGATGAGGATCGAACTCACGACAACAACGTTGGCAACGTTGTGCTCTACCGCTGAGCTACACCCGCTCTAATTTCAATTTTTAGAAATCCAGAGGAATCTGTGTGCTCATGGACAAGGTTTTCATCAACCAGGCATCCACGAACACGTTCCGTCCTCGGATTAGTTTTACGATTCTGACGATGAAAGGCTATTTCGTCAAGATGGAAAAATCACTCTTCTTAAACAAAGATATTAATTCTAGCCCATCGGCCTTCAAGTTCTCTTCTCCACCCTCTTGGCGATCCACGACCACCATGGCTCCGACCACCTCAACTTCAGCTTCTTCCCGAACGGCCTGAACCGCCTTTAGCAAAGAACCACCAGTAGTTAAGACATCATCAACCAAGAAAACCTTCGCCCCCTTGGGAAGCGGAGGGCCTTCAACTCTTTTTTGCATACCGTGAGCCTTAGCTTCTTTTCGCACGTAAAAAAGTTGAAGGGGTACGGATTGTTGGTGCGCTAAAACGCCCAAAGAACTGACAATCGGATCAGCTCCCGATGTGGGACCCCCCACGGCTTGAATTTCAGGTCTCGACCTAACTTCATCCAAAAAGAGTTCTGCCAAGAGAGCCGAACCTTCAGGATCTAAGGCCACGAGGCGACCGTCGAAATAGAAATCTGTAACTTTACCGGAAGCTAATTTCACTTCACCCGTTTGGATACAGCTTTGAATCTTTTCTTTCAGTCGGTTGAACGTATTAGAAGTCTCAGACATAGCTTCAATTTCCCCTCTCAGCCACTTCTAAAAGTATGACCGAGTTCAGTTTAAGAAATATTCTTCTCCAGAAGGAGCAAGCGACCTTGATCCGAATAGGCCATCTCGTCAGTGCACCGGCTCATGAGTAGAATTCCCAGTCCTCCCTTTCGACCTTCTTGGATGATCTTGTCCTTCGCTTTCTCAAAGGCCTCATCCTTGTCGATTTGTGACAGGAAGAAATCGGAGTCGAAGCCCTCGCCTTGATCTTCGATCGTCAGAGAAATCTTCTCGTGGTCGACCAGAAAGTTAAGCGAGATCTGCTTCTCAGAATCCCAGCCATTGCCGTGAACTGCGGCATTATCAAGCCCCTCTTTTACTGCGGCGTAGAGTGCAGTGCAAGCTTCTTCACTATCTAAGGCCTGACGAATGATCAAATCCGCCATTTTATTAGCCTTTTCGAGGTTGTCTCGCTGAGTTTTCAAGCTCATGCTGATCTGTTGAAGAAAGACCTTCCGATCACTGGGAACTCTCAGCAATTCAGCTTCGATCAGACCGAAGAGCTCGTGGATATCGAAGGGATCCACAAGATAATCGTTCTCCCAGATTTTAAAATCCAAATCTTCTTCCAAACCCGCCTTATTTTTGGGGTAGATCTTCAAGAGTGAAATCAGACTTCGCTTGGGATGGACCTTCAATCGGGTAACAAAGTCCCCTAGCTCATCCATCCGTTCATCGATGACCACTAAGTCGGGCATATTCTGCTCGATCGACTCAGCAGCTTTTCGAGTATCCGTGAAAACCTTTATGTTCCCCTTCAGATGAGTGTATCGAAGGCTCAAGATTCGGGTAAAGCGAGTCATTTCAGGCGTCAACAAAACGATATTAGACCCACTGATAGGGCTATCATCCGCCTTGAGTGGGATATAGAGTCGTCTCTTGGAACTTTCTGGTACCCAGGTTGACGTTTTGCTTGAGCGTTCGTCAGTTCCTTCAATAATCTTGGAGAATTGCTTCTTTGCGGACTCCAAGTCTTTGTGAAAGGGAACCAAACTGGTCACTCCCAGCAAATGCATGGAGAGTCCGACCGTTCGGGGAACTGAAATCAACACTAACATGCCGTTTCGTTCGGCATAGAGACCGTGATAACGAATAATCGCACTGATTCCGGTGCTATTGATATAGCTCACCTTAGAAAAATCCATGACTTGGAAACGATTTCCTTCACGGAAAGAGGTTTCAAGAGACTTTTCAAAGGCTTCATAGTTAGCAGAATCAATAAAACCCTGAGGAGTCAGGACAGAGATTGAGTTCGTGTCTGTCCCATTTAAAGGGATAGACTGGTTTTTAAAGGTGAGTTTTGGCATCTGATTTAGTATAAAAACCGACTGGACCTTAATGAATTTACCCCAAGTCAACATCCTACCATAAAAGCTGGATACCGATTATGGGGATTGAGGCTGAATCAAAGACTTCACCCTACTCGAATGCTTGCTTCAGTACAGCCTCCGGCAAATTAGGTCTTCAAAATGCGGGTCCCAACGATCAGTCGCCCCTGTAAATCCTCAGTGATAAAATTGTAAATCATTTAATTAGAAAACTTTAAGTATGCCACCCAAAATCTTATACAACTTAGAAAATGTGGATTTCAACAAGGTGGAATACACCCAAGAACAGGTTCAAAAGTTCAATCCGCAACGATTTGAGTTCGCTCAACTCGACGGAATCTATAAGCTCGACATCGAAGAAAAGGCTGTCGTCGGCTTTCGCAATATTCAGGAAGACGAATTTTGGGTTAGAGGTCACATTCCCGGCAATCCCATTTTCCCGGGAGTGCTCATGTTAGAAGCCGCAGCTCAGCTCAGTTCATTCTTTATTACTCAATACTTCGATGATGAAAGATTTATTGGTTTTGGTGGATTGGATAATGTTCGGTTTCGAGGAACGGTTCGCCCTGGTGACCACATGATCCTGATCGCCTCTGCAAAGCGTCTGTCTAAGCGAGTTTCCCTCTTTGGGTCTCAAGGTATCGTTAACGACAAAGTAGTCTTTGAAGCGGATATTACAGGCGTCTACCTCTCTTAGCTCTCACTCTTTATTGAAATTCACAGCGAGTCTTCAAATACACTTAATTTGGGATAAGTTCACTCTCTAAGATAGGTGTTCTTAATCTTTGATTACGACCAAGACTCTTCGATTACTTTTAATCTCCTCCCACTTATTTGACCCTTCCCCCATATAGTTATTATCTATTTATTAATAGATGATGATGTTAAATAACCCTGGTTGAATTCTTAATAACTTAGTGATAGAGAATCTTAAACTCTTATTTTTTAATAGTTTGAGGAGGTTGGTTGAATTGTTAATAAGTCGAGGAATTGATAGTTATATCCCAGTGTGAACTTGGTCAAAAGATGTTAATAACTTTGGTTTGGTAGCTTTAATTGTTAATAACCTGGTTATTTAAAGCATGATTTTTCACCAGATTTCTATCCGGGTTTCACCATGTTTTAGTGTTCGGATTTTAAGTTTTTAAGAATGATTTTGAGGTCCGACTTGATGGGGTTGTCGTCTTCGATGAGGTCAGTGATTTTATTAACAGCGTAGATGACCGTAGCGTGATTTCTATTTCCGAATGCTTTGCCGATTTCGTCAAAAGAACGTTCTGAGTGCATACGGCACAGGTACATGGCAACTTGGCGAGCTTTAACGATCGACTTATCCCGTTTACCTGATTTAAGCTCTGAAACCTTCTTGCCGAAGTGAGAAGCCGAAACTTTCATGATGGCCGTCACTTCGAAATTCGAGGTTTGGCTTTCTTCAGAATCGGAATCGTCTTCAAGTTCATCGTAGCTTGAACTGAACTTGGTATCAGACTCAGCACTTTGAGTCAGGGCTCGAAGAAGTTCGTCGACTCGGGCTTGGAGTTCCCGGAGGTCGGGTCGGGTGCCGATGGCGATAGCTTTTAATAAATTGGGCGAAATTTGAAGCCCTCCGGCTTCGGTTTTGAATTGAAGGAACTTCAGTTTGAGTTCTTCGTCGGGGGGATCAATGAGGTTGTGAGAAGCCTGAGCTAAGCGTGAACGAGTTCGATCGCTGAGTTTTTCGATAGAGCTCGGTTTGACCTCTCCGGACAAGAAAATATGCTTTTTCTCTTCGAGGAAAGAGTCGACGACTTTATTGAAGGCATCTTGAATTATGTTGCTTCGGTTGAGGAAGCGAATTCCGTCTATTATCAATACGTCGTAGTGGGAAATCTTCTTAGTGAATGATTCGCTTTGGCTTAGAGCGTTATCGCTCGAGCTCCCTCCGCCCAAATAAGCAAATAAATCTTCACCGTTCAAAAAGAGTACGCGTAAGCCAGTCTTGGTTTTAATAAAGTGAGCGGTGGCGTGGAGGAGGTGAGACTTACCTAAACCGGTATCTGAGTGGATATAAATGAAGCAGGAATCTTCGGGCTTTTCCTCTTTAGTGAATTTCTCTACGGCCGTGAGAGTGACGGCGTGGGCGAGTCGAGTGGAGCTACTGACAATAAAGGTCTCGAAAGTCCATTCGGGCTGAAGAGAATTGCTGAAGTCTTTAAATGAAGGTTTTGGAGTCTTTTCAGCTGAGTTTTGAGGATCAGCGGAGTTTGCCTCAGAAAGTTTGGCATCAATTTCTTGGTTCCTCTTCGGCGGAGGGTCGCTCCGGAGGAGATCAGAAATTGGTTTGAGGGATTCAGACTTCTCAGCCACTTCGCTTCTTACCTGGTATCTTCAGACAGAATTCGTCTTACAGATTATAGATTTTGGGCTCATGGTTCTAGATGGAGAGATACTTTTCTTCTATTTCTCCGACCCATTTCGCCTTCTCTTCCAACTGATTGAGAACCAAACAACCATTTGAGAAAGTTCAGATTCTCAATCCAACAAGACATCCAAGACCTTATAGGGAGATTCTCTCACGATCAACTCGTTTTGTAGGTCCTTCACATTTCCTGGATTTGGATTTATTGCAGGTGGGACATTGGAAATGTTGAAGGAATCCCAGAGTCTTCGCTCATCGAAAATCCACCGAGGAAAGTCCGTCTGAGTACTCCAACAGTTGAAATAACTCATTAAACCAGCCTCAAGGGCAGATAATCTCAGAAGTATCGTGAAGGCTCCACTTCATTTATCGGGGCCAGGATATCAGAAGAATTTCGTGGGGTCAAACCTGTGTATATTTTTATAAACCCCTAGGAACAGAAGAAGATAGAATTTCAAGATCCAAACTTAATTAACAAGATTTCAAGATCTTTTTCACAAGAATGTGAACAAAAAAATAGTCTGAAGAACTGGAATGTTTTGTTCTTTTTTTGATGGGGAGCCGACAGTAAAATACCGCTCCAAAAATTTTACTGATTTCAAAGCGGAGAGGTGGCTGAGTGGCTGAAAGCGGCGGATTGCTAATCCGTTGTAGGGGTATCTTCTCCTACCGGGGGTTCGAATCCCCCCCTCTCCGCCATTAATCTTTTTTGAAGGGTTAATGGCTTTTTATCTGCATTAGATGAAATCAGTTCCTTCCTCATTTCTGACCTCTTCCCTCACTTGCATCAGCAACTGTCCTAAGCGATTTTTGCCTGTTCCTCTTCATAGTGGTAGGCTCGCTCCGAGGCTGTGACTTTATTCAATATACATTAGTAAGCCCGGAGCGTCAGCGACGGGATACGTCATCGCGATGAATCCACATCGGTATGTCAGTAGGGATAACTCAGGTATTTAATTCCCACCCACGAAATACATAAGCATTGTCCCGTCGCTCACGCTCCGGGCTTATTAATATTGGTGCTTAATTCTTTGTTATGAATTTTGATTTCATAGGAATCTAAAAATTCACAACCTTTCCGCGAGTCGTGCCTGCCAATTATTCTTAATTTCCTGGCTTTAAAAAAATGTTTACTCGCGAGTTAAGCTATTAAGTTTATTTGGATCCATCTATAAGGGAATAATCGTTTCGCTTCGTACGACTCGCGGAGCGAGCCTACTACTAAGAAATTAAAAAAGTTCTTCTAAATATTCTTTCAGCTGAATCGCCCTCTCGACATCCTCTAAGGCTTCGACTGCGGCTTTGTAATCGGGGTCGAGTTCGATGGCTTTTAAAAAATGTTTGTAAGCTTTGTCGTAATTTTCTTCTGCTCTATAAATTAAGCCCAAGTTGTGGTGAGCTTCACAAAAATATCCCTCTTCACATTCGAGAGCTGAACGGTGTAAAACCTTAGCCTTTTTATAATTGCCCTGAATGGCATAGAGACTTCCCAGGTAAACATAGCCGCTCGTATCGAAGGGATTTAACGCAATTTGATTTTTAAACCAACGTTCGGCCTGTTCGTAATCTTTGATCTCTTTATAGAGAAGCCCGAGTCGGCCGCAAATGTGATGTTTGTTTTCATCGGGACAACTGTCAAAGGCTCTCTTTAAAATGGATTCTGCTTGTTCGTATTGGGCTAAATCAGTCAGGGCTTCACCCAAGCGATAAAGCGCAACAACATCTTCAGAATCTATCTCAAGAATTTTCTTGGCGATAATCACCGTGGAGGCGATCAAATCACTTTTATAGGCTTTCCTCAGTGACTTTCGTAACTCGACATATTGTTCATCATCCATAATATATATTCACTTAGAGCAATGCTCTTCTGAGATGGTGGAGCCCCTTCCTCTTCAATGTGTTCCCTAAGGTTGGAACTTAACGAGTTTTATAAAACGGCCGTCACTGTCTGTCTTGTCGTATTTTTAAAGCAAGTAAAAGTAGGAGTAAAGGCGGATCAAACCTTCAAATGAATTCTAAAGCCTGGGTGGGTTTTCGCTACAAAATTGAAAATGAAATTTGGTGGGAATCAAAACAACTAAGGGTGAAACCATTGAAATGTTTTCATTCAATGACTCCACCCTCGGATAGCGTTCTTAACGATATTACTTAGTTAACAGAAGTATTTAAAAACTCACCCCTAAATATAATCCTGTAGACAGATAGTCGGTTTCGGTGTCCGATTGTCCGAATCCATTTGTATAACGGAAGTCGACGCCCAAGCTGATCGAATCTAAAACTGGGAATTCAGCCCCAACCCCGAAATGGGCACCTACATCTAAGTAAGTACCATCGTTTGAAGGTGGAGAGTTGACTAAGAAGGATAACCCAACTGGAATGAGCCAGGGACGAACCCAGTCAAAATCCCAGACGACCTTTGGAGCGATCGTGACATTCAATTGAGCCACGGTAAGTCTAGAAGTATTCGTACCACCAAGTAATGTACTCGTGGCTTGACGAACTTCTTTTCGAGAAATTTGTGAATACTCAACAAAGACTTCACCGTGAAGGTTTCCGAAAAGTAAATCATGACCTAGATCTAAATCTAGCCCTGCTCCCATCGACCAACCGTTGTCATCGTCGTTTTGTCTCGTAGTTCCTAAAGTGTCGGTGAAGACTTCAGCTCCTCGATCACCTAAAAAGTGAATATAGGCGCCACGAAAGAAAACCATTCCTCCTGTTTTTCTTTCAGTGTCTTTAAAGATGTGATTTGTCTTAAACGGAGAACCAGAGGTATCTGCAGAATCTTGATACATCGCCGAAGCCTCTAGTTTCATCTTCGGAAATGGATTTTCTTGAGTTTCTTCTGCTAGAAGATATTGGGGGGTGACCATGAGAATTAGAATGGGTAGTAAAGCTTTCATCGCGTGCGCATCCTTTCTGTTTGAAAAACAAATGCGACCTACTGTCGCACCTCGATGAATAATTGAAGTGGAAAGCAGGCCAACATTTTCCTGGCCAAATGGAAACTGCAAGGTAAGCGCAAAGGTTGTTCCAATTTTAGAAAACCGTAGAGAAATTTAATTAACGATAGATTGAGGTGAATTACTTCTCAGGATAGAGATGGATTGGTAATTAATTCCAAAAGCCTTCAAAAAAATTTCGCAGCTTAAAAATATAGATCGATGGAGAGGTGAGATTTTTAAGCGCTTCTGTGCAAAATAATTCGCTGTTTAAAAGAGTTCCTTGAAGTACCTATTTTAACGATACTTTCCATGAGCAATCGGGCTGAATTAAAACAGGCTTGAACGATGGATCTTTTATGGGTGCGCATTCGATTTAAAAATCAATTATGTAGCTGGGGAGGGCCGCATGCTCAGCATGCGGACTACTTTTCTCCCAGTGCGCTCCACTCTTTGTTTTTGTATGCGCGATATTTTAGGATCGCACCGGGAGGTGGAGTGAAAGGAACTTTGTATTGAAGGGCTTGAGGTGATTTTGGATCGGAGCCATCTGTGGTGTAGTAAATTTTAGCTTCAGTATCTTTTATTTCTAATTGACCGAGGAGTTGAGGTTCAAAGTAAAAATCACTGCTCCCAACCTCTTGGTTGAGGCCGTGAATAGCTAAGACGTTGGTTCCCACACTCAGATGTCGATCCCAATTTTCATCAAAAAACTCAACAGGATAAAAGGGATTGACCTCCGTTGCCAAAATTGAGATGGAGTTCCAAGCCAAATTGTTTTCATCGGGGGCATGAGCTGAGGCGATTCGTTTCCCGTTGAGGTAGGCGACAAATCCATCATCAAATCTCATCTTTAAAACCCACTTCTTAAGTTTAAAGAGCTCCACAGATCGGGTGATCTTGAAAGGGATTCTCAAGTAAACCGAGCTACTTCGGGGTGGGTTTTGATCTTTGAAAAGATCGGTTTGAATTCGGGACTCATTGCCAGATTTTCTTTCAAAGCCGATGGGCCCTTGGCCTTTGTTCCAAGTTCTTTCATTTCGGTAGTAAGTTTTCTTCCATTTATGGCCATCCGAATTATCTGTCGGCATTTTGTAACGATAAGTTGACTTAGATCCGACGTACTCCATTTGCTTGACTTGGGTCACTTCTAATTCAATCTTTTGAGTCGTAGGCTGTATTTTAAACGAGGGAGTATTCACCTTAGGAATGAGACCGAAGCTTCGGAAGCGATGACGCGCCATAGGAACCACTAAGTCCCAGTACTTATCGACCCATTGAAGCTCCTTGACCCAATCTACTTCACGCTTAAAAGGTACGAGTCGTCGAGCATCCCCCCAACGAGCGGACTCCCCCACGATGGCTCTATCGATGGATTTGATGAGCCCTTTCCAACGCAGTCGGTTTTTCTTTTCAGATAACACGCCTCCGTCCTGCATCAACTCTTGGATACGGTCGATGGTCTCTTGTTTAAACTGAGTGTTCTCTAATAATTTTCCGAACAGGAAAGTCGGAGAAGGCTTCGGGTAAACTTCGTCGATACGATATTTTCCTGATGGTCTGGCGTAGGAATAAACTCTCTCTAGGGAATCGTTACTGTTTTCTTGATCCCAGGTAAAGAACTTAAAACCTGAACTACCTGGTAATCGATTTCTCGCGGCCCACCAATTGTGGTGAGGCCAATCTTCTGCGCCGGCGTAAAGATGAAGAAGGACATAGTCCATCAAGTTTTCGACATCGAGGAGGCAGGGAATTTGAGTCGACCGTCTGCCCGACTTATCTTTACCCTGAATGAAGTAATAAGCGGCATCGGACTTGAAACCCTGATGGGCTAACTCGATCATTCGATTCCAAGCGTTGTAATCACCAGCTTCGAGCTCAACGAAGTCTTTAATGATGTCGTAATCTTTAGGCCTACCGCCCAGATTTTCGGCCATGAAGGTGCTGTCGAGTCTTTCAGCAAGATTATAGACACCCCAATAGAGACCGTTTAAGAAAAGATGCACATACCGACCTCTCGCTGCGACGTGTCCCATTTCACGGTGACTGTCTCGCATCCATTGATCTCTCACGTAAGTCGCTCGTCGTGAATTATAGCGTTCGACCCCGTGATTGGTTCGCCCGGGTTTCGTCGTCCATGAATCCGTTGAGCACGCTCTGAGTACCAATTGGTTGAACTTCGAGCTACCTGGGTCTTCAAAGACTTGAGCCCTCAATAATCGAGGTCCGTATTTTTTCTTAAACAAAAGACGGAAGGAATGCTTCAAACTCGAAAAGTGGTTACGGCTTGAGTTCCCATGAATTCTAATTCCTGCCTGAACTTTAAATTTTGAGCGTCCATCGGGATAAAAGAATTCGATGTCAGCGGGGCGTTCCCACTCAGAGCCTTGTTGGCTGGATTGTTCATAAATTCCAGACGGTCCAAATAGGTGAACGGGGTCAGTTACTAAGGATACTGAAGGAAGAGAATGAAGTGCTTCGACAAAACTGTAGCCCTTTTGGGTGGTATTTATCACCTCGGGATCGACTTCATAGTCTCCCGGATAACGAGACGCCCAAATCGCCGGGAGGTTTTGCGGCTTGACTTGTTTCTCATGTTGTTTGGGGAAGATAAATGTCTGAGTGACCACAGGGCTCACTGCTTTGCCTTTGAGGAAGGCTTGAGCCCGAACGATCGTTGAGGTAGTGACTTTAATTGGAAGCTTGGTGAGGGCGATTAACTTGGGTCGAGAGCTATTCACCGTGTAGTGAATCTTAGCTCCCTCTGAATCCGTTTTTATATTGAGCGAGAATTCTTCAGAGTAAAAACCACTCTGGTGGGAAAACTCCAGCTCTACCGGGGGAGTTCCGGAGGATTCGATTGTTCCACAAGTACTCAAAAGAGCCCCAAGAATCAAACAGACAGGAGTCATCGTTATTTTGAACTCGAAGAGAATACTGAGGGGCTTAGGGGTGATTCAGATTGAAGACCTAGAGATAAGTTTCTTCCGACTAGTTTAGGGTCAGCGGAGATCACCCTGTTCTTGCCGTTTCTCCAAACGACGTAGTTCACTTCAGTGGCATCTTTAGGAATTTTGAAGATGCTCGCCGGCTGAGCTTGACCTTCAATTTCAATACCTAAAAGCAAGTCGCCATCTTGAAACCCTGCTCGAGCCAAGTTGCTATCGTTTTCAGCAACACGAAGGGGCACAGCTTGAGCAGGGAGTTCTGATTGGAAAGCAATTTCTGAATTTGAGTAAACGTCGACAGGCATACTCCCATTACCATCGACCTTGATCAGATATTGCCCTTCTTCTATCAATGGGAATAAAAATCGTCCGTTTTGATTATTGTTACTGAAAAGAACTCGATTCGTTGTAGAGCCCCCTCTTCGGTAAGCCATGACGTGGTTACCCTCGGTGATAACTGTGAGTGAGTAATAGGAGGGAAGGGTGAGCCGCACTTCGTTTTCCCCGGGGATTAAGTTCACTTTTTTACTCAGGGTGGGTGTTCGGTTGACATTCACCCATACTGTGTATTCACCGGGAGAAATGGAAGTAAACTCTTGAACGCCGGTTTGACTTAGAGGCTTTTTAAGTATGGGATCTTTCCAGGAACGACGATAGTTCACATTTCCCCTATCCGCTCCTCCTCGAAGAGTGATTTTCACTGATCCCAATGCAGCACTCTTTTCATAGTTCTCGAGGTAGACCAATAAAGAAGCCGGTTCTTTGAACTGAATAGTGGCTTCAGTCAAACCGGCTCCCAGGGTAGATTCTCTCCCGTAGAGAGTCGACTCAGCTACGATGCGATGTTCAGCAGAACGATCTGTATCTTTGGAGTAAAGAAGCCAAATCTTTCCATCGGGCCTCGTGATGGGAAGACTTTGAATGGGGACACCTCTGGACTCCGTCCAAATTTTTACATTGGATAAATTTTCGCCATCCGGATTGAGGACGGTTAACTCTAGGTAATCTTCAGGGCTGAGGGCCGGAAGCTCGATCTCTGTTGATTTAAATTCTTCTCCGATCTCTACAGTGTGAGAAGTTACGATTTCTTTTTCGAATCGACCTACACCGATTAAATAGTTGCCCGGTTCTAAATCTTTAAACCAGAACTTGAAGTAAGGGCCTTTGGCAACTCGATGGACGCCTTTGTTGGCGAGTTCTTCATTTGAAACATTCGGATTACCATCCAGCTTCAGCAGATAAGTATGAAGAGACTTTGGAGCTTCCCCGATCGGGGCATTGACGTGTCCGATGATTCCGTTTCGTGCCTGAAGCTCCATTTCGAGGTGCACTTTTTGTTCGCTTGAAGAGATAGTTAAAAACTTTGGCTCAGACATGTGGGTACGTTCTGAGCCAAAGAAGGCTCGCAAGCGATAGGTTCCTTGAGGTAATGAGATAGAGGGGTTTTCGGGGTACCAGAAGATTCCCCGAGTTTTATAACCCTCCCGGACGTGGATTTTGGAGACGTCCGGAACTTTTCCATCTGAAAACTTGATATCGAGAGTAATCGTCGCCGTGGGAATGGCTTGGAAGTCTACGACAGATCCGATTCGAGCATTCTCGTTTTCCGATCCATCCGCAGGTTTGAACTTCAATCCTTCATGAAAAGGAACGATTTCATAGAGAGTTGATTTTTTGATCCCGTCGAGTTGATACCAACCATTCTCATCCGTCACGGAAGAAACTAATGCTAATGAGTGGTTTCGGTGAGTCTCTACGGCGTTAAGGATTTGATCGATGAGGAGTTTTTCGTCTTCAAGGGAAGTGAATTCCCGTTGAGGGTTTTTAGAAATGGGAAGAGCTTTGACTTGAACTCCAGCGATGGGAACACCTTTTTCGTTAGAAATAAATCCGGTGATGGATCCCGTTGATGTTTCTTCCGTTTCGGTCCAAAGGGGAGTTTTAACTTTGCCTAATGCGGCGAGTAGGTTTTTTCTCGCTTTTTCGTCAAGCTTTGAACTAGAAGATCCCTCATTACCTTGAGGCGATGCTTGTTCAGATTGGGAGTTATCATTTTGGTTTTTAAGGTTGCCAAGGTTGAGTTGCTCGTCTGTTGGAGACTTCGGTTGACTACCTTGACTTAATAGCGTTCGATCATTTTGGTAGAGTCCTTGAGAGGACTTTTGCTCTTCAAATTTCACCCCGATCATAAAGCCGGTCAGCAATAAAGCGATCGTTGCTACTGAGAACCCTACCGAGTAAATCAACTTTTGACTCATGACAAAGGCTCCTACTGCACTGAGCTTGGTTGTGAGCGTGGTGGTGGTTGCGGTTGCCGCAACGGCTGTTCCCGCACTTCCCGCTGACAGTGCGAATGCACTCGTACCAATTAAGGGTGATAGAATTCCCATCCACTGTTTTCGATCCCCACCGTGTTGGGAGTCGAGCTCATTTCGAATCAGCTCTAAACCACGATTTAATCGTGAACAGACCGTGGTGTAGGGAATGTTTTGATTCTTCGATATTTGTGATTGAGATAAGCCCTCGAAGAACCGGAGGATAATCGTTGAACGATGGGGCTCGTCTAAGTGAAGAACAATTTCGACAAGTTGCTTGTGGAGCTCGGTCTTTTCAAGAAGATCTTGAGGACTCTGCTCAGCCGAAATTTCGGGGGAAGCCGTGGCGGATTCGCGTTTGTGTCGCCGCATTTCGTCGCGGTGAGAACGATAAGCGAAATTCCTTAAGACTCGATTCAACCAAGCACCCATATTTTTGTGCTGGGGGGGATGTTCAACTGCAGCTAACCATGTTTGCTGCACGATATCATCAGCACGAGCATCGTCTTTAACGAGGCTGAGAGCCAGTGAGCGCATCCATCCTGAGTGTTCGAGAAGTTGTTTCGAGTCCATCGTTAATTTACTAAGTCCTTTTATCTAACTTATCCCTTGAGAGGGAAAACTTACGATGGAATTACTTGGGAATATGAAAAAAGGTGTATCTTATTAAATCGACGAAATTTAAGGGTATCTGTAATTACATCATCTGGACGTTTAGATAGTTTTAATAGGGTCATTCATCTGTAGGGGCGTCCCTTGTGGGCGCCCGCTTCCCAACATGAACAGGTAATCCTAAGGTGACTAATGCTATTTAGGAAAAGGGCTGGTACAAGACAGCCCCTACAGGGTGATGACTTTGAATTAATCACTCGTCTTTATCTCAAACCTCGTAGGATGATCCGGATCAAATAGACGTTCGCCCATGACCACTCGCCGGCGCACTTTTAAATAAGTAATGACATCCGCTGTTTCTTGGCGAAGGCGTTCCCAGGCAGCGAAGTCGACATCGATTCGGGTGAATGGGGGTTTCTTAAATCTCTCTATATCAGCTACAGTTTCTTTGTATTGATCTTTCATCTGAGCGGAAAGCATGTCGATACGGTCGACATTATCTAAAGTAGCATAGGGAGTATTGCAGCAACCACTTGCAAACAGAGTGGTGAATGCACAGAGAATCAAATAGCGCATGAATAACTCCTTATGGTAGTCCTAGTGGCCGGCTCACCCCGTGAGCCGGGTAGGCATTTATATAAAACTAAATCTTTGAGATAGTTTAAATCGAACCAGAATTCCAGCCAATATAAAAGGATATCTATAGTGGTCGTCCCGCTCCGAGATTGTAATTTTTTTTAAACTTCCAATCTTAACTAGCCCGAAGCGCTAGCGAGGGGCAGGAACGAAGACCTTGGCCCCTCGCTAGCGCTTCGGGCTAGTTAAGGTCGTATTTCTATTAGATTGGAATTCCACTCATTCAAATCTTAATAAAAGTTCTCAGCCTCTGAGTGGGGAGATTTTTAAGACTTGAATTATCTGGGTGGATCACTCGATTGAGCGGATTCGCTTAAAGAATTGGGTTACCGTGACTAAAGAAGGCCGCACGTGGAACGTGTGGACTACACTAACCTTCCCTCACCCACCCTAATTGCAGCTCCCCCCACTTTGACGGATTGAATGTCGTTCGCGTCGCCTTCAATTGAAATATGAATTTCACTGGGACGCTTCATTTTAGCTCCTTGAAGGCTGATGAAGTGCTTCTGCTCATCAGCCGTCAATGCTTGGTAACGTACTAAGTATGAACCTAAGGGGCCGCTAGCCCCGCCGGTGGCGGGATCTTCTGCGATCCCAAAACTGGGAGCAAACATGCGGCTGTAGCAAGTGGCTTCGTCTTGCGCATCCTTTTCTAAACTGAAAATGAAAACGGAATGCTCTTTCAATCCGGCTTGGGTTAAAAGATCTTGAAGGGCTTGACGATTGAGGGAAGCCTGATCGATAGCAGCTCTAGAGTGAAGAGGGACATATAGAAAAGGCACTCCACAAGAAACGATTTGAATCGGTAATTGAGTTTCCTCGATGGAGGCTTTATCCACTTGCAGTGCTTTTGCCATGACACCAACGTCTTCAATTATCTCTTTAAATTCAGGTAGCGGCTGATTCATCCACGCCAGTTTTAACTTATCGTTATCCCAATGAAGATCGATAGGGGTAAGCCCCACTCCTAGTTCAAAAGTTACTTTTGGAGTTTTGGGCGAAAGATCACCCGAATGAAACAATGCGTAGATCGTCCCGATTGTCGGATGCCCCGCCATGGGAAGTTCTGTTTGGGGGGTGAAGATTCTGACTCGATAATCAGCTGAATTTGAAGGTGAAACAAAAGTGGTTTCTGAAAAGGCCATTTCGTTGGCGATTTTTTGCATGAGGGAATCACTCATGCCCTCAGCTTCTAAGTAAACAGCTAATTGGTTTCCGGTGAAGGGTATTTCAGTAAACACATCGAGATGAGAGTAGTGGTATTCGTTCATGGGATTTAAAACAGTAATAGAGGAAATCAGTAAAGATTAAATGCGGGATCCGTCGCGAACATTAATTTCAGATCCATCGGCGATAAATGTAGAGGTAGGTTCAGAGCTAAGGGCGCCAGAAAACTCCTTTCCGTAAAAATCGATAAAATCGCCTTTCATTAATATGTTAGACGTAGACCAAACACTCCATTGTGGGTGTTCGACTTGATATTCAACTGTGCTTCCGTCCTTTTGAGAACAGTAGCCCCAGTAGTGTTCAGTGATAAATTCTTCCTGACTGTCTCGGGGAGGTAAGCTGGGTTCACCTTTAAAGCTTGCCCCTAATTGAAGCCAGGATTGTTGATACTTCCAACTATAACTGAGTTCTCCCTCGGAATTTCCATCGGGCAGTGCTAGAGTCGATCTCGTCGGAAGCGCAACGTAGTTTTCGTTATAAACTTTTTGAGCCACAAATGCGATCGCCCATTTCGGAACGACCTCTTTGATAAAAACCACCCCTCTTCTCCAACCATCGGGTGCTTTCCTCCGCACGTAGAATCTCAAATTGATCTCTTCGAAATTTCGATGGAAGGGGATGGGGATGCCTTTGACTCGCGTATCTAAAAAATTAAAAGCAACTAAGCTAATGAACGTTTTGTCTTCCCAAAAATCAATTTCAGTTTCACGAGGGACGAAGGGTTTTAAAATATTAGGATCAATTTCAAAATTGAGCATCAACAGGTGACGCCATTGAGCTGTAAGGAAAATTTTGTTCATGAAGCGATTGAATATAATAGAAGTTTAATCGCCTTGCCTTTTTAGGGAGGTGATAACACTCGTGGCAATCATAGAAACTCCGCACAGCAAACAGGTCCAGCGGTAGCCGTGATCCATAGGTTCCTCCAAGTTTACCTTGGAGATTTCAGGCTTTGCTAAAAGTTCCGCCATTTCTGATTGTCTGAGATAATCTGCTATTGGTGGCAGGGCGATCAGGATTCCACCAACAATAATTAAAGTGATAGCAACCGATGGCTTCAAGTTATTCTCCCAGTTGTATTTTAAAAACTGTATTGCCAATCTCGATGTAACGAAAATTCTAGAAATTAATGATCTTGTTGACCATCGAAATACTCATCGTAAGGCTGATTTTCTTGAGCCATTCGATTCGTGGCTATCCAGTATTTGATTAAAGTGATACACATCGCCCAGCCTAAAAAGAAAGGTAAAGCCCCGAGTATCGGTGGAAGCGTGAAAGTTGCTTTGGCTCCGGCAAAAAGGCCAAAAATTCCTAAAACCATAAAAACAGCACCAATAGGAATAGCTATAATTGAACAAAGCTTATCAAGTACACTCATGGATTCCGCCCTCACAATTTGGGTCTCTCCATTTACAATTGAGAGACTGGTGAATGAGTGAAAAGTATGGAATTAACCGTAAACAACCTCCTCTAAGTCGTCGATGTAAGAAAGAATTTCAGTCAAAAAGCTCACTCCATTTCTTTTTTGCGGGCAGCTTCAATTTTTGACCCACTTTGAGGGCAGTGCCGTCATTTAAATCTTGTAGCTCTTTCAATTTTTTGGGGGAGCCCAATTGTTCTTTTGCGATGGACCAGTAGCTGTCTCCAAGAACTACGGTGTAGGATTTTTCAAAGTAGTCAGAGAGCCAATCGGTTTTGGTTTTAAATAAAAGGAATGAAATTAATATAAGACTGGTGAATGCTAAAATAATTAGGGTAACTTTTTTCTTCTGATTTTGAATCATACGTGTTCCAGGACAATGCCCTAATTGAGATTTAAAAACTTATATGTGTAGATTATTCAGGAATCGGTATTAATGAATCAAAAAAAACATAAAGCACAAATTGAGGCTTTAGATGAAAGGATTAAGGAGCTTGAACAACACGCAATAAAGCCATTTATTCCAAAGGAGAAACGAAATAAAGAAGTTATTTTTTATTGCCCTGGTTGTTCCGAGCCCATGTCATACGGTCGACTGAAAGTTCATACCGGATGGTGGGTTAGGCTGCTTAACCCACTGAGGTGGCCAGTTGAGCATCTATGGTTTCATCCAAATGATAATACAGTGGAATTCAAAGTGATTGGATCCTGGGAATCTAAAATGGGCTTCCATTGTCAAAATTGTAAATCAACTTGGATTCCAGGAGGAAGAATCTAAAGGAGAGCCCTCAGAAGTTAGGGCTCTTCATCGAGCCCTTTATATCAATAGTTAATAATAGACGATTAGTTTAGTTCGTCATCGGTAAGCACTTATCGTATTTTAATTCATGTCTTTAAAATATCGGTTTTCTCTGGCTACCATTTCCTTGATGAATCAGGTTTAATCCAGAACTAAGTTAAATTTGTTATTTCATGGGGTTCAATTGTACGATGGGTTTATGACGCAATGCACTTCATTGATCTCTCGTCGGCAGTCTAAGTCCTTTCTCCTAGCTCCATCAAAATTCTATGCGACTCACCCTCTATACTGACTACGCCTTGAGAATGCTTCTTTATCTCAAGTCACAATCAAATAAGCCTTCAAGCACAGTTCAAATCGCGAAGGCATATGGGATTTCACAAAATCATCTAGCGAAGATTGCTCAAAGTCTTACTGATCTTGGTTACATCGAATCGATTCGAGGAAGATCGGGGGGCTTTCTTCTGAAGAAACCAGCGGATCAAATTAATATTGGCGAATTGGTGAGAACGCTCGAGTCGAGCAGTGTGTTGGTGGAGTGCTTTGACCCAACTAAAAATACATGCCCCATCGTTCCGGTTTGCTCACTGATGGGAGTATTAAAAACAGCTCAGGATGCATTCTTTGAAGTTTTGAATAAGTACACTTTAGAAGAGCTGGCGCCGAATTCGAATAACTTCGTTGAATTCTTTAAGGCAGAATAAGGCAGCTAAGATTTATTTTTCTTCCGGTGCTCTTCGATCCAACTAAAAATGATTTTGGGATCGATTCTTATACTCCGCGAATACTCGAACTCTCCCTCTACTTCTCCTGTGGCGTCTTTCCAGACCATTCCTACGATGCAGGAATTCACACCCACCAAGTCCCCTTTAAAATTGAGGGCGGGCCCTCCGCTATCCCCAGTACGAATGGGCATCGATGATTCGATGAAAGTGTAATCAAAAGGTTGGGGACCTTTTTCGTGTGTTTTCTGGATGACTCGAAGAATCTGCCCGCTCGTGGGTAGATTTCCTAAAATGGGATTTCCGAATGAAAAGACCCGAGATTCGGCAAGGGGAGCTTCATCGGATAATTTGAAGACTTTTGAGTGATCTTGCCATTCTGCGACTTGATCGAGTGGAATCTTGATCAAGGCAAAATCGATATCAGCGAATCTTCGAATGATCTCGACGGGAACTTTGGTTTCGATCTTCTTTTGGATCTTGAGCCTACCCCTTTTAGTTTCTTTAACGGTGTCTTTCAGGGTGAGGAACTTAAGAAAAGGGATTGATTTTGAGCAAACATGAGCTGCCGTTAAACAATAGCCATCTTCGGTGACTCTGACTGCTAATCCGGTAGTGCCCTCTTCGGTGAAGAGTTCTAAAGTACGGGGATGAACATAATTTCGGAACCGTTGACCGTAGATCACCATGCCTTCGTAGGGGTCGAAACTCTCTTCTTGCTGGGCGTGGGCGGGTTGGAGCTTCTGGGTGAGTTCCTTCGGATCGATATCTTCAATTCGGAGGGTTTCACAACCCACCGCGAGGAATAGACTGAAGAGGCTGAGCTTAAGAATGCAGAGGTTCTTCATTGAGGGCATCCAAAAATTGGGATCAGGTACATGAACTCGCCATTCGTCGCTTGATTTCGCTCCCAGACGGGATTAGGCTGGGAATCATAAGAATTGAAGAGAAAAGAAGCTTCTAAAGATTTTAAACCCCTTAGAAGCCTCCCCCAATACTAAAAAGTATACCACCGGATTAATTTCAGCGGTAAATGGAGTAGTGAACAGCAGTTCACTCACTTCCTGCCCCCCTAATCCGGCTGCGGTTTTTAGGTGATTCCATGATTCAACTTCCCAGCGAGTTTCGCGCTAGTCTAGAAACCTTCAGAGGCCCCTTAGACCTGCTTCTTTATTTGATTAAGAAGGAAGAGGTCGACATCCTAGACATCCCCGTCTCGCGGATAACGGAACAATACATTCTTTATCTTCAAATCCTTAAAGATTTAGAGCCCAACATCTGCGGTGAGTTCTTAGTGATGGCCGCGAAGTTGATGGAAATTAAGTCTCGGACTCTCCTGCCGGTTGAAGTTGTAGAGGAAGAGGATGAAGAGTACGAGGATCCTCGCCTCGAACTGGTTCTTCAATTGCTAGAATATAAACGCTACAAAGAGCGCTCGATGGTCCTAGAGGAAATGGCGGAGCGACAAAGCCAGCGGTTCCGTCGTCCCGAAGCCGACATTTCTTCTATTCCCGGTGCGGATGAGCCCAGCTTCGACTTGAGCCGAGTGAGTGTGTGGGATCTTCTCACCGCGTTTCAACGCGTTCAGATGGCCTTGGCGATGAGGCAGCCTCACAAAGTACTTTTCGAAGATCGCCCCATCGAAGAGTACATCGATCTCATCGAACAACACATCGAATCGAGCGATGAAAAGCAAGTCACCTTCGACACTCTTTTTGAAACCTGTCAAAGTCGATACGACGCGGTGGGATACTTCATAGCAATTTTAGAGATGGCTAAAAGCGGAATGATTCTTTTCAGTCAGTTGGAGAGTTTCGGGAATATTGTCATTAGACGTCGCCCCGAAGGTGAACTGGAACAGGAATCAGAAGAATTTACGGCAGAAGAGTTAGAAGGCAAAATCGACGTTGAAGCCATCGAAGCAGTAAGTAAGCCGAGATTTGAAATGGATCGCTCAGGTTGGTTCGACCCTGAGGCGAATCGCGTCCACGATTCCAAAGACATCATGGAAGAGATCATCGAACGGGCGAAAGCTCGTGAAGAGGAAGAAGAATTAAACGACGATGACTACGATGATGATTATGAGGATGACGAGGAATTTGAAGAAGAAGAAGAAAAAAGCGACGAGGTGCCCAGCTTCTCAAGCGAGGATGAATTTGAGGAAGACGACGAAGATGATGACGATTACGAGGATGAAGATTTTGAGGACGATGATGATTTAGATGAAGACGAGGATGATGACGACTGGGAAGTTGTTGACGACGAGGAAGACGAGGAAGAAACTGAAGAAGATTTAGATGATGAGCCAGAAGACAAAGAACATGATTATGACGAAGAAGATGATGACGACGACGAAGATTGGGAAGAAGATGACGATGAAGAATGGGATGAAGATGACGATCCAGAAGATGATGACGAATAATCTATTTTAATTCTGTACCCACTCTACTCTGTATTCATTAATCGCCCTACTCTCACCTCCCTCCTAGGAGTTAGGATTTAATCTAGTGCCATCCTTTAATATTGCCTTTTTCGGGTCAGGCCCCTTCGCAGTGCCAGTTTTAGAACGCCTTAAAAAAATTACCGACGAAAACGATCAAGTTGAATTGGTAGAGGTCGTCAGTCGCCCAGGGCGCCCTTCCGGTCGAGGGAAAAAAATTCGTCCAATGCCAGTAGAGAAGAGGGCTCAAGAGTTGGGCATCTCAGTCTCAACACCTGAATCGGCAAACGATGCTAAATTTTTAGACCACTTGAGGTCTCTGGAGCCCGACTTATTTCTCGTTGCTGATTATGGCGAGTTTCTTAAGAAAGAGTTTCGCGAATTGCCTCGTGTTGGTTCTTACAACTTACACGGTTCCGTTTTGCCTAAATATCGAGGGGCAGCCCCCGTGGCGCGCGCGATTCTCAATCAAGAATCGACGAGTGGAGTCACTCTCTTTCGCATCGTTAAAGAAATGGATGGCGGACCGGTAGTCGCAGAGATTGAAACTCCCATTGCGGAACAAGAATCAGCAGGAGAACTGGAAGAACGCATTTCTTTCTTAGCGGCTGACTTATTTGAGCAGCAGCTTGATTCTTTTATCGATGGTTCCTTTAAAGAAATCCCTCAAGATGAATCATTAGCTTGCCCAGCACCGAAACTTTCAAAAGAAGACGGTCATTTAAACTGGAGTGAATCCGCTCAAAGTTTAAAAGCTAGAATCCATGCGATGAATCCGTGGCCAGTGGCTCGCTCTAATTTTAAAAAGGTTCAAGATCAAGATCCCAAAGAAGTATTAAGAATTTTAAAGGCAGTGACCCTTCCCGTTGAGGAAAAGGATTCTGATGTGAGCTCGGGAACAGTTATTCGAGTTTCTAGCGATGGGGTCGATGTTGCTTGCTTGGAGGGAACCTTAAGACTGTTAGTTCTGCAACGTGCCGGGAAGAAAGCCTTAGCTATTCAAGATTTTATAAGAGGCTTCTCGATTGAAGAAGGCGATCAATTTGTTAATGAATTGAATGACTGAATACAATTGATGGATGGGGTCCTAACTCTCAAATTAAGCGTATTTTAAAACTGAAAAAGCGATCTATTTCCCATAAATGTCCCTAAAAACCTAGCCGACATTAGGTAATTATTTTTACCATTCGAAGAATCTTAGAGAAGGCTGCTTGCATCTGTACCCCCGTGGGCTTGAAAATAGTTTGTAAGAAGCTCATTACTGGCTTCAACCAAGAGTTAAGGGATTTTCTTAAAAGCTTAATAACTACAACTTTTAATTCTCCCTAACTGTATTGGTAATCACATTTCTCGCCTTTTAAGAACATAAGCTTTCAAGAAGTGGAGGCGTGGCTTTTCATTTCTTATTTTATACTTTTATTATTGGGTTATCACATTCTGGCCTTCTTGATGAGGCCAGAGAGGCGAGAGGGAACTTTTCTCTCTGGGATGCTGAGTGTCAGAAGAGGATCAACCACTGGGTCTAGCTGATCGTGAAAAAGAAGGGATTTAAGAGGCGAGGGGGAAAGTTTCGTCGTGGAGGAAAACCACGACAAAAGAAACACGCCTCAAACAGACAACGGGGAGACCGCAAAAGAAACATCGCTCCACTCATTCAAGTTGATCAACTTGAACGAGGTCCCTTAGCTCGTTTTAGAGCCTTGGGTCTTCTTTGTGAAGCCGATGATAAAGGCTATTTCATCGACCACTTGCTCGAAGAACGGGTTCAAGGGGGAAAGGTGGAGCCTCGTGACCGTTATCTCATTCAAGAAATGGCCTACGGCGCTATTCGCCACCGAAGTACGCTCGACCATATTTTAGACAACTACATTCAGTTCAGTATGAGACGTCATGATCTCCCATTACGTTGGGGATTGAGACTGGCTGCGTACCAGCTGATTTACTTGAGCCGTATTCCTTCCCACGCTGCCATCCATGGAACTTTAGAAGCCATGAAAGCCTACGGTGGGCTTCTCAAAAGAGATATTGGTTTTGCCAATGCCGTACTAAGGAAAATGCACGGAGACATCGTCGAAAAATCTGAAGATGAATTCGACGATGAATACGACCGAAAGGCCGTTCCCGCCCGACACGGTTGGTGTCATTTCCGAAAAAATGTTCTTCCTTCTCCCGATGGTCAACGTTCGATGTATCTCGCGGTGAAGTACTCCCATCCAAAATGGATGATGAACCGCTGGTTAGATCGATTCAATGAAGAAGAAGTCGTTAACTTATGCCTCGAAAATAATCGAGTTCCTTTAGTGAGTGCGATCTTAACGGGCTACGGACCAGAAAAAGAAGAGATCGTCGAAATCTTAGAAGAGGCTGGGGTCATCGTAGAGCCCGGTTCTATAGAGAGTTCGCTTCGACTTCGAAGACCTGGAGATCTCAGACATTTAGAAGCCTTCCAAGAACAGTGGATTCGAGTACAGGATGAAACCGCTTTCCAAATTGGTGAAGCTTTAGATCCACCGGAAGGTGCCAATGTCTTAGATCTATGTGCTGGCCCTGGGGGTAAAGCAGCTCAGGTTTTAGAAAAGATTGGTGAAGATGGATTTCTCACCGCTTGTGATGTGGATTCAAGAAAGTTAGATCGAATCAAAGAGAATCTCGACAAAATCGGGGATAACTACGATTTGGTCATGGTTCCACGTGATCCTCGTGAGCTTAATTTAAGGCGAGAATTTAGTCATATCCTCGTCGACGCTCCGTGTTCCAACAGTGGAGTATTAGCTCGAAGACCCGAGGCACGTTGGCGAGTTCACTTTGATGATTTTGAAAAGCTAACTCTGCTTCAAACCGATTTACTCGACGCTGCGGCAGCTCACTTGGCTCCAGAAGGCAGGATCGTTTATTCGACTTGTAGTATCGAACCTGAAGAAAACGATGATGTCGTCGATCGATTCTTATCGAGAAATCCAGAATTCGAATTAGTCGATTCCCGATTGTTCCTCCCCCATCAAGATGGTTCCGACGGCGGTTACTACGCGATCATTCAGCGGATGATGTAGTTACTTCACCTTATCTACATTCACCAAAATTCGGGCGTTGAGCGAGGCGGCCTTGGAGGATTTGAGGTTGGGAAGAAGGTTGGATTTTATGGGGCTCGATAATTGAATGCTTCCCCGGGCGATCGGGCCTAGAGCCACTTTGAATTTTTCTTCACCCATTTCGTTGTGAAGGCGCACGACATCACCGCTTTGAATTTTAAACTGTCGCGCATCTTCAAACGACATCAAGACGGCTCGGTTTTCGATGCCACTGAAAGCATCTTTTTCTTTGGGTTGTGAAAGGGCATTGGAATTGGTCGTTCGAATCCCTAAAAGAAGTTTTCCTTGAGTAGGAATCACTCTTCTTGATTTTACAATTTGGAATGTCGATTTCTTTTCACTGCTGATCCTGCTTCCACCCCACTGAATCGAATCCCCTTTCTCTTTTAAAACTCCCACGGTTTGGTAACGGGGGACGATTGCAGAAATTTCTTCCCTAATGGAATGAGCATCGACCAACTGTTCACAGGGATTGAGTTCAGCGTGATGTATTTTTGAAAGCTCAGTAAAAATTTGCCAACCACATTTACTTTCACCGGCTTGAGACCCATGAATTTCCGGGCTGTAAATGATTCTTCGTTCTAAAGTGGTTTCGGTGGTTCCTCCCGGATGTTCATAGCGAGTCATGGCAGGAAGTAGGATGACTTCTTCCTGAGGCTCAACGAGCATCGAAGGTTCCATTGAAAAACCGTGGTGAACTCTCAGTGGGAGGTTCGCCAAAGCTTGATCGACCAGACGCTTTTGGGGCAAGATTTCAGAGAATGACCCTCCACTCAAAAACAAAAAATCGAGTTCCTTCTGAAGGGCAGCTTCGATCATTTCAAAGGCGTTCAAGCCCGGCTTGCTTGCCAGTGGGATTTCCCATTCCCTAAAAATATCCTGAGCGGATTCTCCATCGATAGGAATGCCGCCGGGAAGTGTGGTAGGTGAAGCACCCATATCGTAGGCGCCTTGAGCCCCTGTTTGTCCCGGTAACGACATCAGGCCATTCTTTTCTCGGCCCACAAAACCACTAGCCATGGCTACTTGAATTGCGACAGTTACGGCATCGCTTTGATTGCTGTTTTGAGTTAATCCTTTGCTCCAGGCAAAGACCGCGTTCTGAGTATCCGCAAGCAAGACCGCGAACTTCATCATCTCTTTTTGACTCACCCCGCTTTGAGCTTCGAGTCGGCTGAAGGGGATTTCGTTCAAAAACTTGACAAGTTCATCCCAACCTTCAGTTTGAGTTTGAATGTATTCGTGGTCGATCCAATCATTAGCGATGAGAATCTTGAGGACTCCATTGAGAAATCCGACATCTCCTCCCATCGGTACTTGGAAGTAGTAGTCAGCTAATTTAGTTCCGAACAAAGCACTTTCAGTTACCGAAGGAATCCACGTTCGCATGAGACCAGGCTCACGGTAGGGATTGACGATCGCTATTTTGGCCCCTTGCTGTTTGGCTCGGTAAAGTTGCTTGGCGAGTGCAGGCTGATTTTTGGTGAGGTTGCTTCCGAATAAAACGATAAGCTCAGTTCCAAGCCAGTCACCGAGAGAGCTATCGTTAGCATGGATATGAAGGGTTTTTCCCAACGCTTCCAGGCTGGGAAAATGATCGACACGACTCGAAGTATCTATGTTATTTGTGCCGAATGAACGAATTACTTTTTGAGTCACATAGTAATCTTCGTTCGATTGACCTCTTGAATTCAAATAGAAAGCGACACGCTCTGGAGTTGATCCTTTAATTCGATTTGAAATGCGTTGAAGTGCTTCTTCCCAAGTTATTTTTTGAAAACCCGGTTGGCCCTTTTCTCTCACCATGGGATCGGTGAGGCGACCTAAGTTCTGGAGTTCGACCGGATCGAGGAAGCTCAAGTTGTAGGCGTCGGTGAGCTTTCGGGGATCGAGTTCTTTCTGAGTATTAAGCTTGAGTTGGTTGATTCGGTTGCGACAAGAATGCGTGCCTCCCAAAGAAGGATCCTTCATTCCTTCAGAGCCTAAACAACAAGCATCACAGCTTCCGTGTTTGAGAATGCGATAGGCATACGAAAGATTGTGCTTATTGTTCCATACGGCCTTAACAAACTCCCATAAATGATGAGGCTTTCGGTGACCCAATCCTAAAGGAGAGAGGCTCGCCCAATTTTTTGGGTTTAAATTAAAGTTCATAAACCTTCTCAAGCTCTTCGACTTCTTAAAGTCTCTCTTTTCTTTCCGTACCCACCCCCACCTGGGGTTTCGACACACAAAACAGTTCCTTTGGGTAAATGACCATGGAACCGACCGGGAAGACGTTTTTTCTTTCCCTTTTGTTTGATCCAAATGGAACCTGATTTTCCATTTTCTCCCCCCTTCAAACCATAGGGTGAAGTGTGGTGTCTCTCGCCGATAAAGGCCACTTCACAGGGGGTGAGAAGTTCGATCTCACGAATTAAACCATCTCCTCCTCGTTGAGCTCCTTCCCCTCCGGAGCCCGTTCTTACTTTATAACCGATCAATCGAAAAGGGTAATGCGTTTCTAAGGATTCGATAGGCGTATTCAAAGTATTGGTCATATGAGAATGAATCGCATTCTCGCCATCAGAGGCTGCGCTCGCGCCCGTTCCACCGGCTAAGGTTTCATAATACGTGAACTGACGATTTCGAAAAGGATCGAATCCTGAGATCGTCAAATTGTTCATCGTTCCTTGGCTCGCAGCCGGAATTCTAGACGGGATCGCCTTTGAGAGTGCTCCTAGTAAGACATCGACGATACGCTGTGAAGTTTCAACGTTGCCCGCGGCGACAGCGCTGGGGAATTTTGCATCCAGAAGACTGCCGGGCTCGATGGTTACGGCTATGGGTTTCATGCAGCCGGCATTGGAAGGAAGATCTTCGTCGCCTAAACAACGAAAGACATAAAAGACGGCCGAATGAGTGATCGCCGGGTTGGCATTTCGATTGTCAGTGAGTTGAGGGCTCGTTCCGCTGAAATCGATGTGGGCTTTAGAACCCTTGATGGAAATCTTAACCTGAATTTTAGGTTGAGCGTCTTTTGAACCAAGATCAGGGTCGAGGCTGTCTTTAAAGGAATAGACGCCATCCGGAATGTCAGAAATGATCTTTGCGACTAAACGATGGGAATACTCTTGAAGGTGCTGAGCGTAGTCGAGAACTTCTCTCTCGCCATTCATTTTGATCAGCTCAGTGAGGCGTTCACCTCCCACTTTAATGGCAGCTATTTGAGCGGTAAGATCTCCTTCACGCTCTTTAGGATTTCGCATATTCGCGAGGAGAAGTTGGTGGAGGCTTTCGTCTCGACAGCCCGCTTTAACGTAGTGTACTGGAGGTATCCGCAAGCCTTCTTGGTAGATCTCATTGGCGCTTGCCATGGACCCGCCCGCCATCCCTCCTACGTCAGCGTGGTGCGCTCGGTTCGCAACGTAAAAAGAGGGGGACTTATCTTTCTTACGAACAAAAAATGGGGCCACCATCGTCAGGTCCGGCAAGTGAGTGCCACCCTGGAAGGGATCATTAAGTAATGCGATATCCCCTTCGGACAATTCTAAACTATCAATAGCACTTTTTACCGAAAGTGGCATCGAGCCCAAGTGCACAGGGATATGTGCAGCTTGCGCCACCATGTTTCCATGGGCATCAAAAATAGCAGTGGAATAATCTCTTCGTTCTTTAATGTTGGGAGAAAAACCAAGCCGACCTAAGACGGCTCCCATCTCCTCCGCTTGAGCTGTGAACAGGTTGTCGTAGATACGAATTTTAACGGGATGCGCCCGTTCAAGATTCTTCTTTGTTCTACGACTTCCTCTTCTCGTCATCTCCGATGAACTCACTCGATACTATTACTTTTCTCAACTGGTCCTGATCATTCAAAATGAATATTCAGGTTCTCTTCTAAAGGTTTTCAATAGAGATAAAGGAGCAGATTCAAACATTGTTTTTTAATGTTTTGTCGAGCAATCTCGAGAACTTTATCTCCAAGTAATACTCCTCGTCGAACTACCATTGTAGGGAAGGAAGATTAGATTTCACGGATGTTACGCTGAATTATTATCAAGGTTTTTGAGATTCGGTTAGAGTATTTGAATCTCAACCGAGATCATGTTTTTTTACTTTTATCCTTAAATCCCTTCGCCCGACTTCACGCTCGAGAACAAAATGATCAGCAATGAATTAAAAAGACACAGAATCAGACTATCGGTGACCTTTTCTAGGTGTTTCCCCTTAATTTTTTTGGTTTGTCTTTCTGTAAGTGGATGCCTTGCACCGTCTGATTTAAGAACTGTTGGAAAATTCGGCATGGTGATTCACGGTGGAGCGGGAACCATCAAACGAGAATCGATGTCGAAAGAGCGTGAGGCTCAGTACAAAGAAAAGTTAACTGAAGCACTAAAAGCGGGTCATGAGATTCTCAGCAAAGGGGGAACAAGTCTCGATGCAGTTGAGGTTACCGTCCGAATATTAGAAGATTCTCCCTTATTTAATGCCGGAAAAGGTGCAGTCTTTACTAACGCCGGAGCGAACGAACTTGACGCATCGATCATGAATGGAGAAGACCTTTCAGGTGGAGCCGTCGCCTCTGTCACCAGAATTAAAAATCCAATTTCATTAGCTCGACTCGTGATGGAACGAACGCCTCATGTCTTGTTGGTTCGCGAGGGGGCTGAGTCCTTCGCTCGAGCTCAGGGAATGGAACTCGTCCCCACGGATTACTTTCGAACCGAACGACGTTGGCAACAACTTCAAAGGATAAAGTTGAAGAAGAAGGTGAAAGCCACCACGTTCAACTCTCCCTTTGAGTCCGTTGGTAAATTTGGGACAGTGGGCGCTGTGGCTTTAGATCAAAACGGTAACTTAGCGGCAGCAACTTCAACTGGCGGTTTAACGAATAAGCTCTACGGGCGAGTGGGAGATTCTCCCATTTTAGGAGCTGGTACCTATGCAGATAATAAAACCTGTGCTACTTCAGGGACGGGAAGAGGCGAGTACTTTATTCGCTTGAATGCCTGTTACGATGTCGCCGCTAAAATGAAATATCAAAGTTACTCGTTGGTGGAGGCCATGCGAGAAGTCGTGCACACAGATCTCCTTGGACTCGGAAAAAACTCTGGCGGCCTCATCGGAATAGATCGGTTTGGAAATTACGCGATGGAATTCAATACCTCTGGCATGTATCGCGGCGTGATCGATGATCAGGGTGAGGTGAAGGTGGGGATTTTTGAGCCGTAATTTCTAGTAGTAGGCTCGCACCGCGAGTCGTTTCGAAGCGATAACGTATCGATTAGATAATCAGCTTAAATAATAAATAAGTAGTGCTGGTGAATAAGCCCACGCGTAACCAGCGATTGAAGCAAAATGATATGGGGCTATACGAGTAATTCGAAGCAAAGTTTTTCTTGAAGTCTATTTTGATAGCAAAGCTATTTCGCTTCGCACGACTCGCGGAGCGAGCCTACTACTACATCAACTCCACGATGGGTTCATGCTTGGTGGCTACTTCGATCAGTTTGGAAGGTAAGCCATCGGTGACTCTCAGTTCGCCGAGATCAAAGATGGTGTTGAAGATCGTCGCCATTAAATGTTCAGGCTTGTAAGCGAAAGATGATGGTCGGGCGGCATGAACATCTGATTTCCCGATGCATTGACCCATCTTTAATCCGCCACCGGCAACCAGCAGGCTGGTGAGTTCGCCGTAGTGATCACGCCCACCATTGCGATTGATCTTGGGAGTTCGACCCATTTCAGATGTGACGACGAGTAGAACTTTTTCACTCAGGCCACGTTCGTGAATGTCTTCGATAAACGCGCTAACTGCGTGGTCGACCTGATAACCCATCGGATAAAGAGCGGTCATGTTCTTCGGGCTATTACCGTTAGCGTGGTAGTCCCAGCCGCAATCAGAAACGGTAACGAATCCACAACCCGCTTCGCAGAGACGACGAGCTAAAAGCATCTGCACGCCCAGGAGGTTCGTGGCTCGACGCAGATCACCCCACTTTTGAAGTTTCTTATCGTCGAATAAAGGGCGAGTGTCGTATCGCTCCAATGTTGCTTTACTTTCCTTCGAAAGATCGAAGGCTTTGGAGATGCCGCTTGAAATGATGTTAAAGGCTTGTTGACGAAAACGATCAACACTTTCGAGGCCGCCGTTACTGTCAACTTTTCCTTTTAACTTATCTAAGCTTGTTAATAGTGATTTTCGATCGGTGAGACGTTTGGGATCGATCTTAAGCTCCATGTCTTGCTTCAAAGTGCTAGAGCCAGATAGATCGAAAGCTTTGGCGGATGGACCTAGGCTCCCCGATGGAGTCAGGGTATGAAGAGCTTGGGTTTCAAAGTTCCCTTTAAGTTTTAAGCCGGGGCTTACAGCTTCAGGAAGGATGAGCGCGTTATTGGGGATTCCCGTTGAAGGATTGAGAGGGCCAGCAACTCGACTGAAGATGGATCCCATCGAAGCTTTCATGGAATTCCGAGCCGTAGTTACTGATTCGTAAGTGTGCCCACCATTTTTAGAGCCGAAGGATCGAACGATGCTGAATTTATCAGAGATCTTAGCGAGCTTGGGGAAAGTGCCTCCCAGAGTCATCCCGGGAGTTTTAGTTTTAATCTCACCGGTGATGCTTCGGTATTCGACTGGAGCTGTCATCTTCGGGTCAAAGAACTCGATGTGAGGTGCACCGCCTGAAAGAAACAAGAGAACGACCGATTTCCCCGTAGTGGGAATACCGCTAGCTTCAGCTTGAGCTTTAATCGACAAAATGTCGTTTAAGCCCAGCGTTCCTAAGCCGAGTCCACCAAGACCTAAGGCTCCTACGCGTAAGAAATCACGACGTGAGAAACCCTGACAGTTGCGGTCGAGCTGATGATCTGAGATTGAAAACATATTTTGCGCTACCCGTTTTGAAACTGCCTTCGAATGAATCCGAAGGAGATAGTTCCAATAAAAACTTCAAATCATTTTGAATAAATAGCTTAAGACAAATTCAGGGGCTCTACAAGATAGAACTGCCCTTCCCAGCCAAGAGATTTTGATTTTTTTTTGAGCCAGTGGAGATCCGCTTTCCCCCAGTTCAGTTGTCGCAAGAGGTCGCAGCCTCTCAAGTATTCCAAAAACAACTGACACGAAAGGAAATGTCATGAAACTGGGAATCAGAAACACATTTATGAGTTTGGCGCTTTTGGCCATATTTTTTGGAAACACTGTAGAAGTCTCGGCTCAAAGTGAAGAGCCTCGCTACAACCGAACAGCTTTAAAACTCATTTGTATTGAAAATGAAGAAGGTAAGACTCAAGTGCTTGGTAGCGTTAGGGTTAAGTCGGCTAGGCCCGGCCTGACGATCGATCTGGGCACCAAAGCAGTCTTGAGTATTAATGGCCAAGTCGTTGATTCACAAGAGATGCTATTTCGAGCTTCACCCCCAAGCGCAGCCGGTCAATGCCTGGGAGCTTGTTTGCCTACCAATGAAGCCTGTGTGAGCTATGACAATGACGGATTGAGCGGCTGTGGAGAGGTCTTTGGAAACGTCATATTTGATGTTGCACCCGCACTCGGTGACGTCGTTCAAATGGATCTGTACGCCACGGACGGGTCCATGGTGGAGATCGATACTTCAGATGACAGTATCGAAAAGGTCATCGGAAGAGCCATTGCCAGAGATCGAATTCTCAATGAAATTTCGGCCAAACCTTCGGTGATTGAACGGAAAGGATTCATCGTCGATTCCTTCTTTGATATCGATTACATAATTGATTATAGAGAACCCGTCAGCGGCTTCGGAAACAACGAGAATCTATCTTTGATCGTGGAGCTCTTTAAGAAAGAAAACCATGGTAAAGAAGATATTCAAATCGAACTCATCTCCATGAACTTAAGCCCAATGGCGGGAAAAGGTGGTAATGCTGAAACGACGTGGAAAGTCGAAAAAGGAGAAAAAGCTACCTTTGAAACTGAGATTCTTTCAATGGAACTTAGCGGCTTTCAAGCCTCTTTCCCCCGTGTACCAGCAGAGCCAGGGGATGAATTTGAAGTGCGTATTCGCCCTGCTCCTCATTCAGCCGCCGATCCAAATCCTCGTAACGACAGCTTAACTATTGTTATTCCCGAGCCACCTCAACGACCTGAATGGAACCGACGCGTCTCGCACGTTGAATTTCATGAAGCAGAATCTAATCCTGGCGCTTGCCAAGTCAGAACGACGATCAGCGCAGTTGCAGATAACCTGGTAGCTCCAATCGACCTTGGTACTCATGTAGACCTTTTCGTCAACAACATACGAGTTGAAACTTACTTCATGGAGTTTCTCGCCATTCCTGGTAGCCAAGCGAATCATTGTGCGGACGACTGTGAACTCACCGACGACGACTGTGTCGAGTACTTAAACGAAGGCTTTGCCAGCTGTGGATTCCAACAAGCTCGTTACCAGTTCGATCACCTCGTCTATGGTGGCGACGACGTCAGAGTTGAAGTTCGTCAAAACGGCGGGTCCGTTCCTGAAATTACGACCTTTGACGATTCGCTGAGCGATACAGTTCCCAATAAACCCTTCGCTAACTATTTCGTAGACGGTTTGGATACTGACGGTGACGGAATCTTGAATTCTGAAATCGGTTTGACTGTAGAAAACGTCGAAGAATCTATGGCTATCGGCTTGATCATTATCCTTCTTGCGAATGGTGAGCCAGTGGAGCGACAAGAAGTAGGCTTCTTGGTAAATGATCAAGCAGTGGGTGGTTGCAACACCAATTGTGCTGAAACCGGTGACGTCTGTGTCTGCTGGGAAGGAACAAACCTTTGTGGTTGTGGAACTTTAAAGATCTTACTTCCTTGGGAATACGATACAGAGCCCGGTGACATTATGACCGTCGTTATTCGCCCCTTACCCGGCGCCCTTCCTGAACTTCCTGGAATGGAAGAAGATAACGAAGAAGAACACGAAGTTCCTGATCCTACTCACGAACGACCCGTCTTCCGCCGCGGCGACGTTGCCTTCGACGGCGCAGTCAACCTGACCGACGTCATTGTCTTCCTTCAAGTTCTTTTCCTCGGAGAAGGCACGATCCACTGTGAAGACGCAGCCGACTCCGACGATAACGGAGCCCTCGAATTGACCGACGGAATCAAAACTCTAACGGCCTTGTTCTTGGGAGGAAGCCCGATTCCTGCTCCTGGAATGCGCGAGTGTGGAGTGGATCCCACGGAAGACGATCTTGGCTGCGAACTTTATCGTCCTTGCGACTAATCAAAAAATTTAACCAAGCTTTTTAACCTGAGCCCCGGTTTTGTACTTGCCCGTCGACGAGATAATCGTCGGCGGGCTTTTTTATTGAGGAGATAAAAATAATGACTTTCGACGATTTGGAGTCTGAATATGAGTTGATAGTTTACACTTATCTAACTCAGTAGTTTCCATATTATCCATGCATCGATCCAACGCATTCCTGAGCCGGTAAAGGGGCGACCTAAAAAACCAAGGTGACCTCCTTTTTCAGTGTGGTGCACTTCGATGTTAGAAGGGAGCTCTACTTTCTCTAATGAACGGTCATCAATTAGAGGATCATCTTTGGAAAAAAGGATGTCTGTTTTTGAAGCGATCTTGTGCAGTAGAGGACCTGAACTACAACGCTCGTAATAGTCGAGAGCATCTTTGAATCCGCTTCTGGGAGCGGTGAACATGTCATCAAACTCATAGAGAGTTAGCTCCTCCGGAAATTCGATGGGTTCTAAGTCTTTAAATTGAACTAGACGGTCCCTGACCGTCTGTTTGAGGTTTTTTACAAAGTAACGGTCGTAGTGTTTGTTTTGCTGAATCGAGAACTTTTTGGAGCAAGCTAAAAGATCTACAGGAGGACAAATGGCTATGGTTTGATCTAAAGACAGGCGAGGATCATCGATTTCTGAGGCATACTTTAGCGCAATGTTCCCACCTAGAGAAAATCCTACCAGCCAACGAGGGCTGTCAGGATACTCTTGAGTCAAGGCTTCAAAAACCGCTAGTACATCATCGCTCCGACCACTATGGTAAAGGTTTTTTGCTAATCCTGCTCCGCTTCCACAGCCGCGTAGATTCATCCGAATAGCACGGATGCCTCTCTCATAAAGTTTTTTAGATAATCGAACTAAGTAACTTGACTGATGGCAACCACATAAACCATGGATCATCACACATGTAGGCTGCGTTTCAGTCCAAGTCTCTGGAGTAGAGACTTCTAAGGCTATTTTGTCCCCATCTGGAAGAGCTACCAACTGGCTTTCCGATGGAGGTTCAGACGGTTTTCCCACCATCGACGAAATGATGGTTTGTAAATGTGGATTTTTAAGGAGAGGAAACGGGTGAAAGGGACCTGGATCCTGGGGAGGCGAACTCATCTTTATAATCGACTTAAGCTGTTACTTTTTGCCTTTTAACTTCACGGGCTAAGGCTTTGAAGTCTTTGGCCCCGGTAGAGTTTTGATCATAATCAAAAATTGTTTTACCGTGACTTGGAGCTTCTGCGAGGCGGACGTTTTGGTGGATCACAGATTTAAAGACCTTTTTGCCAAAGAATCTTCTGATCTCTTGTTCTACCTCTTTACTGAGATTTGTTCTCATGTCATAGAGTGTAGGAATGATGCCTGTGATCTCAATAGGGTGATCTAACCGTGTTTTTATGAGATCCACAACATCCAAAAGTCGGGTCATCCCCTGTAAAGCAAAAAATTCAGTCTGAAGTGGTATAAATACTTCATTCGCAGTGGTTAAGGCATTTAAAGATAAAAGTCCGAGAGACGGTGGGCAGTCTAAGAGCACGTAATCGAATCCTTCTTCTTCGATGAAAGATTCTAATGCCGTTCTAAGAACAGTTTCTCTTCCGACGGTATTGACGAGTTCGATTTCAGCACCGGAGAGATCGATATTAGAAGGTAGGATCGAAAGGTTCTTGAGGTGATCGATGATCGTAGCTTCACGCGCAGTACTTTGATTGGTGAGCACGCTGTAAACGGAATGATCGAGTTCGTGAATCTCCACATCGACATGTAGGCTCATGTTTCCTTGGGGATCCAAATCGACGAGCAAGACCCGTTTGCCGCTTTGGGCTAATGCGGCACCAAGATTAACGGTGCAAGTGGTTTTACCCACCCCACCTTTTTGATTCATGAAAGCAATGCGTCGCAGGGTACACCTCGCTTAGGTTTAAATGTCTAATTCTCGTGGACGATTTTCCCACCGGGCCAAACTCTTACGAGTTCGGCTACACTTTTCGGATACGATCTAGACCATAGTTCAATGCGTGATTCTTGTAAAGGTCGATATTTATTCTTAAGAAATGTCTGAGCCAAAAATTCAATCACATATCGAATTCCCCTCATTAGGAGAAGTTTGTCGATTAGGTTTAGCGACTCGAGGAAATACGAAACTCGACCCCGAGGATGTTTTATATGCCATAGAATGGGGTATCAATTTTTTAAATTGGTGTGGCTACGACGACGGAATTGCAAAAGCGGTTCAACAACTGGGTTCTAAACGAAACGAAGTCGCTGTTTCTTTGCAGCTTCGGGCGAAGTCAGTTGAAGAAGCTAAGCGAGAATTAGACGACTATCTTCAGCTTTTGGGGACGGATCACATTGAACTCATCACCCATTACTACGTGGAAGGACCTTCCGATTGGAATGGTTTAACGCAAGAACAAAGCGTGCGCAGTTATCTTGAACAATTGAAGGCGCAAGGGATCATTCAAGCGATCGGGATCACCACTCACGATCGCGACTTAGCGGGAGAAGTCGCGCGAATGAAAGAAGTCGATGCGGTGATGGTTCGTTACAATGCCGCTCACCGCGGAGCTCAAGAGCAGATTTTTCCGTATACCCATCAGAACCAAGTTCCAGTGATCGCCTATACCGCACTGCGTTGGGGAAAATTGTTGGAGTCGACTCCCGATGATCCCCACGGCTTCAATCCCCCCGCCGCTCCTTCTTGGTATAAATACGTTCTCGAAAATCCAGCAGTCGATCTTTGCCTCTTCGCCCCAAATGGGAGGAACGAATTGATGGAGAACTTGGATGAAATTCAAAATTGGGAGCCATTAGATCCAAATCTCAAGCTTGAGATGGAAGCTCACGGTGATCGAGTGCGGCAAGCTCACCGTTATTTTCCTTAGAGAGTCAGAGAATCTGAGCTGACAGACTTCGGTTTTATAAGTTCCTCGATCAGATTAACTAGCCCGGAGCGTGAGCGACGGGACATTTGAAAGTTACTCTAAAGTGTTTAGTGGGTGAGATCTAAATACCTTATTTTCCATGAACTGCTAGATGATTTAAGAATTCTACAGGACAGGATCCCGTCGCTGACGCTCCGGGCTAGTTAACGGAGTTCTTAAAAATGAACAACCTTCCCCAGACACCTTTTCCCTGCGCTCTGATTGTGTAAAATACTGGGCCCACATTTGGGTGCTCAATTTTGGAGCCCCCCACTAACTAGCAAAATGGAAAGGTGTTCAAAAATGAAGCCAGTGACATTGGGACTCATCATCGGAAATCGTGGTTTTTTCCCAAGCCATCTCTGTGAATCAGGCCGAAAAAGTATACTCGACGTTTTAGAGAAAGCCGGATTCAAAGTCATCACCTTAGGTGTCGACGAAACAGAATTTGGAAGTATCGAAAGCCTTGAAGACGCCAGGAAATGTGGCGCTCTCTTTAAGAAGCATGCCGAAGAAATTGATGGTGTTCTCGTTACTCTTCCTAATTTCGGTGACGAAAAAGCAGTCGCCAATGCCCTTCGCTGGTCGGGTTTGAGAGTTCCCGTCTTGGTTCACGCATTTGCTGATGATGCAGCGAACATGATGATCACGGATCGTCGTGACAGCTTCTGCGGAAAGATGTCGGTTTGCAACAACTTGACTCAATACGAAATTCCTTTCAGCTTAACCTCGCTTCACACCTGTGATCCTACGAGCGCCTCCTTCGCTGGAGACTTGGCTCGATTCGATGCCATCTGTAGAGTCGTTCGATCAGTTAGAAACCTTCGAATCGGTGCCTTGGGCGCGAGACCTCAAGCTTTCAACACCGTGCGTTACAGTGAAAAGTTGCTTGAGAACCACGGTATCAGTGTTGAAACATTAGACTTGTTCGAGTTTTTCGGTTGGGTTGAAAAAGAAAAAGACGACTCTGCAATCGTCCTTAAAAAGCTTGAAGAAATTAAAAACTATGTCGACACCAGCACGGTCGACGCCGCAGCTCTTCTCAAGATGGCGAAGTTTGGCGCCATTTTAGATCAGTGGATGAAAGACGCTGATCTTCAATGTACAGCGGTACAATGTTGGACAGCAATGGAAGAGTTCTTTGGTGTCGTTCCCTGTACGATCATGAGTATGTTGAGTAACGGTCTGTTGCCCAGTGCTTGTGAAGTCGACGTCATGGGAACCTTGGCGATGCACATCTTGGCTCAAGCCAGTAACAAGATCAGTGCCTTAGTCGATTGGAATAACAACTACGGCGATGATCCCGACAAGGGAGTGGTCTTCCACTGTAGTAACCTTCCCAAAGATATCTTCAGGGAAAGCGGTGAAGGAAGCCCAGTGATGGACTACCAAGAGATCCTCGCAGGTTCGGTCGGAAAAGAAAACTCTTACGGAACCATCGTCGGCCGTATCGCCGCTGCTCCTTTCACTTACTTGAGAGTAGGAACTGACGACACCTTAGGGTCGATGCGAGCTTACGTGGGTGAAGGAAAATTCACCGATGACACGCTCCTCAGTTTTGGTGGATATGGAGTCGTCGAAGTGCCTCGCTTCCAAGAGCTCCTCAAGTTCATCTGCGAAAATGGCTTCGAGCACCACGTAACGGTCAATCCCTCGCTGACGGGAGCCGCCGTGGCTGAAGCACTAGATCGATACCTCGGTTGGGATCTCTATCATCACGAGTAGACCATTTCGCTTCTGCGTAGCTACGCTCGCGAATGGTGAAATATAAGGCTAAATACCTTGTTCAGGGTGAGGCCTGGGACAAGCCCAGGCGCTACAGAAGACTTTTATGTAGTTAAAATAAAGTAAAACCTGTAGCGCCACCCCTTGTGGGTGGCCATTCAGAAAAAACCTAAACAATCTAAAATGAAAGATTTAGAACTGTTTCACCTCAGAGTTTTGAATTAACTATAGAGACCGTTTGAACCCAGAAGCTCAAACGGTCTTTTTTTTTAGCTAAACACTTACTGACTAAGAATTAACCTTATTCTTCAAGCTTTATAAAGATCAGGTAAATAAAACCCCTTTAGATTACTTGCGACAGATTGTCATCTGCCAGTAGAATTGAGGTTTATTTAGTATTTGGGAAACTTATAAACTCAGGTCTCAAGCTACCGGTCATTTCAAGACGGGGCCCTGCCGGCTTCTGGCTGTACGCTTGTATATCAAAAAGAGTTAGAGGTTTTTCCAATACGGTCGTTTGCACGCATCACCTCTATCTTTTCGGGTCTAGTGAGGTGAAATGAAATAGATTCAAGGCGTATTGTTTTGACTCAATTTCAGTACGACTTTCATGTACTCAGGGTCGCATTCGCAATTCTGTGAATCGTTGGGGGCATTCCTGCTAACTGCTGAAGGTACCAATCCATCTTCTATAGAGGGGTTGTATCTCTTTGGTTTTTATGCGGGGATTCATAAATTGTATCTATACATCTGTGTTGGGTTACTCAATACATTAAGGTCGATCGGACCTTAAATTAATTTAAGGAGATAGAGGTAGATGGTCACTTCCTCAAACCGCGCATGGCACAAAATCTTGTGTCTTCTAGCTGTCACCTTCGTGCTTCCTCAGTGGGCAGCTGGTTTAACGATTACCGAAATTATGTACAACCCTCCGGGGGCAGATGAAGCGCTGCAGTACATCGAGATTCACAATGAACTCAAAGATCCCTTTGATATCACGGGTTTCTACTTTAGTTCTGGGATCACGTTCCGTTTTGATCAACGCAAGATCATGCGCCCCAAAGAGTATATCGTGATCGCAGCTGATGCTGATCGAGTTCGAGCTTTTTACGACATCAGTGTCTACGGAGCTTGGCTGGCAAGCACGAGCTTAGATAATGGTGGTGAACGGATCACCATTTCGAATGCTTCTGGAGTCGTTCAAACGACAGTTCGTTATAACGACCGCGGTAAATGGCCTGCTGGAGCCGATGGCACGGGACATTCATTAGAGATCGAAGATGTCTTTGGCGAACAAGATGATCCCGACAACTGGAGTATCTCACGAGAACGCTTTGGAACTCCCGGTAAGGCGAATCGAGTCAGTGACGACAAGATCCCCGTTGAGATCAATGAAGGATTTTTCTTCACCGCTAATTCAGCAGATCGTTGGATTGAACTTTATAACGATAGTTTAGAAGAGGTCGATATCTCGGGCTATCACATCACAACCCAGCGCTCCAATTTGACCGAATTTAAAATTCCAGAAGGAACGAAGATCGGCCCCAGAAAACACTTGGTTTTCAATGGTGCTGACTTAGGAGTTTCTTTTGATCCCGACGATGGAAATCGAATTTTTACGGCCATCACCACTCCCGATGGTGAAGCCGTCGTCAATGCCTATATTTTTGCTCCTCGTCTTGAGGGGATGAGTGAATCACGAATTCCTGATGGTTCAAAGGACTGGCAAGACGCTGCTGATATGACCCCTGGCCAGGTGAACTCTACTTCAGCTCCTACTTCAATTGTGATCAACGAGATCAGTTATCACTCGATTCAAAATGATCGCAATCGTGAGTTTATTGAACTGTATAACCGAGGAACTGAAGAAGTAGATTTATCGGGTTGGGTTTTCAATGAAGGTATTCGTTACACGATTCCTCAAGGAACCATGCTCGGTGCAGATAAGTATCTCGTCATCGCTTTCAATCCTGAATTCATTCGAGAAACTTACGAATTAGATGCTTCTCAAGTCATCGGTCCTCAAACTGAAGAAGCGATCGAAGCTTTTGGTACTTTAGCCAATGGCGGAGAGAGAATCGTTCTGGTCGACCAGCTCACTCGGATTGCGGATCAAGTCCGCTATCACGATGGAGGTGAGTGGCCCATCTGGGCTGACGCTCACGGTTCTACTTTAGAACTTATCGATCCTAAGCAAGACAACTCTTTCGCTTCTGCTTGGGATGCGAGCGATGACTCTGCCAAAGCAGAAGTCACTGAAATCAGTTACCAAGGTCAATTCTACTCAGCTGGTGAACAAGAGTTCCATCTCGTTCTCAACAGTGAGGGAATGGCGATGGTGGATAACATCAACATGTTCAGCCGCGTCGTTGCCCTTGAGGTTTTAGAAGAAGTCGTGCCCTTCGGAGGAGAGTGGAAATACTTTGTGGGTACGGAACAACCCGGTGGTGATTTAACTTCTTGGCGTCAATCCGACTTTGATGATGCCGATTGGAGAAGTGGTCCTGCACCTATCGGTTACTCGCGACGTTGGGAAGATGGTGTCGGAACTTTCCTTGAAGAAGAGGTCAAAGGCATCGCGACTTCTTACTTCCTTCGTCGAGATTATGACCTCGGTGATATCAGTCGCCTCAGCTCCTTGATCTTAGAAGCTGACTTCGATGATGGATTTGCTCTCTTTGTGAATGGAGAGCAGGTCGCCCTCGTCAACATGAATCAAAATGAGTTGACTCATGACTCTGTTTCAAGTGCTTCAGCTTCGAGTGCTCTCGCTGAAGTTGATCTCACGGAACACTTGGGTAAAGCAATTAAATCAGGAGTCAACAAATTCGCCGTTCAGGTTCACAACCGGTTTTTGAATAGTAACGATATGCTCTTCGATATGAGACTCGTCGACGGTCGTTATGTGAACACCGACGGTGACAACCTCATTGTCGACGGCGATTTTGAGGACAGCCAAGCAGGGGCTGCGCCGCGCTATCCCCGAAATGGAACCTTGAGAAATTGGACGATCGAAGGTAACCACATTCGTTCTGGAAGAACGGATAAGGGAGCGCTCGCTGGAACTCACTCACTGAAAATTGTTGCATCCGGTCGTGGAGACAACAAAGTCAACCGAATCGAAACCAGCAACTCAGGTCTATCAGGACTTCAAGCGAGAACGAATTATTCGATTTCGTTGTTAGCTAAATGGATCATCGGTTCGCCCGTCTTATTGACTCACGGTGCTTATAACTCTCCTGGCGGTACTCCAAACTACGCTGCTTCTCACCAGTTGAAGGTGCCAGCGAAATTAGGTTCGCCCGGAATGATCAATACGGTTACCGAACGATTGAGCGACCAAGCTCGCACTGTCAATATGGGACCTGTGATCACAAAGGTAAGGCAAGCTCATGCATTGCCTCCCGAAGGTACTCCTCAAGTGATTCGCGCTCGAGTGAGTGATTCGGATGGTGTTACCAAAGTAACTCTTCACTTTGTCATCAACAACGCCGCGGATGAAAATGATCGACCTAATTCAGTGGTGATGACGGACCCTGACGGTGACGGTACCTACGAAGGAACCATTCCTGCTCAAGCTCGCCGAGCCAATGTTCTTTATTGGATTGTCGCTGAGGATACCTTGAGCAATTCGGAACGTTTCCCCGTTGATAACTTAGCAAGAACTCATCCACTCGTCTTAGATCCTGAAATCGCTTACAAGGCGGATCGTAACTTCTTGATGTATCGTCACGACGCACGCGCTCCGGCGACAAATCTTTCGTATCGATTTTGGATGAATAAAGACGATGAGAACTATCTTTCTTCTCGCCGTTTGCTCAGTAATGACTTGTTGAAAGGTGCTTTTGTTTTCGAAAACGAACGCATCTATCAAGGCGCTCGCGCTCGTTTCTCTGGAAGCCCCTGGGCGCGCCAAGGATGGGGAGGAAGTTTCAGAGTCAACCTTCCTAAAGATGACCAACTCAAAGGTCGCGTCAAAAAGTTCAACATGGAAGATCACCAAGGATCAGGAGCTCGCGATCCTCGTGAGAGGATGTCTCACTATTTGATTCGCCACATCGGAGCCGGATATTACTCGGATCAGTGGTTGGTGAGATTCCAAGTGAACGACCGACTCAATGATTTAAGAGAGCATGTCCAAACTCCCAGTCGTGAGTTCCTAAGCCTTTGGGCTCCTGGTGATAGCGACGGTCCCTTCTTCGAAATGGATGACCGCTTCAACATCAATGATGCTGGAAGTCGTTCGGGACAGTCGGATGGTGTTCTTCAGTATCCTCCTTACAATCAAGCCACCGGAGGAGAAGATAAAGAAACCTATCGTTACTTCTTTACTTCCCGTGGTGGTAACCCCACTGATAATTACCGCGAACTGATCGACTTCGCGAAAGTCCTCAGTCCCAACGTAACCAACAACCCTGCCTTTGACGATGTCATCGAAGACATGGCCAACATCGAAGAGATGATGGGAGTCTGGGCGATTCGTATGAATACCGATGACTGGGATACATGGGGAACCAATCGTGGTAAGAACTGTTACATTTACTATCCACCGATCGATGGCCGCTGGGTCCTCATCCCTTGGGATTGTGAATTGACTTATGGTAATGCCGGGGCATTCATGCCTCCTTCGATCAATGCCAATGCTAGCCCCGATTGGAGACCTTCAGGAAAATTCCCTGAAGTGAATCGCTTTATCAATCGTCCTCGAGTGAAACGTGTTCTCTACGGAATCATGAACGATATGATCCAACCTGGCGCTGCGTTCACCCGAAACTTCCTTCAGCCTTATTCGACGGAACTCCAACGCATCGGTATGGGAGCTGGAAATGTTGTTAACTTTGTTGCTAACAGAGCCAATTCATTGGCTACTCGAGTTCGAGGAGTTAATCGAACCTCGATTCAGTTCTCAATCACAACCAATGGTGGAAATGATTTTGATTCTGAAGAGCCAGTAGTCATGATTGAAGGGCGAGCACCCGTTGAAGTTCGCACGATCAGCATTATGGTTAACGGTAAGGAAGCTGTTGGTGGTGATGCCCAAGCGATCTTCTCAGACGCTTCCGTCGTCGGATGGGAAGCAGAGGTTGCCCTGTCGGGTGGCGTCAACGCGGTTGAATTCATCGCCTTTGATGCCAACGGCGATATGTTCGGAAGTGACACCATCACCATTACATCTCAGAGCAAGCTCTTCATTCGTGGAGATGCGAATCTAAGTGGCAAGATCGATATCGGTGACGTGATCGATATTTTCCGCCATGTGGGTCACGGTTACGTGCCCAGTTGTATCGATGCTTGTGACGCGGATGACTCTGGCGACATCAGTATCACGGATGGTATTCAAGTGATCACCTACCTCTTCTTAAAGGGTGATCCTCTCCCCGATCCCTTCGGGACTCGAGGTGAAGATCCCACTCCGGATGACTTAGGGTGTGAGGTCGGCCTCTAATCCAATTGATTTGGCGTTAATCTTCGATTAATCGATTGTTTTCAAGGACGCTTAATCAGTATTCCTGAACTCAGATTGTTAATCTCCCCATACTTGTTCGATAGCAGGTATGGGGAGTTTTTTTAACCTTAATCTCCTCCAACGATCCTTTTCCGATGCTTCTTTCCCCTAAAGTCGATCGCACTCCTTATTGGGTGTTGATAGCTTCATTTCTTTATGCCGCTCTGCGCTATTCGGTATTTAAAGATGATGTGGGATGGAAGCACACTCCTCTCTTTGTCACGAATAAGGCAGCATCGATGGCAGGGATTATATTGATTGGATTGTCTCCACTGCGCTCAACGCAAGAGCTTCGAGCTTCCACCGGTATTCTTGCATTCGGTTTACTTTTATTTCATGCCATCGCTTCCACGATATTGTTGAAGCCAGAATACCTGAAGAAGTTTTTCTTAGAGGATGGACGCTTGGGTCCATGGGCCGAAGTTTCTATCTTCGGTGGTATCACAGCCTTCGTGATTACCTTTTTATTGATGGTGGCGACTTATTCGAAGCGTCCTCCGAATGCCGAAAGCCCTTCCAGTCCTTACCGTGGCTGGAATCGCTGTGTGCTCACCTTAGGCATTCTTCATGTTGTCGCGATGAGTTACTTCACTTGGCCTAAATTCGAATCTTGGCCAGCTTACTTGCCTCCCATATCTCTACTCTCGGCTATCGCAGCCGCTATCCTTCTTGTCATCAGATTCAAAAAACATTTCAAGCCCGAAGTGTAAACGAGGGTTGGTAGCGAGTAGTGTAGGTGGTAACGATTTCGCATGTGTGAAAAAGCCACCCCGAATAAAAAGGCTCCCATCCTAATAGAGTTAAGTTGCACTTATAAAAAATTCACAAACTCAGAGCAAAGCGCCTTCCTGGGTAAGGTGTATAATTAAAACCCAAAACAATCTTCCGATTTAAATAAACTGCTGGCACTCGCTTACGCTTCGTGCCTGGAATGCCGGAAAATATTTACCGCATTCAAATAAAGTTTGTTAGACCTCGTTCATTCGGAACATTGATATCTTAGTACTGAACTTAAATCATTACCCCAGTAGATTGAACTCGTAACCGAACTTTAAAAAAGGTTACCCACTGGGGTTGGCATTCCATTCCACCAAAGTGTGTTCCTTATGCGTAACATTCTCTTGCTCCTCACTCTCAGTTTATCTTTCGGCTGCCATCCTAGCTCTTCACTTTTAGTCCCCCAAATCTCATCGCCGGCTTACCGGGTGCAAGATCCCGCCATTCAGGGAACTGTAGGGGGTAGAAGGATGGTGCATCCCGCATCTCGCCCCACGAATGATTGGCGTCATCTTCATTTAGACGTTACCAATCAAGCGCTTAATGAGCCTCAGGAAGATTCAACCTATGCAGCTTCAGTCGGAGCCAACTATACGATTCCATTGTTACCCCAGTACAGCATCGCTGCTCAAATTGGTGGAGATGTGACATTTAGAGAAAAAGGTACGGAATACGATGTGACGACCGGAATTTTTAAACGCGGCTTAAAACTTAATGATTCATTTGAGCTAGGCGGTGCGCTGCTGTTGGATTACCGTCATACTCAAAGAGACGGAAATATTTTTGGGGTTCGGCCTTCAGTCGGTGTCGACATTGGAGAAGACGATAGTTTCGGGGTAGAGGGAGTGTTACCTTTAGATTCAGAAACAGTGGCTCGTACTCCTACCATGAAGATTGTTCAAGAGATGGTGAGGCGGGTGGATGCTCACTGGGGTCACGATTGGACACAAGAATTAGCAACGGAGTTCAGTGGGGGCTACATGTTTGGGGAAATCGACAGTCCGGTGGTCGGGGCGCAAGGTGCTTACGCCCTTCATCCTTCTATCAATCTTGCTTTAATCGGAGAAATAAACTTTGAAGGTGACTATGCGGCAGGAATATCCGTCGTCTTTGACCTTTCTTCAAGCGGACGACCATCAACGGTTCGCAGATACGGTTCGAAGCAAGGTTTGGTTCCGTTTACAAAAAGAAGCTTTCCATTCATGGTCACTGAGTTGAGTGAAGAAGGTAATCCTCCCGTAATCATGAGTACTCCCATACCAGATCCGGGCGGGGATACTACTCCCAACTTGCCTCCTGGATTTGACGGAGGTGTGATCCAGTGATTAAAGATTTCTCCAGACTATGTAGTTTAGGCTCAATACCAAATATCTATAGCTAAACGCTTAACATTCAGAGCTTTAGGACAATAGTTTCACAATTTCTGGGAGCCTAATTACGCTAATGAAACTTCCATGCCCAACTTGAAAGTGTCTCATATGTAGGCCAAAATCGAGGGAATCAAGTGAATATCTCAAGGCTGTCTTGAATAATGCTTCAAGGAATTGGCACATCCCTTACAATGGGGTCAACCTTAGTGTCCTACCAAAATTCACTAACAAAAGTTTCCTTTTGAATGGATCAATTCTTGATCCTCGCATTCAACGGATCAGTCCTTGATCCAAGATTTCCAATGAGTATGCCCATGAAGACCATCACTCAATCCTCGATGGTAAAACTGACTCAAAAGCTCTTCGCGCTGACATTAATTGTCTCCATCGCTTACGTTTGCGGTTCAGAAGTTAAAGCGCAATCGAGCAACTCGAATAATAACAGTACGAAGACGACTCCTATTAAAAAGTCGGCTCCTCCTCGTACGAATACCAGTCGAAGGCCGACGAGTTCCCGCAGAATTCCCCCTTCCCGTGTAGTTCGTAAGAAATCCCCTTCAAATACGAGTGGATCTCGGACGACTCCCAAGAGAACGCCCACGACCTCGGGAAAGAAAACGACTTCGTCCAAGCCTTCAACCTCCACGACCAATAAGCCTGGCGATAAAAAGGATGAGAATAAGGCCGAAGAGGAAAAGGGATTTTTCGGCAAAGTCGTTCAGTACGCCAAGCAGAATATGGTGATGGTGATTTCCGTCGCTTCGGGTTGCTTAGGATTAATTTTGTTGGTCATGATGCTCGGTCGCCGCAAAAAAGCAGAGGTTCGAGATGACAGCTACGAAATGGTTCCTTTGGGCGGTAACTTCCAAGATGACGAAGATGCACCTCGAAAAGTATTGATCGATCCCAAAACAGGAAAACCTCGAACTCTTCCTAAGAAGGATGATTCTGAATACGCTTTAGTAGTTGAAGAAGATGTTCTCCACGGGGATGAATTTGATTCCACTCAAGAGGAAACGGATAACCAATTTGAAGATCTCGTCCGGGATGGTCACTTCGATTCGGCTTACCGAAAGTATGAAAAGAACTTAGTCGCCTCTGGAGATGATCCCGTTCATTCTGAAGCTGAGCGAGCATTGAGTTTTCATTATCTTCAAAATGGTGACTTACAAAAGGCTGAGAACATCCTCACGCATCACCTGAGAACCCAAACAAATGAAACTATCGATGCGACGGCATACTTTGATATGGCCTACCTCGCATTCAAAAACAAAAAATACAATCAATCACGAGACTTCTTCAAGCGCTACGTTGAAGTGGGCGATGACCCTAAATTGAGCGAAAGAGCTCAGCAGGTCATCAAGAAGCTCGATACGATTCAGTGATTAATAAATTACGGTTTAGGTCTTTAAAGCATGAGTTCAGAAATTCTGGGCTCATGCTTTTTTTGTTTTATTGATCCTCAATCTAAATACGATTCATGAGGGGCCCTTTAACTAGCCCGGAGCGTAAGCGACGGGTCACCGATTCGCCGAAGTTTCTAAAATTGATATGTGGATTCAATTCACGTAAAAGATGGTTAAAACGAATTCACCCGAAATATCCCGTCGCTTACGCTCCGGGCTTACTAACTGATTTTTAAACTTTAAAGCACCCCCGAGACTTGTCCTATTCACTAAAACCTTATCGCCAATCCCACCTTCGTCGTGCTTTGAAATTCCTCTAATCGTGCATTCCCGCCTTCACGATTCAAAGCCTGATTGACCACCCAATAAAACTCCATCCCCGGCTGAAACTCCCAACGCAATCGACTGAAAAGCCCGATCTTATCACTCAGGGTGTCGTACTGAATAAAGTGAGTCCATGTTAGATCGGGGGTCGCACTCATCTGAATACGTATCGAGGCTAAGCGAGTGGTGAAATCTCCTTCAGGAAGTTGTATTTGGTTGATTTCGTAGTTCAAGCCGAGCGTCAGATGCTTCCACATGTTTAAAAAGATCTCGGCCGTGGCCCGATTTTTATTTCCCGTATAAAAAGGTCCAATTTCGTAAGCGAGTAGAAACGACAAAGGTCTCTTGGAAGATGTGATAAGGCCAAGTCTGTAAGTCGAAAACCAATACTTTCCCGGGTCGATCGAAATATCGGGGTGAATTTCAAAACTCTCCTCCAGACGATCAAAGTGGAGTCGATGGTTAAAGAAAAACTCATCACCAGATTCAAATTGAAAGTAAAACCAGGTGAGTGAATAGAGGGCCGTTTCCAGGTGGTTATCCATGTCGGTATAGTGTGAGGTGAAGAAACTTAAAAAGTATCTTCGAAGCCATGTACTGGAATGGATGAGAGGTCGAAAGGTGCACTCGTACTCGTAGGCTCTCACTCCTCTTCTGGGAGCAAAACCCAAGGCAGGATTAAAGTCGCGATCGATTTGAAACGTATTAACGGTAGTGATGACATCATCATTTTGAAGAGTTGCCCTGACTCCGAAAGCTAAGCTATCGCCGTCGAGATCTTCCGTATAGGTCCCCAAGCCATAAATTGAACCATCGAGAGTCCAATCAGGAATGCTGTCACCGGAATGAAAATTGAAGTCCGTTCCGGCGAGCAAGTTTTCTTGGTTTGAATTGGGATCACCGTGAGTGACGATCATCCCGAGGCTTGAGTGGTCGAGTAAATTCTGACTCAGTCTACCGACAAAGGCATTTTCCTCATGGGAGTCAGCTGTTTTATCGAGGACTGCGTTGAGGATTCCAATATTGGTATCCTGAATCCGGCCCGTCAGTTTTGCTGCTGTGAGAAGAGGAACGACTTTTCCCTCCGAACTCAAACCGATACGTCGGCTAAAAAAGGGAATGAGTTGGTGGGAATTCAAATTTGAGAACTTGAAGATGCTTTCATCTTCTAAAAAGAACTCTCGTTTTTCGGGGAAAAACAATGGGAACCGTGTGAGGTTGATTTGACGAGCATCGACTTCAGTTTCGGCAAAATCGGTGTTGTAACTGATGCTCGAAATAAGATTTGGGGTCAAGCTATACCGAAGATCGAAACCTCCCTCAGTATCGAAGTCTTCACGATTCGTTCTGCGATTCTTCTCGTAATCCAAAAGCAAGTATGGACTGAATTGTAAGCCGATGCCTTGCTTGAGTCCTTTGAGGTCCGTGAGTGAGCCCGCGATCGAAAGGTTGTTGATTCGATGTCGAGGTTGGGCACCCGCCCACCGGATGATGGAATGCTTTCGCTTGACGACCCTTTCAAAGTTGACTCCCCAGGTGGAAGTGCTGGGTTCAAAATTCAGTGTTTTAAGGGGGATTTCGATCTCTACATTCCAGCCCTCTGAATCGATACTTGTTTTAACTTTCCAAATCCCATCCCATTGTTTGTTCTCAGGAAGGTTGTTAGAGATGAGTCCGTCTTCTCTTGCGCCATTAGGATTGACCCGAAAGAGATAACCGTTTCTTCGGTCACCAAAGCTGTCGAGTACGATGGTTAGGTGGTCGTCTACCGAAAGGCTTCCATCTCGGGCCATCACTGTAGCTACTAGAGATTCAGGATCAGCATCCGAGCACTGAATGGCGAAATAGATCGAGGATTGATCGGTGAGAACTTTAACGATGGTTTTTTCGACGGGGGTTTGCCCAGTGCGTGGTTCAACTTCAGTGAAATTGCTGATGGGTGAGGCCTGTTCCCAAACCTTATCCGTCAGCCTTCCATCAACGGTGGGCGATTTATCCGTTAAAGAAGCTGAAAGTAGATAGGAGTGAGCGATCGGCTTTTCTTCCTGAGAAGCGATTTTGGAAAAAGAGCTGATAACGAAGATGCAAAAGATAAATAGATAGCGTTTCGAGCCTGACAATTGAAAGTCTCCCGGTTTGCTATGGCTGCCGTTCCCCAACGGGCTGTATATAAAATTTAATTCCTCTTCAAACTATAGTTAAAGCCTAAAAGGTGAAATAAGTTTTGAGGTTACTTTATTGTGTTTGTCCGCTGGTTCACTGAGAAATAAATTTAGTCCTATAAAAATAGGGATTTAAGGCAGCATTCAGGAGTGGGGCATTGTGTCATGCGACATCCTGCCACGAATTAGGGATCATTTTTATATATAATTATTTAAGGAGAGCACGGGGAAAAGCATAACTCGTTAATAGTGAATTTTTAATATGACATAATTTATAAACCGAATGGAATTCCCTATATCCCTTGGAGTTTTCTAGATCCCTCGCTAAAGCTTCGGGCTTGGAAGGTTGGTGAATTCATTGAAGGTTTAGTGATGGTAAGGGCGATGAACCTTAATGAGCAATAGTTTTAAAATCAGTTCACGCCCCCAAGCCCGAAGCTTTAGCGAGGGATCAGCGAAGTGCTCACTTACCTAGAAGGCCAGGTTCATACATTAAAGAATGTTCACTTTGTTCGAGTACTTGGGCAAGCCATTAACGGCTCCTGCCTCTACAGATTTGAATTGATAGTAGCCAAATTTTACTGAAGAGATAAAAATTCACAGTTCTTGAGCGGATTATTTATGTTTAACACTTTTCTCTCTCCTTAAATCTCGATTAAATACGTTGTCTGTCGTACTGGGAATATCCAAATAACGAATTAAGGTTAGTGATGAATCGCAATTTTATTTTTGTTCTCTTGCTTCTTTTGGTGGGCTGTCAAACCACCAAGACGAAACTATTTAATTTCCAAGATTATGTAGATTCTTATAATCCGCACGATTCAGGTGGTGAGCTCATTTCACTTCAATCGAATTATGATGTTACCTTTTACGACCTCTCCCTCACGATCAATCCTGAAGAGCAGTCCCTAAATGGCGAGGTGTTGATGAGGGCCATCGCAAAAGAAGACCTTACTATCTTTGCCATCAACCTCGACCCTGTCCTGAAGATTACAAAAATTGAAAGATTGAGTTCAGAGGGTAATAAAACTGTAGGGCATCTTAATCACAATGGCTTTGTTGTAATTGTTTTTGATAGTGCAGTGCCTAAAGGGGAGACCTTTGAAATTAAAACAAGCTATGAAGGAAAGCCACGTGTAGCCCCTCGACCACCATGGAAGGGTGGCCTCACTTGGAGCAAAACTAAAGATGGCTCTCCCTGGATCGCAACGAGTTGCCAGGGTGAAGGGCCCGATCTTTGGTGGCCCGTTAAGGATCACGTTTCTGATGAGCCGGATTCGATGGCGATTCACGTCACTGTTCCAAAGGGGCTCGTAGTGGCTACAAATGGAAAATTAGTTGAGCTCGATCAAAAGGCTGAAAAGACCAACACCTATCACTACAAAGTCTCGACCCCGATCAACACGTATTGCGTAGCTTTAAACATCGCTCCCTACGAAAATATCGAACGCGAGTTCACCAGCATAGCCGGTGATAAATTTCCCGTGGTCTTCTATGTTCTTCCTGAGAATCGTGAAAAGGGCGAAAAGCTCATGGAAGAGATTTTAGATCATTTGAAGTTCTTTGAAGAAGAGTTGGGTCCTTATCCTTTTCGAAAAGATAAGTACGGTGTAGCGGAAACGCCTCACTTAGGCATGGAGCACCAAACGATCATCGCTTACGGGGCTAAATACAATAATGGCGCCATGACCGGTGGTTTAGATTTTGGTTTCGATGTCTTACACCACCATGAACTCTCACACGAATGGTGGGGAAACTTAGTCACCAATACCGATTGGTCTGATATGTGGATTCACGAAGGCTTCGGAACTTACATGCAGCCTCTGTATTTGGAAAGACGCAAAGGAAAGGATGAGTACCTTAAGTACTTAGAAAGCATTTTGCCTCGGGTTTCTCGGCACGCGGCAGTTGCTCCTAAGGCACCCGTGAGTTCGAAGGAAGTGAAGGGAGGAGCCATTTACTTTAAGGGAGGTTGGGCGCTTCACACCTTGAGATACGCTCTAGGCGATGAAGTTTTCTTCAAAGCTTTAAGACGATTTGCTTACCCCACCAAAGAGTTAGAAGCGGTGACCGATGGAAGTCAATGTCGGTATGCGACAACAGAAGATTTCATTCAGCTTGTGAATCAACTATCAGGGAAGGACATGAGATGGTTCTTTGATATTTATATTAGAAGCCCTGACATTCCTATTCTCGTTCAAGACCGAAGTGAAGGAAAGCTGAGCTTAAAATGGATGTTCATGAACGAAGAAGTCGATAGTTTTCCTATGCCCATTCCCGTTGAAATTGATGGTGTTGTTCAAGATGTTCAAGTGACATTAGAGGGAGTTGATCTTGCAATTAAAAAGGATGCCGAAGTGAAGATCGATCCCAAGAAATGGGTCTTACGACAAGGATTATTGCCCGTTCCTAAAAAGTAGTCGGCTCACCCTGAGGTTGTGAATTTTTAGATTTCAATGGAATCAAAATTCATAACAAAGAATTAAGTACCATTATTAATAAGCCCAGAGCGTAAGCGACGGGACAATGCTAAAGTATTTCGTGGGTGGGAATTAAATGCCTGAGCTATCCCTAGGGACTTACCGATGCGGATTCATCACGATGACGTATCCCGTCGCTTACGCTCCGGGCTAGTTAATGAGGTAGCTTAAGCAAGTCAGATTGAATACCTAAAAGATTAATGCCTGAACTCCCTACGTTTGCCATCACATCAAGAATGTTCACTGAGCCCGCTCAAGTCGAGGCTCTGGCGGGAGAGTTTTTAGACTCAGGCTTTCAGCAGCTGTCATTAGACCCCAACCTTCGACAACCGGTTTGGGAAGAGTTGTTGAAGTACTATCCTCCGCGTTCATTTTGTGCTGCTTCGTTGATGGCCCCTTTGCCACCTTTGACACGAGCGGGTCCGAATAAACCACCACGATTAGGTTCCTTGGATCGAAGTGAACAAAAGGAATGTATTCAAAAGGGAAATCAAACGATTGAGTTTTCGAATAAATACGAAATACCCTTTGTTTACTTGCCGATTGCCAAAGCTGAAGAACCCACTAAAACCGATATTTCCAATGAACTCGAACGGAAACGAGTTCGTGAAGAAGTGTGGGAGCGGTTTTGGTTGACCCGGAACGCGAGTGAGATCATTCAGGCTCAAGTGGATGGCTACCTGAGAGTGCTCTCGGAACTGTTGGCTCATGCGGATCGATATTCAGTGAAGATCAGCCTAGTGCCGGGTGGGATGCCCTTCGATATCCCCTTGCCCCTCGAATGTGAATTGATTCGAAATGAATTTGAGGGGGCACCGCTCGTGACCTTTTTAGACTTACCTAGTTATGAAAAGGCTTGTCGACAATCCACACCAGGATTCGAAAATTTATTAAATGTTGAGGCGAACCGCTTGGCAGGGGTTTTAGTTCACGATGGTCGAGTCTTTCAAAATCAGCTTCCCCTCGGCCAGGGAGATGTCGATTTAAATCGGATTCAGGACTTCGCCCAAAGTGACTCCGCTCAAGATCTCAAATGGATTATCGATCTTGCTCCTCCGGTAAACGTTTCTGATTATTTGAATACTCGGGAAGCTTTAGAGCCTATTTTTAATCCGCCTTCAAATGAGCCTACGGATTCTATTTTTCCGTTTTAGAGATATTCCAAGCCCACCTATTTCAAGCCCGAAGTGTCAACGAGGGTCGGCATCAATCAAGCAAATGGTGATAGATCTCGTCCCTGGAAGATAATTATTGAATAGAGAAATCCTTAACTAGCCCGAAGCGCTAGCGAGGGAAGAACCCCTCGCTAGCGCTTCGGGCTAGTTAAGAGAATTTGAAGTCTCCTCGCATCAGTGCCGGATATTCCACCCAGTTGAAATCTAAAACAAGCTGGGGAATTAAACCAAGTACTGGTACTCGCTCACGCTTCGCGCTTGAAAGGAGAATTCGCTCGTATTTATAGTTTATTAACGTATTCAAACACATGTTTGAACATCTTATTAACAAATGAATCGATCTTTTCAACTTCTTATCAACAATCATAAGGCTTGCTTTAATAAAACGATACGCCAATCAAGCCCGAAGCTTTAGCGAGGGATCAGAGAAGAATAAGCCCAATCCAGCAGAGGCAACTCCAAGCTCAAAATCACCTAAAAAGACACCCCTCGCTAATAACCTGTTTATAACTCACCCACCCCAATGTGAATAAAATCATCTTCATTCCAAGCTCTCAACAATCCTCAACAGAACTTATCCACGATCTCAATTTCAATCATTCAGCTACCAAATTCCCAACCCAGGGTTCAATCCGCTCGCAAGATGCTTTGTTTTGTTGCATTATGTTCTTCCATCCCGAACCCTGGGTTCGGATGTTTTTAAGTTTATTGGGAATTGCGGGTAGTTCTGGCGCCAATTCTTGGCAAAATATGGGCTTCAAAATTGGGAATCACGCCCTCTTTCTACCCGTAGTTCAGCCAGTTGTTCACAGTGTTTTTGAGATTGTTCCATCGTCGGATGGTCGTTGAGAACTTCGAAGTGAATAAGGCGCTGTAACGATTGACCTGAAGAATCACAGTTTTAGAAGTTTTGGAGTATTCAAGCGATGAGCGAGGCTGGCCGTTCCGAACCGTATGTTCCCCATGAAGATATTTCTCAGCGTGCCTTGGTTAAGAATCTCGATGAATATCGTGAGCTCTACCAAAAGTCCGTTGACGATCCGGAAGCCTTCTGGAAACAGCAAGCTGAAGAACGCTTAGATTGGATGCAACCTTTCGACAAAGTCCTTGAATGCGAATTTGAAACTCCCTCATTCAAATGGTTTTTGGGCGGCAAACTCAATGTAACGGTGAACTGTTTAGATCGTCACGTTGAAGCGGGTCGAGGTGATAAAGTCGCCTTGATTTACGAAGGGAATGATCCTTCGGAGTCGAACCAAATCACCTACAGCGAACTTCTAAAACAAGTTTGTAAGTTTGCGAATGTATTAAAGGGTCTGGGCGTTCAAAAGGGTGACCGCGTTTGTATCTACTTACCCATGATTATCGAACTGCCCGTTGCGATGCTAGCGTGTGCCCGAATCGGCGCTGTTCATAGCATCGTTTTTGGTGGTTTTAGCGCGGATTCATTAAAGAATCGAATTCTCGATTCAACCTGTAAAATCCTTATCACCGCCGATGAAGGAGTACGAGGAACGAAACCGATTCCTCTCAAGGGTATTTCGGATGAAGCTTTAGACGGAGTCGATTGCATCGAAAAATGCGTTGTCGTCAAACGAACAGGCGCAGATGTACCCATGGTTGACGGGCGGGATGTCCATTGGGAAGACCTCATGGCGGATGCCCATGAAACTTGTGAACCCGAAGCCATGGATTCTGAAGATCCTCTCTTCATTCTCTATACTTCTGGAAGTACAGGAAAACCCAAGGGAGTTCTCCACACCACGGCTGGCTACTTGCTTTACGCTTCTATCACGCATCAATACGTCTTTGATTACCAAGACGGCGACATGTACTGGTGTACGGCTGATATCGGATGGGTCACCGGACACAGTTACATCGTTTATGGTCCCTTAGCCAACTGCGCGACGAGTATTCTGTTTGAAGGCGTACCGAACTATCCTGATTTTGGTCGCTTTTGGGATGTCGTCGACAAGTACAAGGTCAATATCTTCTACACTGCGCCTACTGCCATTCGCGCCCTGATGCGTGAAGGTGAGAAGTGGCCCCAAAAATACGATCTTTCAAGCTTAAGAGTTCTGGGGACGGTCGGTGAACCGATCAATCCCGAAGCATGGCTTTGGTACCACAAACACATCGGACACGAACGTTGTCCCATCGTCGATACTTGGTGGCAAACTGAAACGGGTGGAATCCTCATTACTCCGTTGCCCGGAGCTACCCCCACCAAGCCCGGTTCGGCGACTCTTCCCTTCTTCGGGATTCAGCCCTCCCTTATGGATGAAAACGGGCAAGTCATCGAAGGGAATGATGTCAGTGGAAACCTCTGTATCTCCTACCCCTGGCCGGGTCAGATGCGAACGGTCTATGGCGATCACCAACGCTTCAAGGAAACCTACTTTATTCAGTATCCCGGTCACTACTTTACCGGCGATGGTTGTCGCCGTGATGAAGATGGTTATTACTGGATCACGGGCCGAGTCGACGACGTCATCAACGTCAGCGGTCACCGCATCGGAACCGCAGAAGTCGAGAGTGCCCTAGTCTCTCATGCTTCCGTCTCCGAGGCTGCAGTAGTAGGCTTCCCGCATGACATTAAAGGGCAAGGTATCTACGCTTACGTCACGATTACCGATGACTTCGAAGCTAGTGATAAGCTTCGAAAAGAGCTGGTGACGCACGTTAGAAAAGAGATCGGCCCCTTTGCCGCACCCGATGGGATCCAATTCGCAGCTGGGCTTCCCAAGACTCGAAGTGGTAAAATTATGCGTAGAATTTTACGTAAAATCGCGGCTGGAGAATTCGAGGAGCTGGGAGATACCACGACCCTCGCCGATCCTTCAGTCGTCGAAGTGCTCATCAAAGATCGACAAGCTTGAGGTTACCTTGCACGCACCACCGGATGAATCTTCAGAGCCTGAACTCTCACCGACCCCTGAGGGCTTCACCAGCTCTGCAAAAAAAGTTCGATTATTGGTCTGTGATGTGGATGGTGTGCTCACCGATGGTAGGATAATCCTCGACGGAGGTAACGCCGATATCAAAGCGTTCTCCGTCTTAGATGGCTTAGGGCTTCGCATGCTCAAAACTGTCGGAATCAAGGTGGGTCTTTTAACCGGCAGAAAATCAGATGTCGTCGCCCGCAGAGCCACTGAACTCGATCTTGATTTTTGTGTACAAGGCGCAACGTACAAGCGCCCGCGCTTAGAAGAGATATTAGCGCGTGAACAGGTGTCGCCAGAGGAGGCTGCCTACATCGGAGACGACATCATCGATCTTCCTTGCTTGAAGATGGTGGGTTTCCCGGTCGCGGTAGCAGATGCGCACCCCGAAGTGAAAAGAGTGGCTGCTTACTTAACTCGCCAAAACGGTGGTCGAGGCGCAGTCCGAGAGACAGCAGAACTTTTACTCCAAGCCCAAGGGCATTGGCAGGAAGTTCTTGAAAGGTTCTTCACATGAAGTCCGTTCTATTCTTTTTCTTAGTCTGCGGAAGCTTGTTGGGTGTGCTGTGGATTGTTGTCGAAAAAGACTCCTATCAACCTCCCCCACCTCCTGAGATTCAATCGGATGATGCTGACGATGACACCGATGATGAATCGGGCAACAAGATCACCATCCCTAAGCACGATAAAGAAAAAGGTCGTCTCGCCTATAAGATCGAAGGTAATCTAGAAAACGAGATCAAGGATCTTCAAGATCCCACTCACCTCGTCTTAACCGATGGCAAGCTTCACATTCCCATCTACAATGAAAGCCTGATCAAGCACGCCAACAGTCAAAAAAATCAGGGCACTCCTACTGAAAACCAAGAAGATCAAGAGGGAAACTCAACTCCTAAAGATCCTAAGAACGAGTCGGCCGATCTAAAACCGATCTACTTCATCTTCGAATTTGATCGCGCCGAGTACTTCGCCGGAGAAGATAAAAACAATCCTGATAAACAAGGGACGTTCATCTTCAGTGAAGGGGGACGCGGTTATGGCGATGATGGCACAGAGATTCTTTTTGAAGAACTCACTGTCAAGATGGATGAAGAGTTTTATGAGGTTATCTCCGGTGCGCCTGTTCCTAAGCCCAAAGAGGGAGAAGAAACAGAGCTCGAGTTTAAAAGTAGAAAAGTTTTTAAACTCGCCACCGATAAACCCGTCACGATCAAGCACGCTTTAACTGAAATTTACAGTCCTAAGGGAATTAAGAGTCAGCTTCAAGAGCGAGATAAGCTTCAAAGAGTCATCTTTAATCCCCCGGTCACGGCCTATATCGATCCCACCTCGGCAGCTACCATCTTTGACTTAGATTTACCTGAGCTCAACTCTAACAAAGCAGCCAAGAAATCTGAGGATGGGAAAAAAGATGATCCTAAGTTTTCAAAAGTGGCTGTCATTTGCGATGGCCCGCTGATTTTGGATCGCACCTCCGTACCCGGAACGATTCAATTTAAAAAAGACGTCTATATTTATCCCAGCGCTAAGGCGCTCGCCGGGGCTCGTCCTGAACGTGAAGATACTTGGTTCCATTGCCAAAACTTAGATTTGGTCCTCACCGATCCGCGCAAAAAAGTAAAGGGTAAGAAGACCCCACCGTTCTCAAGTGCCATCGCAAGTTGGCCGGGGGATCGGATCAAAGGAATGTACGAAGGATTTCCTTTCGAAGGAGATTCATTGACTTGGAAAGTACTCGAGCACGCGGGGCCCATCTTAAATAGTAAAGATATCCCCAGTGAAGCGATTCTCAAAGGACGGCCCAAGTTTGGGAATGCGGATCAAGATTTTGAATTTAGTTCAGATTTAGCCCGCTTGAAGCTGAACGAGCGTAAAGCTTATCTCAGCGATAACATCAAAGGCACAATCAAGATTCCTCAAGATCTTTTAGACGAATCGAAAGAGAGTTCAACGGATTCCAATTCTGCTTCAGCTCAAGGCTCTGAGACAAAAACGTCGAATACTTCGGTTGCTGATGCAAATAAAGCAGAAGACTCAAAAGAAAAGTGGCGAGTGGGTCTACCGAAGTCATTAAGTTACTCCGCCGACGAAGTAGAAATTTTCTTTAAGCAGAAATCTGACGACGAAGATTCGAGCAAAGAAGAAAGCGTTAAAGAAAAGCCTTCGAAGCTCGAAGGAGAGGGTCTCAAAGGCATTTCAAGATTCATCGCCCGCTCCAAGCGCGAAGATGGCTTGGTGATCCAAGGAGTCGGAGATACCAAGTTTCAGCTACAAGGACGGGAGCTCGATTATCAAAAAGAGCAGTCTCGAGTCACCCTGACCGGCGGAAAGTCCGTTCCCCCACAATTTACTCATACCAGTTGTGTCGGTACAGCGAAGAAGATCGAACTGTTCCTTAAGAAAAACATCCTTCGATTTGAAGATGAAGTCACACTCAATGGAAATGTAGAAGAGCTCAAAGAGCTGGTCGGGGCGGAGTCTAAAAGCTCAAGTAAGTCCGACCCTGAGATGTTACAGATTCTCAGTGAGGTGATCGACGTCAATTTTCTCATCCCTAAAGAAGATAAAAAGGATGAGAAGATTCAAATCTATTCGGTTTCGGCCAGAACTAAAGGAAATCGACCCGTAAGCCTCACTCCCATCGAGCAGTCCAATTCAAGTTCTAAAGCTAAGAAGAGTTCGAAGAAAGATAGCTACCGTATCGAAGGCCCAAATCTTCTTTGGACTAAAAAAGATCACAAGATCTTCATGAAAGCCGAGGAGATCGGAGGCAAAGGAAGTGGGCGGCTCGCCCAGCCTCAATTGAGTTTTAAAGGTGGAGTCTTAAAAGCTCACGAGCTTGAGTTCGATCAAAAGAAGTGGATGGCCAACTTAAATAATGGCGTCACGATCACCAGTGACGGGGATCCCTCGGAATCAGAGACCGCGAATAATCGTTCGGTAGGACCGGGGAGCCCTAGTGCAAATTCGAAAGCGATGCTAATCGCATGTGATCGAGCAAAAGTCGAGTTCTTCAAAGATTTCAAACCGGCTTCAAAGTCTCAATTTGAAGATGAAAACTTTAAAAGAATCAAAAGGATCAACGCTTGGCGCGGAGAAGACAAGCCGATCACGATCGATCGAGAAGATTACTCGGCGGAAGCCCAACGAGCTACTTGGATTTCAGATACGGGTAAGCTTCACCTCTTCGGAAACGGATTGCAAAAATTCAAACGGGGAAAAGATAGCACTCTTATGGCGGAAGACATCACCTTCCATCACATGGGGAATAAAGGTCAGATTCAACTCCTGAGAAATGTCGAAGGAAGAATCCGTTTAGAGAGCCAAGACGGTGAGTCCTCTTCTAATAGTTCGAAACCCCTCGATTGGGAATTTAATTGTCCCAACCTCACGGTGGATGTGAAGAAAGCTCCCAATCAAAAAGAGCTTGAGCTCGTGGGGATGCACGTATCGGAAAAGATCTTCTTAGAGTGCAAAGAAAAGGGAATTCAGCTTCACGGTGATGACCTCAAATACAACCACGCCGAGAAGGTCATCAGAATCTACAGTGAACATGGAAGGTACCAAACTCTCCATCACACTCGAAAGTACAACTCTGAAAGCGGTGTTCCCCAGGTAGTCACCAATAAGATCGATGCCCGGGAAGTGCGAGTTTGGTATTTAGAGAACCCTGCACCGATCGGTCGTGGAGTACAAAAAAATGACCAAGTTGTGGTCAAATTTGAAAAGGATGTGATCGGAACGTTTTACGCGCCGGAGGCTCTCTCCAGCCTCGTTCCCGCATCGGATTCCCGAAGCGCCCAGACTCAACTGGAAGAATGGAAACTGAGGGCGAATGAGCTTCTCCTGAGGATCCAAAAGACCCCTGATAACAAGCCGATGTTCCCCTACGCCTACGCTGAGGGCGAAGTCGATTTTACTTCCGGGAAAAAACGAGCTATGGCTCAAGAGGCTCATTTCAAACAAGATAGGAAGAGTCTCATCCTAAAAGGCGACCAAAAGCGACCTGTCAGGTTATACTATGAAGGAGAAACTCTTGAAGGCGCCGAAATCGAGCTCCGAAAGCTCGGTAATACCTTCAAGCTCCACCGCCGAAGGTAGAGAAAGTGCTTCTCAAATTCTAAGCACCATCCTCCGAATCTAAGCCCAAGATCCACTCCCAACTTTCTAGCTCCACGAAACTCTTTCGTGGAGGCTGTTAGGCCGTATCTCAATTGGAATGTTGGCTGAATTATCAATGAATAAACTAAATCTCACACTCATCGCTGGATTGTTCATCACCGTATTTTCATCGGGTTGTAGTACCTATACAGCCCCTCGTTTCGATGCTTATGACCAGACACTACTTATCCTTCCATTCAGAGACCTTAAGAACACGAATGGTTGGTACGGGTGGAGTAATAAGGGAAGGCAAGTCGCTGGCTTCTTTAAAGAAGATGTTGAAAGTGTTTGGGGGCCCGGACTCCTCATCGAAAATACAGACGCTCGGGACTTCTTCGAAAAAGTAGAGAAATGGGCCACCAGTCCAGACATCAGTGAAAGTGATTGGCGAAAGCTCGTTAAAGGAGTGCCCGCAGATCTCGTGCTCGTGGGTGAAATTAGATCCATGCGCTACAGTAACCCGAATGAATTTGGAATTCTTCGTGGGCAAAGCGAATGGCAGTATCGAGTCTATCGTACTATTGATGGAAAAAGGCTCTATTCCTCAGGCCATCGGAAAACCACTTACCCGAAGCAACAAGATGTGAATGTTCCACTCACAGCTTTTGATACCGATCGCAAGATTCCTGTGATTCGACAAGGATTATTAAGGACGATGGGTAGGCAGATCAGTAAAGATCTCTACGGCTATTTCGAAGAGGATCATGCCCGTTGAGCGAATCATTTGAGCTCCATTCTTAGAATTAGTTTCAATTGTTCATTTAAACCCTAGAACAGTGCTTCTTGAGCTTATGATTTTTAGGTATTGGTTAACTATCCCGGAGCGTAAGCGACGGGATACGGTTAATGCTCTATATCGGCAATTTGTGGTTGGAATTAAAAGGCCTTGGCTGTTGTCAAAATCATTATGAAGCGAACTTCATCACGATGACCCATCCCGTCGCTCACGCTCCGGGCTAGTTAACGGATTCCTGTACTTATTCCACCCCTCTAAATCCAAGTCTTTAACAAGGGGCCATCGAGGCCAAACGAGCCTCCCACTAAGAGATCTCATTGCCGGCATTTGAAAACTTGATTGAGCCTTCGTATGGGTTGACCATTAGGCGTCAGTTCCTCCAAGGGCTGAAAGCCCGTCATTTTATAGCCCAGGGCAGAGCGAAGCATCGCCCTGGGTTTAAAACCAGGATAATAAACCCTAGCCCTGTAAGGGCGGCACTACACCATTAAACTCTATTGCTCTTTCTATCTGGTGAGTCCCCGGCCCTGATTTCCACTTAAAGTCATTGATGGGACTTTCTTCTACTGGTACCCTCCCCCAAATTACCCATCTCTCAACGATTTTATTTTTTCCTCAAAATCCCAAGGTTAAGAATCATAAAACCTTAGGTATTTCCACTAGATCCAGAATTGGAAAACCGAGCCCTGACAGATCACCATAATCGTGGTAGGATAAGGGTTACTCGCCAAAGGGGAATGATTCACAGGTCTAGGTTCAAGTCTAGACTATAGATACAATTCTCCATTCAGAGCAAATTTGATTCTGTACTTCAACAGGAACGAATTAAAAGCTCTCATCGAATTTCTGATTTCCGAGAGAGGTCATGGAGGCGAAGGAAGTAACCCTTCTTCGTTTACCAATTAGACGGCTTCTCATTAACCATCGCTTCCAATTTCGGATGGCTCCCTGAAGAGATCCTCAAGAGAGGGAAATTGATCTCGTCAGTGGAATTTTCTGATGGTCTACGGTTTGTAGATCTTCTTAACAATGGAAGCATATCTTTACTCTTTGACAATCAAGAAGACATTGTCTAAGAGTCATCAACCTCGGAGGTTGAATCATGTCTATCGAATCTATGACTCAATTAGGTTTTATTCAAAATATTGGTCCTATGGGCCTCATCGCAGTTTTGGTTATCGCATTAATCGTATTCGGAAAGCGCCTTCCCGATGTTGCACGCAACCTCGGTAAAGGTATCGTCGAATTCAAAAAGGGTGTTCGAGGAATCGAAGACGAAGTTGAAGATTCAGTTCATGAAGCTGAGCAAAAAGCTAACGAATCTAAAGAAAACGATTCCGACTCAACTAACAATTGATCGAAACTCCAAACTGAAATCCATTGAGTCAATGGTTTAAAGTATTCATAAAACCCGTCTGAATTCGCATTCAGGCGGGTTTTTTTGTGCTGAATATCGTAGCCAAATTCGTGAGAATTTGGGTGAGCCTTCAATGAAAGACGTAATTGCCTTGTAGCCGAACTTGTAAAAGTTTGGCTGAATTCGACGATTGGCCAAACTCTTAAAAGTTCGGCTACAGTGATTCAGAAACCTTTAAAATTTGATCCCTCAATCCAATATTGATCTCATGAACAATGGACCCACCCACCGACGCCACTTTCTAAAAACCGGATTAGGAACTGGGCTAGCCGTATCAGGATTAACAAGTTGGCTTCAAGCTCAACCCCAGCTTAAAAAGAAGAAGAGATTTAAAACGGCCTTCGGCCTAAATGGGTTTCAGTCGTCATCAAATAGGTATAAGAAGAACTATCCCATCTGGGAGATTTTGGATTTTGCTCAGAAGGAAGGATTCGAAGGGGTTGAGCTCACCCAAAATTGGCCTCAAGGTGCTCTACCTTTTTCAAAAGAGGATAAGAGAATCCGAAGCCTTCGCGAATTTTATGCGAAGTACAATCAGAAGATTTTCTCGATTCAAACTTTCACCAATGGGGATGCCTACAGTAAAAACCGGTCCGAGCGAGAACGCTGGTTGAAGCAATTTCGGGATCAAGTGTACTTTGCTAAGAAAGCTGGAGCGGAGTGCATCGGTTTTTGGCCAACGGGAAACTTGAGGGGGCAAAGCGTTCAGCAAGGGATTGAAAACCTTATATTGTCTCTTAAAGAAGCCGCAAAAATTGTTGCTGACCAAGAGCTTCTATTTTCGCTCGAAGTTGAACCTCCCTTCAATTTCAATAAAATCGAGCATCTGATCGCCATTATCGAAGGGGTTTCCCATCCCCTCATCAAGGCTATGTACGATCCCAGCCATTTCGATTTGATGAATGGAGGAAAAGGAAAGCCCGAAGAACTTCTCCTCAAAATCGGGATCGACAAGATCGGCTACCTTCACCTCACGGATTGTGACGGGACGATCTACGAGGGAACATCTAAGCACCTCGCCTGCGGTGAAGGGCACATCGATATCGCGAAGTCCTTGGATCTCTTGTGGGATGGTGGATTTGAGGGTTGGGTTATGATCGATGCTTGGATGATTCAGGATCCTTATAACGCCTGTTCGAAAGGAAAAAAGGCCATCGACCAGGCTCAGGCGAGGAAGTTGAAGTCTTCCTGAAAAGGAATTCAATCCTTCACGTTGCTCATATCGTTTATGGGTTCGGCCGGTTAAAAGCCTTGTTCCTACAGAGGTAAAAATCTGAACTTGTAAGGCGCACTCAACAGTAAAGATGATCCCTCGCTAAAGCTTCGGGCTTGGGGGTCGTGAATCGCCTTCAAAACAAGTGATTTAGCAAGGGGCATCACCCTTTTCATCATTAGACCCTATTTGAAATATCCAACCCCCAAGCCCGAAGCTTTAGCGAGGGATAAGGAATCAGCGTGCTCATATTGATCATCGTTATCCCCCCACCCACGAAAAAGCCGCTTAACCGATTCTCCATTATGGAGGAATCCATTAAGCGGCTTTCTGAACGAATTCGTTCATCCTTGAGTGAACTCGTCACCATTCATCAAGGACCTTCGATGGCTCTTCTAAAGCCATGTGAAGAATTGGGCTTCCTTGCCCATCCCTTTAATTGATTGTGGAATGATTGTCAGAGGTGCAGTCGTCGGGCTCCCCACTTTATCTCCCAAAGCGCAGCCTGTCTCCCAACATGGTGGGAAGGCCTTTATCACGAATGCCATCGATAGCTCCGTCGATGTCGTAGGAGACTCGGTGAAGACTCACTGTTTCTGTTTCGTCATCGTAGGTGGCAAAACAGGCTCGGGGATTTTTGTCGCGGGGCTGCCCTACGCTTCCCACGTTCACCAGGGCTTTTCCCGATTGGGGAATCTGAATTTCAGTTTCTGTGCTGTAGGTGACGTAGGGATCTTGGAGGAAGGAAATCGGGACATGCGAATGTCCGATAAAGCACACCCGCCCATTGGTGTAGTCTAGGCTGAGGGAGGCTTCGTAGGAGGACTGAATATAGTCAAAAAGTTCAGGAGAATACCGAGTACCGTGAACGAGGGTTACGTCCCCCAGCTCCTCCAAAAGAGGCATTTGGTCCAAGAAATCTAAGGAGGCCTGGGTCAGGCTTTCGCGAGTCCAGTTGGTAGAAATCTTCGCTACCTTGTTAAAATTCTCAGTGCTAATTTTATCTAAGACCGCGAAGTCATGATTTCCAGCGACGGTGTGGAAACCCAGATTCTGAACAATCTCAACGCACTCATTGGGGTAGGCGCCGTAACCGACGATGTCCCCCAAGCAACAATGTACATCAGCCCCAATTTTCTCGATCTCCTCGAGAACAGCTAGGAGGGCGTGAAGGTTGCCGTGAATATCTGAAATAATTGCGTACTTCAAAATAAGCTCTTTTCTTTTGCACTTATTAATTCTTGTCTAGCGCATTTTGCTGAAACGCAGTGACACTTTATCGGTAGCTCAAGATGGCTTGGATATAAAATGTCCACTGAAGTATAGCCCAGGAATCACGGAGTGACGACCAGAGTGGGAAGATTGTTCCTTATCATTTCTTCGAAGGGGATAACATCGCCCTAGAGGGGGTTTATTTAAAGAATGCAACGTCTGTAGATACAGTTAAATATAAATATAAACTATAATTAATTTAACTAAAACTCTAATATACAAGTAACTAATAAGTTATTAATTATTATTAAATAAATATACTGAACTTTATTTAATGTGTATTAGCTGCGTAATATTTTATACGTCAATATATTTAAAATATTATCTATTCGTATTTACAAGTGGACTCAATAAGTGAATTCGCTCGAAATCTACAAATTGGACCTGTTTTCAGGCTCCGTTACGCCTATTTGTTATAGGAACCGTCCCAACTGGATAAATTTGCCACATAAAGTTCAACTGTGGGCTCTATGAAATCCCATAAGCTAGCCTGAAGCGCTAGCGAAGGGACGGAATGTTGAGCTAATATTAAATAACTTCGATCTGCGTCACGTGGATAAGATTCTATCCCGCTGTTTATCAACTTTAACGCCGATTTATCCTTTTACCCTCGCTATCGCTTTGGGCTAACTAAGGTGTTTGCAAAAGTTCAATTTGATCCTAGGTGTATAAAGAACATAAAAATCCGACAGTCTCCCTAAGTCAGTCGTTCAAAAGATCTGAACCAACCACGCGGAAGAATGTTGGATGTTCCACGTGGAACATCGCCGTAAGTTCTTATTTAACAACATCTCTACTTTCCAAAACGTTAAATGTTCCACGTGGAACATTGGTTCTGGGGCACAAGATTAACGAAGATGTTCCACGTGGAACATCTCATGAATTGAGCAAGCTTGAGCCTCAACTCATTAAATCTCCGCGCGTCCTATATCACAAAAAGCCCCGGAATTTAGATCCTTTAATTCACTGTTTTTGCGATGTTCCACGTGGAACATCTATCTAAGTCCTTATGAATAAACAACTCAATTTTCAAAACGTTGAATGTTCCACGTGGAACATTTGTAATCCGTGAGTTTAAAAGGCCGATGTTCCACGTGGAACATCCGCAGCTTTCATGGGTTCTGTTACATTTTCGGAAGTCTCTTCGATAAGTTTTTTTCTCCCGCCTTTAAGGCTTTCTATGTGGTTGTTCGTGTGTGAAGTTTGCGATGTTCCACGTGGAACATCGAGTTAAGTCCTTATAAATAAACAACTCGAATTCTGGAAACGCTAGATGTTCCACGTGGAACATCGACTTTGAGGAGTTTTTTTTGGATGATGTTCCACGTGGAACATTCATTTAATGTGGTTACTTTTTAGGATCGGCGGGGGAATTTCTTGATCTAACTTTGGGTGCTAGGTTATTAATTTCATCTTCTACTTTGTTTTGTATAAGAGGAGTGAACGAGTGGTTGATGAAGCAGTCAGTGCTCCCAACTGGCACCCTTTGTTTGAGACCTTGACCCCCCGCCGACGGTTCTCTTTAGACAGTCCCGCCCAGGGTGAGTACGGAAAGTGCATTACGGTGGCGAGCCAGAAGGGGGGAGTCGGAAAGACGACGACCTCCGTGAATCTTGCAGCTGGTCTTGGATTGGCAGGAAAGAAGTGCCTTCTATTCGACTTTGATCCTCAGGCGAATGCTTCGAGTGGAGTCTCGAAATCAAAGCTCGATGATTTTCCTAAGTCTCATTTAAATAAAGATTTAGATGAGGTGCGCCCCCCGTTCATTAGAGCGATCCAGAGTCCTGGATTCTTCTTAAATCTTGTTGAGGAAACGATTTATGAGAATCTTTGGGTCTTCCCTTCACACTTTGCGTTGTCCGATATTGATACAATCCAGCTCTTACAGTCGGGATTCTACGAGCACTGGAAAGCTCAGATTGAGAGCCTGAAGCGTCTCTTCGATGTAATCCTCATCGATTGCCCTCCGTCGCTGGGGGGGATCCCTACGCTGGCCTTGTCAGTGAGCGAAGAGGTGGTGATTCCGGTTCAATGTGAGTACTACGCGATGGAAGGGCTTAGCCAGATCTTGCCCGTGATCGAGCAAGTTCAGAGCGAGGGGGACTTCGACTTGAAGATCGCCGGATTGCTTCTAACGATGTTCGCGGACGAGTTGGAGCTCTCCCGCGATGTCCTTCAAGAGATTGAAGGTTACTTTCCCAACCTGGTCTACAAATCCATCATTCCCCGCGACATCACTCTGGCTGAATCAGCGAGCTATGGTCTTCCCATTTATTACTACAGCCCGTTCTCACGTGGGGCCTGGAGCTATTTAAATTTGACTCGAGAGGTACTTCAAAATGAGCAGTCGTAAGCTTGGTAGAGGCTTGGATAGCCTTTTACAGGGAACGAGGAAGAAGGCGAAGGTCAAAGTTCCAGAACCCGTTGAAACTCAAGCCGAGATCCCCTTGGAAGACCCGGCTCCACCGCTGGAGGTTGAGCAGGTCGTGGAGACAGCACCGACGAAGAAGAATCCCAGCTCATCCGTCGTATCGGGTGACAGCCAAGAGATCCATGAGATCTCGATGACTTCGATCGAGCCGAATCCCTACCAACCCCGTTTGGCCTTCGATGCGGAAGAGCTCCATGCCCTCAAGACCTCGATCAAAAGGGAGGGGGTCCTTCAACCCATCCTGGTTCGTCCTGTGGGGGAGGGTTACCAGCTGGTCGCCGGGGAGCGACGATTTCGCGCTTCCCAAGAGTTGGGCGAAAAGACGATCCCAGCCATCGTCAAAGAGATTCCCGATGAGAAACTTCTGGAGATCGCCCTGATCGAAAATCTTCATCGAGAGAACCTCTCTCCGATCGACACGGCGAAAGCTTTTCAGCAATTGATCGAATTGAAGGCTTGGACGCAGGACGCTCTCGCCAAGCATTTGGGTATCAGTCGACCCGCAGTCTCCAACGCCTTGAGATTATTGGAACTTCCGGAAAAGATTCAGCGATCCCTCTCAAGGGGTCACATTCAGGTGGGGCATGCCAAGGTCTTGCTCTCCATCGACAGCGAAGCAGATCAGCTTCGCCTCTTCGACAAGATTGCTGAAGATCGCCTATCTGTTCGCGATCTCGAAGTGGCTCGCGAGGCGGCCGATGTCAAAACGGGGAAGAGCCGAACTCGTCGACCCATCCGAAAATCCAAGCCCAGCAACATCAGGAACCTCGAACGGGAGCTTACCGAGAAGTTAGGCTCGCGGGTGACCATCCAAGAAAAAAAGGGCAAGGGGATCGTTAAGATTGAGTTCTATAGTCCCGAAGACTTTCAAGGGATCCGAAAGATTCTGATGGGAGGGAAGAAGAAGTAGAAGAGACAGATGTACAACTTACTTTTTTGGGTTTCGATTCAACTGCTCTTGCTCTGGGCTCTCAATTGGGCCACGCGAACTTATCGGAACCGAAAGCTCTTCAAATTGGCGATCTCGCCAGCCTTGATCATCGATTCCCAGCTTCGGCTGGGTTGGTGTTGCATCACCGGAAGGTCCGTCAAGGAAGTGGCCTTTTTTGAAGACCGAAAACCGTTCTTAAAGGAAGGTCCACCTAAAACGATCTATCTGGGCCATATTACCTACATCGTTCTCTGGCAGGTCTGTGCCTTTTATCTCTTCCACCAATTAGCCACTGGGATGAGCCAGTTCGATTCCATGGCGATGGCGCTACCCCATGTGGATCCCGTCGAAATGTCTGAAGGAGTATTCGCCGTTGACGCCCGTGAGTACCTCGAAGGGCTGCAGGTTTTCTGGCAATCCTTGAGCTGGGACCAATGGCCACTCTGGGCCTTCCTCTACTTGATGGGGGCTTTCTATCCCTGTCTCTCCATCGATTTTCACCAGTTCAAGTGGGGGGCACTCTTCGTGGGGGCCATTGCCCTCTTCACGGCTTGTTTTATTTTCCTGGGAATCAAACCCGGTTTTCTCTCTCGGGGTTGGTGGCTCAATTGGTGGATTCTGCCTGATTTTTTCAAAGTTTATTCCCTCTATATCTCGGGGCTGGTCGTTGCCGTCGTGGCCCATGTCACCGTTCGAATGTCTTGGTTGGCACTCTGTCGCCAAGCTCGAAAGAGTGCGAAGAAGATCGCCCAATCCGATTCATCGAAAAAGAAGCGTGAGACCCAACCCACGACTTAGTTTTTCGGAACTGAGAAAAGAAACTCGGCTAAAGCCTTTCCTTGCTATCCCGCCTATTGGAACTTACTCTATTTCCACGTTTCTAAGCTGAGTTTTAATTTTTTGACTATCGGGAGTCCTGTCCATTGCAACCCGCTGATTATTTACGCTGCTCGCTCCGAACATGGATGTGCTCATTCAAAATCGTTCTTTTGCTCCTAGCACTTGGCACAAATCTTGGATTAGCTCAAGAGAGTGAATCCCAAGAGACGGCCCCTGAAAATCAGGTCGAGTCCCATGAGGACAATTCCAATGCGGATTTGACGGTCGATGCGCTCATCGCTCCCGTCCCTGATGTCTTGGAGGGAAAGAGCAAGATCGAATTGAGTCTCGAACGTTCTCTCGAGATCGCATTGAGAAATAACTACGATCGCCGCATCCAGGCTATCGATCGAGAGGTGGCTCTCAGAAATATCATCATCGAGAAAGCGGTTTTCGATCCTTATTTCAATTTGAGCTACACGTTCAATAAGAACCGCGATGCAACGGCGAGTTCGTTGAATCTTGACCCCCTCAATCCGGTACTTGGAGTTGAAGTGAATCCGTTCAACCTCAACACCTACAGTGCGGGCATTGCGGGGCAAACCATTTTAGGAACGGATTACTCTTTAACCTTTGAGGGATCGCGTGCGGATAACCCCGAAGCTTCGTTCTTCAGTTTGAATCCCCGTTACTCCAGTCGAATCCGCGCACAAATTACTCAACCCATTTTGAAAAATGGTTGGTATCGCTTCAATTCCGCAAACCTACGCTTGGCTCGCAACAATTCAGAAATCTCTCGAGAGCAATACCAACAGGTCATTATGAATACTTTGTACGATGTGACCTTGGCTTACTGGGAGGTGGTCTTCGCTCATAAAAACTATGAGTCGAAGAAAAACGCTCTCAGTACGGCTCAAAAACGTTTGGCCGATGAGGGAGAAAAACTGAAGGTTGGGACGCGAGCCCCTTTAGATCTCATCCCCGATAAGAGTCAGGTGGCTAGAAGAAAAACAGAATTGGACACCGCCTGGAACGCATTAGAGACTGCTCGAGATGACCTTCTCAATAAAATGAATTTTTCGGGAAAGAACACACTTCGAAAAGCTTGGGAGAAGGATGGAACTAATCTTTACGATAGCCTCGTGATCGTTCCCACCTCCGAACCCGACAGTCAACGCTCTTCGCCTATTCGCGATCAGGCTCTCGATAAAGCCTTTCGATTGCGTCCCGACTTTAAGCAAGCTGAGTTTGAAATCGATAACGAAAAGATCAACGTAGATAAGGCAAAAAACCAACTTCTCCCTTCCCTAGATTTCACTGGGAGTTGGTCGCAAATTGGCTTGGATCAAAATATTCATGACTCGTGGGATGGAATCGAAGACGGCCGTTTCTACAATTGGTCGGCGGGAATCAATTTTTCTATACCTCTTCATTATCGCGGACTCATCGCGCAGTACGACAATGCTAAAGGTCTTCTAGAGCGAAGCATCGAGAGTAAAAACCGTTTGGAAAATACGATTGTCGTTGAAGTGGATCAAGCCATTCGCGAACTACAACATGCTCATCGCGCGGTGGTGAATCAAAATCAATTGGTTCGACTTCAACTCGCACTTTTGGAAGGGGAAATTAAAAAGTTAGAGGTGGGAACTTCTATCAATTACAACGTAGTCCAAATCGAAAATGATTTGATCGATATTCAAGCGAGTGAGCTTCGAGCCCAAGCCGATTACGAAAACGCCAAAGCGAAGTATAAAATGGCGATCGGTGAGTTGTTAAATGAAGTGGAGTTTGAGGTGGAGTGAGAATTAATCTCTCACTTCAAGCTTCTCGGGCAAAAGCTTGTCTGGAATCCCGTTTAAAATTAATTCTTTAGCTTCCGCCCAATTATTAACGCTATAAGCCTTCTTTGATTTTTCAGCTATTTTTGGATCCTTGGGCTGAATCAAAATCGAAGAGATTTTGTTTTCCCGATAGGCGACTTGATCGCCTTCAAGATGACCAACTCCCCAGAGAACTTGACTCCACGATCGAGCGATAATCTGAGTTTTGATGTAATCGCTCTTGAAATCCCACTCAGTAAATCTGCGTTTGTAGTACTCACCTTTGACATCGCGGTGAATCACGGGTCCTGAGGGGAAACCGTTCTCTGCTAACCATTTTTTCGAAGAATGGGTCAATGCTTCGGGTCGAGCGGTTAAGTAGATAACGCGGGCTCGACTTGAGATTTCGATCAAGGCATCGGATGCGCCCACCAGGGGAGCGGGCGTATGGACTTGATCATCTTCTAAGGAGTGACTGACATCGGTTTGAGCGATGGTGTTGTCGATATCGCTGATCACGATGGGAGTGTCGTGAGCGGTGACCGAAAGCACCAAATAGGATTCCAGTTGGGGTAACACGAGCTTTTCTGGCTCGAGAACTTGAATTCGAACCAAATAATTTCCGGGAAGGGCGGGAGCCTGAAACGTGACCTCGCAGGACCCGTCTTCTTTTGAAACAGCATCACCGATCAATTTGGTTATCGAGTCAAAAGGGCCGTTAGGATCGGCGGGGAAACGGTCGTGGGGGCTTTCACTGATGGCGAACTGAACTTTGATGTTTTCGACATCGGGATTCAGAAATACGGGCCCGTCGTGTTCGATGCGAGCTTTCAATGAAACCTTAAAACCAGGTAGAGCTAAGGCATCATCACCGGTCAGCTTTGCTCCAGGTCTAAAGGCGGCGCTGAAAAAGAGCAGCAAAATCAGGCTCGCCATCAAGACACACACCACCATCATCAACCGCCGACTAGAAACGGCTTGAAGCTTTTTGTTTAGAGCTTGATCGTCTCGTTGAGCTTGGGAGTCAGTGCCCAGACTAGGAGTGGAGGGCTCTTCTTGGACCTTTTCGTCAGCGGGAGTAGGACTCGCTTCGGACTTGGCCTTATTGTGTTTCTTCTTCTTGCTTTTTCGTGTCACCGATGATTTCTTCAATCGATGGCAAGTGGGCCGGACTGAGGCGGTCGACAGCCACTCGCGTGAGAGGGGAGGGGGTTTCAGGGAAAGTTTGAACCAAGGCTACACGCTCGGGCGCCTCATATTCCACATGGAGGATGGTTCCCGTTTGTTGATTGCTCAAACTTACGACTTTGCCGATCAAATCGATTCGATCGAGCTTTTCCGCTGGGGGATAGGAAGAGTCTTTAGTGCTCATATCAACCTTCGATCAGGGTTTGAACAGTTGGGGGCAGTATTTAGACTTAACTGCGATTTAGATGGCTAAACTTAACTAATACTTAATTGCGCTTAACGGCCGGGTATTATAGAAGGCACAGGTTAGGGGTTCAACAAAGCACGGCTCGTGAACACCATTTCTTCAACATACACTTTTTGGTGACGCATCCAAATGAAATCGCCCTCAGAACTAAGTTCCGAAGAAAAACAGAAAATCGAAGAGGCAAAAAGCAAAGCCTACATTCTCTATGAGGGAGTCGAAGTTCCTCACCGAAGTTGTGGGATCGCCCTCGCGGAAACCTTCAATCTCGCGACCACTCCTTACCAGTGCCTTCGCAAAGGAGGGATTACGGGGAAGGGAGAATGTGGGGCTATCAAGGCCGGGGAATTGATTTTAGGAGAATACCTGGGTGACCCAGATCCCACCGGAGTCGTCACTCAAGAATTGAGGGAAGCAGCCACCCTTTATCGTGAACTTTGGGAGGAACGGGTCGATCGGGGTCAAAAAGATCCTTCGGCGCCCATCAACATTGTCTGCGATAACCTCACACAACCCTTCGAAGATTTTATGGGGAAAGACCGGCAACAGTTCTGTACCAATATCGCGTCGACGATCGCTGAAATCGTAGCTGAGATCCTCTGTCGCTTGGAAACGGATTTCAAAATATCGCCCATCGAGAGTGCGAAATAGCGGTCATTTTCCCCCGAATCGCGCTTTTCCATCGGTTTGAGGATGGTGGGGGCGATAGAATGGGATTGTGTTCCGCCACCTTCTGAGGCGGTGAATATTTTTCTTCGTGAAAAATTGACCTCAATCAAAGAAGAAAATAATTTAACTAGCCCGAAGCGCTAGCGAGGGGAGCTTCCCTCGCTAGCGCTTCGGGCTAGTTAACGGGAGTTCGATAAAAATTCATGAAAAGAATCATTTTCTTCCTTTCATTCAGTATCGGATTGAGCCAACTCACTCAACCCGCACTCGCCTTCGATCTCAAAAAGGTTAGAAGCATCCTTCAATCCATCCCCGAATCGGCGAGGAAGGGAAACGTTGAACCGCGCCTGTTCGAAGAGATTAAGACTGCGAAGAAAGAAGAGAAGGCTAATGCTATTGTCCCTATCCCTCGCCTTGAGCTTCGAAGCGGTGATCTTCTCAAGGGGCAAATCTTGGTCGAGACCTTGGACATCCAAACTCCCTTTGGAGTCCTTCAGATCCCTCAGAAAGAGTACCAGGTGATTGAGTTTTACCCCGAAGCCGATCCGGCGATTCTCAAAGATATCGTAGCTGCGATTAAAGAGCTGGGGCATAGCGATTTCAAAAAACGGGATCAAGCTACTAAGTATTTAGAAAAGACCTACCCCGACAGTATCAAGGCCGTTACCCAGGCGAGTAAATCAGATGACTTTGAAGTTCGTCATCGCGCCTTGAAGCTCTTGGATGAATTTTCGAATAACGACGACAGTCTCACGGGGCTCGACCGACGAGAGATAGATACGATCAAAACAAAGGGCTTAAAATTAGAGGGTAAAATCCTTCTCGATGTGATCCCGTTAAAAACCGACTACGGCACTTTGAACATTCCTAAACGCGATATTTTGAAAATTGTTTTCAACGCGAATCAAAATCAAGAAACTCAGGTAGAAATACCATCTTCAAAATTAGCTCCTTCGAATTGGGTCCCCACTCAGGTCGAAATCAGCGCTGGAGATAAGATCGAGATTTCGGCCAAAGGTACGATGAACGTCAGTAATTATGGCGTCAATTGCGGTCCGGATGGTAGTACCCGCACCAGTCGTGTTATGCGTGGATTTCGAATGCTCACTTTAGTAGGAAAGATCGGTAAAAGCGGAACGCCGTTTAAGGTCGGTTCAAATTACAAGGCTAATAGTAAGCAGAAGGGACAACTTTTTTTGAGTATTGTTCCCTTCCGATATGCGTCGGCAGTGGGGACGTACGTCGCAAACATCAAAGTGAAGAAGTAAGCTGTTAATTCAATGTCTAGTTCATTCGAGGGCCTGATTGAGCTCCTTCCTCAACGCCCTCCATTTCGATTTGTCGATCGCGTAGTTCATTTAGTTCCTGGGGAAAGTATCGAAGCAGAGGTTGATTTTCCGTCTGGGCACGGCGTGTTCGAAGGCCATCTTCCCGAGGAGCCGCTCGTTCCCGGTGTGATTCTGATCGAGGCCATGGCACAAGCTTCAGGATTAGCCTTAGCCAAAACAGAGGAAGGCACGCGGCCGATTCATGGCTATTTAGTGGAAGTAGGTCGCGTTAAATTCAAAAGCAAAGTCATCCCCAATTCGACCGTCACCCTTAAAGCGAAACTCTCGCAATCCTTCGGACCCATCTTTCGTTTTGAAACTCAAGCATTATGCGATGGTGTGATTGCAGCAGAGGGTGAGATTACGGTGAAGGCGAGTTTGTGATTTATAAATAGCTCCAATTTAACTAGCCCGGAGCGTAAGCGACGGGACAATGCTAAGGTATTTCATGGGTGGGAATTAAATGCCTGAGTTATCTCTTAGGACCTACCGATGGGGTTTCATCACGATGACGTATCCCGTCGCTCACGCTCCGGGCTTACTAACTTATTTCGAATAAATTCACGGCCTCGGGTGTAGCCGACTACTTTTTTCGTTTCGCATCCATCTCCATCCACGCGGCGAGAATTCCGGTGAGCATCCCAAACAGATGCCCTTCCCAAGAAATACCAGATCGAATGGGTAGTATTCCAAGGAACATAGGTATGCCGTAGGAAAGGAAAACGAAGCCCGCAACGACCACAGCAATGATGTCTTTATTTAGAACTCCTCGAGCAACCAAATAACCGAAATATCCGAAGATCACACCACTTGCTCCCACGTGAAGGGAACTTCCCGCTCCGACGATCCAAACTCCTAGCCCGCCGACGATGGTGACAAAGATCGTCAACTCAATAAAGGTGTCTAAGCCTCGAAAAAGAACTAACCCTCCAAGAATAAGAAGAGGCCAAGTATTCATGATCAAGTGCAACCAATCACCATGAAGGAAGGGGCTGAAGAGAAGCCCCCATAATCCACCGAGGCTCCGAGGTCGAATACCCCATTCATTGAGACTCATTCCCATCAAGCTATTCACTAGATGGATCACCCAGAGTAAGGCGATAAAGCCGAGCAAAAACATGAGGTTCTTTTTAAAAGCAGAGGTTTTTTTCTCGTTCATTTCGATTTGAATTCAAGGGGTAAAATGTCTGAGTTAGTCTTTAATTTTCTGTCGAGCTTCTAATACTTTCTGAACGATTTGTTCCATATGGCCTTCGGTTACAAACGGAGAAAGTACATAAGACTTTAATGCTAAGATCGGAGTACCAAAATCGCTCTTTCGGTAGCAATCGGTGGTGGATAATAAAATTCCTTCCCCGCGCATCGCTTCTTCGTGAAGCAGATTGAAGATCTTTTGGTTGTACTCGTTGTTCTTTAACAGTTGCTCTTGGTAATCCGGATCTGAAAATTCTCGATCTTTGACTGTCCATGTGTCGACGTCATCCGGATACACCCTAAACAAGGTAACGGTGCCAAAATTACCTCCATTTAAGACGGTGGTATGGGAGTTCCCTTCCAGGTTTTCTCGTAAAACTTCGGCCATTTCGACTAAATGCCCCAGTAGTGCCCGAAGCCCGTTTTTCCCGAGAAGTAACATATTCCCCAAAGCTGCCAATACCCCGCATCCGGATCGAGATGTTTCTAGAGAATAGATCCCCGGATGCTCCACTCCCGTTTGGAACAAGTAAGGCATTTTTTCTCGATCACGAGCGAGAAGGGCGAGATCACTCTTATTCTTACAGACGAAAGCACTTGAGATATAGGGTGCGAAGCCTGTTTTGTGAAAATCGATGCCAAATGAATCAGCTAAGTGTAGCTTGCTGATTTTTTGAATCGCCCCATTGAGAGCTCGAACAGTTCGTTTTCTGAATCCCAGGGAATTACGGTCGAAATCGTAATCGTTGAACACACTCCAGGCCCAACCGATGACGGCGTCGGCATGAATATGAGGGGTGTATTCGAGTTTAAATTCTTGAACTAACTGATCACGAAGTTTGACGACTGCTTCTAAGTCATCTAAGCCAAATGCATCGGTCGTTCCCAACGTGACTAAAAAGGCGGCGATCTTTTTGTTTTCTACGAGAGCTTTGCGAGCTTGTTTTTCGAGCTCTTCAACCTGAATGTTGTTGTCTCGGTGAGTAGGGATTTCCACTAAACATCGTTCTCCCAATCCTAACCATCCGGTGATGCTCAAACGACTGTAGTGACTTTGGCCCGAAGAAAAAACGAGGAGATCTTCGCGGATTCCATTTTCCATCGCACCCGGTAGGGCCTTTTCGATGCCAATTCGAATGCCGTACATGTTGGTGCCCGTTCCCCCGAAGGTGAAGATTCCGCTACTTTTTTTAGTATCGTAACCGACTAAATCGGAAACCATGGCGATCACACGAGCTTCAGCAACCCCAATTTGGTAGCTCGAGTCATCAGAAACCATGTTGACGTTATAGATCGTGGGAAGGAGCGCACCGATGATGCTTGCGATGCTGGGTGGGGGAACCACATTGATTTGGACCTTGGGATGGCTCCAAATGGGGATTCCCTCAAAGAGACTCACCAGGTGATTGGAAACCCCCTCTAAATCTTGAGGAGACTCTGCAATTCGGTCCTTGTGAGCTTCTGAATAGTTCAACTGAGTCGGTTTACCAAACATCGGGACTTCAGATTTCATCCCGTCGAGTTGATCTAAAGCGCGCAGAATGGAAAAGACGAAGTAGGCGTCATGAACTCGGTCTGAAACGGGTTGGGGAAAAGAATTCTTCAGGTTTTCGAGGATCGAGCGATAAGTACTCTGGTGGGCATCTTCAGAAGACATAAGTTTTTAAGCTTTTCTTAAGTCGGGTCTCATAGGTGTTTCTGAGTGATGATTCGTTCAAAATGGAATGCCATTACCCAAGTTCCGGTAAATTGGGCCTGCTCAGATGACAATTTGCCTATTGTAGTAAGGGCTAATCGTGTGCTAAGAACTATTCCTTCAATATTTGTTAGATTTGTGAATTCACCGACCCTGACGGCTCAGGCGACACTGAATTAGCCCAGCTCCAATGCTGAACTGGGATGGATTTGTCGATCTTTTGTCGGTGAATAGAGATTATGGAGCTTTCTCATCTCTTGGATGGGCAGAGTTTCAGATTCCGTGGAGATGCACATGAAGTTTAGAATCTCGTTCCTTCTATTATTAGCGACTCTCATGGGTCTCAGCGTAGGTTGTGGCGTTTCCCAGAAAGGCTTCACGATCGTTTCTTTCCCAAAGGGAGCAACGATCTATTTAGATGAAGTTCAAAAGGGTCAAACCGATCGTGAAAACCTGTTAGTGGATTTTCGCACTCAACCCTTCAGAACATTGAGGGTTGAGAAGCCGGGCTATCAAACTGCAGGTATCATTCTTTACCCTGATTCTTCTCCAAAGGTGGATTTTTTCCTTCAGAAAGCACCGGATTCAGACCGAATTCTGGAAGCGGTAGAAGAGCTTAAAGCAAAGGTTGATCAGCTTCAGTCTCAGATCATCAATTTGCGCCAACAGTAGTCGGCTCGACTATCACTCCGAGAGAAAAAAGGGGTTAATTATAGATCGACTCCGATCTATACGTGTCACCGGTCCCAGCGCAAGGATGGGGTCATCGTTTCGTAATTGAGGTTTATCTCAAAAATGCTCAAAAAGATTTTACTCACATTAGTTTGTCTAGCTAGTTTTGGCTTGGCCGCTCAAGGTTGTGGTACTCCCACGAAATATGTGGCGATCGACAGTAAGCCACAAGGGGCTACTGTTTTTATCAATGGAGAAGAAAAGGGGGTTACTCCCATCCAAAATCTCCAACTCACTTTTCCGGCTGGCCTTGAACAACGCGTGATCATTCAGGTTGTTAAAGATCGCTATCTGCCGTTCTTTGAAAGCTGGTTGTTCTTAGAAGTTCCACGTCAAAAGAAGTACATCTTACAGGAGAATTAAGCCATGAAATACTTATCCCTATTGGCCGTCCTCTTGTGTGTTTCTTGTAGTTCGGTCAAACATAGAACTTTTGAAATTTCGGCTATCAGTACGGCAAAAGAAAATATCCCTTCGATTGTCGTGGTTGATGAGGAAATCTACAAAACTCCGGATGGAACGGTTGTTTTAACACCCGCAAAAGTTCGAGTACCTTTCGAAATCGATCCTTATACCGGTTTATTTAAAACGGTCAACATCGAGGTCAGAGCCGTCGTCAAAGACGAGGATGGAAATATCTCAAGGGGTTTGGCTGAAGATGACGAGCTCCCTTTCCATCGAAAAGATCGATCGTATTTTCATAACGATCCTCCCAAGTTGCTCTTCATCTTGGATCGAAACATCGATTACTGATGCCGATTCGATTCAAAGTCTAAGCATTCATTTAAAAAGGCCGGCGCATTGCGCCGGCCTTTTTTCATTCCTGGATTCAACGATAAGATATTTATTTATTGAGCTTTAGAGCTTTTTTCTGAGAGAGAAGAGTCTCTGAATTGAGGGGAGCTTGAAAGTCTTTGTGGAAGGTGAGTTCAGTTTTCTCTTTCTGGAGTCACATTTTTCACACCGAAGGTTGACTCGAATCCGCTCTAAGTGAAATGATAGACGATTAGGAATAAGCGATTACTCCTTTTGTTTCCCCTTTTATTAATAGCCGAACTTGAGAAAGTTTGGCACTTCACGTTGCTTAGCCAAATTTTTACAAGTTCGGCAACAGATTAAATGTGTCAACACATTGACTTGGAATAAGTTCATGCGCGCTTTTACATCGATTTTCTTCTTAGCATTGTTCATTTTTATTTGTTCTTCTGAAGCGACCTTAAGTGCTCAGGGCATCTTCCCTGATAAAAACTTAGAGGCTGCAGTCAGACGTTACGTTTTTGAGAAGAAGTACAACAAGGAACCGATCACTGAAAATGATGTTAAAACGATCTCCACGATCGTTTTTAAGGGTAAAAAGGATAAGAAGATCAAAGACCTCACGGGTCTTGAAAAGTGTCGTGCTCTCGCCTTGTTAGATTTACAAAATAATGAGATCACCGACATTAAACAGCTCGCGGGTCTCACTCGTTTACAGCAATTGAATCTTGCGGGGAACAAGGTCAAAGACATTTCGCCCATCAAAGGTCTTAAGAAGCTTCAATACATTCAATTGGCGGGGAATCAGGTTTCCGATATCAAAGCCTTGGCGGGACTGACCGCTATGAATTCGCTTTACCTCGATAAAAATAAGATCAAGGATTTGTCTCCAGTTAAAGGATTAAAAAAACTTTGGTCTCTCTACGTATCTGGAAACGGAATCGAAGATATTTCGCCCCTAAAAGAGTTAAAGAGAATCACTAATTTAGATCTGCGCGGGAATAAACTCGATGCTAAAGATTTAAGCTCTATTCAACACATGACAGAACTTCGTTATCTCTTGTTAGATGGCAATCAGATTAAGGATTTGTCGGTTCTGGTTTCTATGGCGAAGAAAGACTACGAAAAGAAGAAGCGCTTTTCTCCCTTCTGGAATGTCTATCTCATCGGCAATCCCTTAGCCGAAAATGCCTCGGGGCAAGTGAATGAATTAAAGAAGATGGGTGGCCGGATTTTTACGAAGAAGAAGTAGTCCGCACTTGTGGTCCGCACGCTCCGCGTGCGGATTATTCAATAACAACGACTCCCATCACGCGATCTTATATACAAAAATTCAAGCATTCCAATTAACTAGCCCGGAGCGTAAGCGACGGGATTTGTTAAAGAGGAATTTGTGCCCCAAAGAGATCCCGTCGCTTACGCTCCGGGCTTATTAAGGGATTTTTTGATTACTCGGGCAATAAATCCTTAAAGAACTCTTTTACTCTCAAGACGCTTCTGAAGCCGTAACCACTTCTGATTTCAGACAAGCGCTCTCGGGGAATCCTTTCCCCTTTGAAGTATTTATATTCTCTTTTACCGTCGCGATATCTTCCACCGGCCACGTAAGCCCGCTCTTCTCCTTCAGGAGCCTTACACCATTCGGCAACATTCCCGGCGAGATGGTGAACTGAATTGCGGGGAGTGAAGCCCAGTACTAAACCACCGACTTTGACGGATGTGGGTTTGTTTTCTTTCCAGCTTAAATCGATGTCCGAGCAGATCGAATCTCGATGTTTCCCTAAGATCGCAGGGCCTTTAGCGGCCAAAAACCATTCTTGCACCGTGAAGAGATCTTTGTTCCTCCAGCGTGAATACGCCAGAGCTTGGTGGTAATTGATGGATTCGATCGGCCAATCGTTTTCAACTCGTTTCTCTTCCAAACTCGGTGGAGTTCTTTTTCCTCGTTCAAACCCAGATTGATCGAGCCAGAGAGATTTTACCTGATCGAAGGTTTTCCCCTGGAGGAACTTCATGAACTCTTTGTATTCTCGAACGGTGACCTCATAACGATCGATGAAGAAACTTTCGACGATTTCTTCCTTACCTTCAGCGACGGGAGTCACGACTTTGCCCCCAGGAACGGGAGCCATTTTGTCCGTCAAGGCTCTTAGTTCTGCTTGTTTCTCGATGATCTTGTTGACGGTTTGTCGGGCGTTTGAAATGGCTGATTTGAAGGTTAATTCGCGTTCGAGTTGGCGAAGTTCATCGAGAGCGGATTGGGCATCCTGAAAATGTTGATCGGCTCGAATGAGATCTAACTTCCTCAAGAGATCACCGTAACCATCGTTCAGGTTTCTCCACGCGGCTTGAAGGGAGCTAACCGAACGGTCCGTACGCGACAATGGTGCATTCAGGAGCTCCTCAAAACTTCTGAGTGATTCAGCGGAGGAAATTTTACGATTTGCTAAATTGTTGAGATTGAGAATGAAACGATCGGATTGCACTTTCCAGTTATTTTTGAGAGCTTCGATTTGGCTGAGGACCTGAGTGAGAGGTTCAACGCCTGCCTTTTCGTTTTCTTTAGCAAAGCTCGCTAACCGCTCGATTTCACCGGTTTGAGCCGCAAGCATTCTGGACCAATCAACCAGTGACTTCACTCTTTTGAGTTCTCTCAAGACGTCGTCTGCCTTTTGAGCCTCACCTGAAATTTGGCTGACCATCGATTCAGCGTTGGCGATGGTTTTTTCGATTTTAGAAATCACCGCTTCCGGAATGACTTCGTTCCAGCGAGAAGGTGTGCCGACTCCTGAATTAAGAAGAGTCGATTTTGAATTCTTTAGGAGTCTCAATGAGCTTGAGAGTTTCTCAATACTCGTTTTATTTTCGCGGTAAGACTCTTCAAGAGCTTCGATGGTTTGGACTTGGCGAATAACGGTTGGCTCTAAGACCTTGGCTAACCTCAAGGACTCCTTGTTTTTGGTGTCGTTGAGCCAAGCTTTGAGTTCGTCGCCAAAACGATCTAAGGCAACCAGAGGAACCTTTAAGTTAGCAAAATGTTTTTCTGCTGATTCGTAAGGGGGTTCAAAACCGGCTTTCTCTACTTCCCTCAGGATCTTGAGTTGGTCACGAATTTTTAAGCCGTTGTCCACATCTTCGAGAACGGAGTTCACTAAGAACTTGACGTTCGAAACTTCAGGCACGACCGTTTCTTCAGGAATGGCACTGTTTAAATTGCTGAGCTTAAGCTTCAAGGTTTCAGAGGGACCTCCCACGAAATCTTTTTTCAATTCCATCAAAGTGGTTTGGGTTTTTTCGATGGTCTTTTCGATGATTTCGTTTTTGAGGAGACTGGCCTGAGACTGAAGATCAGTAGCTTCTTGAGGTACCTTTGTCGCATCGACTTGCTTGATGAGATCGATGTCAGTGAGCAGCCCTTCGTTAAATGAAGCCAGGCTATCGAGGAGCTTAAAATCAGGTTGCAGCGAGAATTTCTCTCTGATGGCGTTCAACTTTGCCTGGTGCCCGGCGTAGTCGAAGGTCACCGTGTTTATTTTTGGATTCGTCGAGTTGTTGTTATTGTGGTCTGTATTATTCGAAGAGTCCGAATTGTTGTTGGGGTCTGTATTATTCTTCGAGTTGTTGGAATTGTTGTTATTTTTGTTGGGATTAGAATTCTTTCCCTTGTTGATTACGATTTTACCGTCGTTATTCGGGGGATAGATTTTTTCTTTGATGACTTTTTCGTAGAGGAAGTATCCACCCACTCCCAATCCAGCCAGAACAATCAATGCGGCAACTTTAGAAAAGGCCCCGCCACCCGATTTTTGTACGGGAGTTTTGGCTTGAGGCGCTTGACCGGCTTGTACCCGATCGAGGTCGTTGAGAACATCTTTAAAGCTTTGATAGCGGTAATCAGGATAAAGAGCCGTCATCTTTTCGATGATGCGACTGACATAGTCGGGGACGCTTTCATCTTCAACAATTTGGCGAGGGCTGAGGTAATCGATCTCTACTTTCTTTTGAATCAGATCGTAAACCGATTCACCTGTTACAGGAGGAGCACCCGTTAACAAGTGATAGAAGGTAGCGCCGACGGAGTACATATCACTTCGGTGATCTAAATCCTTACCCTGGGCTTGCTCCGGACTCATATAAAGAGGTGTACCCAAGATCGAAGGGCTGGCGGTCATCTGAATGGTGGCGCCTAAGACCTTGGAAATTCCAAAGTCTGCGATCTTGATATGACCCGATTGATCTAAAAGTAAATTCTCGGGTTTGATGTCGCGGTGAACAATGTTCAGGCGTTCAGCTTCAGATAAACCTTCAGCAATCTCCCGCATGAAACGCAAAGTGTCTTCGATCGTGAGGCGCTTGCCCTCACTATCATTGACATAGTCCATCATGTTTCCGCCTGAGACGTACTCCATGACGATGAAGTGGATGTCTTGATCGTATCCCACTTCATGAATTTGCACGACGTAAGGAGTATTGAACCGTCCAACCGTTTTTGCTTCGTGTTGGAAGCGGCTCAAAAAGTTTTCATCATTACAGAAGTCTTCGCGAATCGTCTTAAGGGCGACGATTCGATCGAGACTGATTTGGCGAGCTTTGTAAACGGCTCCCATCGCCCCTCGACCTAAAACCTCAAGGATTTTACAACCCCCGATGGTTTTTCCGATGAGGGGGTCATTACTGGTCGTTTCTTTGCCTTTGGGGTTCGGAGTGTTCTGGCTCATGGCTCTTGTCCCATCGTTACTGGGACGAGTGTTTCCTTGGGGAATTTGTTCGGTCTGAGCTTCTTTCTCGGGCTCATCGACATCCATCACCGCATCCTCGATGATGATACTTCCGTCGTGGGCCTCTTCTTCCATCTCTGCTTTTGAGGGTATGGGCCTGATCTGACTCAAGGAGAGATCGGGATCGAGCTCTGCCGTCATATTGGCTTCGTCCATAGAGCCAAGACTCAAGAAGGGGCAGCCAGGCTTGCAATTATTTAAGTTCTTGAGGTCGTGCTCAACTTCACAATGTGGGCAATAACGCAGAGTCACAGAATCATCTCCTGGCCCGAGAGGGTCATTCTCGGGTAGTATTTCATTACAGATTTAGGTTATCGGGACTTGTGGTCCCTATCTACTTGATCAATGTTATCTTTATCGACTTGATAACTCGAAATGTTGATGGAAGAAGAGATCCATATTGCTGGATTGTGCTTTCATACTCATTTTCCCTGTATTCCCGCTTGTCTCGTGTAACAAGTTTTTAAAGCTTGTTGCTCTAAATGGGGGGAATTATGGAAGTTGAGCTCAGCAAATCCCTCCGATGGAATGTGACTTTAAGCACTTTGATCTAAATCGATCAGTTTTAAGGTCTGGTTTGATATGGTGATCCCCTTCCGAATCCAACATCATAGTGAAGTTCCAATGAGTCTGAAAGAGTAAGTTGGCTACATCTTTTACTGAACAGATTTTGTTATCGGAATTTCCCTTAGGGTTCCGACAATTTGAATAACGAGCTAATCATGAGAATCTTCAAGAATTCGCTACAAAAATTGAGCCTCAGCCTTGTTCTCATCTTACTAACGATGATGACCCCCCAATCCGGACGCTCGGATGATTGGCCACAGTGGGGAGGCCCCAAGAGAGATGGAGTTTTGAGGGAAAGTGGTTGGGTTGAGAAACTTCCCGAAACTCCTCAATACCGCTGGAGAGTTAATGTTGGAGCAGGTTACGCCGGCCCAGCGGTGGCGGGTGGGAAGGTTTATCTCATCGATCGAGTTTTATCTTCGGGTGAAAAAAATCCGGCAAATCCCTTCAAAAGAAGCCCGGTTAAAGGGCAGGAGAGGGTTCTGTGCCTCGATTCGAAAACGGGGAATGAGGTTTGGACTCACACGTACGACTGTCGCTACACGATCAGCTATCCCAGCGGTCCTCGAGCCACACCAACTGTCGACGGGGATCGAGTTTACACTTTAGGAGCAATGGGACATTTCTTCTGTTTGAACGCTAAAAACGGGGATGTGATCTGGAAAACGAACTACCTCGAAGATCTGGGCACGGAGATCAATGTGTGGGGCATGAGTGCATCGCCATTAGTTTACGGCGAAAAAATCATTCTTCTGGTGGGCGGTTCGAAGGGCCGGGGGGTGATGGCATTGAATAAAAAGACGGGAGAAGAAGTTTGGCGTTCTTCAGAAATTCGAGATCCCGGGTACGCCGCACCCGTCATTTTTAAAGCTGGGGGCCAGCGTCAGCTGATCGCCTGGACGCCCGATGTGCTTTACTCAATAAATCCCGATGACGGTAAAGAGCTTTGGAACCAGCCCTTCAAGCTCAAGAGTAATTTGTCGGTTGCGACTCCGATCTTTGACCAAAAGACTCATCGATTATTCGTCTCGGCCTTCTACAACGGCCCCTTGATGATGCAAATGGATAGGAAGAGCCCGAAGGCATCCGTTCTTTGGAAGGGAAATAGTGACAGTGAACTCAAGACCGACAAGCTTCACGCTTTGATGTGCACTCCCGTCTATCACGAGGGGCATATTTACGGAGTGGGTAGTTACGGTGAGTTACGATGTATCGATGCGAATACCGGCGAACGCAAGTGGGAAACCTATGAAGCCACCGGGAAAGATCGCTGGTGGAATGCCTTTATCACTCCGCACGGTGATAAATTTATCATCTCGAACGAACAGGGTGAGTTGATCTTCTGTAACTTAACTCCGAAGGGTTATGAAGAATTGAGCCGGGTCAAAGTCATCAAGCCCACCAACAAGGTAAGGCGCAGAATGGTGGTTTGGTCGCACCCCGCTTACGCTGAACAAGCCGCGTTTTGGCGTAATGACGGTGAATTGGTTTGTTTAGATTTACGTAAGAAGTAATGAACGATGTCCAATAGATTCATTTTTCTCAGCCTCACGATGCTGGGTTTGAATGCCGCTTTAATAGCCGAAGATCCAGAAGAAATTCTTTTTGATGAATTTAAACGCAACTTTGGCGGTAGCAAGGCTGCCTGGGGTGATATCGATGGCGATGGAAAGATGGATCTTCTTGTTGGAGGTCATGTCTATCGACAAATAGAGCCCTTGAAGTTTTCTGCGACTCCCACGGTAGGAGCAGGCATATTTGGTGATTTTGACAACGACGGGGATCTCGACGTATTTGCTTACGGTTCGCGTCGACTCTTTGAAAATGTGGATGGCCGCAGTTTTCGTGATGTCACTAAAGAAAGAATTCCAGAACTTCCGATGAAGGTGACCCGAGGAGCGGTTTGGGGCGATTTTAATAACGATGCCTTTCTCGACCTTTACATCGGTGGGTACGAAACGCCTTATCAATCCGATGTCATTCTCCTTAGCGACAAGGGCAAAAACTTCAAGCGAGTCTGGACGCAAACGGGTGATATCGATCCAGCTCGCGGCATTACGGCTTGTGACTTTGATCGAGATGGAGATTTAGATATTTACGTATCCAACTATCGACTCGAACAGAATCAGCTTTGGAGAAACGATGGTACAGGAACATTCACCAACAGTGGTGTTACCCACGGAGTTCAAGGAACGGATGATGGCTGGACCTATTCTTATGGTCATACCATCGGCTCTTCTTGGGCGGATATGAATGACGATGGGTATTTCGATCTCTTTGTGGGTAACTTCAGCCATCCCCCAGCGTGGCAGGATCGCCCGAGGTTTTACCGAAATCGAGGTCCTAAAGAAGACTTTAAGTTTGAAGACATGAGTGCTACCGCGAAGTTACCGTGGCGGGAAAGTTTCGCCTCCCCGGCTTTAGGGGATTACGACAATGATGGGGATATGGATCTCATTTTTACCACGGTCTATTCTGGTGACCACGGCGTGCTGATGCGAAATGATGGCAACTTTAAATTTACCGATGTGACTTCCACTGTGGGGAAAAATTTAAATCTGAGTTTGACCTACATGGCTTCCTGGGGAGATATCGATAACGATGGAGACATGGATATCGTCGCGGGGCAAAGGTTGTTTATTAACAAAGGTAATAAGAACAATTGGCTACGAGTAAAGCTTACGGGCGATGGAAAGAAGGTCAATCGCTCTGCTATTGGAGCTCAAGCTAAGGTTGAACTTCCGGATGGAAGAAAACTCGTGAGGCAAGTTGAAAGTGGAACGGGTGAAGGGAACGCTAATGACTTTACTTTACATTTCGGCTTGGGAACTCACGATAAAACCGTTCCCCTAGAGATTTTTTGGCCAGATGGAACGGTTAATAAAATGAAGGTTAAGCCGAACGAGACCTTAAAGCTGACTTATGGGAAGGTTGCACCTAAGAAGTGAGGGTCGTAATTCGTTTTTATTCTTCTTCTTGAATTTTTTTATCATCCTTACGTTTGAGAAAGAATCCCAAGCAACTAAGGACGATTGCTGGAATAAAAAGTTCTGAATAGGGCGAAGGTTGAAAAAGCATCATCTGGCCCGATAAGGCGATGAAGCCTAAGATTAGACCGGTGGCTATAATCAAGCTTGATGTTTTCATTGATGTTATTATTGAACTATGAGAGGTCTTTGAATTGGATTGAATAATAAGCATCGTTCCCGCCAAGGGCTGAAAGCCCGCCATATCATAGCCCAGGGCAGAGCGAAGCGTCGCCCTGGGTTTAAATGTGAATGTGAACAGAGCCCTGTAAGGGCGGCACTAAAACCTAAACGGATTTGCACTATTGCATTGGTTAGACGGCTAACCCTCGTTAACACTTCGGGCTTGAAGTGATTATTCCCTTTCAATTCCGCCATTGTTCATGACTTCTTTGAGCTTAAAATTCAACGCAAAGCCCAAACTCGTAAAACAAATTGCCGGGATAGCGAAACTGGAATTGAAATGAACTTTCTGTACGAAGCCGATGGTGGTGATCACCCCAAAGAAAACTCCCAAGCCCACTAATACCAAGGCTAGGGTGTCAACGGCGTGGAGATCTCGTTTTGAATATTTCATAGGGATCCTTTCATTCAGGTACAAAGTTATTCTTATAAATCATTTCGGAAACGAAATGAGCTTTAGTAGTAAGCAGCTTGTTATGGCGATCAGTTTCTCTAACCAAAAGAGCGAGTTTGTAAGCTTCTTCATTGTAAAAGAGGCAAGTTTCTAAGAACTCAAGAGCAAATATTTTTTCGTCCAAAGAAGAGTCGGCTGAATTTAAAATTTCTCGCTTAAATTCGAAATTTGCTTTTTCTGCCCCACCTACAAATAGGATTAAAAGAACGCTGGTTGTGATGACGACCAATCCTTTTCTCTTAAAGAGAGTCGGGATTAAAATAGATAAGCTAAATAAGAAAAGAGCGCTGCCACCGCAGTGAGCAAATAATCGAATGAGCACAGTGTTAAAGTGTTTTGAATAGTATCCAACAAGCTCTTCTTCATGCGTTAATATGAAATCAGGTTTAGTAAGATCATAATGGTTTGTTAATTCGGTGAGTTGAACCTCTTTTAAATTTGTACCTTTTACAACCGGTTTGAAGTGTAGATGGATTTTGATTCCACGGTCAATATGAGTACTCAGCAAAGAGAACATAGGACGGTGTTTCTTCAAATAAGCAAAATCTAGTTTTGGAAATGTTGCTGACCTTAAGTGCTTACTATCTAAGGCATCAAATCGGATCGTTTTCTTTTTGGTGACGTTGGTTTTACTTCTGTTTTTATTTGTTCGTACTTCATAATTCATATTGACATCGACGATAGGGAAATCAACCTCAAGGTTTTGCTCTAAGACGGTTAGAACAAAATTAAAATGGTGAACTACATCTTGATGTTTGATTTGGAATTTTTTCTCAACCACTAAATTCTCTTTGTCTAATTTGCACTCAAATGCGTCGAGATATTTACCGGTGCTTAAATCAGCATCGAGAACTAAGAAATGAAATAAAAGACGGTCATATCGTAGATGGGCAATACTATTCTCAGGTGGAATTGGTTTTACAGGCCAATGAAGTTTATCGTTACTCTGGCCTTCAGCGTACTTCTCGGGAACTGAATAGAAAGTTCTTACAGTGCTGAACAAAAGAAGAAGAAAGAGAATCAAGCTTATAATACCGCTTCCAAATGCGAGTCGATGAGCTCTTCCTTTTTCTTTCGAAAATAGAATTCGATTTAAGCCGGCGATGATCAATAACACTAGGCCGATGATGGAAAAGATGAACAAGTTCATAGTTTAGCCTTTCAGTGTTAAGCGGCGAACAGTAGATAAAGTCCAATGATAACGAAGTATATGAAGCAAAGTTGCCTGAGCTTAGATTTATCTCCTATTTGCTTCTGCATATAAAGCTGACTAGCGGCTGCTAGGAGAATCACAGACGTAATAATTAACATTGTTGAATTTACTCGAAACAGCCTTAGAGATTCTCTTTCGCTTATTTCTTTGAAGTACTGCGGAAGCACAATGCCTAAGAGGAAGATTATTCCGAGTCCGGCTAGTGATACTAAGAAGGGATAAAGAGTTGAATTTGAGTTTGGAGTGAGAGTTACACAGGAGTATGAGAAAAAGAATATTGAAAATGGTAGTGCATGAAGGAGAGGAAGGTGGTTTTCTATGAGCCCAATTGAATATGTTGGAGCTAAGAATCCGGCATCAAAGAAGAGACCCCACAGCTTTTGTGGTAGATCGTTTTTAATTGCGAATTCCCCAAGCCCAATGAAGAAAAGTAAAGGAAGGAACCCAACGAGGAAACGAGTCCAAAAGATTTGACTCTTTGAAAAGGGTAATGCGAATGAAAATTCTTCCGCACCATCTTGGATATGACTTCCAGCTATAGACGGCGCAATCAATAAACTGTAGAGGCAGCCAAAGATAAGTAAGTTATCTAATTTTCCGTGATGGAATTGAAACACCCAAAGCCCTAACACCCAGGTCACTGTTACTAAGCTGAAGGCTAATTGATTATCTAAGTAGGTCGATCGTATTAAGACCTTAATGGGTGTTGCCCTTCTTGTGGTAACCTCGTGTGAGGAAATTCGATCCACCGCTTCCATATCAAGCCCCCTTCCTCGTTGAAGAGAATTCATCGTTTTCGATATCAAAGAGCTCAATCAGTATGTCTTCCAGATTGGGAGTGAAAGTTTGAATTCTTAGGTTCGATTGGGAAGCCTTAAGCTGAGCTTCCTTTTCCTCCGACCAATCGAAGTCTAAAGCACTGTAGACAGGACCAGATTTCTCAACTTTGATCGCCCCTTCAATTTCAAAACTCCCTGGAACATCCTGCCCATCAAAAATGATTTGAACCTTTCGCGCTTTACCTTGAAGGTCATCCAAAGATTTAGAAAACGCGCATGAGCCGTTTTCTAAGAGCGTGATCTCATCGGCGATGCGCTCTAAGTCACTTACGATGTGAGTCGAGAACAGTACGGTCGTTCCTTCTCGATCGGAAAGAGCATCGATCAAGGCATCGATCAGTTTTCTTCGAGCTGATGGGTCTAAACCCGCCGCCGGCTCATCTAAAAGAATGACTTTCGGCCGTGGTGCCATAGCTAAGGCGATAGCCACTTTCCTGCGCTGCCCACCCGACATAGATTGAACGGGCTTGTCAGGATCTAAATCGAAACGTGAGATCAAATCTCTCGCCCATCGAGGATCCCAGTTGGGATAGAGACAGGCGCAGTACTGACAGAGTGCTCGGTAAGACCACTTGGCGTAAACTTTTGCTTCCTGGGAGACGTAAGTCACCTCTTGTCGTTGTTCAGCTTTCGCATTCCACAAAGATTGACCCAAGATGGTGGCACTCCCACCAGTGGGTTTTAGTAATCCCAGCAGCAATCGAAGTACCGTAGACTTTCCCGATCCGTTCTTTCCCACCAGGCCCATCACACTCCCAGGGCACACCTGTAAATTCAGTCCTTTTACGGCGACCGTGCCGTTGGAATAGCGTTTGGTGAGGTTTTCCGTCAGAATGTTAAATTCCATATTCACTACCCTCAGGTATCATCGAGGTTTTCGAGTTCTGTTTTCAGGATCTCGATCACTTGCTCGGGCTCCAATCCCAACTGCCGAGCTTCGACCGCGAGTTTACGAGCTTGCTCCACTAAAGTTTGCTGGGCTTGTTGGTTGTTGAGTTGGGGTGGTTCGTCGTTAATGAAGACCCCTTTTCCGGGGCGGCGTTCGACGATACCTTCGTGAGCCAGATCGTTGTAAGCTTTGACAATCGTGGAAGGATTCACACTGAGTTGGCGGGCGAGTTCGCGGATGGACGGTAGACTGTCTCCCGGCTTCAAGCCTTTTGAGGCGACCAAATATTTCACCTGGTCGACAATTTGACGGTAGCTGGGAACACCGGAACCCGATGTAATGTGAATGGGAATCATTCTTCGTCCAATAAATCCTTCTGTTTGGCTGTATGGTAACACCCAAACAGTTGGGCGCCAGTCCAAAAATCAAATTGATCGAAAGAATTTGAAAATCATAGCTATGCGTTTTGCTCGATTACTGTCTTTATTCGCACTTCTCGCCTTACCCTGGGGAGGGATTTCCACTGGGAATCAACTGCGAGCTCAAGAGTCACAAGCTTTTACAAAATTTGCTCTTAACGGTGCAGATCTGAACCATCAACCCGTGGTAATGGAACTTTCAGCCGATGGAAAATCCGTCGTCTATTACCAGGGTTTGCCGTGGCCTCGGTTAGTTGTTCAAGGATTGAAAGATGACCAACCCAAGGTCCGACTCTTAAGCAAAATGGCGCCTTTCACTTGGCGGAGGCCACGAATTTCTGGTGATGGTAAGTGGGTTTATTTCACTGCGAATCCTTACTGGAAGCCCCGTCGCCCGCGGGCCCTTGAAGCCCCCCAGCCTTGGTTTCCAAAAGTCGTTCGAGCGAATTGGGAGGGGACTCCAACTGAAGTGATCTACCCTAAAACTGCGACCAGTGCGGGAGAGTTCGGTGTGCTCCTGGATCTCCATCCCAAGTCCGGTCGACTTCTGATCGGTACGGGTACTCAGTTAACCAGCACCCTTGTTCAACAGGGGACAACTCAGCTCAAGGTGCAAGAAATAGATCCTTCTACAGGAGTCCTCAAACCTTTGGGATTTGAAGTCGGATTTCACGAAGGCATTCGATACTCGGGTGATGGTCAATCCATTTACTACACCAATAAATTTTCCTCCCAGCTTTTCCAACTAAAATTGAATCAAGGGACTCACGCGGCTCTTTCATTAAACAAAGCACAAATTGGAAGACGTCTGGACTTTCATGAACTCATTCCCAGTTGGCGATCCCACCTAGGAAGTTTTAGCTCGGGTTCCACCGAGACCTATCTCTTAACGAGGACTCAAAACACTAAAGGAATTGTTCTTCAACCTAAAGGATCGCCAGATCAATGGAAAGGAGGGCCTTCAGTTCCTCTTTCTTTACAAAAGGGAATTTTATTATCACGAAGCCATTTTGAAGATTGGCCGGTGGGGACATTAAGTTCGTGGGCCGCTCCTAGCTTGAAGTCAGAAAAAGTATTTTTGTCATCGGGATGGGTTACGAAGGAGCTGAACGCACGTTCCTATTTAAGTGTCGTCTCTCAGTTTTCCCCTGATGTCCAAATGTGGAAGGAGCGCTTGGTAGCTTCCTTTCCTCCAAGAAAAGTAGGTGAAAAACTAACTCACTTAAGAGCACTGATAAAAATTAAAAACTACATTCCAGAAAGACCCGATGTCGAGGTGAGTTTCACTGTTTTAGAAACGGCAAAAGGTTTCGGTCGAATTGAAATCAGCACTCCGGCTATCAACCCGGCCGATGTTCCTGCTTTAGAGACCTGGGACTACAGTGAAAAGAAATTGGAATTTACAAGCGATGAAGGAACGCGATCACCTCGCCGGATCGATGAATATCATGCTCTTCTCAGTTTAGTTTCTCCTTATCGTTTATTTGTAGATCCAGCAGGTTTGAATGACTCTCTTCAATTCAGTAAAGGACCTACGAATGAAAGTTTATCCTTTCAATATAAGAATGGATTTCACGGAGAAATCACCTTTCAAAATCATGAAGGTAGTTGGGTACCTTTAAAAATACAGAGTCCCAAGTGGTTCAAGTCAAAAGCGAGCTTGAAAGGTAAAACTCAAGCCCAGCAACTTCAAACGGTTCAATTTTTAAAGTACGAAAAACAAAATGGGCGGTGGACCCCAGTGAGTCTTCAGTTGAATGATGGGGGCCGAGTTCTCGGATTGAGCTTGGAGGTTTTGGAGTGGAAGTAGTCCGCACGCTCCGCGTGCGGCCTTCCTATCAGGCTGTTTTTATGTTGGATCGATTAAAAGCTAGAAGATTTGTATCGTTTAGGAATTAGAGCGATTATCGATAGAGCCTTGAATGATGACTCGATTCGGTTGGTTTGAGAAAAGATTGATTGGGTAATCGTTACTTAAGAAGGCCGCACGCGGAGCGTACGGACTACAGCGTGCGAACTACTAATGCTCATCCGAATAAATCGCAGGTTTGGGCTCACTCAATAGATCTTGCTTTGCTCGAACTTGCTTGATCATGAAAGAGTCACCGTACTTTTCGATTTCTTTAAAGATAGCTTTTGCGGCTTCGGTGTCTCCCGTTTCGAGGGCGAGGTTGGCTTGGCGTAAATCAGCTTGGTATTGAACTTGTCGTTGAGAGCGGAGCGCTGCTAATCGATCTCGCAATTGGTTGGAATAGTAATGATCGATCAAGCCTAACTCAGCCACTTCGATGGCTTTTTTAATGAATCCACCGGATTCGTAGGCATCCACTTCGTGAAGGTAGCTGACGAGTGCGCGTTTGACTTCTGGGATGTCTTCTTGTCTTCTGTAGGTTGGGGCGCAACTCAGTTGGAGGGCGAGCGTGAGAAAGAGGATCCCGACAACAAATTTATAATTGGGGCTTCTTTTCATCGAACTTTTTTCATCGCATTCATCTGATGATGGAATTAGATTTTGGTGGTTTTTCTAACTCACCAAGGGACCCACCTAAGGGCCCACCAAACGTTTCTCTTCAGACAATGTTTTAACTTCTCAAAGGCTCGTTGCCAAGGAATTCATTATGCGAACTGTACTCGCTTCAGCCAGCCCTCGTCGAAAAGAGCTTCTCCAATCTTGGGGAATTAGCTTTGAGGCGATCCCAGCCGAGGGGCTCGATGAATCTGCGGTGACGGGTAGCCCTGAAGAAGTCGTCGTTCAGTTAGCTGAAATGAAGGCTCAATGGGTGCGAGATGCTTTGGCTAAAAAAGGGGAAGATGTAGCCTCTATTCGCTTCATCGGATCGGATACGGTGATCGGTTTTGAGGGTGAAGTCTTAGGAAAACCTAAAGATGCTGAAGATGCTAGCCAAATGTTAGGCCGTCTTTCGGGTAAGTCCCATGAAGTCTTATCTGGAGTCTGTGTCCTCGGTCCAAACGCAGAAAAAAAATCAGGCTACGTTCTTTCCGAAGTGATCTTTAAAAACTTGAGTAAGCAAGAAATTCAGAACTATGTCGACTCCGGCGATCCCTTCGGCAAGGCGGGTTCTTACGGAATTCAAAGCGGGGGTCGAGTTCTCATCGAAGGTTTTAACGGCTGTTACTATAACATTGTAGGGTTACCCCAAATGTTCACGCTAAGGCTTTTAAATGAAGAAATTTCCACGTGTGATTGCCCTCAGCATGACTTGTTTCTCTCCGGCGGTGAGTGCTGATTCCAAAACGTTTTTAATTCTTCTTCAAGGTTTTGGGTGATCAGTTCCTTTGGCGTTTCCTCATACCAATTTTTCGGAAAGAGTTTTTGGTAGGGAGGAATGGAAAACCGTTGTCCCACTAAAACGATGACTCCGACGTCTTCCGGAGTTCGAATCAATCGCCCAGCCGATTGAATCACGCGGTGCATTCCCGGGTAAAGATACGCGTATTCGAATCCCTTCCCGTAGAGATTGTGGAAGTATTCACGAATAAATTCTTCTTCAGTACCAAATTTAGGAAGCCCGGGTCCGACGACGATGACTCCACTCAACATGCTGTGGGGATAGTCGACGCCTTCACCGAAAATACCACCCTGAACGGCGAGAATGATCTTTCTTGAATCCGGTTCTTTTAAGCTTTCCAACAAGGCGTCGCGTTCAGCTTCAGTCATTCGAGGAGTTTGAAGGATGACATCATCCCCGATGCGCCAAGGCATAAATTGATTAGCAACTTCTTTCAAATACCGATGGCTTGAGAAGAAAGCCATGTAATTTCCGGGTCGACTTAAGGCGACTTGATCGATCGTTCCCGCCACTTTGGAGGCATCCGTTTGACGCTTCTTGTAGGTGGTATAAATATTCGGAACAACGAACACCGCTTTGTTTTCTTTGGGAAAGTAGGATTCCGAAGAAAAAATTTGGGTTCTCGAAGGATTGTAACCCAGCAAATTCCCGAAGAACTCAAAGGGCTCTAAAGTAGCTGACATACTGATGGTCGAGTGGAATTTTCCCAAGCACTCTCCCAGGGCCTTGGCTGGATTCAAGCACTGAGCTTTTAAATACTCTTTTCTTCTCTCTTGTTTTAAATAGACCGCGATCGGGACATCCTTGGTTCTAAGTTCTAAGACTTCCGTAAAGAATTTCAGTTGCTTGGAGAGTTGCTCGACGGGGTCGTCTTGAGCTTTCCCTCCACTTTCTTTTCTTTGGATGACTCTTCTTTGTCGCGCCGGCTCTAAGCTCTTATAAATCTCTTTAAAAAGCTGAGGATCTAAGTCTAAGTCTACAGTTTCTGCTTCTTTTGAGGGTTTGAGCTGAGAGATGATCTCTTTGAGATGGTGGCTGACTTCAAAGAGATCTCGATCCTGGCTGGCGGCGTGAGGTTCAGCGATTTCAATTACATCTTGAATCAGCTGAGTCTCGATGGCGGGTGAATGATAGCCCCTACCTCGTGAAGGTAAGTTGTGAGCTTCATCGATGATTAAAATGGAGTTATTGGCGAGGACATCAAAAGTATTGTCTCTATGTAGCGGGCTTGAACGATCGAAGACGTAATTGTAATCTCCGATGATGAAATCTGCTTCTTCAAGTGAATCGATGCTCAGTTCGTAAGGGCAAACTTTGGCTTCAAACGCCTTATCGTATAAGCTTTCGGCGCTCATTAGGGCTAGAGAACTGAGTTCTTGATCTAATCCTGACTCCCGAATCTTACGGGTATACGACTTGGCGTATTCACAGTAACTGTCGTGACAAAAGATTTCTTTTCCCTCTTGAACTAAGGGGCACATCTTTTCTCGTGCTCTTAAGAGTCGCGCTCGAAAGAAGGGGCCTTCTAAATCATCAGGAACGATCTGTTCTTTTTCACATTGGGAAAGAAACAGTTTTAATGTCTCTAAAACTAATCGTTGTTGAGTCGTTTTGGCGGTGACCCAAAAGACCTTCATCCCTTGAGGGAGAGCGTAGGAAATCGCAGCAAACAGAACGGCAGCAGTTTTACCAATTCCGGGGGGAGCTTGGAGAAGGAGTTGAGATCCTGTCTCTAGAGTTTCTCTCGCTTTTACGGAAAGAGCTTCTTGTCCTTTTCGGTACGATTCAAAAGGGAAGGGGAAACGATCTCTAATCTGTTTTAATGATTGAGCACGACGCTGCGCTTTTAAATAGGGCTCCAGAATCTCAATGAGACGACTCTGGATGAGATCTTCAGTGGCTTGAAGATCGGGAAGAATTTCGACACTTAGTTCTCGAAATTTTTCATCCTCTTGAGTCAAATTCCTGAAGACGAGTTTGGCGGTGAGGTCTTGTTCTTGAATCTTGTCGAGTTGCAGGAGCTCTTTAATTCGTTCGTTTTGAGATTGGCAGATGAGAAAGAAATAGATTTCTAATTGGAGCTTGTACTCTGCGTAGCGAAGACCTTGCTGAACTTGCTGATTAAAGTCTTCAACTAAGTCGCGTTCAGAAAATACTTCAGGAGGGAGAATAACGGTTTTAACTTCCTCCAGGATCCCCTTGGCTTCCTCTTTTCTAAAGCCGTCTAATCGGCCTTCAATAAAAATGGTATGCCCGGCGATCTCCAATTGGGCTTCCAGTTTGAGTTCATTGATGTATTTGGTGGCGAGGTCGGCATCTTCAGTGACGAGATCTTGGTACCGGAGGCTGTGCTCCTGCGTTCCCATGGTCAGTCGAGCTTGAGAAACTAAAGCCTTTCGAATGGAAGTGTCGGCTCCCTGCCGCACGAGATCTCCCACGCTTAAATGAAGCTCTTTGGTTTCTCTTTGGTATTTAATCACAAAATTGGCATTTGTCCTTCCAAGCCCGAAGCTTTAGCGAGGGATAGAGTTCTATCCCTCGCTAAAGCTTCGGGCTTGGGGGCGCTTCTTTCAGGTTAAAGTTTGATCGGTAGCTTTAGAAGAACTGTATATTGTTCCGTGTATTCCTTGAAATATCCCTCGCTAAAGCTTCGGGCTTGGGGGCGCTTCTTTCAGGTTAAAGTTTGATCGGTAGTTTTAGAAGAACTGTATATTGTTCCGTCTATTCCTTGAAATATCCTTCGCCAAAGCTTCGGGCTTGGTGGGGCGCTTCTTCCTAAGAAAGGTTTGATTGTTTCTTCTAGGACAGATTCCACATTGCCGCTTTGAACGAAGGGACTTTTGAATTAAACTCTTAGGCCTAAGTTGAACTTTAACTTCGAATTTAAACTCCAAAATTAAATACGGAATTCCTCCATGAATAGAAAGATATTTCTCCTTCTTTCCTTGGTCTTTGGATCCTACCTCTTAAATTCTTGTGCGCTGAGCTCTTCGTCTGATCTTAGAAGGCATATCGCCATTCTCGCAAGTGATGAATTTGGGGGTCGGGAAGCGGGTTTAGAGGGAAGTGAAAAAGCTGAACAATATATCAGCGATCATTTTGATGCATCACAGCTGATTACAGAGTTACAAAAGTTTGATTTTGTTGCAGGTACGCGACTGGAAGATGGTAGTCGCCTAAAATTGGGTTCAACCGAATTGAGTGCAGGCTCTTTCATTCCCGCTTCCTACTCGGGTGAGGGTGAGGGCACGGCTCCTGGCATTTTTGTGGGTTACGGGATCTCAGCTCCAGATCTTCAGCACAATGATTTCGAAGGAATCGATGTCAAAGGTAAAGTTCTGATCGCACTTTCTGGTTCACCGGATGGCACAAATCCTCACGGGAAGTTTAGCGCCTACTCTAGCGCAAGATCAAAAGCCCTCGGCGCGCTTCATATGGGAGCTAAGGCGGTTGTTATCGTAACTCACCCAGTGGCGAACCACGGAGGGCACAGCTATGGAGGCTTGCCAAAATTCTCAGGGCACGGCCTTTCCAGCTCGGTAGGTTTGCCAGTGATCGCAGCCTTGCCGGGGCCTTTGGGAAAAGCTTTGAATCTTGATTTTAAGGATCTTCGACAAAAATCGAACGAACACCAAAAAGTCTCTAAAGACCTTTCAGTCGAAGTTCACTATAAGTCGACTGTCGTTGCTGAGAAGCGAACGACGGCCAATGTTTTAGGTTGGCTAAAAGCTGAAGGAGAAGGAGTTCTCGATGAAGTTCTCATCGTTGGGGCTCACCACGACCATTTGGGTCTTGGAGGATCGGGTTCACGTTCGCCTAAGCGTTACGGAGAAATTCATAATGGAGCTGATGACAACGCATCGGGTGTCGCGGCCGTCATCGAACTGGCCAAGGCGCTTTCTCCTCTTCGAAATCAGTTAAAAAGGCATGTTTTATTCATGACTTTTGGGGCCGAGGAAAAAGGCCTGATTGGATCGAAATACTTTAAAGACAACCCTATTCTCTCCATTCCCAACTCTGATGGTACTCGTGGAAAGAAGCTCAAACCGATTGCTATGATCAATCTCGACATGATCGGCCGAATGAAAGATAACACGTTGATGGCGAATGGGGCGGCAACTTCAAAAAGTTGGCCACAATTGCTTAAGACAGTTAAATCGGAGGGCTCTCATAGCATCAACCTTCGAATCGATAACGCCAAAGATCTTTTAGGATCCAGTGATCACATCGCTTTCTACGGAATGGGCATGCCGATCATTTTCTTTTTTACTGGTAACAATCCGGAGTATCACACCCCTGACGATGATCTCTATCGAGCGCAAAGCTCTGGCAAAGATGAACTTCTGATCAATATCATAGGATTAACCCGGATCACTCGGTTTTTAACGGATCTTTGCCAAAACTTATGTACTCGAAAAGTAGCCCCTGATTTTGTCGCCGGAATTGAGCTAACCCCCCAAATGAGCTTTAGTGTTGCTCTTCGCTTGATGCCCGATTACTCCACCAATAAGCACGGTATGCGGATCGAAAAAGTCACGAAAGGGGGTCCTGCCGATTTAGCTGGGTTAAAGGCTGGGGATATCATCACGCAGTTCGGGGAAACCCCAGTCAAGAGTGTGCGCGACTACATGGTGGGCCTTCAAAAAGCAAAGGCCGGCGTTCCCGTTCAGGTAAAAGTGAAGCGGGGAGATAAAGAATTTGAAGCCACGATAACCCCCGTTGGCTTATCCATTCGATAAGAAATGATGTGGGTTTATAACGATGAATGATGAGTCAGTACTCAAACTTTCAACGGAACTCTCTCAAGTGGGAGAGCGTTTTTACAGTAAAAATTGGTGCTTAGCTACTAGCAGCAATTTTAGTGTGGTCTTAAAGCCAGAACCCTTCGAGCTGCTGATCACGGTCAGCGGTCGACACAAGGGGCGCTTGGGGCCTCACGATTTCATGATCGTCGATCAGCACGGTAAGGGGATTTCAGCCGATTCTCCCCAGCCGAGCGCCGAAACGGCGTTGCATCTTTGGGCTTCTCAAGTTCAAAATGCTGGAGCCATTCTTCATACTCATTCCCCAGCAGCGACGGTACTTTCAGAGAAAACAAAAGAAGATCATCTGAAGTTTTCGGGCTATGAAATGTTGAAGGCTTTTCAAAGTATAAAAACTCACGACTCGACCATCGAAGTCCCCATTTTTGAAAACACTCAAGACATATCGGGTTTAGCCAAAGAGATCGAGGAAAGATTTCAACAGAATCCTCACTTCCCACCGTGTTTCATCTTAAAGAAACATGGGCTTTATGCTTGGGGAGAAACCATTCCTGATGCAGAGCGACACATCGAGTGTATAGAATTTTTACTTGAGTGTAGATTGTTAGAACAACGTTAATCATCCAAGAGACAGATATCATGGCAAGTATCAGCATCCCTTCAGAAAACCGCCAAATTGACAATGTAGACGAGATTCGTCAATTTCTTGAACCTTACGGAATCTGGTTTGAAAACTGGCAAGTCGAAGGTCGGATCGATAAGGAAGCCAACTCTGAAGAGATTCTTTCTGCTTACAAGAAAGAGATCGATAAGCTTAAGGAACGTGGTGGCTATGTCACTGCAGATGTGATTCAGGTGAGTCCTGAAACTCCCGGCTTAGAGGCGATGCTTGCTAAATTCAGTAAGGAGCACACCCACTCTGAAGATGAAGTCCGATTTATCATCTCGGGTGGGGGGATCTTTTACATCAATGGTAAGAGTGAGACCGCAGGCGATAAAGTCTTCGCAATCCAGGTCGAAGAGGGCGATTTAATTAATGTTCCCAAACGAACTCGTCATTGGTTTGATCTCTGCCAAGATCGAAGGGTGAAAGCCATTCGTCTTTTTATCGATCCCGCGGGTTGGACTCCAGATTATGTTGATGACAATATCGATGACAACTACGAGCCCTTGTGTTGGGGACCGCGTTATATCTGATAATGAACGAAGAAGAATCAATTCAAGCCATCCTCCTCGACATCGAAGGAACGACCTCTTCGATCTCTTTTGTCTACGATGAGATGTTTCCCTTCGTTCGAAGAGAGCTAAACGGTTTTCTTGATCAATTCTTTAACGAAGAATCAACTCGAGAAGCCTGCCTCAAAATTGCCGAAGAGGCTCAGAGCGATCATGGGAACCAAAAAAAGTGGGTGGCTCAAGAAGTTTTAAGGCTCATGGATTCTGATTCCAAAACCACGGGCCTTAAAATGCTTCAGGGCTTGATATGGAAGAGCGGGTTTGAATCGGGGGAGCTAAGAGCGCACGTTTACCCTGATTTTCCAGAGGCTTTGAAACGGTGGAATGAGCAGGGTTATCGAGTTGAGATTTACTCAAGTGGCAGCGTGAAAGCTCAAAAACTCTTTTTCAAGCACACCGAATGCGGTGATCTGCTTCCTCATTTAAAGGGTCACTACGATACTCAAATCGGAGCAAAGCAAGATTCTTCCAGTTACCAAAAAATTGCTCAAAGTATGAATTTAGAACCCCATGAGGTTCATTTTTTTAGCGATGTTCCAGAAGAATTAGAAGCAGCCCAAACTGCGGGAATGAAAGCTACACTTGTCGTTCGCCCCGGGAATAAACCCGTCGATCAAGTTGATCGATTTGATGTCATCTCATCCTTTGAAAGCAGTTATGAAGCCTGCGATAAATAATGACACAAAGGATTGGTTGATCGAAAATCCTATCGATGGTTCGATTTTTGTAAGAGTCGAATCCGGCAAAGTGTTTTTAGGGGGCAAGGAACATCATTTAGGCAATTGTGATCCCTTTTGGATTGAAGTACCTGAATTCTACTTAGCCTTAACCCCTGTCACGAATGCTCAGTATCAGAAATACTTAATTGCAACTCAATCGGATCCTCCGGTTAAAAAAGACTCGGGGAAGACTCTGTGGACAGGAACTGAAATCCCTGAAGAGCTGTTGGATCATCCCGTGGTTAATGTTTCTTGGCTGGAAGCAAAACGATACTGTGAATGGGCGGAGGCCCGCTTGCCGACGGAGTTCGAGTGGGAACGGGCAGCCAAAGGAGAAGCTCAGTCCACTTTCCCTTGGGGATCAGAGTGGGAAGAAGATTGGGTAAGAAACGATAAAAATAGGGCATTGGAAACCACGGCTTCAGTTTGGAGCTATCCAGAAGGTTGTTCGCATTGGGGGCATTACCAAATGATCGGTAACGTTTGGGAGTGGTGTGAAGATTCTTTCGATGAAGCGGCTTATCGATATTATTCAAAAGGCAAGCAACCTCCTTTGGATTCAAATCCTTTGAAAGTCACTCGAGGCGGTTCCTGGTTTAATGTTTCCGTCGAAAGTTTTCATTCCGGATTTAGATTTGGCTTTCCTCATGACGAATCTGATTTTCACTACGGCTTTAGATTAGCACTCGATCCTTGAACGCATCTCAATTTACTCGCTGGTCTTCATGGCTCAAAACGAAGGCTCCTCTTTGGAGTTCTTTATTAAAGCGATATATATTAATGAGGCTATCTAAGGTTGCCTACGATCCTCGGGTCGTACCGTTGCTCCTTCAACTAGCGGTTGATCCCTCAGAGAAGCTATCTCAAAAAGCACAGGATGTGCTTTTAAATCTACCTACTGATGATGCTCGAGACCAACTGTGTGAAGAGGTGATTCAAGAACCAAAAAGTCTTGCCTTTCAGTTGTGTCAGAAACTGAAATTGCTTCCTCGTGACGATGAGCGAAGGTGTCTCTATTTATTTATCACTTTACAATTCGATCAGTACTTTGAAGAAGATTATCAATTCCAACATTTAAGAGCCGTTTTCGAGCGGGCGGATTCCCTCCTGAAACGGCGGTTACTCTCGATCCTTCGAAGTGGAGATCAGCGCCTCTTAGGTTTTTTTATGAGTAAGAAACCGTTAAGAGAATGCGATGAGCGCGAGGTTGAGTTCGCATTAAAGTCATTTCTTAAGCATCAAGATCGAGAAAAATTGTTTCAGGCCTTCTTAGAGCTACCTCTCAAGTATGGCCTTCGAATTCTTCATGATCTTTCGAGAACGGATTGGCAGCCGGATACGCCCGAACATTTAAGCCTCTATAATTTAGCCCAAAAGGAAGCTTCACAGTGGCTTCCCCCCCGACAAGAATCCTTACCCTCAGTCGGGAAAATTTTTGAATACTGGCTGCAACGAGGAGAGGAGTCGAATTACTCTGATTGGACGGTCGAGGAAATTTTGAGCCAATTAGATACGGTCTCCCCGCCAGAAGGAGTGTCTCTCGTTCAAGCCTTGTCGAAAAAGGTGACTTTGGGAAGTGATGCTTCCCGATACGTGCGCCTTCATCCTCATTGGTTAGTACGTTTGGCGGCGATCAAAACCGGCCTTGGACTGGGGGTGGAACGAGATAGTATGGAAGACTCTAATTACTGGCTTAATCACCTAGCCCCTAAGCATCCTTTGCTCGAAATCTCTCCTAATGAAGCAAATCCCGCCCTTTTAGAAGAATTGGAACGCTTTGAACATGAAAATAGCGATTCTGAACTTCAGCCCGCGCGCAAAGTACTACAAATCTTGATGGCCCATCGTATGACAACTGGTAGTTTTGAAAGTATGCAGATAGAGATCGATGACTATGTGGGCGAGTTTGAATTTGTAGACGACAACGATGATGAAGAACCACTCGGAAGCTGAACATGAAAAAGATCATCGTTGATTTCGGAAACAGTAACACCTTGGTAGCTGTCTACGACTCTGAGGAAGAAAAGGTGCATTCCTTAGATATACCAGGAATATCACAGTCGATTTCTTATCGACTTCATGAGAATTCAGATCTTCAAACGGCTCACGTAATACCTAGCTTAGTACACTTTCATGAACAAGGGATTTGGATTGGGAAACAAGTTCTCGATCGCGATTTGTTGGAACATCCCGAGACTTGGCGGTGGATGAAGCGCCGTATTTCCTTAGGGGTAAAGAAACGAAGAAAAACTCAGCGTGGTTTGCTGAATGCTTTCGAAGCGGGTAAAGAATTCTTGGTGACTTTACTGGCGTATCTTTCTGACTCCTTTTCATTCACCGATGATGAGTTTGTTTTTACTTTACCAGTAGAGTCTTTTGAAGACTTTGAAGACTGGCTTGAGGAGGTCACGGATTTCCTTCAAATTCAAAGAGTACGCATTTTAGATGAAGCGACCTCCTGTATTTTGGGCTACCAGGGTCAGATCGGTAAGGATGATCGCTTTCTTATTTTTGATTTTGGTTGCGGCACCTTGGATGTCTCTTGTGTTCGAGTTTCGTTGAATGAAGTCAAGGAGCCCAGAGCCGTCCCTTTAGGTCGAGCGGGAAGAGATTTAGGAGGAATCGACATCGATACTCTGGTCGCAGAGGCCTTCTGTCACGAGCACTCCTTAGGAGGGAAAAAACGGCGCTTAGCTGAGGCTGAACTTCTTCCTCGCTCGGAGCAGTTAAAAATTCAACTTTCTGATCCCAATTGTGAATCAGCTGAATTGAAATTGATGACCACTGAGTTAGGGAAAGCTCGAGAGTTGGTTTCGATTTGGGATCGATCTCGATTTGAAGGCCTTTTGAAGAAATCGGATTTTTTAAAGGAAGTTCGCTACACCCTGGATCGAGCACTTGAAGAAGCCGCGCTCCAATCAGGAGTTCGGCGTGATGCCATCAAAAAAGTCATTGTGACGGGCGGAACTTCGATCGTTCCTCAAGTGAGGGAGTTATTAGAAGAGAGTTTTCCTGATCGAGTGGAGTACGAAAGGCCTTTTGATGCCGTCGTTCGCGGTGCGGGACGAGGTTGGGTCGTCCCCTTACTTCAACACGACTACGCCATCGAATCTTACAATCGAGAGACGAAAGATTTTGAATTCAAAGCGCTCTTTAAAGCCGGGACCGAGTATCCCACTGATACTAGGGGCGTCAAGCTGTGGTCACGGGGCAGTTACGAAGGGATGACCCGTATCGGGATTAAAGTCTTTGAAGTTTCCAAAATGAGTCGCCGGAGCCTAGAAGTTTCACTGGTCGATGAGGAAGGGGTGCTTCAGGAAGAATCCCAGGTGAGAACGGATTTAAAGTACATCTGTTTGAATCAGGAGAATCCAACCTTCATCCTTGCCGACCCTCCGGTAGATCTAAAAAGAGACGTAAAACGGTTCTTATGTACGTTTCAAATTGATGAAAAGCGCCGACTCTGTGTTACTGTTGAAGATAAGTTAGCTCAAAAGATACTACTGAATCAGCATCCCATCATCCGGCTTTAATCCTATGGATATTAAAACTGAACTTACCTCTCTGATTGCGGCCAATGTACCCCTCATCAATTTGGTCACGTATGAAGAAGAGCGAGTGCAAGAAATCTTGCTCGATCTTGTGGGAGGAGAAAAACTGGGTGTGATCACTTGGGACTTAGCCGATGGCTTTCAGGTGCTGCGTAACCCTGAGGGAGAGTTTAAAACGAAAGAGTGTACAACAGATACTCTCTTAAGCTTCATCGAACGGAGCGCTCCGGATGGTTGCATTTTCGTTTTAAAGGATTTCCATCACTCTTGGAATCAAAAACGGGCTTACGTCACTCGTAAACTTCGAAACATGGTCAAATCTTTGAGGTCTCGAAGTCAGTTTTTGATTTTTATCACCCCGGAATTAGATGTTCCCTTAGAGTTAAAAGATGAGTTGATGGTGCTTCCCATTCCATTGCCCAATGAGCAAGAATTGGACGCCCTTTTTCAATCGATCACGGTCAAGTTGAATGAAACGAGTCAGCCCAGTCCTGTTCTCAAGGAACAAATCATTCATTCTGCGATGGGTTTAACGACCAACCAAGCTCGCCTTGCGTTCTCTCGGGTGATCGCTCGTTTTGGTCAATTTGATGACCGAGCGATTGGAGTGATTACAGATATCAAACGACAGATCATTCGTGAAAGTGGTGCGCTTGAATTTTGGCCGGCTCACGAGGGTGAATCTGATGTGGGTGGATTGGATCTCCTCAAGCAATGGTTAAAAAAGCGAGGCTTGGGATTCAGTCGTGAAGCTCGGGAAGCCCAGGTCCCTATGCCGAGAGGGGTGGCCTTGATAGGCATTCCCGGTACGGGAAAAAGTTTATCGGCCAAACTTCTGGCGGGTCTTTGGAAAATGCCCTTGTTGCGATTGGACGTCGGGGCGCTTTTTGGATCTCTATTAGGTGAATCGGAAGCTAATCTCCGAAAAGCGGTGAGCCTTGCTGAAACCGTTAGCCCCTGTATTTTGTGGATCGATGAGTTAGAAAAAGCCTTCGCAGGTTCCAGCCTTCAAGCGGGAAACGCTTCGGGAGGAGCCGCCACTCGAGTCTTTGGATCGTTTTTAACTTGGTTTCAAGAACACACCTCCCCAGTCTTCGTTTTAGCTACTGCTAACGATGTGAGTGGCTTGCCACCTGAGCTTCTTGGACGATTTGACCGAACGTTTTTTCTAGATCTTCCCAACTTTGATGAACGCGTTGAAATCTTTTCAATTCACCTCAAACGGGCGGGTGAGGCTTTTCCCACTCGACGATTCGATTTAGAAGAATTGGCTACCGCCAGCTGTGGTTTAGTTGGCCGTGAAATTGAGCAAGTAGTGAGGGAAGCCCAGTTTAGTGCCCTCGCCGATGACAATCGCGAACTGGAATCTGAAGATCTCTTCGAAGCCCTCAATGAAATTGTTCCCTTGAGTAAGTCTCACAATGAGATCGTCAATAGTATTCGGCAGTGGGTGGTGGAAGGCCGCGCGCGACCTGCATCAAGTTTCGGATTCGAACAAGGGATAGTGGAAGATTCAGGAAACCTCGGTTAAAAATAAGAGAGCAACACATTCCCTGAAAAGCGAATTCTACCCCTCCAAGCCCGAAGCTTTAGCGAGGGATCAGTGAGTAGTAACTTAAAGTAGATAACATGTCACATTTCATATCCATACGCACTCAAATCACCGAACGCGAATTTTTGGTTCAATCGATTCAAGAATTGGGCTATCGCGTGAATGAAAACTTCGATTATGTCTTAGGTGACAAGGGCAAAGAGCAAGTTGAAATTGTGATGGAGACGGGGTGTGAATCGAAAATTGGGTTTCGCCAAACCGATGCGAGTGCCATCGGCGGTCGAACACCCACTTATGAAGTTGTCGCTGACTGGTACAACGTAGAGTTAGGCTCTGAAATCGAACGAAACGAATTCATTTCAAAGCTTAAACAGAAGTACTCTTACTTGCTTGTTAAGGATCAAGCGGCGGAACAAAACCTCATCATCGAAGAAGAGATCGATGAAGACGGAGAGATCATCTTACTTCTGTCCGAGCGCGGTTGAGGCTGATCGATCCGATGCAAAAAATCAAAGTAACCCTCCACCAAGACGGTTCCCAAACGATAGAAGTGATCGGGGACGATGGTCAAAACTGCTTAGACCTAACAAAGGCTCTAGAAGACCGTCTGGGAACTCCTCAGAGTCAAAGGCAAATGAAGCCTGAATTCGAGGCTTCGACAGAAAGTGTTCCAGAAATCATCCGAGAATCGGAAGGTTCCGAGGGCAGTGTATAGTTAACGGTAAAAAGTACCGAAAACAGTTATATCACAGTAATCTTATGTTGAGGCAACTCCTTTGGAGTTTGTTCAACCGTTCCGGCGATTCTTAGTTATGCTTTTGCCATAGCCCGTTTCGGGGCTGCGGCCTTCACTCCGCTAAACGTAGGCTCAACGAGCCCACGATCGCGACCGAGTTGATCCCAACTCGGTTAGTTCCAGTCGATAAACAGGAACTAATTGTTCCTTCTTTTACCCTCTTTGCTCTAAAAGTCCTGCTATGTTCAGAATTATTCAAATTGGATTGTTTTTATCGGTCTTGTTAACTTCGAATTCTCTTTCGGCTTTGGACCGTGTCGAATATGACCTCGATTTTAAGGACGCCTCTCGCCACCGAGTTCATATTACCGTAAAAGTTAAAACCGATGGTAAAGAAGAGTTAGAGTTCTTCATGCCCGTTTGGACTCCGGGTTCTTACTTGGTAAGAGAGTACGCAAGGAACATTGAAACGATTTATGCTCAATCGCCGGGAGGACGTTCCCTCAGGATGGTTAAACTTTCAAAGAATCGTTGGAAAGTAAGCTGTAAGCAAGAAAGTGAAGTTTGGCTCAAGTATCAACTGTACTGCCATGAAATGAGTGTTCGGACCAATTGGGTTGAGAAGGATTTCGCTATTCTCAACGGAGCGGCAACCTTTATCACCTTAGTGGGCGCAGAAAAAAAGAAGCACTATGCCTATCTCAAAATGCCCAAGGAGTGGAAGCAATCGGTATCAGCTTTAACTCGAAATACGAATAAAGGACAACATGTTCACGCGGCTAAAAACTTTGATGAACTCGTCGATAACCCTATTTTGTTGGGAAATCCCGAAGTGGAGCGTTTTGAAGAAAAAGATGTTTTCCACTTCTTTGTTCACCACGGAGGACATCCCTTCTGGAAGGCTAAAGACTCTGTAGAAGACGTACGTAAGATCGTTCGAGAGCATCAACGCTTTTGGGGCTCAGTTCCTTATTCGAAGTACTATTTCTTGAACTTAGTTAATGAATCTCGTGGGGGATTAGAGCACGACAATTGCACTCTCCTGATGACCAGCCGTTGGAACTTTAAAAATCGAAAGAATTACATCGGTTGGATGGCTTTAGTGAGTCATGAATTCTTCCATACCTGGAATGTGAGAAGATTGAGGCCTAAAGAGCTTACTGAATACGATTATGAAAAAGAAAACTACTTCAAAACGCTTTGGATCGCTGAAGGAATCACCAGCTACTACGATGACCTAGCTTTAGTACGTGCAGAAGTTTGTAGTGAAGCGGAATACTTAGAGCTTCTTTCGAAAAATATCAAATCGGTCCAATCTTCACCGAGTCGTAATGTTCAGAGTCTGGCCGATTCTTCGCACGACACTTGGATTAAGTTCTATCGTCCTAATGAAAATACCGTAAATCAAACAGTGAACTATTACTCCAAAGGGGCTGTAGCGGCCTTTGTTCTCGATGCCAAGATTAGAGAGCTAACTTCAGGTAAAAGAAGTTTAGATTCTGTGATGAGGCTTCTTTATGAACGACACCTTAAAGATGGCTATTCACCGGAAGACTTCAGGAAGATCGTCAAAGAGGTTTCAGGCCAAGATTTAAATAAGTGGTTTGCTAAATTCATCGATGGAACTGAAGAGTTCGATTATGACTCCGCACTTAAATGGTTTGGATTAAAGTTCAAATCATCTACCCTTGCCCCGGTTAAACCAGATAAAAAGGCTAAGCCTACTAAGAAGAAAGTCTGGTTAGGGTTGAGTACGAGTACCGATTCGGGGCGAATTAAGGTCACTCGAGTTTTACTGAAATCCCCTGCATTTCAAGCAGGGCTGAATGTCGATGACGAAATTATCGCTATCGATGGATTCAGAATCCCTACTTCTGGTTTGACGAGTCGGATGGAACAGTACAAGCCTGGAGACACCGTCGAGTTACTCATTTCAAGACGAGAGAAATTGATGAAACTGAAAGTTCTTTTAGTAGAGGCTTCCCCACATACTTGGACTCTTCAATTTGATCCCAAAGCTACAGAAGTCCAAAAAATGAGAAGGTTAGGTTGGTTAAGGGTTCGGGAAGAGTTTTAAGTGATCAGTCAAAGAATTTCCCACAACCTTAACAACGAACAAGTCACCAAGCACTTGATCAAAAGTGGTATCAGTGGGGGCTTAAAATAGCTTGAAGACCCTTGCGAATATCACTCTAATCTTGAGCTGTGAGCTGACTCATATCTGTTGAGTATTCAGTCAACACTAGCGTTAAAATACTGCAAAATGTGATTCGTCGCCTTCAACATGATTCATTCCACAGGGTTGATAAACCAAAAATTAGGGTTATTAGAACGTCTAAATGTTTTATCAGATGAGGGTGCAAATTTATTTTAAAAAGTTCAATTGACCTAATAAATACCTATCTCTTTGTCCATTCTAAGAGACTTTATTATTATCGATCAGTTCCTCCAACATTATTCGACCTTGAAGCTAAATCATCCCTAACTAGAAGTTCCAGAAATGTCATTTTTATGCCGGTATTCGAAGTTGTTTTTAATTAAGAACGTTTCTTATTGGGCTTGTAAAGTTTGATCGAGCAGTCGGTTTTAAAGTCGTTGTGTATACTTAGATGGCGCCGCTTTCCAGAAGGAAATAGGTATTCATTAATGCTTAATCCTTCTCATACATTTTGCTTTTTATAATTGTTCACTGATTTTAATCAGGTAGCGCGGAGTGATAATTACGTCGATGGATCGGCAGTTTATTCCCTTCGTTGCCTCTGAAGTTAGTGGCAAATTTTTGTTGATGAGCACTCAACCAGTATCTGATTCAACTCAAAATGCACCCAGCACTGAATCTTCCTTCAGAAAGGAAGAGTTTCTGGAGGTGTGTAGAAGCGTCGACCGTTGTTTCAAAAGACTTAATCTCTATCCCAGCGAACATCCTCGTGTTCAAGAGTCTTTGGAGGAACTGAGAACCTCTTTAATCGCTTACGAAGAACAAGCCTCTTGTAAGTTTTGTTATTACCTCAATATTACGGATCAATATTACGGTGAATCCGTTCCAAAAGAATTGATGCTACTGAAAAAGTTTTGTCTGTTTCACTTTATTCAGGAAGTGAAAATTTCAGTAGATCTAACTCTTAGTGAATTGGAAAGCTTTTGTCATTTAATCGACTTTGAAAATAATGAAAGCACCGAAGATGACGAGAGTGATATTTTTAAAGAATGGAAAAATATCGAAATAAAATTTTTCATTCCAGAAGATATCGAAAATTGGGGAAATCATAGTGGGAGTATCCTTCATAAAATCACAGGAATTGGTGGTTCTGACAGATTTAAGTCACTCTTGAGTGAAATGCCCGGGCACGTTCGAGAGGTCATTAGTAATACCGTTTTTAGTAAAAGCATTCTAGAGCGAATATCCTTTCTCCGGACACAATTTAATTCTAAAGAGAATCTAGATAATGAGAAACTGGATTTAGTTTCCGAAGTATTGTTCTCAGTAATCTCTGAAAGTTCTAATCTCGATGAAAAATCTTTATCCGAGGAAAAGGTTGAATCTAGTCTTAATCGCCTTCTCCATGTGTTGGAAGAAAATGTCAATAGCCTCAATGAAGATGTACTTTCTTATATCTCTGAAAATGAATCGGGGATGATCTCAGATCAAATTAGAGATGTTGTGCTCTCAGGCTTTGAAGTCTCCAATGAACTTTCTGACCTCAATGAAATGCGGAATGAATTGTCAGCAATTTTCAGAATTGCTGATTCCGAATCCGATGAACAAAATTTTAGTGTGGTCGACAGGTACCTATTTGAGGAAGAAGCTCTAGAAGTATTAAGTAAGAATGGAAGAAAAAGAGATACCTTTTCTGATGAAGGTGATTTCGACCTGCAAAAGGCAATAGACCGAATTAAAGTACCCGATCGAATCAGTGAAGAAGATTTTACTAATGACAATCGCTTAGATAAGATTCTCAATATCTTTCTAAATATCTACCCAAAATCGGCGGGATCAGAGCGTGAAGATTATATTTGGGAGAATCTTTTAAACCTTTTTGAAGAACCAAAATCTAATCTTAAATACCACGAAGAAACCCTTAAGAGGTTGATCACAACTTACCAGTCGAGTAGTGATCCACGATTTCAAAAATTATTTCATCATGTTCTCGATGCGGTGAGTGGGCAGGTTAAAGAGATGGAGGTCATCCAGTCTTTAGTCGTAGAACGTCCTGAGATATTAGATAGTTACTTTACTGAAAAGGTGAAAGAGGATAGTCAAGCTTGCTTAGAATTGGTACTGAATCTAAAAAGATCTAACGATTTTCACTTAAAGGATTTCGCGGTGAAGATGCTTTTAAAGTACTTCTGTGAGATCCATTCACTCTGGCAATGGGCGACTAGAGACTTAGAGTACTTTTCGAGTAAGGTTAACTTGGCTCAAGTCATTAAAGAAACTGAAGCTGAAAAAATGACAACGGGCTTCTTAAAATTATTTGAGAACATCAGTGTTGAATCGATTTGTAAGATATTACGTCGATTACCAAATAATAAAAACGGCGCAGAAAAATTAACCATTAAGGCTTTAAATTCTGAAAGTCCGTTTATTCGAAATGTGGCGCTTGAGTGTTTAGGGAAGTACTCAAGTAGCGTTTCTTTCAAGACTCTTAAAAGTCTTATCGAACATCAAAACCTTCAAAATAGTATTGATGAAAAAGAAGTAAGGTCAGTATTGAAGGCTTTGGTTCAATCGGAATATCCCGAAGCCCAAAAATTCGTGTCCGAGATAGCAAACAAGCGTAAGTTCTTAGTTAAATCGATTTATAACAAAGAAATACGCAAGATACTCTCTGAAGTACAAAAAGGCGAAAGCATGAACGATGGTGGTAAGTTAGGGAGGGTGAACTGATGCCCTTAACTGACCATAGAAAAACACTTAAAAGAGCAACCAAACTTATCGATTCCATCGGAAAATCTTTCCAGGGGATGAGAGTTTACAGTGTCTTTCATCCGCGTTTTATTGAGAGTGTCGAAAAAGCATTCCATCAGATTCGATCTATTTTCAGTGAAGAAGAGTCTTTGAAGAACATTACGTTTACTTCAAGTGAAGATCACTTTGTGTTTATGGGTATTCCCCTATCTTCACCCTCTCCTTCAGCTAAAAAGCTTCATCGTGCGATGAAAGATTTTCATCTCTACGGTTTTCAAATTTTAAGGGGATTTCAGGAAACTGAAATCAGTGAACTCTTCGAAAGTATATTGAAGCCTGTTGGGGTTGATTCGCTTGAGATTTCTGAGGGATCCGAATCCACTCAAGGGGATGTCGAAAAAAACTATAAGATCATCACCCTTGACGAAAAGGCCGCTTTCGATGCTGAAAACACCGAATATGTGTTCAAAGATGCAGGGAATCCTACCGATTCGTTACCTCATTTAGAGATCTCTAAGAACAAGTTTTCGAGCTTCTTCAATTCCTACAAAAACTTGCTTCAAAATATTGAATCGGGAAAAGTTATCGACTTTAAAGAACTTCAGTCGGCGAGTAGTCAAGTGGTGGAATTGTTTCAAAAGAATCGAGATCCCGCCTCGAAGTTGTCGACTAAAAAGTATTTTGATGACTTTACCTTCCATCATTCACTCAACGTTTGTTTGTTAACTACGGCGACGGCTAGCAGCATAGTTAAAGACGAAGAAGTTCTCAGGTTAATATCGATGGCGGCCCTTCTTCACGACATCGGAAAGAGTCATATTCCAGCTGAGATTCTTTACAAAAAAGAACCTTTGACGGCTAAGGAGCTCAAGTGTTTAAAAACGCATCCTGAGATCGGCGCCGAAATACTATTGTCCTTGAAGGGGATCCCTCCTCTCTGTGTGACCACAGCGTATTCTCATCATATTCATGAAGGGGAAGGCTCTTATCCCAATGCTCCTGATAACTATAAATTGGGTTGGGTTGCTGAATTGGTAAGTGTTGTCGATATTTACGAAGCTCTTACCGCATTCCGTCCTTATAAAAAGGGATTATCTTCAAAGCAAGCCTTCGAGATTATGTTGAAGATGCCCGGTCTTAAAGAACGGCATCCTTTTATTAAATTGCTCTATCAAACTATCGGTCCCTTCCCGGTGGGGACTATCGTTGCTCTCAATTCTGGGGAACGTGCAGAAGTTGTTCAGAAAGGACGACGAAATGTGGGATGCCCTAAGATTAAATTGATCAGCGATTCTTCTCAGAACAAGATTACTGAAAAGGTCGAGTTAGACTTAGAGCTTGAATTTAAGAAGGATGAAAAAGATCGAAAGCAAATTATTCAAACAATTCTATTAAATGATCCTGACGATGATCCGGTGTACGTTGATCTGAATCCCCAGTTTGATAATTCTATGAAAGAAATAGTTCAAAGTGATAAAGTCTTGATGGCACATGAAGGTTGAGGTAGACCTAAGGCGATTCTTGATTCGTTGTTTTAGGAATACGATCTACTTTTTACTACTTCATTGAGAAAGACGAACTATGGCCGCTGGCTTACATTGGGAATGGCGAGGTTTTGGGCAAGAAAATTCAGAGGTAAGCCAGCGCATTCAGGCTCTCCCTAAGGCTTTTTCTAAGCCAGCAAAGTTTATTGATAAGTATCTCTGGATTCCTGATTGTTCAATCAATGTAAAACTTCGTCAGGGAGTTCAAAGTGGATTAAAGTTTAAACGATTTCATTCTTCTCAAGGATTGATCGAACTTTGGGAAGAACGCCCCGACGAACTTTATAGTCTTCCATTGAGTGACAATATCGTCAGTAAAATTGGGCAGGAGTTAGGGATTCAGTTTTTGAGCGATATTCCGAGTGAGATTGGCTCTGAAGAAGCACTTATCGAGCTTTTAAATTCCACTCAACCTAAAGTGCAACTCATCACTGTTGAAAAATTGCGTGTGGCCCATATCCATAAAGTTGAAATTGATGGCCAAGTTATAAAAGTCATAGTTGAGTTGGCCCAAATCACGCAGCCCGAAGAGATTCTTTCCATTGGGGTAGAAGAAACAAGTCATCTCAGCTCCGACTCTAGCGCCCGAGAGATGGATGTGGCTCGTCGAGCCGTTCAGAAAACTTTAGATGATTTGCAGCTTCCCGCCGATTTTGACTCAGTGAGCTATTTGACTCAGCTGGGGCGCTGGGTTTGAAGTGCTGATTCTGTAGCCGAACTCGTAAGAGTTTGGTTGGAGCGTACAGCCGCCAAATTTTTACAAATTCGGCTACAGGGCTATTGTCTAATATTAGATTACTTTGCCAAAGTCAGCTTAACCTCTGGCGGGTTACCGAAGTCTTGCCAAGCTTGTTCAGCTCGATCCTTATCGATTTTTCCTTCGTGAATATAAAACCGGTAACTGAATTGATGTTTTTCTCCTGGTTTAAAATCCCATGCTTTGTGTTGAATGGGAGTGTAATTGAAGAATGCTCCACCTCTAGCCCAAATTCGCATGGGTTCGGGGAAGCGTTCATTTTTAGGGCTACACATAATGACGACAGTCGTCCATTGGCCATCGACGGCGCCACTGTGAGCGCACCATTTTGCGCGGGTAGTATGTCCGTTAGCTTTTGTTTTACCTTCAGAGGTCAAGAGAACGTAGTTGTCTCCCTTCCACTCTTTTGCTCCTCGGAATGCCATTCCGCCATAGCGATATTTACGGAGGTGAAGGGGGCTGTCCGTTGCACATTCTTGAGTGCTGCTGAGGTCCCAGACGTAGTAACGTTTCTCTCGGCCACCTACGCTGTAAATTCGAACGTCCCAAGTTTCGTTGAGGGCGATCTTACCTCCGTTAGGTTGAGTCACGTCTACAAATTCATGTTTCGACTTAAATCGCCCAAAGACGGGTCCTGACTCTACAGTTTTGAATCCTGCGAATTGCACTCGACCTTTTTCTTTACCTAAGTTCCAAAAGTCGATATCTCGGCCTTCAAAAACGGTGTTCGTCCACGGAAACCATACCCCCTTGTGGTGGTAGTGATCTCCGGGGAAATCTTCAGTGATCAATTTCCCCCCCGGGCTTAACATGTCGGTGATGTAGCCACTGCGAACGTAGGAGGCCTTGACTCCTTCGGGAGGCAATACATGAGCGTGGTGGTAAGTGAACAACGCGGCATCGCCATGAGAGACCTTTAAGCTTTTGGGGGTGAGATTGAGTTTGATCGGCGTCTCTAAGAAAGGTTTCCCCGAGACCAATTCAAATTGGCGTTTTTGACCCGCTTGAGTTTTTCCAGAAAGAATAAACCACAGTCGGTGAGCTTGTCCCTTTTTGCCGGCTTCGATTTGGCTGGGAACGGGATTTCGAGAGCTTCCGTGAACCTCTTGAACTCCCAACAGACGCCAAGCATTGATCTCTTTAGGAATTTCAACAGAGACGGGGGTGTCATAGCGATCGCTCTTCCCCATGTCGACTTCAATTTTGGCTACGACTTGGGCTTCAGTTGAATTTGTTAAGCAAAAACTGATGCCAAGGGCTAAAACTAGGAAAAGATGGGGAATTATCAGGGATTTAAATCGCTTCATGGGAGATCTCTCGCATACGTGGGTTAGAACTCGTTGTGAGGAATGCGTTAATTTAGACACAAAAACTCATTATAGATGAGTTGCCAGATTGACACAATCTCACCATTTCCGTACCTTTTCTTTTTCTCGTGATTATTTTCAATTGGGATCGTGATGAATTCTTCCTTCGGTTTTAATTAGTTGAACCCAACTGCGTCGATTCGTTTCACTATCCGCACTTAATGTCACTTTCTCCAGAGGAGATTTCCCTTGGATGCATTCGACTATTTCGCTCCCGATAACTTGAGTGAGGCTCTCACTTTATTGGCGACTCCTAACAAGACTTCGCGCCCCTTAGCCGGTGGAACAGATTTAATTGTTCAGCTGAGAGAGACGGGCTTGAAATGTGATCAGGTCATCGACTTAAAGAACTTAGCTGAGCTCACCCAGTTTCAATCTGAAGGGGGAAAAGGTTGGACGATCGGCGCTGCAGTTCCTTGTAGTGAAATCTATGAGAACGCGGAGTTTGCCAGTCAGTACCCTGGGATCATTGATGCCGCTTCCTTGATCGGTGGAATCCAAATTCAAAATCGAGCTTCCTTCGGAGGAAACTTGTGTAATGCTTCTCCCGCTGCTGATGCCATTCCCGCTCTGATCGCTCATAGCGTGACTTGCCAGGTTGCTTCAAAGTCGGGAACTCGCGAAGTGAATGTAGAAGATTTTTGTCAATCACCGGGAAAGACCGTTCTTTCTGAAGGTGAGATTTTGGTTTCCCTAAAGTTGCCGGCTACTCCAAAAAGATTTGGGGCCGCTTATCAACGCTTTATTCCTCGAAATGAAATGGATATCGCCGTTGCGGGAGCGGGTTCTTCAGTGGTTCTTTCTGAAGACGGCAAAACCATCGAAAGTCTTCGAGTGGGTTTAGGAGCCGTCGCCCCGACACCTTTATTAGTTCAAGAGATTTCAGACAAGTTAAAAGGTAAAGAAGTCGATTCGGCGACTTTTGAGCAAGCGGCTGAAATTGCGAGAAGTTACGCGAATCCCATCAGCGATACCCGCGGAGAAGATTGGCAGAGAGTGCATCTCGCCGGAGTGTTGACGCAAAGAACTCTTCAAATTGCCTGTGAACGAGCCCAAGCAGCTCTTTAATCTCTGGAGAAACCCAAGCCATGAAAACTTATTTAAAAACGACGATCAATGGTGAGGACAAAGAGCTTCTCTGCGAACCTCGTCAAAGTTTACTCGATGTCCTTCGAGATGAATTAGAACTCACGGGAACCAAGGAAGGCTGTAACAACGGAAACTGTGGTGCGTGTAACATCATGCTCGACGGTCGATTGGTCAATTCTTGCATGGTTCTCGCACTAGAAGCGCAGGGCAAGCAAGTTGAAACGATCGAAGGGGTGGCTGACACTGAAGGTCTCCATCCTCTCCAAGAAGTCTTTTTGGAAGAGGCTGCGCTTCAATGTGGAATCTGTACACCGGGATTCATTCTCTCAGCTAAAAGCTTATTGGAAAAAAATCCCAACCCAACTGAAGATGACGTTCGACTCTGGCTCGCCGGCAATCTCTGCCGTTGTACGGGCTACGATAAAATCGTAAGAGCCGTTTTAGAATCAGCGAAAAGACTATCAGAGTCTCCACAATCGGAGGTGGCATCATGAGTGGCTCAAACAATGGAAACTCTCAAAATGGAAATGGCTATCGCATCATCGGTTCGCGCCCTGTGCGCCACGATGGAGTCGACAAAGTTACGGGTAGAGCTCTTTACGGAGCTGATTTAAGGTTGTCGGATTGCCTCCACGGAAAAGTTCTCAGAAGCCCCCACGCTCATGCTCGAATCTTAAGTATCGATACTTCAGAAGCCTTAGCCAGCCCTGGAGTCAAGGCGGTGATCACTTCAGCGGATTATCCCGAAACCGAATCTAAGATCATCGATTTAGGGGAAGGTCCGGCGATCTTAAAGGATCTTAGAGCCAACCTGCTTGCGGATGGAAAAGTTCTCTACAAAGGGCATCCGATTGCTGCAGTAGCCGCCACCGATCCGTTCCTGGCAAGAGAAGCGACGAAGAAGATTAAAGTGGAGTACGAAGTATTAAAGCCTGTACTTCACATCAACGATGCAATGGCCGAAGGATCGCCCTTACTTCATGAAGATCTTCACACAGACTCGCTCGGGAAAAAATCAGACAAACCTAGCAATGTAGCAAAGCATTTACGGTTCGAAATTGGTGATATCGATAAAGGTTTCGCAGAAGCGGATGAAATCTTTGAACGGGAATTTGACACCGCGATGGTGCATCAAGGTTATATCGAACCTCACAATGCGACTGCGCTTTGGAATGCCGACGGGCATCTCACCATCTGGAGTAGCACTCAGGGAGCCTTTTCGGTTCGCGCTCAAACTGCGGGAATACTCAATATTCCTGAATCCTCCATCAAAGCGGTTCCCATGGAGATCGGCGGAGGTTTCGGAGGAAAGATTCCCGTTTATCTCGAACCCATCGCAGCCATGTTATCAAAAGAAACGGGGAAAGCCGTTAAGATGACCATGGACCGTGATGAGGTTTTCGAATCGACCGGCCCCACTCCAGGCTCTGTCATCAAAGTAAAAATCGGGGTTAAAAAGAACGGGAAGATTACGGCTGCCGACGCTTCGTTAGCGTATGAAGCGGGAGCGTTCCAGGGCTCACCAGTGAACTGTGGCATGATGTGTATCTTCGCTCCCTACGATATCGAACACGTTCGTGTCGATGGCTATGACGTTTTAGTCAACAAGCCCAAAACAGCAGCCTACCGTGCGCCCGGAGCCACCAACGCTTCTATGGCTTCAGAAACCGTCATCGATGAAATCGCCCGATGGGCCAGTTTAGATCCGATTGAACTTCGAAAACTCAACGCTGCCAAAGAAGGAACGGTACGTGCCGATGGATTGGCTTATCCAAGAATCGGATACGTTGAAACGCTTGAAGCTTGCGAGTCACACGAACACTACAAAGCTCCGAAGGAAGGATCGTTTCGAGGTCGGGGAGTCGCTTCGGGTTTTTGGTTTAACTGTGGCTTTAAATCGAGTGTAACCGTTTCTGTAGAGAAAGATGGAACGGTGCGTTTGATCGAAGGCTCTACGGATATCGGAGGGACGCGAACTTCTTTAGCGATGCAACTCGCCGAAATTTTAGGCATCGAAGCTGAAGATGTACGTCCTATGGTCGTCGATACAGACTCTGTGGGTTACACCGACATCACGGGTGGAAGTCGGGTGACTTTTGCCACAGGATTAGCGGTGATCGAAGCCGGCAAGAAAGTTCAACAGGAGATGGCTCGTCGCGCAGCTCAACTTTGGGAAGTAGATGCGAGTGATGTTGAAGTTGAACTCGACGTCTATCGTTCGAAATCCGATTCAAGTAAATCCATTACTTTCAAAGAGCTCGCCGGTTCCTTAGATGAAACCGGAGGCGCATTGTCTGAGCAAGCTAGTGTTTCTCCTCAAGGAGTAGGCGGAGGATTTGGTACTCATATCGTCGACGTCGAAGTGGATCCTGATACGGGGAAGGTTCAAGTTCTTCGATACACCGCCGCCCAAGATGTTGGAAAAGCTATTCATCCTTCTTACGTCGAAGGTCAAATTCAAGGTGGCGCGGTTCAAGGTATCGGCTGGGCTATTTACGAGGGGTATCATTACAACGAAGATGGCCATATGACCAATGCCAACTTCTTAGACTATCGAATGCCGACGACTCTTGATCTACCGATGATCGATACGATCTTGGTTGAAGTCCCCAATCCCGGTCATCCCTTTGGTGTTCGCGGAGTGGGCGAAGTACCGATTGTTCCTCCTTGTGCAGCTCTCGCTAACGCTATTTACGATGCCATCGGTATTCGGTTGCGTGAACTGCCGATGAATTCGACTCGCGTCCTCAAAGCATTGCTTAAGGAAAAGGGTGCTTTACCTCAGGGTGTGGAGGCTTGATTCGATGCCAAAAATTATTATCCCCAGTCAGCTCCGAGAGGTGACTGGGGGCGAAGCTAATGTGTCGGCTCAAGGGTCTACAGTTCTTGAGCTCATCGAAAATTTAGACGAACAGTACCCGGGAATCAGGGATCGTTTGATCGAAGACGGCAAGCTTAGGATGGGACTCGCTGCAGCCGTCGACAATGAAGTGAGTTCGTATGGTTTAAAGCAAAAGGTGAGCGAGGGAAGTACGGTGCAGTTTATCCCGGCGATTAGTGGTGGGTAGTCCGCTTGTAGTCCGCACGCGCCGCGTGCGGCCTTCCTAGGTTACGGGCATTGATATCATTATTTATTCCAACTCTCAACGAGTCACCCAATCCTAGCCTTCTTTAGATTCATTCGATTTAAGCGAACAATCTAACTAGCCCGAAGCGCTAGCGAGGGGGAATTAGTAAACTGAAATTAAAATGGTTTAATGGTGGGATGGAGTCATTTCCATATTTCGTAGATTGAAGTGATTTGAAATCAACCCAATGTTTCGTCCCCTCGCTGACGCTTCGGGATAGTTAAAGCGAGTCATTCGTTTTTGTCCATATTTAGATTCATGACGTTAGAGCGTTTTTAAGAGGGCCGCAAGCGGAGCTTGCGGACTACTTCTTATCCAATCTAACATCAATCCTCACATCCTCTTGATCCCCGATCGTTTTTACTTTTTTTCCGGTGTTGAACTGTGGAGATGTGATCAAGAGTTCTAAGTCACCTTTACCGTAATTATTGATCGTATAAATGCCCTTACTGTCCGTACGAACATCCGTAAAGAGGGTGGTTCTGAGAAATCCCTGTTGGATTCTTAACGTGGCTAACACTTTCGCTCCAGAGATTGGGGCATTGGTGGCATCGGTGACGAGACCCTGAATGATGTGGTTGCCGAAGCCGGTGGGGAGTTGAACTTCTAATTCTTCATTCGCCTTAAGTTCTAAGCCTCGAATCGAAAGTCGAGGGGAAGAACGATTCTCAACTCTAAGTTCTCCCGTTGGAATGCCTTCGATGTGGAATTCCCCGAGTCGGTCGGTAGTCACTCTGGTTGAATTTGCCATCGAACTGACACTGCGTACAAAGAATGTAAAGTCGGGGATCGGTTTTCCATTAGCATCGATGACAGTGCCCAGCAATGTTCCAGTGTCTAATTCTTCTAAGACAAAGTCTTCAACGTTTTCACCGACTTTAATTTCGATGGGACCATCCTTAAAATCTCGGTAGTTTCTTTGGGGGTGAACCTGAACTTCGTAATCGTCAGCTACTCGAACTTCTTCAATCTGGAACGAGCCGTCTTCTTTTGATTTTGCGTTGTACCTTGAACGGAGAGATTTAGAAGATAGAAACAAAGTTTCGCCGGCGATGGCCTCTCCACGCGCGTTCAGTAGCCGTCCAGAAAATGTTCCCACATCGCCTTCGGAACTTAGAACGATATCCATCTCAAGGATGTTTTGACCCTTTTGATAGACTTCATCAAATTTCAGTTTTGGAATGGTCGTCGTGGTTTGAATGAATCCTTCAGCTTGAGACAAAAGCGTAATGCGTCCTTCAGGATCCATACGAACTTTCAAATTTAAAAGATAAGATCCGTCTTCTTCCGACACCGTCTTTGCGCCACGTACGGAAGCCAGCATATCGACCTTGGGGACTGGATTTCCATCTTCGTCAACGGTGTAACCTGAGAGTACGAAATCCACTTCTTCATAGAGGACCAAATTAACGTCGACAGCCGGGGCGCTTACGGTTGTTGAGCTGGTAGGCCAAGTCTCAGTGGGATTGGATCGAATGACGTACTCTCCTGCGGTAAGTCCTTCGATGTTAAAGGTGCCATCATTTAAGCTGACCGCTTCACCGGGAAGGTCTTCTTGGACGAGAGGAAGGCTGTGATGGTTGTAATTGATGGCGAAGGCACGAACGGTGATATTAGGAATGGGGTCGCCCGTTGTAGTTAAAACTTGGCCCGAAATACTCGAATCGAACGGTCTAAGCTTTAGGGTTAAATCTCGCTTTTGACCCTTCCCCATCGGCAAGACATGTGTAGTTTTGATTCTTCGATTATCGTGGTCGACGAGGGTGATTTTATATCGACCGCCGACCAAGTTTTCGAATAAAGCGTATCCATTTTGATCGGTATATTTTTTATGAATTTTGGGTCCTAATGCGACCTCGAGTAAAATTTCGGGCACTCCTTCATAATCTTCCCCCTCAACGAAAATGAGCAATGCCGTTCCTTGAGCCCGAGCCAAGAGTTGCTTGAATTCGATATGTTTAGCCGAGCGCACTAAGGCAGAATTGAATTTTTCGTTCAGTTGGGGATTCGAAGTCGAGGGACCGGACTCTGAGTTTAATGCGTTTGATTCATCACGTTGAGGATTACCGGTAGTGCCTTCTTCAGTTTTAGTGTTCGACTTAGTTGATAGGGATTTCTTACTGGGGTGAACGGAGGTTGATGAGTTAGAAGTGGATTCAAATGTAGGAATATCGAGAGGAAGGTCAGCTTTTTCTGAAATCGCACTCTCAATTTTTTTAGGCAGGGGATCGGTATTGGGGGTGGATTCAGCGTTCGACCACAGGAAGTAGCCCAAGCCTGCGAAAAGGAATAGAGAAATGGTGGTGGCAATAAATATGATTTTAGACATGATTGAAGTGAACTCTATCTGTCTTATCGGGTAGTTTGCACTGTGAATTTAGAATGTAAATGAAGGAACTATTTTCTGTTGAGATACGACCTTTAAATTATCGCTATCAATCTCAGATTGAGAAAGATCCGTTTATGAAAGTTCTCTATATTTTTCCCCATCCCGATGATGAGTCGTTTGGAGTGGGCCAAGTGCTGCATTACCAAAGTAGGATTGGGCATGAGGTCTATCTGCTCACCCTGACGAAGGGCGGGGCTACCAAACAACGACATAAATTTGGTTTTAGTATCGAGGAGATGGGCGAAGTTCGGTATCGCGAGATGTTGGAGGTTGAAAAAGTTTTGAAGCTTAGGGGGATGACGGTTTTAGATTTTGTCGACAGTGGATTGAAAGAATCGAATCCCATCGAAATTGAGCAAGCGATATTAAAGGAGATTCAAAAAATTGAACCGGAGGTCGTAGTCACTTATGCCGTTCATGGAATATCCGGTTTTCATGACCATCTTGTTTCTCATGCCCTAGTAAAACGAGTTTATTGTCAGCTTCAAGCTCAGGGAGAAGGCCCAAAGAGATTAGCCTTTTATACTGTAAATGAAGAAACGAGCAAGAAAAGCAAACACTTCCCACTCTCGTATTCAACAGATCAAGAGATCGACTGTGTCATTCAAGTGGATCCTGAAGACATCGAAGCGTGTCGGAGGGCCTTAGATTGCTACGAAACATTTAAAGCCACCATTGAAGTGTCAGGAATTAAGGAGAGTCTTCCGTTGAACGTGCCGTTTGAGTTTTTTCAGGAAGAGAATCCAGTCAAGGCAACGTCACTTTTTGATAATCTGTAATAAAGCATTGTTTTTTCAGCCAGTTGAATATGCTGGTATTGCCTTAGATACCCTACATGAGTATCATCATGAACTTCTCATTGAGCTACAGCTCATTGGGAAAATAGAGTTGGAAATAGATAAAGAATGGTCGGGCAGGTTTTAACCGACTTAAAGTCAATTTAACCAAGAGAGGGGTTCAGATTAAATGGAACTTGTTAATTTATTCACAATTGGTCAACAAACGTTATCTAATGAGGAAGCAGGTCTAATTGCTATCTTATTGGGGTTCATTCCTTTGATTTTTGGATGCGGATTTACTCTAATCATCATCGCCGGAATGTGGAAGACTTTTGAAAAAGCAGATAAGCCAGGCTGGGCGGCTATCGTCCCAATTTATAACGTCATTGTGATGTTAGAGATTGTTGGTCGTCCTCTATGGTGGATTATTTTATTCTTGATTCCATTAGCAAATCTTGTTGTTTCAATTATCGTTTTTAACGACTTGGCAAAAGCCTTTGGGCGCGGTATTGGAACTGCATTAGGATTATTGTTCCTGGGATTCATTTTTTGGCCGGTCTTGGGATTCGGCAGTGCGCAATACCAGGGTCCCGTTGCATCCCAGGATTGATTTTCTAAGAATTAAAAAAAGCTCTAGCTAATTCTATATTAGCTAGAGCTTTTTTTGTTGGGGCGACCCGTTTAAGAAGTACCTAGCAGTTATCATTCATTTAAACTAGCTGAAGCCTTTAAGGGTCTAACAACCAACCATATTCTTGTAAAAACAGGGCGGAGAATCATCCCCGCCCCTTTGGCCTCGTTTATTTCAGACTAATTTAAATGAGACCTAAATCACTCTGTCGGATCGATCCCGGGCTCTTCAAAGGGTGCAGGTGGGGGATTACCACCCAAGAAAAGATACGCAACTAAATAGATGGGATCGCTGATGTCTTTGTTACCGTCGTCGTTACAATCAGCGGCTTCCGGATGGGCCGGTTCTTCTCCTGCTAAGAAAAGAAAATCTAAAAGGAAAACCACATCGGAGACGTCGACCGGAGAAATACCGTTGACTTCACCGCGAGTGAAGTGAAGCTGAGGGGTGAACTCTAAAATATTATTGAGGGAGGCAAAGTCGCTGAATCCAACCGCGATTTTTCCACCTTGCTCTCCCTTGCCGCAGTCCATGCTGGCATCACCGGGGACAGTGCTGATATATGTTGGGGAAACGACTGCTTCACCAGGGCTTGGAAAGTTGAGAACGGAATCCAAAGCAAAATCATCGAAAAGATCGATGGTTAATAGCCTACCGTGACCCGCAGCTCCAAATCCTAAATCGGTGAAGAACAATTTTCCGCCGAAGGATTCCATATCGAAGACGCCTTCGATTCCCTGGGCGATCGTGTCTCCATGCGCGAAATCAATGGGCGTTCCCTTGAGGGCTTCCTCAACCATTTCGAATGAAAACTTACGAATCTCAAGGGGCGTGCCGTCAAAGATCGAAGTTCCGTAGTAGAGGTTTCCCTCTTCGTCAAAAGTTAAAGGGCCCGAGAAACCAGGGATATTTTCGACGATAGGGGGGCTTAATGCACTGGGATCATCATCCAAGAGATAAATTTGATTGTCACCATTAGGCCCCGGGGCTGAAACGTAGGCATTGCCTTTTTCATCTAAGGTTAAGTCAAAATTGAAAGGGATGTTGTCGATGATCGTTTTTTCACTGCCGTCTAAAGGGATCTTATAAATGTTGCCTTCAGAGTTTTCGCCGAAGTAAACGAATTCTTGATTCGGTGCTAAAACTAGAAACGAACCGAAGGTTCCTTCGGTGAAAGTGGCTAGAACTTCGACTTTGTGTTCATTGCCTTTAATGATTTTTCCATCCTCTAAGCCGTAAGCGATGATGTCTCCATCGGGAGCGTAGGCGATCCCCCCTAAACCGACTTTGTTGGGTAGATAAGTTAAGACGTCTTTAGCTTCCCAACAGCCAACAGGTTCAGCGAAATCAGAGGCCAATGTTGACGGGGATTTAGCAAATGCACAAAAAAGTAGAAGAGAAAAGCTAAGACTTAATAGATAAGAGATGCGAGAACCAAGAAACATGTTTCCTCCTGAACACCGCGGGAAGAAGAGACTTCCTCAATGGGTTTCGTCTGAACTTAATCCCCTCGCTAGCGCTTCGGGCTAGTTAAATTAACTAGCCCGAAGCGCTAGCGAGGGGAAGGACGAGACATTCAATTTAAAATGAACGAAATGCCTTGTTCTTCTGATCAAACAAAACTAGTTGAATGAAGTCTCAAGATTTATCCGGAGGGAGATGGAGAGCGATATTTACACAGTGAGGATGTGAAAATATAAGGGCTCAATTCACTGAGAAGGTCTATTCATAGACTTAGCTTCAGTGAAGTGGTCATCTCGATCCCCGGAGTAAAAACCTATAGAAAAGGATTATCTATAGGTTAGAACCTTCAGGCAGGTCTCCTGGCTTCTGGATCATCCCGCTTCAACCGGCCTTCCCAGCTTGCCAACCCGTGTGTCGAGAACACACCGATCGAACAAACCAGTGGCATGAAAGTCGTTGAAGCAGTCCCCAGTTACAGTGGCGGGGTCCGCGCCGGATTCTCACCGGCTTCCCTGTCGACCTTTAGATCTATTGAGCGGTCTAAAGGTGATGTCAAAGAATGACGCCTGAAACGACCCTGAAGGTATAGTCGTGTAGGCTCTCGGGGTCAAGGCATGAATTTAATTTGCGAGAAATTTCAGGATGCGCACCGCATGCCCCTTACTTTGTTTATTCTTGTTCTCGCTTACAGTTAAGGTGAGTTTGTGAGGGCCATCAGAAAGTTCGGCAGCAAAAATAATTGATCGGGGATAGTGAAGACCACGGCTGTAACGATGGTAGAGATCAAATTCCCTCGCCTCTTTGCCATCGATAGAAATGTTCACTTTTCCGGCATCGGGTCCTGCGAGTAAGTAAATCCCAACACCTTCGCCTTTGAACTCAAGGGTCAATGAATCGCCCACCTGACTGGCGGTGATTAACTTCTCATTTTTGAATCGAGTGCGACAATTTCCGGGGAGCTTCTTCCACTGGGGAACTTCGATTTTGAAGCCCTTCAGGGCTTTTGCTTTTGAGATATCGATAAAACGGCCTCGACTGTAACTTCGTTTATCAATAGCTTTGGGTAAGACGTGCTGACTTAGTTGGGTTGAAGCGGGAAGGTCTTTCGACCAACAGGAATTCAACAAAGCTTCGATCATGTCGGCACAAACGCGGTTTCCCACTGGGCCAGGATGGGTTCCCCCAAACTTCTTCCACGTTAATGTTTTTTCACCAATACGTTGCGCGACTTCGTGAGCTAAGCGAATAGTTGAAACGTTATAGACCTTAGCTACTCGCTCATGAACCCTCATCGTCATGGGCTCTTTGCCATTCTGGATTTGCTTCAGCATTCCCGGATTGACGAAGTGAGTGTTGATGATGTCCGCAAAGGGATTGTGAGCTCGCGTATGGCGTATAAGCCCTTCCATACCTCTCAGGCAATCTCGCTCAGCGTGGGCGGCATCTTGATCATCATTAACCGCGAACTCGACAAAGAAGAGATCGATAGGTCCATTTTTAAGAATATGATCTTCGAGACGAAAAGCGCCCGTCGTCGAGCAAGTTGATGAGATCCCAGCATCCGTGAACTTAAACTTCGTCTTCGGAAATCTTTTTTTCAAGTATGCGGTCACCATCGGGCGGTAACCGTTCATTTCCGTGATCGATCCCCCAATGAAGGCCACATGGCCTTTGCCTCCACGTTCAAACTTGATGCGGGAGTTGGTTAAGGCATCTCGTTTAACGACGTTTCGAAGAAGAGATGGTTCGGCGGTGAGGGTGGAGGTGACGGTTAGTAAGAGTGCGAAGGTAAGAAGGTGGTGGATGGAAGGCATTTATTTTTGTACTGGTTGCTTAAGATTTCGTGGTTGGCTTTTAGCCGAACTAGTCAAAGTTTGGCGGGATACGCTTACTGGCCAAATTTTTGCAAATTCGGCACCACCCATTATCGCCTGTAGGGGCTGGTCTTGTGCCAGCCCTTTGCCTTGGAAAACGTAATTATTCTTAATTATTCGTGATGGCTAGGAAAAGGGCGCCCACAAGGGACGCCCCTACAGAATTAATATGGTTATAAATCGATAACGCCTGTAGCGCCTGGGCTTGCCCCAGGCTCTTTCCTGAAAAGGGGTGGTACAGATGTGCTATCACTCGAAAAGGTTCGATTAAAACCCACTCACATAAGGCAATGCCTTCGCCACCTCATCGACTTGATCCAAACCACTCAGCAACTGACCCGTGGCATCCCAAGTTCCATTAAGGAACGCTTCTCGGGGGCCGTCGGGGATGGTGAGGTCGATCTCAAAGTCAGAGGTTTTGATCTTCCTAGATTCGAGGTCGATCGAAAGTTCGCCGTTGGGATTAGCTTCAATATAGTCTTGAAGCTTTTCTGAATCTTCAGAGCTGACGACGACACAGGGCGTACCCAATGCGACGCAGTTTCCGAAGAAGATCTCAGCGAAGGATTCGGCGATGAAGGCCTGAATGCCCCAGCGTACCAAGGATTGAGGGGCGTGTTCGCGGGACGATCCACAGCCAAAGTTGTTGTTGGCCACAAGAATATTAGCGCCTTGAAACTGTTCTTTATCGAAGGGGTGGTCTCCCGTAACTTGACCGCTTAAGTCTCGGCGATCATCTTCGAAGGCGTGATTTTCAAGTCCGTCAAAGGTGACACAACGGAGGAAGCGCGCGGGGATAATTCGATCCGTGTCGATGTCGTCCCCTCTCACTGCGATACCCCGACCGGAGATAGCTTGGATTTTTGAGCTTTCGTTATCAGTCATTGCCTTGTCCTTAAATGTCACGCGCGTCAACAACTTCACCACTGACAGCAGCCGCTGCGACCATCGCAGGACTCATCAACAATGTTCGGCCGGTGGGGCTTCCCTGTCGGCCTTTAAAGTTACGGTTTGAAGAAGAAGCGCAAACTTCTCTTCCTTGTAACTTGTCAGGGTTCATCGCTAAACACATGGAACAACCTGCGTCTCGCCATTCGAATCCGGCATCGATAAAGATCTCGTGGAGACCTTCACTTTCAGCCTGTTCTAAAACTTTCTTAGAGCCGGGGACAACGAGGGCTTTCACGCCGTCGGCTACTTTTTTGCCTTTGGCGATCTTGGCGGCTTCTCTTAAGTCAGAGATCCTTCCGTTGGTACAGCTACCGATGAAGGCAACGTCGATCTTGACACCTTGGATCGGAGTATTAGCTTTAAAATCCATATACTCCAAAGCTTCCTCTACGGAACCTTTTTCGTCGCTTGGAACACTCTCAGGAGAAGGTAACTTCTCTGAGATCTTAACAGATTGGCTGGGATTGATTCCCCACGTTACGGTGGGCTCGATCTCTTCAGCCGACATTTTGACAACGTCGTCATAGTCAGCATCCGGACCTGAAGCTAAAGACTTCCACCATTCAACTGCGCGGTCGAAAGCTTCTCCTTGGGGCGCGTACTCGCGTCCTCTGAGGTAATCGAAAGTGGTTTGATCAGGATTGATGTAACCCACTCGAGCACCGCCTTCGATCGACATATTGCAGATCGACATGCGTTCTTCCATCGACAAGTTCTCGATCGTGGATCCGGCAAACTCGTAGGCGTAACCGACGCCACCTTTAACTCCCAGCTTGCGAATGATCGAAAGAATGATGTCTTTCGCGAATGTACCGGGGGGAAGTTCACCGTTAACTTCAATTCGTCGAACCTTCAGGGGATCCATCGCTAAGGTTTGAGTCGCGAGAACATCACGTACTTGACTCGTTCCGATGCCAAAGGCAACTGAACCAAAGGCACCGTGAGTTGAAGTGTGACTGTCACCACAAGCGACGGTCATTCCAGGTTGGGTCAAACCTAACTCGGGACCCAAGACGTGAACGACCCCTTGGTTGTCGCTATTGAGATCGTAGAGCTTAATCCCAAACTCATTACAGTTCTTCTCGATAGCTGACATCATCTGTTCAGCGAGAGCGTCCTGGAAGGGTCGAGATTGATCGTGAGTGGGGACGATGTGGTCTACCGTAGCTACCGTTCGTTGGGGGAAGCGTACTTTCCAACCCCGTTCACGCACCATCGCGAAAGCTTGGGGGCTGGTCACCTCGTGAATGAGGTGAAGACCGATAAATAGTTGAGTTTGGCCGTTGGGTAATTGACGGACGGTGTGCGCGTCCCAGATCTTTTGAAGGAGATTTTTGGCCATAGTACAACCTCATCGTTCATGAAGGCCGAGGTTGGCTCGCACGTCTGAAGGCCATATCCCAACGTTATTTAAGAGAATTTGAAGCAGCCTCAAAGGGAGATGGACCTGGAGTATAAAGACGGACAGAAGCCTTCATACTGGGTATGCGAGAATGAATAGTGAACTGCTGCGAGCCTTGTATTGTAGCAAAAAATCGCTTTCGGCTCCATTCTGGAATGAGCACTATTTTTAAGATCGATATTCCAGGCTGGTTTATAGATCGTCTTCCTGATTAGGAGGATCCCCGTTCTTAAAGTAAGACGTTAGCTGTTCCCAGGCTTCCTCAGCGGTTTCAACGTAGCTAAAGAGATCGAGATCCTTGGGTGAGATGACCCCCTCTTGAACAAGGAAATCAAAGTTCACCGCTTGACTCCAAAACTCCCGCCCGAAAAGAATCACGGGCACGTACTTCATTTTGTGAGTCTGGATAAGGGTTAGAGTCTCAAAAAGCTCATCGAAGGTTCCGAAACCCCCAGGAAAGACGACGAGAGCTTTGGCTCGCAATAAGAAATGCATTTTTCTTATCGCGAAGTAATGGAATTTAAAGCAGAGTTCGGGGGTGATGTACGCGTTCGCTTCTTGCTCGAAGGGGAGCGTGATATTGAGGCCAATACTTTTGGCCCCGATCTCGTAGGCTCCACGATTTGCGGCTTCCATGATGCCCGGCCCGCCTCCAGTGACGACAACGTGATCGCAGGTTGAGTCTTTTTGACAAGCCTGGGAAACTAGCTGGCTAAATTTCCGAGCTTCTTGGTAGTACTTCGTTTTTTTAGCGAGGCTTTTGAGGATGTTGACTTCTCGGAGGACCTCGGGATCGTCGGGAGATTGCTTCAGCTTATCTTCAGCCTTCTGCATCATATAATCTGAATCTTCAGGCGAAGGGATGCGAGCACTTCCGAATACGGCGATGGTCGATTTGATGTTTTCTTCGTTTTGAATCAACTCGGGTTTTAAGAGCTCAAGCTGTAAACGGACGGGGCGTAGAGCGTTTCGAGTGATAAAGCCAACATCTCTAAAGGCTAGCAGGTTCGAGGGAGAGCGAACTTTCTTTTCACTCTCTTGGTCGCGGTCGGCATCAGCTCTCGAAGAATGGATAGGTTCCAAGGATCGTTCCTTTCAAAGTCAAAAAATATAGATAGTCTCTCTATTGATAATCCTACGATTCATGCCAAAACTTGAGCTGATTTATCAGAAGTCAGCGTCGATGGAGGCTCACGCAGTGAATTGGAGCCGAAATGTAGGGTTGCCATCATTATCGGCCTCGAGATGATGCTGTAATTAGGATCCGATAAATTGGAAAGTTGCTCCTCGTGGGGCTTTTGATGTCATACTTCAAAAGACCTTCTTCTTTCTATTGGAGTAATTCAATTTATGGCGAGTCCTGAAGTTAGTTCAAAAATCTTAATCATCGAAGACAACCCGGAAGTTCTCGGGATGTTGGAGTCGATGTTGAGTCGTGAAGGCTTTGAAACTCTCTCTACAGATAATGGGAGTGAGGCTTTTGCGATCGCTAAAGATCAGGGTCCCGATATTGTGCTCATCGATCTCAATATGCCTTCATTGGAAGGTTTGGATGTTTGTCGGAAGCTCAAAGAGAAACCCGAAACTCAAGACAGTATCGTGATCATCGTCAGTGCGATTACCGATGTTACGGTTAAAGAGAGAGGCTTCCAGTCTGGGGCGGTCGATTACATTCAAAAACCCTTCCGGCAGGGTGAATTTATCGCTCGGCTCAATGCGCAACTCCGACAAAAGAAAGACTTAGATACATTACGACGACAATTCCAAAACTTGCGTGACTCCTTAGCGCAAAGCTTAGATAACTTGAGTGAAGGGGTAGATCAAGAATGCATCGTTGAAGAAAAGAAGGTTTTGTCGATACCGAGCGATACTGATCGAGTTCAAAGTATTATCAATCAACTCTTGATCGGTTTGGGGGGGGACTTCGATAAGGCGAGGGCAGACATCGCATTGGGGTTACACGAAACCATCGTCAACGCGATTGAGCACGGAAATTTGGGGATCACTTCAGAGGAAAAGAATCAGTCTCTTGAAAATCAAACCTATATGAAGCTTTTAGAAGAGAGGCAAAGAGATCCTCAGTACTCTTCTAGAAAAGTGACTATCGAATACACGCTCACTGACAGAGTCGTTCAGTATAAAATTCGCGATGAGGGAGCCGGTTTTGATTGGCGTTCATTTATTGAACGGGAGGCTCCAAATGATCTGCTCGCACTTCACGGCCGGGGGATCATGATTTGCCGACATCTCTTCGACTCCATGGAATATAACGAAGTCGGCAATGAAGTGACGTTGACCAAAGAATTAGGTTAACGTTCTAATCGTCGAACGATAAAGCCCGCCTGGGAGCCCCATTTGCCTAATGGGTCGGCTTGTTCGGCTAGTCTTAAATCATCGAGAGCTGCTTTAGCTTGTCCTTTTACCGCTCTCAAATATCCTCTCAAGAATAATGCCTCCAGTTGCACAATCTCTAAGACGCGCATGTCTTCAGGGCTGACTTTCTTTTCTTTTGGGGGAGGAGGAGCGGCTCCTCGCTTTTTTAGAGCCTCCTCAACCGTCTGCTTCACATTAGCGAGAAGAGGTTTAAGAGCCTCCTCAGCGAGGAGGAGTTCTTTTAAACTCACTCTACAGATGGCTAAGGACAGTTGAGCTTTACTTCTAAGTTCTCGTGGGCTCTTTTCGGATTCAGAGATCGTTTTGAATAACTCTGATGCTTCTGGCCAAAGCTTTCTCTGAGTCAAGACCAAGGCGAGATCCATCTTGACTTCGAGGATTTTGGCCTCCGTGAACTTGGAGTTCTGGCTGGCCTTCTCTAAGACTTTTTGGGCTTTTGTCAATTGGCTATCGGCGACTAAAGCTCGGGCTAAAGCCCTCTGGGCATCCGGATCATCAGGATTGTCTTGAGCGACCTTTTCAATTTCCCGCAAGGCGAGATCACTGGTTGTGAGCTTTCTAACTTCTTTTAAGTATTCCGGGGCATCGCGATAACCTACAAAACGGCCCACCTCTTTTAAGTCCGTAAGGGAGAGTTTCTTTTTATTATCCGTCTCGGGGAATCTCACCAAGACCATAGTGGGAAGGCCTTCAACTTTAAAGTGAAGTTTGAGTTGAGGGTATTTATCGACATCGACTTTTAATGCCACCAAATGTTCAGCGAAGTACCGTATCACGTTTTCATCGGTATAAGTTTCGCGATCTAATTTTTTGCAGAATCCGCACCATTCGGCTTCAAAATCGATGAGTACGTACTTCTTTGTCTCTGATTTTGAGTTTGCCTTTTTAAGTACAGCTTCAGAAAAGATCTCTTTAGGATCGTGTTTCCACGGGATACTTTTCGAGACGATTTCGGGGAGTTTTAGCTTTTTAACCTTTTCATTCTCTTGACTAGAGATTGGTGAAAGGGAGAACCCCATCGAGAATGTTAAGAGCAAAAGAAGCTTGAGTGTCATGAAGTTCATTGAATCAGTTTCCCTTAAGAACTCGTGCCTCAGCCCAGTTCACTTGATCTCCGATGTCCAAGGTGTCGGCGCCAAAATCGACTTCCAGTCGAAGGATATTGACCCCTTTAATGGAGATATTGACGGCTTGGGGAGCATCACCATAAGAAAATTCTTGTTTCCAAACCTCTTTACCATCGGTAAAGATTCGGGCGACCGTTTTTGCGTGTCGGCTTGAACCGTCTTGGAGGCCAACGATGGCTGAGAAGGTTTCGTATTCTTTTTTGAGTTCGTAATCCAAAGTGCTTTGAGAGTGAACCCCTAAACCTTTTCTAAACACTTTCCCCTTCATTCGCATGGGGGATCCGGTGACAGCTTTGTCCCGTTTGAATTTGAAAGGAGCCCCTAAGAAGGCTTTTTCTTTAACCTCTATCGGTTTTAGATCAGAGAGAAAGCTCAATCGATCACTGGCGAAAGTCAGCTTTTGAATTTTATTGGTGGGCAAGCTGGAGATGATTTCTCCGACCTTAAAATCTAAGGTAGGTGTCTTTCCCTCAACAACTTTAAAGGCCTCGGGCACTGCGGGTAGATTGGAATAGCCTTCTAAGTGAAGAGTTCCGGAATAGCCTTTTTGAGGTTTTGAATTCAGATTTGAAAAGATGATGCCTTGGATACGGTCTCGTTTGATCTTTCTTGTCTTCCCTTGAAACTCAATCGAAACATGCGTGGCATCCATTCCCTTAAAAGTGCCCTGGACACGGAGAAGTTGAGGGCCGCGTCGAACGAATACGACATCTTGGGTGGGTGGTTTATCGTTGAGGGCTTTTTCAAAACTGTTGTCCGATAGAAAAGCGACTCTCAAGCGAATACCTCTAATTTTATTGAGAGGAAACTCGAAATCGCCGAGGGGTGCCCCTTGGGGGTGAGCCTCGTTAGCTTTTCCACGAATACTGAAGGAAAGAGATTTTGGATCTGCCTTCAGTGCTTTCCCGGAAGCTTTTTCACCCGTTGTAAACTGAACAAACGATCTTCGATCCCATAAGTTTTTGAGATCTGTTTTTGAAAGCTGAGGTACTTTGCTGGGTTGCTGTTCTAAGGAAAGAAAACGGAAAGTTTGTAATTCGTGCCAAGGCACACTATGGGAAGTAGATTTGGAATCTGCTAAGTTTAAACGAAGTTCTTTAGAACTGAGGACATCAAGGACGCCCGTTTTTGAACTACCATCGATGAGCTCGATGTAAATAGGGTAATAACTTTTCTCAGCCGATTTGTTTTCGGATTCCTCTTGGGCGATCAGGGTGAGCCCCATTCCGACAAAAATAGGGGCGGCGATTGTTAGCCCAAAAAATACCCACAACCTAATTATAAGCACTGATCGTTGATGACGGAGTGAATGAGAAGTCCTCATAAGATTCTTTAAATGTGAACCACTTACTCTGAGCTGTTTTGCTTAGAGAGGCCTTTGTAATACTGTTGGAGAAGTTTTTGGTACCGAGAAGGCAATTTGGTTTGGAAGCTTTGGAGAGCTTCAGCTCCTTGGCGTTCTTTTAGCAATCCCCAGATACTATTGGGATCAGCGTTGGAGTAAACCCCCAGTTTGGTTTCTCCGGCTGAATTCGCCAGCTGCGAATTTTCGGCGGGTGAGGAGGGATTGTTTCCCTTTTTATTCCCGGGCTTGTTCCCAGGTTTACTTCCACCTTTTCCACTGCAATTGCCACAAGCATTTCGTTCTTTAGCTTCTTGTAGGGCGATCATCTTTTCGATCACGCTGGAGATGTCTTCTTGCTTGTTTCGCGTGGGATCCTCTGCGGTGATCGTCTTGTCTAATAAATCTTCAACATTCTCCATCCAATTGGAAACCTGTTTAACCGGAGGGGTAATTTTGGCTTGAAGCTGAGCGATTCGTTTTTGAACCTCTTCTTTCATCTTTTCGGAGATTTCAGGGTAATCGGTCATCAGGATCGATAATTGAAGGTACTCCAGAAGAGGTTTTTTTAGCTCGCGGTAAGCATCGGCAGCCAAGAGGCATGCTTCGGTGTCGAGTAATAAGAAACGACGATAATTTCGAGTGACTCTGAGTGAAAGTTCTAATGCCTCACCGAACTCTTTTTTCTCAAAAGCGATTTGAGACAACTTGAGAAGGGCGTGAGCGGTCGGGTAAGGATCGGGGCTCAGTGCGATTTCTTTAAACAATGCTTCTGAGCCTTTGGGATCTTTTTTAAATTGATCTAATGCTTCTTTGAATTTGGGATCGAGTTTAGATAGAGATTTTTCGATGAAGTTTTCACCGGAGAGATCCATTTGGATGCTTCCCAAAAACTCCATGCTTCGGGCTAATTCATATTCGAGGATCAAAGACTTGAAAGCCTCAGTTTCAATATTGGCTTTTCGTCCAACATGTTGAAGAAACATCTCAATCTTGTCGGTCTGTTTGAGTTCGTGATTTCCTTGGGCCTGAACTTCAGATACGGCCAGGAAGGTTGAAAGAACACAAACAGTGATAAGAGAGTTAATAAAGATCTTCATCTTCTGAATCCCGATTCTGTTGATTCAATAAAATGGAATCAGCTACCATACCGTAATTGGAGGTCCTTTACAGATCCCTGGTAGATCCATTCCTAAACACACGCCCTCTAATAATTTAACCCTAAATTCAGGGTGTTCGATCATCAAAAAGCCTGAATGATCAAAAGTTCTCGATTTAGAGCGAACTCGTTCTCTTAAAAATCTGGGGAGCTCAAAACTCCAAAAACAACCAAACCGATAATGAACGTAAAATAGAGAAGCATCAGAGATAACATGATGATGGCGAAGATACCGAGGAACTTAATCGCTGAACTGAGTTCACCGATGCCGTATTTTACCTCTGCAGTGTTCATCGAAGGGTAGCCATCCGTGAGTGATTGACTGCAGTTGAGTAGTTTCACCCCGACTAAGATGGGTATCCAGCCAAAGATTATACCGATGATGGATAAGCAAACGAGAACACCATAAAGAATAGACATGATGCCAACGAATTTTAGCCAACCTCGATTATGAAAAAGAGGTTCGGCGACTTCAATTCCAGAAGCATCGAAATCATCGATGGGCCCGTCGCCGGAATGTTCAGGTGCTTGATAAGGATTTTCCATGGTCAACGCTGATTTATCTCATAGATCTTGCGATTTTAAGAAGAAGCTTTCTGACGGCTTCCTGTTGTTCTGAAAGTCTCTTTGATTGTTCGATGTGTTCTTGAGGGGCGTTTTTTAAGTCGACTTTAAGGTTGTTGTCGAGCCGTTTGGTTCGTTCGTTAACTCTCTTTTGAAGAGCTAAAACCATTTTGAGTTCAGTCGACTTTGGTAATAAAGGCCCCGTTCCACTCTTAGATTGACGGCCCTTTCCTGGATTGGGAGGTGCCGGTTTTTTCTGAGTTTGTTTGATCGCCTCTAAAATGTCTCGAAGTGAGGCCTCGATGTCTCTTTGAATTTGTTGGGTGTGTTCTTGGGTCTTTACCTGAAGGAGGCGCTGAGCAACATTTTGAAGATCATTTTTGACGGCACCTACTAATTGAGGAAAGACTAGAGTTGTTCCATCCTCAGTCAGGATGTCGATGATGTCGTCCGCTACTAAGGCTAATGCGCTTTCTTGGCGAGCCAGGTTTTGTGCTTTCTGTTGATTTCTTCTGGAGACCGTCAGCTCTTTATTTAGGCTTCCTTCTTCGGAAGTGTTCGCCACTTTAATAGCTAAATTGAGCGAGCGAGTGTTTTTCGAGATGCGTTTTTGCTTATCGAGCATGAACGTGATGCGTTCCTTTAAATAAGCGAGTAAGCGTTCACGAAGAGCTTTTTGCAAGTTCTCTAAGGTACGCTCAGCTTCGTCTCGACCTTTTTTGAGTTGGTTTAAGGCTTGTTGCTGCTTGGGGCTCGCCTGAGATGCTTCGCCTGAAGAAAGCGATTCAGAAGCTTGACCCATCGACTGGGAAGCCTTTTGCACATCTTCTTTTCCTGGCACTCCACCCTTGGGAGAGTGAGTTAGTGGAGGAGTGCGCTCCATTTTTTTGGCGAGGTCTAGCGTTTTAGCTTTCGTCGAATCTTGATCCTTCTTCATCTTTTTGAAGTCTCGTTGTCGACGTAACCTTTCTAATTGTTCCTTAGTTTTCTTTTGGGCGGCTTCTAGGGCTTTTCTTGCTTCGGTGGCAAGTTGAGAAGCTTGAGGTTTTTGGCCTTGTTGCATCGATTTTGAGGCTTGGCTCATCTTCTTCGATGCTTGGTTGAGTTTTTGTTGTTTAGGACTACCGGATGAAGAACTGCTTTGGCTTTTGGAGGAAGATGAGCTAGAGCTCGATTGAGAAGAGCTTTTCGAAGACTGACTCGATTGCCCTTGTTTTCCGGACTTGCCTGACTTTCCGGACTTGCTGGGCGACTTAGAATTTTGAGAATCAGAATTCGACTTGGAAGGATCAGCCCCTTTTGAATTTTGGCCCTTTGAATTTGAGCTCTGTGAATCTTTCTGATTTGAACTCTTTTTAGAGCTGTTCAGCTGTTGGATGAGTTCTTCGAGTTCCTTTTGAAGGTCGGCTTGTTTTTTTGCTAACTCATTGAGTTCCTTCTTTTCTAGAGCCTTCGCATTCGGGCCAGTTTTTCCTTCGTTCTTTTTTAATTCGTTTTCAATTTCTTTTTGGGCTTCCGTGAGCTCCTTGATCTTTTTGTTAGCATCGGCGGCTTGTTTGAGTTCTTTTCCCGCTGCATCCGCATTGTCGGAGGCGATCTTTTCTTCGGTTTCCTCTTTGATGACTTGATCTAAACCCTGAACGACGTCTCGAAGCTTTTTGATCTCTTTGATGAGTTCACGGAGATCGATGTCTCGTTCTAAAAGAATTTGGAGAATTTCTTCTAAGCGAGATTTGAGAACTTTTTGATCTTCGATGGCTTCGTGAAACTTATCTTGTTTGATGAGGGTTAATATTTTCTCCATTCCCTCACGAATCAAGCGTTCCCTCGAGGTTTTAAAGGCAGCTTTGAGCTTTGCGGCTTTTTCGGGATCGGTTTGACGAATTCGGCGTTCGAGGCGGTTCATGGCCTCTTCAAAAATTTGAAGCTTCTTTCGCGCTTCCTCTTGCTTCGTTTTTGCGAAGTCATCTGTTACGGATTCTTGGTTAGCTTTTTTAGTGTCAGCTGCAGTGGGTTTTTTTGAATCGGCCTGGCCGTATAAAGAGCTAGCTAAACTCAATACGAGCAAGATAGGCAAAAAGAGATGAAGAGTGCTTTGAGAGAGGAGCCGTTCGCTGAATGAGAGAGAGGCTTTCATCGAGTTCATAGCAATTATCTTTTAAAGGCCTGAGTAAGATTCTTAATAAACCATTTTGGTCTAAAGAGTTCATTACAATTTGCGCAGCATACTTTTTGCAACTGATACCGATCTCCTCATGGCATTAAGAATAAGCTAAGTGGAGAGGGCTCACAAGTTACTACTAGGGCTCATCATCAAAAATGTCGTCTTCTTCGAAGAAGTCTTCAAGAATCTTTTTGTAATGCTTTTCTAAAGCGTCTCGGGAATCTCCCTGAACTTGGATCAAATCCCGCAGACGATTGACGATTTCGGTAAAGTCTTCCAGCTTGGACATAGCGCTTAGAATCGATTCCATGTCTTCGATCGAATTTTCAAGCTCTTCAGCGACTTCTAAGGCTTGCGAGACTCGATGGCTCCCACGTTGAGCTGTTTTTAAATCGTCGATACTCTTCCCGAGTTCCGGTAACTGATCCTGGGCGAGCTGATCGAGAGGTTCGATCACTTTTTGTCCCAGATGGTTCAATTCCTTCGCTTGACCCACCCGGTTGTTTTTCATTTCGTTGAGAACACGTTGTAAGGCTTTTGAGACATCTTTAGATCTAGCTGAAAGTTGTCTTTGAGTTTGGGTTAAAGCTTTGAGTTTGAGCAAAGTTGTTTTTTGAAGTTCGCCGTTTTGTCGGAGCTCGGTGTCCATCGCTTCATAAAGTTTGTCTCGAGCTTCACGCTGTTTGATCAAAACTCGGCTAAACGTAGTGTGCTGCTCTTCTTGTCGACGCAGAAAGTGATCCATCAGTTCCTTTTCGGTGACCACTTTAAATTCAAGACTTTGAGTGGTTGTGGATTTAGGTCCGGTCAAGGTGTCACTGTCAGTAGCTTGAGCTTGAAGGGAAAGGCGAGTTCCTGCTTCCGCTTTGAGCGATTCAACTTCCAGTGTGAATTGACTCTGATGAAATGGAGTCTCTTTAAATTCAGGAATCTTCAGGGATCCTGATTTTGTTTCTGGTTCGGTTTCAGAGGATTCCAGGCTATTGAGCTCTTTATTTTGCTGATGGAGGAGATGGAGTTGACTGATTAAATAATCATCCCGTGCTTGAACGTTGAGAGGAATCTTGGCGTTCGGACTGATGAAATTCCCAACTCCATCGGAAGTCAACTTGACGGTTGGAGCCTTATCGGGCTCCAAGCGTACTTGCAACTGAGTGGGATGAATCGGAATCACACCTTCCACATCGATGTAGCTAAAGGTGAGAGTGGAGTTTTCTTTCGGAGTGAAGGCGCCGATGATTTTTTGAGGATTGTTGGGATCGATCTGAATGTAATCGAATAGGGATTCCTTTTGTGGCCTCAATGTTTGAAGCGGTTTCGTAGTTGTAGCTACAAACTTTACGGAGGTTCCGAAGGGCAAGACGATCTCGCCGGTAGGCTTACTGAGAGTGTCAGGCTCTCTCCTCAAATAATCTGGATAAGAAGCTAACAAAGATAAGCTTTCAATTTTGGGTCGACTCAAAACGACGACTTCGTGGCGCTTTGAACGAAAGTCACCACCGAGGACTTCAAACTTGAAAGGCTCTCTCACTTCGGTTTGAACGTGAATGAATGAGTTCACTCCGGTTTGATTGAGGGAGAAATTTCGCCTGCCATCGGCGAATAACATTTCGATCGAGGCACGATCGATAGGCTCTCCTTCAACTTCGATCTCGATGCTCAGAGCATCCCCTCGGGGAACTTTGAGAACTCCATCTTCAAGTCCTAAGACTTTGAGTCGAGTTTTGTAGGGCCATTGATGATCTTGGCTGAGAAGCACGTTTCGGTGCCACCAAGTGCTCAAGGTATCTGAAGGTGAAAAGTTTAGAATTACCCCAGTTAACGAACTAAATCCTAAAAAGATCAATAATGACTTAATCAAAGCCCAGCGCTTGATGATCGGAACTCGTCGAATTTCTTCAGCCTTACTTTCGCCGTCGTTTTTGATCTTTTCGACTAAGAGCTGGGTGGTGCGATTTGAATCGAGGGGTTGATAGTTAAAACTTAAGGCACTGCGAATTAAATCACTCAATTTTGGGTTGAGCTTTTCGATACGATCAGCGACTTGAAGCAGGGAGAGGGGCCGAGATAGAGGGAGGGCGAGCCAGCGGTAAGTAAAGTAGATCGCCAATCCGAAGTAAACCATCAAGCAGACGCTTCGAGCGGGAACTCCGAGGCGGAAGAGACGGTCAAGGCCCAGAGATAACAGACATAGAGTTAAGATTATCGCTAGAGTTAAGCTCGAACCTCTCACCGTAGTAACAAGACGCAACCTCCGACGAACGCTAACTAAACTGCGTTCGAGGCGACTCGGGCCCTGAATGTGAGGAGGTTTTAATTGGTCGAGCATTTATTTTTAGTTCAAACGGCACCACTTTCTACCAACCCATTCAAGGGTTAAAAGTAGAACCAACAATCCTAAGACCAAACTGTTATCCCAAAGGGGCTGGGGATCATCGGTGATCACGATTTGTCTTCTTTTATCCGGGATAAGATCAGGTAACTTCTTAAACTCCCCTATGGAGGTTGGAAGTACGACAGAGCCTTGCGTTTTTTGTGCGAGTTCTATTAGAACCGAACTTTCTAGCCTTGTATCTTCAAATTCGATGTCGGGAGTTTGCACTTCCACCACTTTCTTGGGGCTTTCGGGCATTTCGAATTGATAAGCCCCTAACTGACGCGGCCTGAAGGATCCCTGAAACCAGCCGGATTGACTCTCATCTTTGCTGAGAATAACCGTTTCTGTGTCTTCGTTTGGGTGGATGATCGAAATTTCCACTTCGTCAGCCGTAGAGGGTTGATACTCCTCGTCTTGAACTAAAGCGGAGAGTCGAACGAGATCTCCCAGGCTGTACTGTTCCTTATCTGTGAGGATTAATTTTTTCCTATCACCGTGCAAGCGCCCTTCGGTGAGGGCTCGTAACATTTGAAGCCAGAATTGATCGTAGATCTCTTCTCGAATCGAACGCCAGCGCCAAGTTTCATCCGATCCCAAATAGACGGTTCGTCCCCCTCCGTAGTACTGGTAGACAAGCACGGGACGGAAATCATCCCCGTTTCTGAGATTGGGATCGGCGTGACGAATTAAAGTCGTCGCCGCAGGTTTAGCTTTTAATGCAGGGAAGGACCAATAAAAGCCAGGGAGTTCACTCCAGAGTTCAAGGTTGCGTTCCAATCGAGTGGAAAGGCGGGTCGCTGGATGGGAGACGGCCTGTGAGGTGGGAACCCAAGGCCAAATCTGTGTATAAAATTCTCCACTTGCGTATTCAGCATCCGCTTGATTCTTATCGGCTTCGACCGGTAGTAAGTTGTGAAAGGCTTCGTAGAGAGGTGAACTCATCCAGGGAGCCGTATTTTTTTCTCCCGCGATGTAAACCAAACCTCCGCGATGTTTAGAAACAAAGGTCTCCAAGTTTTTCGGAAACTCTTGTGGTAGATGATCGGGATTGACATCGATTAAGAGAATGACGTCGAATTCGAAGAATTCCTTGGGAGTGTGGGGTAGCTTTTTCAGGACGGTGTTGGCGACTTGTGGGGCATCCGGATCCGCACTCAACAACCAAGCGGATAGATCGACTCTCTTATCTCTTCTCAATAGGTTTTTGAGAATACGATATTCGTTGGTCGGCCCTCCCGCGATGATCAAGGCCTTCGTTGCTTGATCGACGACATCAATAAATTTGAAACTTTCATTATCATCACTAAAGGCCTCATCTTCCCTCACTTGGATTTGAGCGATAAGGCGGTAGGAATCTGTCTTCTTAAGTTTAGTTTCAAATCGAACCGTAGCTTCACGGCTTTCTCCCAAGGTGACTTCCGAGCGATCCAGGACGGTTGCAGTTTCTGGGTCACCGTCAGTAGGCACGGCCTTAAGAATGACTTCAACCGCTTCATTTTGAAATCCCTGGTGATCGATCCTGACGTCGATAGCGATTGGATCTCCATTAAAAACGCGTTCAGGGGCGAAGAGCCCTTGGACTCGAAGATTTTTAATCGGGCTGGGATCACCGATGCCCACCGTATGAACCGGGATCCCCAAACCAGCTAAGTATTCAGCGACCGTTAAGGGATCTTCACCCGATGTGGATCTTCCGTCTGTAATCAACACGATGGCTGCGATGGGGCGATTTTGCTGAGCTTCAACCGCTTGCCTTAAAGCATTTCCTAGATCAGTCGAAGTTCCGACGGGAGTGACGGTTTGATAAACGGGACGAACTTTCTTCTTTTCAGTTTCTGTTTCGGGTGAGCTTGAATTGGATTCGGTGTCGACCTTTTCTTCAGGTGTTTTTTTCGGAGTCCAAGCCATCGGTTCGATGTGACTGTTGAAGCTAAAGATTTCTAACTGATTCTTTTCTTCCAGTTGAGCTAAGAACTCTGTATTGGAACGCTTCATCAAGGCTTCGACGATTTGACTCCGAGAGTGCTCAGGTATTTTATTGAGTTCGATGCCGGTCTCTTGGCTTAACTTCGATTGGATTTCGGTTAAACCTTTAAAGCTGTCTTTAATTCCAAAGCTTAAGGAGGAGTCGATGAGGACGATCGTGGTAGCCCTTTGGTCTCGTTTGACGCTCAGCTCTAAGGCAGGGTAGAAAAGGACCAATGCTACGAGGGCGAAGGTCATCAGACGTAAACTCGATAAGAGCAATTTTTTGTGCCGCGCGACCGTGCCTTCTCGACGGTAGATCGAAAGTATCCACAGAGCTCCGAGGCCTAATCCAACCAAAGTCAGTAAGCCTAAACCACCCTCAGGAAACCGTTCGAGGCTGATGAAGGCTTCAGAGTCAGCAGGGATCCGTTCGGGATCTAAACCCAAGAGTTGAACGAGCCAGTCGGGCCAGTTTTGAGGCTTGACGGGAATCATTTCCAAGCCTCCGATGTTCGAGTTTTGTCTCTGAGACCGCCCCTTGTGAAGGGCTTGGCCGTTACTTCAGCATCGACGGGTATTTTCTTTTTATGATGCGCACTCCACCAAGCGTAAGTCATCTCGATGAAAATCAAAATCAGTACGAGCACCCAGAGGAAGTCAGAAATTTCAAATCGACCGTCTCCCGCATCCATCAATTGAGATGGATCATCTAAGATCTCGATGGGAAGGCCTTCATAGCTTGAAAGCAGTTGCGCGTCGGCTAATACACTGAGTTGACTTTCTTCAGGATCGGAATGAATCGCGAGAGGTCTTACGATTTCTTGACCGGATAATGATTCTTGAATCAGTTGGTAGATCCCATTCGTTCGCGTGTCTTCGAGTAAGAACGCAAATTGAATCTCTTCGGCTTTTCCCTCTTCCGAGGCCTCTTCGATTTGTTGGGCTTGAACTCGTTGTTGCGGTTTCGTCGGGTATTCGGGGCTTCTGATATAAGCCTGTCTTTTGACTTGCGATAAATCGATTGGAATTTGAACGGTGGTTCCGGCTTGACGATTCCAAAGCAAGGATCGGCTTTTTGAGCTGAGAGATGACAGTTCTAAGATGACCGGCAAGAAAGAAGGATTTCTCGGCCAGGAAGTCCATTCGAGGTCCGCGGGGATGGTTGAGAGAATCACCCTTCCTTTGCCCACTGATTTTTCTGCGAGCCAAGGAGCATTCTCAGGCTCCGTGAGCGTCCCTAAGACTTTAGCTTCTTCGTAAAGTTGAAGGGGGAAGTAGCGATAGATATCAACGAGGCTAAAGAGATTCTCTCCGGCCCCTTTTAACAGACGGAACGCAGGGTGTTCCCATTGAGGGACGAGATGAGCGGGACGAGCGACATCTCCAGTGGGTTCTTCGAGTATTCCCGGTAAGAGCTTGAGCCCAGGCTTTTCTTGAGTTCCTGCTCCTAGGTGTTGGTGATAGTTTTTTAGATCGACTTGATCCCCAGGGAAGATGAAGAGCGCGCCACCCAATTGAATGTAAGCGTTGAGCTTCTCTGCAAAATCTTCTGTTAAGGTCGCGACGTTGAGGAGGTAGATGGCCCCGTAGGAATCAAAGTTCTCGCTCTTATAGTTACTGTCTAAAATGACCTTAGGGCTGAAGCCCGATGCGATTTCACCCTGAGGATTCAAAGCTTGGTTGAGAAGGTCGCTCTCTCCTTTTCCAAACACATTCGAAGGTTCACCGTCAATCACCAGTACGGGGATAGCATCTAAAACCTCGACGACCAATTCTCTTTGGTCATCATTTTTTAAACCATCCGGGGTGCCCTCAAACTCAACTCGAATCCATTGCGATCCACTTTGATGAAAGGTGTGAGGAATCTCAACGGAGATCTTTTCTCCCCCGGGAATGGGCTCGACTTTTGGACCGGGAAGAACGCTTTTTTCCGTTCGGATCCTCAAGCTGATTTCGGGAGTGGCCTGCTGGCCGAAATTTGAAATCTCAACGGCTAACTGAACGGGAACACCCACGATGGCGTCGGGACGAGTTAACGAGAGCCCGGTGATCGCGGTGTTGTTTCTTCGTTTCGCCCCTACGTTCAGGATACGAAGGCGATGGGGTGTTTTTTCATTCGAGGTGAGTTTTTGTAGGGCGCGTTGAAGGTCTTCGATGGCCGCTCCACCAGAGTGTAGCCAATCGTTTTTACAAAGATCAGTAATGATGGTGATCGTTCTTCCAGTCGTTGGGGAAGGACGTTGAGCGAGTTCATCGAAGAGGGCCTGATAGTTGGCTCGGGTAGAGGTCGCGGGAAAACTTGCAGGATCTAAGCGATCTCTCAAGCTTTGAACTTCAGAGATACTCAGTTTAGGAGCTGAGAAAACAGGGGATTGAAATGCCGAAGTTCGGTAGATCGAAAAGGGGGCTCGACCGGATTTGAGAGCGAGCTTTTCTGCCGATTGAGAGACGGCTTTTAAGCCGCGCTCTAAAGAACTTTCCCCGCCTTCTTGATAACCCATCGAAAGTGAATCGTCGATGAGAACCAATTTCTCTTCTGACTGAAAGTTTTCACCCAACCAAGCCAAAGGGCTCGTACTTAAGTGAGGGCGAACGATCGCCAGTAAGATGAAGAGAACTAGTAGAGTTCGAATCAAAAGCAAGATGAGTTGTTCGATACGGACTCTACGGCGGTTTTTCTTAATCGCTTTGAGAAGGAACTCCATCGCGGCCCATTCAAGGGGTCTAAACCTCCGTTTGTTTAGAAGATGGATGATCAAGGGGATCAGGGTAACCCCGAGACCTCCCCAAAAGAGACCTGAATGGAGGAACGACATCTATCTTCGTCCTCCTCTTGCTTGAGCGCGCTGAGCTAAGATGGAAACGATAGGGATGTCGAAGGGTTCGTGCGTGGGAGCTAAGCGATAATCCACTCCGACCCGAGACACCATGGCTTCCATTTCGTCTAAGAATTCTTGAATTTCTTCTAAGTAAGCATCGCGAACGGCCCGAGGGTCGAGCATGACTTCAGGGTAATCTTCGAGCCCTTTAAACAAAGTGTTTCCTTCAAAGGGGAAAGTGAGTTCGGTTTGATCCATGACATGAATCAGGATCACTTCTTGTTTTTTTGCTCGGAGTTCTTGAAGCCCCTTTTCCAATTTGTCGATGGGTGCGAAGAAATCAGAGATGATCGTGACCATGCCTCTTCGGGGAAGCTCCTGAGCGAGTTGACTCAACACGGGCTCTAAGTCAGTCTTTTCTTTTGGAACTAAGTTAGAGATCGTTTGAGCCACGTTCATCAATGTTGTCGGATGAGTGCTCAGGGGAACGCGTTCTGCGATCTTCCCATCGAATAACGATAACGAGATCGCATCGTGTTGGCGATTCAAGAGAAAGGCGAGGGAGGCTGCTAAAGTTCCGGCGTAGTCGTACTTGGTGAGGCGGCCGGGTTGGCCGTAGCGCATCGACTCTGATGCATCGAGGATCAAATGTCCTCTCAAGTTGGTATCTTCTTCGTAGCGCTTGATCACGATGCGATCGGCGCGACCTAAGACTTTCCAGTCGATATGACGGGGATCATCTCCAGGCACGTACTCACGATGATCTATAAACTCAACCGATTGCCCGTTGTAAGGGCTTCGGTGGAGTCCTGAGATCATGCCTTCAACTACCGCGTGAACTTTAAGCTCTAAGGAGCTTAAACGCGCTAGGGCATCAGGATCGAAGTACTTTTCCCAATTCGTCATCTTGTGGCAGCGAGTGGTTATCCGTAGGGGTGTTCTCTATCAGCTGCGCGATAATCGAATCAGCGTCGATACCTCGGGCTTCAGCGTGAAAGTTAGTTAGGATGCGGTGGCGAAGAACGGCGTAGGCAACGTTTTGAATGTCTTCTAAGGATACGTAATGTCGACCCGAAATCAGGGCGCGAGCTTTGGCCCCTAAGATCAAGAATTGACAAGCACGAGGACCAGCACCCCAAGCAACGGCTTCGGAGACATATCCGGGAGGAGCTTCTTCAGTCGCTCCCACGCGCGTTTGTCGAACGAGCTTCATAGCGTAGTCGATGATGGGATCGGCGACGGGGATTTGTCGGACTAAGCTTTGAGCTCTAAGGATGTCTTCAGCCTTAAAAACCTTCTTGACGTCTTCGGTATCGTTTGATGTTGTTCTTTTGATGACTTCTCGCTCTTCATCCCATTTGGGATACTTCACGAAGACTTTAAACATGAAGCGATCTTGTTGAGCTTCGGGCAGAGGATAGGTTCCTTCTTGTTCGATGGGGTTTTGAGTTGCCAGAACAAAGAAGGGATCGGGTAAAGGGTAGCGTTGACCACCTACTGAAACTTGCCGCTCTTGCATCGCTTCTAGCAGAGCTGCTTGAGTTTTGGGAGGGGTACGGTTGATTTCGTCTGCCAAAATCACATTACTGAAGATAGGACCTTTCAAAAACTTGAAAGTACGTGTGGAGTTGGCCTTGTCTTCGTGGATGACCTCAGTTCCTGTGATATCGGAGGGCATGAGGTCAGGGGTAAATTGAATACGGTTGAAATCGAGATCGAGACATTTAGCGAGAGTACTCACTAACAGTGTCTTCGCCAATCCGGGCACTCCTTCGAGGATGCAGTGACCTCTGGCAAAAATGGCCAGCAGGAGTTGCTCGACGACCTCTTCTTGCCCAACGATAACGCGACGAATTTCAGCTCTCAATTGATCGAGCTGAGACCGAAATTGTTCCATGTCTCGTTCGATTTGTTCGAGATCGGAGAGTGGCTGAGGAGCCGAGTCATTCATGAGAGCCTCCTGTCAGAAACCAAGTTGATTTCTGGCTGTTGAAACAGAAATTCACCCATCTCATTAGTTCCTGTTGATTAAACAGGAACTATGCCGAGTTGGGATCAACTCGGCCGCGAACATGGGCTCGCAGAGTCTATGTTTAGCGGAGTAGAAGCAAATCTATGATTTGCTGGAACGGTTGAAGCAATCTCCGAAGGAGTTTGTTTCAACATAAATTCAGTAGATCTACCTCTTCAGAACTGTATAGATGAATCCGTGCCTGGGATTGGAAGGGTGCTTGCCCCGAATTGTACATCCTCGAGAAGACATTGGTATCACTGAGGTCAGGTAATCTGAGTGGAGATCTACTTCAGACCAATATCTTTTTCAGGGAGGGATGAGTCCTTTCGGAGGAGCTGAAAATGGTTTGTTCTAGACAGAGATGCAAATGATCAGGAAATCTAGTTCAAATTTAAGCTCCGTAACGATTTACTAAGCTGCGATTATAATGCCTCAACTCTTTATTTCAAAATGAGATAAATAAAAGCCGTATCGAATCGATACGGCCCGATATTCGGCTGGTTTGTAGCTCTGGGCCGAGGCGGGGTGAATGGCCCTGTTTTTAAGCCCTTTTCAGGGACTTTTTCTAAATATCGGAAGCCTTTTTAAGTCATTTATATATAAGTATTTATGATATATATATTTATTGATTTTTGGGCCGTTTTCACCTATAATTTGGCCCTTTGAAGAGGAGTTGATTTTCACCCCTGAAATGAGTCTCTCTCACGCTCTTATTTCAAGTCTCTTTTCGGTAAAAAATCGGGACCATCCCTTCGATTTTTGGGAGGGATTTTGAGCAAGTTCAGCTCAGTGATGAGGCCCAATTTAGCTTTTAAAGTTTCTGAAATGACTTGGCGTTTAGGGGGTCTTAAAGGGGAGTTTCCCATTCAAGTCCTGTGTAGTTTCAGTTGAAACAGGCTCCTTCGGAGCTCGCTTCAACCGTTCCAGCAAATCTTAGGCTGTGTTTTTTGCAAGGCCCACTAGACTGCGGCGTTTACCCCGCTGAGCATAGACTGCAGGAGCCTGCACAGTTTTTTGGAATAAAGATTTTTGATCTTTACAGTGCCGATGGAATAAAGATTTTTGATCTTTACAGCGCCGATGGAATAAAGATTTTTGATCTTTATTCGTAGCCGAGTTGATATCAGCTTGGCTCAGTTCCTGTTCACTAGACAGGAACTCGTGAACAGGAACAAAAATATTAATATTGCCTGTGCTTTTCGTTAAGCCCAGTGATTCCCAGTTGAATCGTTCTTTGCTGGAATGATTGTGGGGATTCAATGTGCGCAGCTGTCGCGACGAAGCTTGTCGAGCAGGGCCAGGAAGTTCGGAGTTAAAAATGAAAATTCGTTGTGATCGAGTAGAGCTTGCTGATCGACTCAGTTCGATGCTTGGCATCGTCTCGTCAAACAGCCCGAAGCCCATCTTGATGGATTATCTCCTCACCGTTGAAGACGGACACTTGGTGGCTGAGGCGACGGATCTCAAGGTCACGGGTCGAGTTCATATCTATAAGGTCGAGATCGAAGAAGAGGGTAGCTTAGCTTTGCCTTCAAGCCGATTGCTCTCGATTCTAAAAGAGATCCCTGAGGACTTTGTTGAGATTCACTCGATCGAAAACCCTCCTGGTGCCAACATTTTGAGCCGCGGTTTTAAATTTAAAATTCTGGGTCACGATCCCCGCGAATTCCCCCGCCTCGAAGAAAGTCCCGACGCCCAAGCGATCGAGGTCGATCGTCAAAAGTTTTATGAATCATTAAAGAGAGTTTCGGTAGCAGCCTCGAAGGATCCAACGCGTTATCAATTGAATGGCGTTTATGTCGAACTCAAAGATGGCACTTTAGTTTTGACGGCCACCGACGGAAAGCGTCTCACTCATGATCGATTTAAGTTGTCGAAGGGTGATGGATTAGAACTTTCATTCATCCTGCCGAACCAGGCGATCGATGTGATTTTGAAAATTCTTTCTTCGATGTTGGTTCAAGATGAACAAATCTCTTTGTTGGTGACTGAGACTCACATTTCAGTGAAGACCAAAGACGCCTTTTTATGTTCGACTCAAATTGAAGGAATGTATCCCAATTACAAGTCGATTATCCCCCCCGAAGCTAAGGTAAGAGCCACCGGGAAGCGTGGAGATCTGTTAACTGCAGCAAGAAGTGCCGCACTGACCACAGATAAGCAAACTTCTACTGTTCTATTCAAGGTGACTCAAGACAGTCTCTTGGTCGAGTCCAACGCCAAGAGTATCGGTGAGTCGCGAATTGAAATACCGGTTGAATTGACTGGAGAGCCAGTCGATTTCAGATTCAACCCAGTCTTCTTCATTGAAGCATTGAGAACTTTCGATGAAGACGTCGTACATTTGGAAATCACAAGTCCAGATAAACCCATTCTATTGAAGGGATCGCACAGCTATCTGCACTTGGTGATGCCGTTAGTGGTTAAATAAAAAATTCCTGCCTTCAGTTCAAAGTAGTGAAGAGTCTTTAGGCCATGCCTTCAAGACGGAAATTGAACTCCGATGCAATCTGACGATTTCGTTGATATCCGCGCTCTTCTCGATCGATCTTCGGCGATGAAGAAAATTCGAGAACACTTGCGCCAAGGCGATTTAACTGGACCTTGGTTAGAAGTGGCCGGAGAAGCCGTGAGCAAAGCCTCTCGACCTCGACGATACCGAGGAGGCAAATTGTTTGTCGATGTGTACGCCGCACCTCTCTTGCAAGAATTGGCGACCTTTCGAAAACAAAAGCTTCTTCGAGCGCTTAAAGAACGCGAAGAGTTTTCAGGAATTATCGATATCGTGTTTCGACACGGTCAACGCCCAAGCTGACACGAGTTTCTTGGTCAGTGGCAGTTGATGCCAATCGCACGGTTGAAAGGACCGTTTGATGGAAGAAAACGTAAATGATCAGGGATTGCCCGAAGAAGAAGTCGCCGGGACCCTTTCTCAAGACTCTGAGGATGCTCAGAGTGAAAATTCAAATCAACCTTCGGATGCTGACCAGGCGGGAGAGCCGATGGATCGCGGAGAATCACAGGATTATGGCGCGGGGCAGATTCAAGTTTTAGAAGGACTTGAAGCTGTGCGTAAGCGCCCAGATATGTACATCGGTGGAACTGACTCTGGCGGTTTACACCATTTAGTTTTTGAAGTTTTAGATAACTCGATCGATGAAGCGCTCGCCGGGCACTGTACCGAAGTGAATGTGAAGATTCACAACGATGGAACAATTTCGATTCGAGATAACGGTCGCGGAATTCCCGTTGATACCCACAAAAGTGGTAAGTCAGCTTTGGAAGTCGTGATGACCGTGCTTCACGCGGGTGGAAAATTCGACAACGATGCCTACAAGGTATCGGGTGGTCTCCACGGTGTGGGTGTTTCTTGTGTCTGTGCTCTGAGTGAGCACCTTCAAGTTGAATCTTATCGCGATGGGAAGATCAATCGTCAAGAATACTCGCGCGGAAAAGCCATCACCGAAGTACAAGACTTAGGGCCCACGGATAAACGCGGTACTTTCGTTCGCTTTAAGCCCGATGAGCTCATTTTTGAAACCACCGAATTCAAGTTCGATTACTTGGCCAAGCGTTGTCGTGAACTTGCGTTTCTCAATGAAAAACTGAGAGTCAATATCGCAGAAGAAGATGCAGAAAAAGAAGATTCCTTTTACTACGAAGAAGGTATCCGTGACTTCGTTCGCCATCACAATGCGGCGAAGAATCCGATTCACAGCGATATTATTTACATCGACCGAACCGATGAAGAAACGAGCATCAACGTTGAGCTAGCCATGCAATATAACGATGGCTACAAAAACGATGATATCTTCACCTTCGCCAACAATATCAATACCATTCACGGTGGAACTCACTTAAGTGGGTTTAAGTCGGGTCTCACGCGTACCTTGAATAAGTACGCTCGTGACAACAATAAAAATGTAAAAGACACCAGTAACCTGCCTGAAGGAAATGACTATCTCGAAGGTTTGGTCGCGGTTTTAAACGTTAAAGTGCCCGATCCGAAATTTGAAAGTCAAACCAAGGTGAAGCTTTCAAATACCGAAGTGGAAGGAATTGTTCAGCAAGCCATCAATTCGGAGTTAGGGACGTTTTTGGAAGAAAACCCCGCTTCGGCCAAAACGATGATCTCGAAGGCAATTCAAGCCAAGGCAGCTCGCGAAGCTGCCCGTAAAGCGAGAGACTTGTCACGTAGGAAAACTGTTCTATCAAGTGGGAACCTTCCCGGGAAACTGGCAGATTGTTCCAGCCGAGACAAAGAGTTTACTGAGATCTATATCGTGGAGGGTGACTCCGCGGGTGGCTCAGCCAAGATGGGCCGCGTGCGTGAGTACCAAGCGATCCTTCCAATTAGAGGTAAGATTCTAAACGTTGAAAAAACGCGTTTAGATAAAATGCTCAGTCACAATGAAATTCAAACGATCATTTCAGCGCTGGGTACTGGAATCGGTAGTGAAGAGTTTGACATTACGAAACTCCGATACGGAAAAGTTATCATCATGACCGATGCGGATGTGGATGGATCCCACATTCGTACCTTGCTCTTAACGTTCTTCTTCAGACAGATGCCTCAGTTGATCTCTGAAGGTCACATGTACATCGCTCAGCCTCCCTTGTTCCGAATGAGCTTGAAAGGGAAGGGCCGGTACATTCAAGACGAGAAATCTTTAGAAAAGTTCCTCTTCGAACTCGCGACTCAAGGCATGACCGTCACCTCAGCCGATGGAGAGAAGAAAATTGAAGGCGAAGACTTGCTGCGATTTGTCTCCTTGATCAGTCGACTAGAGCGTTACGGAGATATCCTTCGACGTAAGGGGCTTTCTCTTCAGGGTTATCTCGATGAGAGAGAAGAAGAGTCCGGTCAGCTTCCTCGCTTCTACACCGAGCACCGTAAAGCCGATGAAGAAGACGAAGGCCGTTTCTTTACCCAAGAAGAAGCCCTTGAGAAATACATCGAAGAAGTGAGTTCCGTCAGCGAAGACTTCGTTGTCGCTCGCGATTCAGATTCTCTCGACAAAAAAACCATGGCGGATTTAAGAGTGTCAGAAATCCACGAATCCTCAACGATTCAAGCCATCTTCGATGATTTAGCGCTGTTTGGAGTGATCCCTCCAATCTACCAACGAAGTGAAGACCAACTTGCTCTTGAGGATATCAAGCCTAGCATTATCCATCGGACGAAGGGAGACACGGATGAACCCATCTTCGATTTGAGAGGGCTATTGTCGTCGATTCGCCGCGAACTCGAAAAACTCGATGTTCAACGCTTTAAGGGTTTGGGTGAAATGAATCCCGATCAGTTGTTCGAAACAACGATGAATCCCGAAACTCGAACCTTGCTTCAAGTGACGATGAAGGATGCGATCAAAGCCGATGAATACTTCACGATCCTAATGGGAACGGATGTAGAGTCGCGCCGAGCCTTCATTCAAGAGCATGCCTTAGAAGTTAAAAACTTAGATATTTAATAACGGAGTTTCCGCAACATGTCGGACAACGGAGATAGTTCCAACATTTTTGAAAACGAACGCATCATCGACCACGATATCGAAGAGGAAATGAAAACCTCTTATTTGACGTATGCGATGAGCGTTATCGTATCGAGAGCTTTACCCGATGTGAGAGACGGCTTAAAGCCCTCTCAACGTCGTATTCTCTTAGCGATGAACGACCTCAACCTTTCACCCGGAGCGAAGTATAAAAAATGCGCTCGTATCGTCGGTGATTGTATGGGGCGTTACCATCCTCACGGTGATGGTGCCATTTACCCCACCTTGGTGAGGTTGGCTCAAGGCTTTTCCAGCCGTTACCCTCTTATCGATGGGCAGGGCAACTTTGGTTCGATCGACGGAGATCCTCCGGCTGCGATGCGTTATACCGAAGCTCGGATGACGCGTTCAGCGATGGACCTTTTGGAAGATCTCGAAAAAGATACGGTCTTCATCGGTAAGAACTTTGATGAATCGCAAGACGAACCATCGCTGTTACCCGGTAAGTTTCCCAACTTACTTTGTAATGGCTCGACCGGTATCGCCGTGGGTATGGCGACGAGTATCCCACCTCACAATGTGATCGAAGTCTGTAATGGAATCGAGGCTCTGATTAAAAATCCTCACATCACTGTCGAGGAGCTCTTTGAAATTATCCCTGGTCCTGATTTCCCAACCGGTGCTCAAATTTGTGGCCGAGCGGGAATTCTCAAAGCTTACAAGACCGGTCGGGGCTTGATCACTCTTCGAAGTAAATACGAAGTCGAAGAGGGTAAGACCAAAGATTCGATCATTATCACCGAGATTCCTTACCAAGAATCTAAAGAGAACTTGATCAACAAGATCGTCAATTGCGTTAAAGAAGATCGCGTGGTCGGGATTTCTGATGTTCGGGATGAGTCGGACAAGGATGGGATTCGCTTAGTCATCGAACTGAAGCGAGATGCAGATGCTGAAGTGGTGATCAACCAGCTTTATAAGCATACGTCCTTACAAACGAGCTTCAGTATTATCAATATTGCTCTGGTCGACGGACGTCCCGAAACTCTGAGCCTCAAAGAAATCTTAAGCGAGTACAAGAAGCACCGCATCATCGTGATTCGACGCCGAACTCGCTACTTATTAAGAAAAGCTGAAGCCCGTCTTCATATCGTGATGGGGCTCCTAAAAGCTCTGGATCATATCGATGAGATTATCAGCTTAATCCGTTCTTCTAAAACGGTCGACGAAGCACGTGCTCGTTTGATGGCCGAGTTCGAGTTCTCAGAGATTCAAGCTCGTGAAATCCTCAATATGCGTTTACAACGCTTGACGGGATTGGAACGAGAGAAGCTCGAAGACGAACGCGCCGAGTTAGAAGCTAAGATCGCTGACTTCAAAGATATCCTCGCCAACGATCAACGTATCTTAGACATGATCCTCGCTGATCTGGAGGATGTTAAGTCGCGTTATGGTGATCCTCGTCGTACTGAAATCACTCACGCCGTTGAGGATTTCAATATGGAGGATTTAATCGCCGAAGAAGAGATGGTCGTGACGATCAGCCGTGAAGGCTATATCAAGCGTACGGCCCTCAGCGTCTACAGAAGTCAAGGTCGCGGTGGAAAGGGGGTCACCGGGTTCCAATCTAAAGATGGCGATGACATCAAAGATCTCTTCATCGCGAGTACCCACAATTACATTCTCTTATTCACCAACTTGGGACGGGTCTACTGGTTGAAAGTTTATGATCTGCCAGACCTTGGGCGTACTTCGAAAGGTCGCTCGATCAATAACTTGATTCAATTGAATCCCGATGAAAAGGTGACTCAACAACTTTGCATTCGCGAGTTTGTCGAGAATCAGTTCGTTCTTTTTGGGACGAAACAGGGAATCATCAAGAAAACACCCTTGGAAGCCTTCTCACGACCCAAGAAGACGGGAATCATCGCCTTGAGTCTCGATGAAAATGACGAACTCATCGGAGTCGGTTTGTGCAAAGAGGGCGAAACGGTGATGCTGGGGACGCGAACGGGTAAAGCTATTCGCTTTAAAGAAAGTGATGCTCGTCCCATGGGACGTACAGCTCGTGGAGTTCGTGGAATTAAACTGGCCGGAGAAGACAGCGTGGTTGACATGGCTGTTATCGACGGTGAAGAAGGTTCGGGCCGTGGTTTATTAACAGTCTGTGAAAAAGGCTACGGTAAACGAACGAACGTCTCCGAGTATCGTATCCAGGGCCGCGGTGGTAGTGGAATCATCGATATCCGAACGACTGACAGAAATGGACCCGTAGTGGCCCTGAAGTTGGTTACGGATGAACACGATGTCGTTTTCATGACTTCAAACGGATTGATCATGAGAACTTCAATCGAAGCGGTTCGTCCCATCGGCCGAGCCACTCAAGGGGTTCGCCTGATTTCGTTGAAAGATGGAGACACGGTTGTCGGTGTGGAGAGAGTTCTAAAATCGGATGATGAAGAAAACCTCGAAGGGGGTGAATCGACTGAAGTTGGCAGCGCTGATTTAAAGAGTGGTGAGCAAGCCAGCACTGAAGGTGACGAAAGTGCATCTGAAGCCGGCGAATCAGAATCTTCATCTGAAGATACAGGAGGAGATGGAAGTTCCGATTCCTCAAGTGAGGATGGTGGGGAAGAAACTCAAGAGTAGAAATTGAAACCCCATTATGGAATTCATTAGTAGCAGTTGAAACAAGTTCGTTAAATGCATGTTTCAACTGCTACTAAAACAACCTTGGTATGACAATAAAGAACTCCAGCGGATTCTGAGACTTGACCGAAACTCTCTCTCGAAAACCCATCATTGTTCAAGGAGATCGAACGATCTTCCTGGAAGTCGATCATCCGGATTTTGAAGACATCCGGAACCGACTGATGATGTTTGCTGAGCTCGAAAAGAGCCCCGAACACATTCATGTTTACCGCATCACTCCCATTTCACTGTGGAATGCGGCTGCTTCGGGGGTGGATGCCGATGAAGTTCTCGAGTTCCTCGACGATCGTAGTCGTTACCCCGTTCCTCAATTGATCCGGCGTGAAATCATCGAGCGCCTGACCCAATTTGGCATGATTCAACTTTTGTTGAATGAAGAAGGCCAATTGGTTTTGAAGTCCGACAATCAACCTGTTCTCGATGAGCTCTTTCTCCAAAAGCATCTCGAGGACTATTTTGTTGAGCGTTTACCCACTGGGGAAATCGTCGTCAAGCCTGAGTATCGAGGGCAAGTTAAACTCGCTTTGATCCGTTTGGGATTTCCTGTTGAAGATTTAGCGGGTTATCGCGAAGGTGAAGCCTATGATATTCAGCTGGCAACGAGCTTAGAAAGTGGCGAACCCTTCTCACTGAGACCCTATCAAGGCTCAGCTGTAGATGCCTTTCATGCTGGAGGAGAAGTTACGGGCGGAAGTGGAGTGGTCGTCTTACCCTGTGGTGCGGGAAAAACTGTGGTGGGCATTGGCGCCATGAATCGGATTGGAACTCATACTCTGATTCTAACTACGAACTTGACTTCCCTCAGGCAGTGGCGAAGAGAGATCTTAGAGAAGACTCAAGTCGATCCAGAAGATTTGGGTGAGTACTCGGGTGAAGTGAAAAATATTCGCCCGGTGACATTAACCACCTACAGTATTCTCACGTATCGGAAAAATAAGACGGCGCCCTTCTTACACTTCGATCTTTTCTCCCAGCATCCTTGGGGATTAATTGTTTATGACGAAGTGCATCTCTTGCCGGCCCCCGTGTTCAGATTTACCGCTGAACTTCAAAGTACTCGAAGGCTTGGATTGACAGCTACCTTGGTGCGTGAAGACGGAAAAGAAGATGAAGTCTTCAGTTTGATTGGCCCGAAGAAGTATGACCTTCCCTGGCGCTCTTTAGAAAACGATGGTTGGATTGCCGAAGCAGAGTGCATCGAAGTAAGAACCGACTTGATGGCTGGGGATCGTAGTGAATACGTGGTGGCTTCTAATCGACAGAAATTTCGTATCGCTTCTGAAAATCCTAAGAAATTAGAAGTCGTAGAGAATCTTATCAAAGATCATCCGGATGACTTGGTCTTGATCATCGGGCAATACCTTAATCAATTAAAAGCATTGAAGAAAGCCCTCGATGCTCCTTTGATCACGGGTAAAACTCCAAACAAGGAACGAGAACAACTGTACGCGAAATTTCGCTCAGGAGAGATTCGAGTACTGATCGTTTCCAAGGTAGGAAATTTTGCTGTAGATTTACCCGATGCAAATATCGCGATTCAAGTGTCGGGTACTTTCGGCTCTCGTCAGGAAGAAGCGCAGCGACTGGGGCGAATTTTACGTCCGAAATCGAATGGGCGTCCCGCAATTTTTTATTCAGTAGTTACCCGCGGTTCTAAAGATCAGGAATACGCTCAGAAGAGGCAGTTGTTCCTAACGGAGCAAGGTTACAAATACGAAATTCGTGATCGCTGAGTTCGTCTATTGAATAAAGATCGTTCCGACCTTTATTCAAACGCTCTAAGCAGTTCTCCCTAAATCGCTGGCATAGCCCTAAAGGGCTGCGGCGTCGCTCCACTAAACAAAGGCTTTTAGCCTTTGCGGTGATGATTGAAAAAACACCTACAGTTTTTCTTCGAGATTTGCGTGATCCCACGCAAATTGAATTAATACCTGCTCAAGAGCAGGCATTAATTCCTTTAATGTTAAAGCGAAGCTCCTTCGGAGTTCGCTTTAACCGTTCCAGCAAAACTTCGCTTTGCTTCCACTCCGCCGAGCATCGACTCTTCGAGTCTTCGCTCGCGGCCGAGTTGATTACATCTCGGCAGAGTTCTCCCTTCTTCCAACTCATTTATTATTTCAGATCTCAAAAGTTGTGTTCCAAGCTCTAAATTACACTTAAGAGTTTTGGAGTATTCTTTTAACTCGCCCGAAGCATGAGTGAGGGGACGAAACGCTTGATTTATCTCAATTGGCTTTAACCTACGTATCCTAGAAATGATTCAGTTCAGTTATTTAATAACTTTAATGTCGAATTATTCTTTCACCCTCGCTCTCGCTTCGGGCTAGCTAAGTTACTCACTCAATTCCCTTAGTCCCCATATAGTCAAAACTTCGCAGATTCTTCGTCCTCTCAGAACCTCTACATCGCAAAGCCTTGCCCTATCTCATTTATTTACAATTGGTTGCATAGATGTCGCAAAGCTCAAAATTCATTTTGAGACCTAACCCATAAGTGGAGTATCATCGTCTTCTTCGACTTTAGCGCCCATTGAGTCACACTTGGGCTTCCAACCTCAAGGATGACCACATTTTGGAGCTAAGGTTGAAGGATCGAAACGGGTTTTGTGCTAGTGAAGCGCATATTTACTTCGAATGATAAAGCGTGTGATCGAGATGAGTTGAATCGAGTTACCAGATGACTCTAAATCAAACAACACTCATAGGGAATCCGTGAAGAGATTCCTTACCAACTCAGAATTTTGCACGTTGAGTCGATTAAATGAATTAAACCGACCGCGACATTGATGAATCTTAATACTCACTTTGAAAATCTCCGCAAGGCGCAACTTCAGGAATACTTTCTGAGATGGTTTCCCAATGAGCCTATGCTGAGTGATCGGAAAAAACTGATCGAGCAACTGGGTCATGTGATGAGTGATCCAAAGACTATCCGGGATAAGTTTGATCGTCTCAGTAAATCGTATCAAGATTTCATCGTAGCATTACTCTCTTGTGATTCCTTTCAAGGAACTCTAAGTGACATTCAAAGTCAGCCCTGCGCCCAATCCATCGAGTCTTACGAAATTGAAAATTTGATTCGAAATCTGTCGGATGAAGGTTGGGTTGTGAAGTCGACTGTCCAAGACAATGGGTCTCGACAAAAACTTTATTCTCTCTTAAGTGAGGTGGGGACAGGCTTGAGTTCAACCGTGAGTGTTGAATCTCGCGAGCCAGCTCAAATGTTGAGTTACGCCCTTTTTAAAGCTTCAAAAAATGAACAGAATGGAAATTTTGATACCCGTGATTTTTTGGAGAGAATCGAAAGCCTCGACGATTCCAATTTGAAGGAAGCCGTTCAAGAAGCCTTGGATGAATATGAAGGAATTTATCCTTTGAGTTCAAGGAATTCAGCGGAGACGAATGGTCAAACAGTTGAAGATCGCTCCCAATGGCGCTCCCACTTAGAAGAAGCAGGAATAGGGACAGTTGGAGTCTTATCTTTAAGATCATTTGGAATCGATTTAGAGGAAGAATGCTTAATTATCTTCCAAGAACATGTTCGTGAATATGCGATCCAATCTTGTGAGCAAGAAACGGTTGAAAACGATTTAGAGTATTGTTTAGGAGTGGATCTCCTCATCGATATTCGGAGGTTGATCGAGTTAGCTCGAACTGAGGCCGTTGAAATTACCCGAGAGGGAACCGTATTTAAAAAGACTGAAGAACGAATTGCCGAAAGGCTTTTAACTCCACAGTATGAAACCTTGTTTGAAGGTTCGGCTGTCGACCATATCATCCTCATCTGCAAGCGACTACGATTGCTAGTTCAAGATGACCATCACCTGCGTGCAGATAGAAAAAAGAGAAGTGTCTGGGTTAAGAAGCGAATCTTAACTATGCTGAAAACAGTTTATGAGCTCTACAACTCAGAAACTCGAAGTAAGCACTGGAGTTTTCAGCAAACTCGCCTACGAGAACTATTTTTGGGATTGCTGACCGATGGAAAATCTGGAGTTAAGTTCTCTAAAAACTTGATGGAGTCTCGCCCTTTAGGAGAGTGGATTCTCGCTAAACCTCTGCTGACCGCCGTCACTTCTCAGTACTTGACTCAATTAGAAGAGACCCAAGTAGCGGACGAGCTCAAAGACCTCAAGATGGAAGAATTCCATCACGGAGCTTTAATGGTAAATCGAGAGCGCTTAGCTCAGGATTTATCTTATTGGCTCATCCATCGATTAGCGGTTTTAGGGCTAATCGATCTTGGTTTTAAGAAGGGTAAATTCCACTCCATTCGTTTATCTACTTTGGGCTGCCGATTTTTTAAGATCAATTTGCCGGATTCAGGAGATGGTGAACTCGTCATCAACCCCGATTACGAAATTCTCTTATTCCCCGGTGGAAAGGATGAGGCAGAAGTCAATTACAACATTGGGTCTTTCGCTGATAGAACAGGAACGGATTGGGTTAAGCGCTACCGAGTCACTCGAAGAAGTGTTAAGCGCGGAATCATCGGTGGGCAAGGAGCCGAAGACATTCTTAAGTTTCTTAAGAAGCGATCCTCAAGAGATCTTCCTCCCAACGTTGAATTTTCAATTCGGGAATGGGCTGAGGGGGTAGAGCCTATTCTTAAACAAAAAGTTATTTTATTAAAAGCACGAACTGAAGCGGGTGCTGAGATGCTTTCAGAGATTCTAGCTGAAAATGACATCGCACACGAAAGATTGGGTCCGATCGGAGTCGTACTAAGAAGTACTCTCGAAGAAAAGGCTGTATTAGGGATTCGGGAGACGTTGCGGGCGGCGGGATTGTTTTTAGAATAGGTATTAATTAACGAAATCCCATTAACTAACCCGAAGCGTGAGCGAGGGGACGAGACGTTGAAGTGATTTCAAATAGCTTGAATCTACGTAATGTGGATATGATTCGATCCCACTCTTAACTCACTTTAAAGCTGGGTTGTTATTTCACCCTCGCTAGCGCTTCGGGCCTAGTTAATGCGGTTCACCTAAAAATCTATATTTGCGCAGATCAAAAAAGAAATTAGATTTTCATAATCGAACCACCTTGCCCAGGCAAGGTAAAATCAAATACTCAGGTCCTTCAACGTCGCTGACCATGCGGGAGGATAGACCTTAAATTGATAGACTTGAATTGCGTTTGTTGCTGAATTGAATAAGACTCTAATTCTACTGGCGGTAACGGTATCAAAGACTACGCCAACCTTCCTTCGACTAGGTACAGAAGTATCTACAGTTTCACTCGCATTACTGACCGTTGTCCAGGATCCACCTTGAAAAGTTTGGACCGAGTAGCTTGTCACTCTCGCATCCGGATAAGTCAGAACAACTTTTCTAATCTTTTGACTCGAGCCTAAATTGATCTCTAACCATTCTGCTGCTGTCCCTGTTGAAGCCCAGTATGTTGCAGATTGATTATCATTCGCACTCGCAGGAAGTCGGGTCACTTGTGAAGAAGAAGCAGAAGCTACGGGCGAAGTTGCTGCATTAGAATCGGTATCATTAGCCAGATTAGGGAGTATAGCTTGATATCTTTGACTGAAGGTATGGCCATTGTAAACTCCGTAGCCGGGAACATTCCCCGTTGAAGTTATAGTTAAATCTCCGCAAGTGGTTGAGCCGTTGGTGGTGTTCTCCGTACCGGTCACCGATAGACTGAGGTTCCCTCCTGAAAAGGTGCCCGAGTTTTTGGCCCAAGATCGAGTTAAACTAAAAGAGGCAGAAGCAGGTCGGTTTTGAAAGGTATGCCACCAAGCCCATTCTAATCCACTTTCACTGGTGTAATTAGCTTGGCTTGAAATTCCGTGAAGTGCGGTAACTCGAGTTTCAGTTAGAACGGATGACGACAATTGTATGGCAGAAACCGTCAGAATTATTAAAAGATAGAACGATAGGTGCAGAACGTAACCTCGTTCCCTTTGATGGAGCTTATAAAGAATCTGCAATTTAATGTGGGAAGAATGATTTAAAGCGTTCACGACTTTTAAGTTTTGCTGAGGGGTTTAGGAAGGTTTTTCTGAATCTTATCTATTTTGCCTTCCATTTTTTTCAGGCGCTTTTCGAGGTCTGATTGGTTTTTAAGAATCTGGTTGAGCTTTTGAAGGATCACATCTTTTTTTGACGGAACTAACTTCGTTTTGGAGTGAGCTGGAATGATCACTAGTGTTAGTAGCGTCCCTATAATTAAAATGAAAGTAAACAGCTTCATTTTCATTGTTCTAAATCTCATATAAGTGCCTAACGAAGCATTCTCGGAGTGACTTTGAATCGCCTAAGAATTTGCACATGGGGCTCGGGTGGTTCGAAACCTTCTTCAACATTTTCGACCGTTAGGGTGACACCAATCGTTTTAACTAAGGCGCGGTTGGCTGACGACAAAGGTTTGCTCATACTCGTTCCACTGGAATTGTAGTAGTTGAATCGAATTCTGGGGGTGGATGGGGCTGTTGGTCGAAGTGCCGACCAGGAATAATCCATAAGGGTCAGTAGGGGTTGGCCATCACCAGCGCTCGAGTAGGAGATAGCTCGATAGAGGTAAAAGGGGGGCCGACGATCGTTTGAAGGATCGTAATAGTAGTAGCGTATCGTTTGATCCCCACTTCCCATGTCAGCAACGAATTCGATTGAAGTGTCACTACAGAGACTGAAGGATTTGGCCAAGGATAATTCTGCGGTCATTCGATCTGCCGCAATTCTGGTAGCTTGACTCAAGTCCATCCGAATTTGATCTTGTGCTCTTACCTCATCGATCGTTTCGAAGATGACCGCAAGCACTGATAGGGCGATCAAGCTAAAGAGCATGACTATCGAAAGCTCGACTAATGAAAAGCCATGAATACCCGACCTTTTTCTGTGAGCTCCAAAGCTTTTATTTACGAGAGACGATGGCTTCCAGATATACATCCGACTCTCCTGCAACTGTTGATGAAACTTGAACGACTATTTTCTTAAACGGAGTGGATCCGTCAGTCCGGGTAAGCCCAAAGTTGGTTGAACTGATATTTGTGACGGTGACTCGTCGGGTGTAAGTGGGATAGTTTGTCAATGAAGTTCCGTCGACGTCTCGAGGAGGAGAATTCGCTCCGTAAGAATCATAATCATCGACATCATCATACTGAGTTCGATTCGTTTGGGATTCTCCAGAGTCTCTTCCAAATCGCCCCGTCGTACCGGGTTCTTCAAATTCTTTACTGAGGATTTCTTCCATCATCTCACGAGCAAGAAGTAGAGCCGTGGTTTCAGATTCAGCATCGATGATACGTTTATGGCTCAATTCGAAGACGTTGAAGAGCGAGGCGAGAATGGTGGCGGTCAATCCAAACGCTACCGTTACCTCAACCAATGAAGTGCCTTGGCGGCGATTCAGGGGAGGATTTAAAAAGTCTTTATTATTCGATTGCAGATTTACCCGTCGCACTTTGGATTGTGATTCTTTGTAGTTCTTGATTGTCCCAAGATTGGATCATGAAGTAGTAAGGATTCGGGGCTGCAACAAGAGTCCTAAGAGTTGTTCCAGCTTTCGGTGCTCCTAAGCCATCAAAGATGATCCTTTTATTGAGATCGGTAGTCGAGAACTTCATTCCCTCAGAAAGGGGAATCTCTTCATCGGAGGAAGTACTCGTTCCGATATAGATCTTAAAGCCGTGTTGGCTGCCCGGTAAATTCGATACGAAATCTAGCCGAACTTGAGTCCCTTTTGCGATTGCTTTTTGTTGCGCGGAACGCACGATAGCTAATGCTTCCACTGACGCTTGATCGACGAGACGTTGGTTTCGCATCTCAAAGGTCATCGAGAAGCTGATCGAGGCCAGTATAACTATAATTAGCAATACGAGGGACATCTCCGTAAGAGTATGTCCCTCGTTGCGCTTTTCATTACGAACAATCATTTGATGATGATCGGTTTCAAATCACTGATCCGCTATCAATAAGGGTCAGATTTCTGTGTCGTGTGAGGATTGTCATTGCTAAGGTGTGGGGGCCTTCCGTAGTAATAGCAATTGCAGGAAGGAAACCACGCACTACTTCGTCTTCTTTTATCCCAAGCGGGTGAGATGTAGTAGTATTCTCCTCGAGCCCGGTTTCCCAAAGGGCAATCGAAGGCCGAGATATCTTTAACATAGGGAGTGAGATCGTAAGCGTTTCGGCCGGTTCTCTTTCCGGTTTTTGTAATCCAACCCTGCGGGAAAGCACGATTGTTTTTGTTTTCCCATTGGCTGATGGCAGATTCAACAATCTTCAAATTCGCAATACACTGAGCTTGCTTAGCAGCATCAGTCAGTGCAGAAAATCTTGGAATGGCCAATCCGAAAAGGATAAGGATGACCAATACGACCACGGTGAGTTCTACCATGGTAAAACCCCCACTTTTCTTGAAGTATGGGGTGCATGTGTGGGGGGTAGTCATAGCAAACTCCCTGAGATGAATGGTTTTAAATTCCACTTTTTTTGCGTTCATTTTTCTCTTGCCACTGAAACTTATCAGTATTTTTTAACGGTAACCTTTGCCGTAGAGTTCGAGCTCCCTTGGGCTCAACTCCCTACCTGTATTTTCGAGACTAACGGTGATAAAGATCACCAGCTCCGATTTCTCGCCATCACCACTTCGATCTTTAAAAATTTGACCTAAGATGGGAATATCTGCCAGGAAGGGAATTTTCTTAGTACTTTGAATCTCAGAGTCACGAATTAAGCCACCGATGACAAAGGTGGTTTTATCTTTGAGGATGACTTGGGTTGTTACTTCACGAGTTGAAACAATAGGTCGTTGATTATTGTCACCAACAAAGCCAATGATAGCGCTCACTTCAGGATGGACTGAAAGTTGAATGAGTCCATTGCCTAAGACGTAAGGTACAACTTCTAAGAGGATACCTACTCGTTCTTCATCGAATCCGGTAACGACTGTGTTTCCGGTTTCTGAATCTGTAGACAGAGTTGGAATTGGAACTCTTTCGCCCACTTGAATCTGGGCCGTTGTACCATCGATCGCCACTACACTCGGAGAGGACAAGATCTCTGACTTGCTCAATATCTGGCTAAGCTGAATATCAAATCCTAAATTACCTGCAGTAAAACGCCCGAAGTTAAAATCTCCAGAGCCGGTAAAAGGAAAGGCTCCATCAGATCCATTAATAGATCCACTTGGAAACTCATCATCGGCTTGGTCAATAGGAGGACGAATATCCTTTAGCACGTCATGCCCAGAGAAGAAGGGGAAGGTTGTCGGTCTTGAAGCACTCGAAAGCGATGCGTTGTAATCTAGATCCCAATTAACCCCGAGTTCTTTGAGGTCGGTATCCGAAATTTCTACGATTCGAGCGTGGATGACGACCTGCTTAGCTGGTTTATCCAATTGACGAATCAATGACGCAATCACCTCATGTCGATCTGGCAAGTCCGTAACGACAATAACTCTTTGACTGGGGTCGTAGTTAAGGGATCCGCTTTCACTCAGGGTCGACTGTAATGCCATTAAAGTTGGCGAGTTGGATTCCGAACTTCCTTCAGAATCGTCTTCAGAGCTTTCCTCAGAATCACCACCACCTTCACCTCCGCCGCCTAATTCTGCTTGGTTCAGAATGATGTTTTTAAGGTGATAAACCTTAGTAAGCGGAGAATTAGGATCGACTTGTCTTACACTTAATTCTCCGTTTTCTTTTTCTTCTAAGGTATACCCAGCGGTTGTGAGCATCGACTTAAACGCTTGAGCGGGAGTCAACCGATTGAAGGACATCGTCAAGGGGTAGTTGGCGGAGCCTTCTACGATGACACTCTGAGGACTGTTCTTTAGAAAGGCTGTCAAAACACTTGAAAGGGGTGCATCCCTAAATTCGCCACTTACTTTTACATTGTTGCTGAGATTTCCAAACAATCGATCATAGGGATCGCTTGAGTAGGACATCGTCTTTTGTACGTGGATTTTTTGAAGCAATCGCATAGGAGCAAGGAGACCGGGATCCAATTTCTGAGCTCGCTCGGCGAGTTCCTCTGCAGCTTCCATATCCCCCAAAAGGTATCTACGAGTAGCTTGTTGCATCAACTCATTGGCTAAGTGCTCGTTTGTCCAACGAGAACTCGTCTGGGGTCTTTGAGTTTCAGGTGATAAGTGGCGAAGTAGCCTTAGTCCACGAATATCTTGAGGATGTAGAGCTACATGTCGTCGTATCTGATAAACTGCGTTCGAGTGATCGCCTTTCAAGTAGCTTGTGATGGCTTTTTGAAAGTGATTGACTTGCGGTTCGGTCAAGAGGTTTGTTTCTTGAGCTGATACATTCAGGCAGAGTAAGGCTACTAAGCAAAATCCAAGTATCCATGCGGATCTTGTTGATGCTTTCTCTACATTCATGACTGAGTATGTTTTCGATTGAAGGGTCATCGAGATTGTAGAGCCTCTTTAAGGTTTTTGATCCTCTGCCTTAAAGTATCAAGCTTGTCTTGGCTGATATCATTCGACTCAGCCATAATTTCTGCTTGTGAAAAGTCACCTTGTTGGATCAGTCCCATGATTTCGTTGATTTGATCTTGAGGAATCCCAAGCTCATCAACTCCGAAACCAGGCAATTTCGCTTTGAGTTCAGAGATTGAATCCAGGGTTTGGGTCAAGCGTTCACTTGCCGCTGCGTAATTCTTAGTATTGACTTCACTGGTGATCGCTTGAACTTGACTGCTCATCTGCTTACGAATCCTGGAGATTGCAGCATCGTGAAGCTTTTCTTCCCGGCCTTTACGAATGACTTTTAAGCAGGCAGTTACGTGTTCGTAAGCTTCTCCGGTTTTATCATGGGCTAACAAGAGGTCAGCAGCTTGAAGATGACCTTGAATAATTTTTGATCGATCTTCTATCGGTAACCTCCCAATATTGAGTTCGCCGTAACGGTGCGCATTGGCAAGGCGAAGATTATTGAGCTGGTTGACTTCTCCACCAACGATACTAGGATCAGCTTCGAGAGCTTTTTTGAGATGAGATTCAGCAGAATTGAGATCGAGTTCACTAACTGCTTGGTTAAACTTTGAGATTTCTTCTTTAGCTCGAATCGTTTGTGCTTGTTCGAGTACGCTGGCGAGGAGTCTTCTGTCTTGAAGTCTTTGTAAACGGCGGTCTAAAAGTTTTTTTGCGTCCGCTTGTAATTGAGAGTTCACTTGGTCTTCAAGATCATCGAGGATCTTAGAGTCTTCAGGATCATTCTCGAAACCTTCTTCACTCTCAACGAATTCAACTTCATTGAAATTGATAGGAACAACGATGGCTTCATTTGGGCGCTGAGAGTTCGTCACCTGACAACCCACATTCAACGCCAAAATGATGAATAGACCCATGAATGAAATTTTAGATACGTTCATTTGATTACTGTCCCACTTCAAGTCCATTGTGAGGGGCTTCTCCACCGTCAAGGGTTACTCTGCCCCCAGAGACTTGATCTCTAACTTCGTGAATGGTCAAAGTCCCGATCGGGACACCATGAGCAAAAACAGATAACTCAGTACCATGTCGAATGCCGTCACGAATTCCTAAATTGATCGCCACATAGTTCCCACCATTCGTAGTAACGATTTTGCCTTTGATGCTGCCTAACAGATTGGGTGATTTAGGGTAATTCTGTTGAGTGCTGCTGCTGTTAACTTGTGTGGATTCTTGTTGGGTAAATACAGAATTCGAAGTTTTTTCGGAGTGACTATTAGGTATTTGCGGATGAATAACTGAGGGTGACGAATGAGCTAATTTTTGACTTAGATCTTTGGTTAGCGTACTTAACGCATCTCTCTCATCTTGAAGTTTTGTGATTTTTGCTTGGAGGTCAGAGTAAAGTTCTTCAGAATTTTCATTCTCTTCAAACTCTGACTCGGGATCATCCATGGAAGCAGCCATCGCTTGTCGACTGAGATTGGCAGCTTGCAGGTCGAAAGTCGTCAACACGTACTCAGCCAAAAGAGCTACTGAGACGATGCCCCATAAAACAAAGATTATTGGGCTCTTTTTCTTTTGGGGCTTTTCCTTCTTTTGAGCAACCACGGGTTCGAAATTAGAAGTTGATTGCTCAGAATTGTTTTCTAATGGTGTTGTGACCATGATTGACTCTTACAATTTGGTTTATCGAATGCTGATAAGCTAGATTCAACTGTATCAAGTCGAAGGTTGACCTGATTGTGATTGAGTAGTATCGCTAGAAGAATTTGATTTGGCTGGCTTAGGCTTTTTGGATACAAATCTTAGAACTTTATGATTTGATCCAGTTCTAATAACGACTGTCTTTTTGTTGATACTCTTAACCCAAGAACTTCCAAACTGATCTCCTTTAAAGACTAGGTTTCCTCCAATGATAGCCATTTTTTCATCTCCAAATTGGAGGATGCCTTGAAGCTCATCGTCTTGGGGATTAGAAGAAGTGTTGTTGTCGTTAAAACTTCCCCCAAAGGAAGAGATATTTCCGAATACATTGGATTGAGAAGAAGCTACTTCATCAGAAGATTCAGAGCTGTATTCTGATTCATTAGAATCTGATTCGTTAGAACCATCCAAGTCTTCAGTAAAATCTTCTCCTTCGTTCGGAAATTCAACTTCAGCTTCTACTTGCTTTTCGGGGTTGATCATCTCCTTAAGCATCGGAAAGTAAATCGATGCCACCCCAATAACTAAGCAAACAATTAAGATGAGTTTCTTCTTCGGATTGGATTTTTTGTTTTTTTTGGCCACTTAACTAAATACTCATAGTTGAGAGATAGTTCTGATCGTTAACAACAGTTCACCATTTCCAGATTGAAGAGGACGGAACACTGTTCTAGCAACTTCGATTAAGGGTTTACTTGCTGGTAACTCTTGAATGAATCGGTAAAGGAAATTTAATCTTCCTCGGGCCACAATCTCATAGGTATTAATAGAAAACCCTAGAGTGTTAGTGGTCTTAACAAATTTAAAATCGGATAGCTGTACGTTGTTTCTTTGGGAAAAATCAGCTAAATGTTGGGTGAGTTGGGTCTGAGAAAGTTTATTTGGCATCCATGCGTTAACTTTATTTTCGGATGCTTGATACTGATTATCATCGATATTTTCGCTACTGAGAATTTGCTGAACTTCACTATAATTTTCCGAGTAGTTCTGATATTCAGTTTCTCTTTCAGATTTTATTTTTGCAGCATCTACAAATGGTACAACGCTTAGTAAGTAGATAAAAAGTAAGCACAACGATGCAATGCTAGCTATGAAAGTTCGAGGATTAACTAAAACCCATCTGATAATATAATCCAGATTCAACATTTGTATCCTACTTAATCGTCTTTACTACTGTGCCTTTGACTGTGAATGAAATACCGAAGTTCCCATCACGTTTGACATCGGAAAGGGTGATGTTGGCGAAGTTTTTATTGTTTCTTAGTACTTCCGAAAAATTCTTAGCCGCAGTGGGTCCATCGGCAGATCCGACTAACACAAATTTGGGGAAGAGTTCTGGAGCTAATGAAGGCCTTTGTAATTCCCTTAATTTTGCAACATCAATGATTTCAGAATTATTGATGTCGAGTGATTGAATCCTGATACCCGAGCTTAGACTTGTGAGGATTGAAGCAATTGCTTTTGAATGTAAAAAGCTACGTTCCTTTAAAGAATGGGTTAAATCAACTTTTCCTTTTAACTTACGTACCTCTTCAAGCCTAGTAGCGACTTCATTGTAATCTGTGTCAACATTATCAATTTCTTGTTGGAGTCTATTAGTAGCCTCGACTGTTGATCCTTCAATAATTTTGAAGATTGTATGAACCAGTAAACTCAATATGAAAATTGATGCAGCAACTGTGAAGGGGTTGGATAATGAAATGTTTCCAATAGCCTTCCAGTTAAGAGGTTTTTTTGTTGGCTTGAAGTGTAATGATGCGGGTTCATTGGGTGGGCTGAGTGAACAACCCATCGCGATGTAGAATGGCTCGTACGAGAGTTCTTCTTCCGTATACTCCATTGTTTGAGTGAGTGGGTTATCGATAACTAAATCTCGCTCAAACTGTAGGTTCTTTACATTTAGCCCCGTTATTTTTGAAGCTTGTTCCTTTGAGACTAGTAATGAACCCCCGCCGAGTAAAATAATATCGGCTACTTGATTTAGGCCACAACGTTCGCCGTAGATTGAAATGGTCCTTGAGACCTCCCCCCAAAAACGATCTAAAACGGGAGAAACTAATTGCTCAACTGCAGGATTAGAATTTGTTCCTTCTGCGTGCTGTCGAACGACGTGGAATGTCTTGTAAAAGTTTCCATCGAGAAGGTCGAATAAGGGCTGAATCAAAGAAACAACACCCAAATCTAAAGTTCGGTAATAAACGACACGATTGTTTTTGACTAAGGCTAATTGAGTGTTCAGCTCGCCGATGTCGAGGATCACCTGTGAATGCTTACTGTCCTTTACTAAGATTCGGGCTAAGCCTGCAAGATCAGGTTCAATCCATTCAGGCTCGAGTCCCGTTTCTCTAATTTTTTTACTACGGTATGAAATTGCCTGGCTAGGAATGGCGGCTAACCAAGTTTCCTGAGCTCCGTGCTTTTTGACTTCAGTTTCGACCTTGTATTTCCAGAATGTGAATACTGGATCCTCAAATGGGATGTAACTGGTCAGCTTAGAGTGCTCAGCTAATTCTTTTAAGGCACGGTTTTCTTGTACATGAGGCTCTATTGTCGCCGGTAGAATGACCATGCGCTCGCCGGGTACGTTGATAACGGCTGGATGTCCTTCCAAGCCATTTTCTTGAACGTATAGATGCAGCCATTCAAACAGAATGTCATTATCGGTGTTCACTGCATTAGGATCAGGATCTCTTGGATCTTCGTACATGGCGAGCTGAACCACCTTTGAGTCTTCAGCAACGCTTACACAGATCGTACGTACTCCAAGGTCGATCCCGACTCTAATTTTACTTTTTTTGTTAAAAGTCATCCGGCCAAGCCTTTCACCAGATCGAACATGGGCAAGAATAAAGAAATGATGATTCCGCCAACTGAAACAGCCATGAATAAAATCATTGCGGGCTCAACTAGCGATACCAACACCTTTAACTTACGCTGTAACTGAACATCGAAATAGCGAGCCAGTTCTTGCAGCGAAAGACCTAGGTTTCCTGATTTTTCCCCAGCTGATATGAGCTGGTAATACATAGGAGGAAAGATCTCGTCGTGCTCTAAAATGAAATCAGCGATTCTTCCTCCGCGAGATAAGTCATCGGACATCTCATCGATCAGAGTTTTAAAGTGCTCGTTCGATATCGCGTTTTTAAGAAGCTCTAAAGAGTCAAGAATAGGAACTCCTGAATCCGTTAAGATTTGTAAGCTCTTTGAAAACCGATTTAAGATAACTAGTTTTGAAAGTCCACCCATCATAGGTAGATTGAGTTTTACCGAATCTACGACTAACCGGATATTCTGATTTTTTAATAACCACTTGTAGATAAAGGGAATGCCAAACATGGCGCCGATAATTAGGAGAAACTGTTCTTGAAGGAAGTTACTCGCCGTAATCACGGCCACTGTTGGAGCGGGCAGTGCTGTCCCTGAATCTTCAAACGTGGTAACGAACGTTGGAACGATCTTTACTAAGATGAAGGAGATGACAGCGGCTGCTACAACTAAGGAAAATACTGGATACGCAGCCGCGCCTCTGAGTTGAGCAGCAAGATCATCCTCACGTTCGATCTTTTCGGCCAAACGTTCCAGGACTTGGTCGAGCTTTCCTGTTTTCTCTCCAACCGCCACCATGCTTTGATAAAAGCCATCAAAAATCCAATCGTGTTCACCTAAGCTTTCAGCTAAGGTTTCACCCCGTTCAACAGAGTGTATAATTTCATCGATGGACTCTTTGAACTTCTCAGAAGGACATGAAATCATTAACCCTTCTAAAGCTTCTAATAACGGAATTCCCGATCGTTGAAGGGTGGCTAATCCCGTAGTGAAAGAAACTAAGTCTTTCTTGGGTATTTTTTTGGAAAATGGATTGAGGCCCATCGGTTTATCTCCGTTTAACGGTCATCGGTGGCTACACGGAGAACTTCATCGATCGTTGTGATCCCTTGAAGGGCTTTGATCACTCCATATTCGTAGAGTGTCAACATTCCTTGGGACCTCGCTCGTTCGAGAAGAGCCTTAGTGGGTGCGCTGTTTAAGATTAGATTTCTTGATTCATCTTCAATTCGCATCAATTCAAAGATGGCCTCTTGCTTACGGTAACCGGATCCACCGCAATCTCGGCAACCCGTACCTTTAAAAATACTGGCGTCGTCGAATGAATGCGGAATGCCAAGTTTCTTAAGCTGATCATCATCCAAAGGAAATTTTGTTTTACAACCCGGGCAAATCTTTCGGACTAGCCTTTGGGCATTGACGCCCACGAGGGCACTTGCAATAAGGAAAGGTTCAACGTTGAGTTCTCTTAATCGCGCGATGGCACTCGGTGCGTCATTAGTATGAAATGTACTGAACACGAAGTGACCCGTAAGAGCTGCGTTAAAGCAAATTTCAGCCGTTTCTTGGTCTCTCACTTCACCCACCAAGATGACATCGGGATCTTGACGCAAACAGGCTTTCAATCCCGATGCAAACGTCAAGCCGGCTTTTGGCATGATTTGAACTTGGTTAATTCCCTTGAGCTGGTACTCGACTGGATCTTCAAAGGTTATGAAGTTCTTTTCACGAGTGCTGATAGCATTGATCGCCGAGTAGAGTGTCGTGGTTTTTCCAGAGCCAGTAGGTCCGGTAATTAAAAACACTCCATAGGGAATGTTAATGATTTCAGAAAATTGCCCTTTGACTTCCGGGATGAGCCCTAAATTATCGAGACTTAAAAGAGATTGCCCTTTATCTAAGATCCTTAAAACGGCTTTCTCACCTTTTACGGTTGGCAGTGTAGATACACGAAAATCAACTCTACGACTGAGAAAGTTCACTCCGATACGACCATCTTGAGGCAGACGCGTTTCGGCAATGTCTAAGCCGGATAGAATTTTTATTCTTGAGATAAATTCAGGGGCCGTCTTCTTCGGAAATCGTTTTACGTCTTGTAAAACACCTGCAACCCTGAACCTAACTACAAAGTGATCATCATCGGGATCGAAGTGAATATCACTTACCCCATCTTTAATACCCTGTCCAAGAATCAGGTCCATACTCCGAATCACGCTTGATGAATCAGTATCTTCATCGTTGTCGTCGTCTAGAATCAGGTTATAGATAGATTTATTCTGAACCTCAAATTGATCTTCAGTGTTCGCCTGAACGGAATTGATTTGATCCATCTCACTGTAAAGTTCATCGAGAAGAGATTCAATTTGTTCAGAGGCTGCGATGACGGGATCGATGGGGGTCTTTATTTGCCGTGAAAGATGGTTGAGGATCGGAAAAACTCTTGGAGTAGATATAGCGACAACTAATCTCTCACTGACTTCAAACAAAGGGAGAATTTTGTGAAGCCTTGCGAGTCGTCTGGGAATCTTATTTACAACTTCGGGATCAATTTTAGAAGAATCTAAGCGTTCAATGTAAGGAAGGTCATAGTTGTTGCTTATAAACTTAGCAAAATCAGTGGACTCCCAGCCGGTGTTTTTAATGAGTTCTTCTTCATTGTCGATAAAGATGCCATCAGGAATTGAGGCTTCCTGTGAGGGCACAAAACCTAATTCCTTTAAGTGATGACGGACTTCAAGATCTAAATCAATGGTGATGCCATCAAGAAATAGATTTTCAGTATTACTTGACATGGTTTTCTGGATGTCCATTTAAATTCTGTTGAATCTTGCTCCTTCGGAGGCAGCTTCAACCGTTCCAGCAAATCTACGATTTGCTTACACTCCGCCAAACGTAGGCTCTACGTGCCCACGCCGTTATGATGGAATAAAGACCTATCGGACTTTATTCATGGCCGAGTAGATCCCAACTCGGCTTAGTTCCTGTTTATTCAACAGGAACTAATTACAGTTTTTAACAATGGAAAGAATGACTTCTTGAGTAAACGGAAATGGAACTCCCTTCCAGGATTCATTGCTTTGAAACTCTTCCTCGTGGGCTATGTCTTCCTCGTCTTCTTTAGAATTTCCTAATTCGAGCTCAAACTGGGAACAGAGGGCTTTAAAGGCTAGGGCCTCATAAACTACACTTCCGGCAACGGATGATTCGCCGAGTTGTAAGAATTTTTGTTCTCCTGAGTTGCCAGATTCTGAGCCACCAAAGCCGGCAGTGGTAAGCGCATCGCCACAAGCGATACAAAATTTAGCGTTGACTTCATTTTCAGCTTCACAGTGGATGCAGGCAGCCACCATCGGACTTCCGCAATGTTTGCAAAACTTACTATCAGGCTTATTTTCCTTGCTGCAAACTGGGCAACCAATCATAGGTTTTACCTTTAATCACTGATTCAGCCTAGGTAGGCTCTGAACAAAAGTCGTAGGAGTGGTGAACTGAGACATCAAGCTGGAGTCGCCCATCTGGGATTCGCAACTCAGCTACCAATGGTTTATTCCAGCCTGTAGGTGCAGTAGTAACTTTTCTTCCAAAGGTGAGAACAGAATCTTTTGATCCCGGTAAGTCCGTCTTTAATCCAAACATAGTGGTATAGGCTCTAACTATGTTATTAAACAGATCCATCAAGATTGTTTGTTCACGCTCGCTGAAACCCATGGCGTAAGTACCTTCAGCTTTAAGTGATTTATCTGCGATATGAAGTGCAGAGTGTAAATCAAAGCTCATGGTCAACCAGACTTCAGGTTCTCCTACAAGTCGTCTAGAAATAACGACTGGAAGCTCGGTTTTTGGTTCATCCCTTAAGAACAATCCAATGGACTTAGCCTTTACGTAGAAGGGGTCATTCTCTAAAGATCTGAGACAAGCCCCGGTGATGGTATTCATCACCTCCTGAAGTTCTTCTAGTTCGACTGCCAATTTACTTGCCCTCTAAAACTAAAATTTGGCCAACTTCCAAGGATTCTTTTTTAGAGAGATTAACCACTGAAGCAAGGCAGATGTTGTTTTCGATTTCATCGACGACAACTCTAGTTTTTACATCATCACCCCGTGGGCGAAATATGTGACCGACTCGGATCCCATGAGCTTGACCTCTGTCGAGAACGATTAATCCTTCTTTGAGTTCCGTACGTACAATCTTAGCCATGTGGCCTGTCTGCCTGAGGTTAAGTTCAGGTGATTGTCCATTGAGAACAGCTCGTCGCAGTTTCTTCTCGTTAAGTTGATAATTATTGACCTTTGCAATAAGTTCAGTCTTTTCGTTTAAAAGATTGGCTGATAGTTTTTTGCACTCTTCTAATTCGGCGGACTCTAACCTGAGTACGGCAACTTCAGATTTAAGTTGGTGTAATTCTTTGTTCCTTTGTTCCTTTTCTATATTGGCTTCACTTAATAGCGCTTCTAATTGAATAATTCGATTGTGGTTTTCATCAGCCGCACTAGAGGCAGAAGCTAAGTTGGGCTTGTATCCAAAAAAGTTATATACCTGTTTGAGCTTGTTATAGTGTTCCAAGGTAACGAAACCAACTGAACCGGCGATAACTCCAAGAAGTAAGAAGAAGAGTCCGACTCCAAAGTTTGATTTCTGATGGTTTGATGTGCTCATAATTAGTGAATCTCCCAATCCAATTCATACATACGCTCTATCTCCATGACCTGGGAGTAAAGAGGCATGCCTTGATCCTGATAAGCAACAAGAACTGTTAAGTTCAATTGCTTAGGGACGGTTAAGGGTAAAATTGTTAAGAAAATGAAAAACAAGCTCACAGGCAGCTGATAGCCTTTCAAGTGTGAGCCATCGACTCTGGGAATAAGTCTAATCAAAATAAGACTATGTATTAGGTTCGGTAGAATTTAGATTGGAACTTTACATTACCCATACAGTTCTTAGTTCCTAATAGGTTCAGTAAGAACTGAGGTACAAACAGATCAAAGCGAAGAGGTTGATAAAGAGTTTTATTGAATGGTTCAGATCGAAAATAAAAATCGGAATTTCTGATAAAAAGGTTCAGAAAGGATGAGCGCTTACCGATAAGAAAGCATTAACAATGCCCGTCCACCGTAAAGGATCCTGATAACCTCAGGCCTCGCCTTTGCGGTTTTTTTATGAGATTATTGCGGGGTCAGGGATATTTTTGAGTTGAGAGTGGCTGAGCTGAGCGTGTCTAGAATAAAATCAACCTACTTATCAGAACTCAGGGGGTTGGAGGATTCCATGCAGCCAGAATGTTTCCTTTCTCTGAATAATTGCTTTTAAACATTAACTAACAACGAGATCAAATTGCTAAGTGAACCCCGAACGATTAATTACCTAAGTGAACTGATTCACGTTCCGATTTCTGTTCAGGTAGAAAATTTGCGATTAGCATATTCTAAATTATGTGAAAAGGAAGGTTACGAGAATTTCATTCGCACGGCCGATGGTTGCAGGATCGAAGCAGGAAGAATCGAAGGCCAAGTTCCTGATAAAAATTCTCTACAGGGAGAACAGATATCTTCACTGACTTTTAAAAAAGATAGAATTCAAATCGTTGAAGAAAACAATCGCATGTCTTTGGAGCAATACCGTTCACGAGTTGAAAGTGTTGCTCAGGTGGCTACCGAAGTATTGAAAATACCACTGTTTTTAGTTCACCAAACAACCGTTAGAGCTATCACAACTCCTAATTGTTATAAATCTGCAGGCGAGTTTTTAAGTGACAATCTCTTTAAAATTCAGGCGAGTGAAATTCAACCATTAGGTAGGCCCACGAGTGTTGTCGGTTTGCGTTTACTTTTCCCACCTACCCAAAATGAACCTAGTAAATTTAATGTAAGGGTGGAAACGTACTTAAAAGAACCACGTTCGCTATATTTAGAAAATGTTGCTACTTTTCAACAGCCCACCCCAGCCCAGTCTTTATCTTTATTGGGTGATCACGTTGAGAAAGCGGCCAATTTTGTATCTAATAATCTTTGGACGTTTTTGACTCAGTACGATATTCCCAAGCAACCTTAGGTAGATCTATTGTTCATCCTTTTAACCTTAGGGTCGAATCACATATTGGGTTTTACCTTCGAGTGGCTTGAGCGCTTCAAGTCTTGCTTTTAATAACTTTGCATGTTCATAAGATCTTAGTTTTCCGACATAAACCACATAGGGTGTCTTAGTATTCCCTCGTAATTGAACAATCATCGCAGGAAATCCGAACTCTTTAATCTTTTGACTTGTGATACTTGCGTTTTGGCGTTTGCTGAACGCCCCGGCTTGAACCGTAAAATAATCGGGAAGATAAACTCGACTCTTAGATTTTAGTGCGGTAGGGGAGTCCGGATTGCTTTTGATAATGTCATTGAATTGGATTTTTGCTTGAGCGAAATTCCCCGCTCTTTGAAGTGCAATTCCACTTCGATACTTCATGTCAGCCTTTAAAACAGAATCTTCTTGAAGTAGCGATGATTTTTGAAACGATTGTGCGGCGGAGGTGAACTCTCCCAATGAAAGTTCGCTCATTCCAAGGTAAAAAAGTAAAGTTGCTCTTTGTGCATCAGATTTTTCTTCAGAAAGAAGTAAGCGATAAATTTTGGCCGCTCCCTGATGATTTTCGAGCTCTATCTCACAAGCTGCCATCAAGAGTTGGATGTTTCTTTTGGATTCAGTAGGTGCAGTAGGGTACTTCTCCAGGATGGACTTAAAGGTAGATAGAGCTCCCTTAAAATCCCCCATCTCTTTGAGGGAAAGCGCTTGTTCATAAGCGGTCTTATAGCCTTCTGGTACTTTCTCATTCACTAGGCAGGAGCTTAGGGTTAAAAGCATCAGGATTAGAGCTGGGATCAGAGATTTATTTGTCTGAATGTAAAGGAGATTCATTGGAGTACCAAATTCTTTTGAATTGTGATTACTATTTCATTTGTTATCTTTTAAGCCTTGGACTCGAAAGATAAATCTTGTGAACTCTATCATGACTAAGATCGCTATTAAGGCCGCTATTAAGGTCGTAAGCGAAGAGTTCACCTCCCATTTATCGGCAGTTTAGAAGAGTTCTTTTACTGGATTAAAGGTCAGAGTTTGTACTTTTTAATACTTTTAATTGATGGCGTTTATCGCGATGAAGGATGCTCAAAGCAAAGATAATCTTATAATCGGAGTAGATACTGGAGGCACATTTACAGATGTCGTGGGTTGGTATCAGGGAAGCTACTTTACCCATAAGCTTCCGTCTACGCCCGATAATCCTTCGGAGGCCATTCTGGAGGGAGTTAAGGAAGTCGTCAGGGCTTGTGAACTCCAACATCCTCCTACACGATTAAGCAAAGTAATTCATGGCTCAACGGTTGCAACAAACACCATCTTAGAGAGACGGGGAGCTAACGTTGCATTTATTACGACAGAAGGATTTTCTGATCTAATCGAAATTGGCAGGCAAAATCGCCCCGTTTTATACGAATTGAACTGCCAACGATCAAAGCCTTTGGTCTCCCGAAAGCATCGCTATGAAGTGGCTGAGCGAATGGTTGAAGTGGGGAAGGCGCTTAAAAAACTTCCTCTACCAGAATTAGAAAAGATAGCGCAAAAACTGCCTAAGCAAATAGAGGCTATCGCTATTGGATTTTTGTTTTCTTATTTGAATCCTAAGCATGAGAAACAGGCCCTCAAAGTATTTCAGAGAAATCATAAGCATATACCGATTACTTTAGCTTCAGATATCTCTCCCGAAATGAGAGAGTATGAGCGTTTTTCAACGGCCATATTAAATGCTTATGTGGCTCCTAAGATGATTCGTTATTTAGATCACCTTAAGAAAAATCTTCAGGCTGAGACATTGGAAATCATGGGATCCAATGGAGGCACCGTTTCCTTTGAACGGGCGAGAGTTGAACCCGTGGGTACGTTTTTGTCGGGTCCAGCCGCTGGAGTCTTGGGGGCGATGCAAGTAGGTGAAGCTGTTCGTGAAAATCAGCTCATCACTTTCGATATGGGGGGCACCTCAACCGATGTCAGTCTCGTTTCTCAAAGCCCCACTTATCGAACTATTTCTGAGATCGATGGCTTAGCTATCCGTTACCCCATTCTTGATATCCATACGGTGGGAGCTGGAGGTGGATCCATCGTTCGATTGGATTCAGGGCAAGGACTAAGAGTCGGTCCCGAAAGTGCGGGTGCCGATCCCGGTCCCATTGTCTACGGTAAAGGGAGTGAAATCACAGTCACGGATGTGCATGTCTTTTTAGGGCATCTCGATGAGCATTCCTTTCTAGGTGGAAAAATGAAAGTCTACCCTGAAAGAGTGAAGGCCAAAATCAACTCTTTAGCAAGGAAGGCTAAGCTCAGTTCCTTTGAATTGGCTCAGGGTGCACTCAAAGTTGTTAATGCCGAAATGGAGCGAGCTATTCGAGTGGTGTCGCAACAACGTGGCCATGATCCACGAAATTTTTCTCTCGCATCTTTCGGGGGAGCGAGTGGTTTACACGCAGTGGCTCTCGCAAAAAGCTTGTTGATTCCTAAGGTTATCGTTCCTGAAGACCCCGGTTTGCTTTGTGCTACTGGAATGCTGAGAGCGCCGCGAATTCGTTGGCGATCTCAAACTTTACAGAAACTCTTGAGTGAACTCGATTCGAAAGAATTGAATGAAGTGATTCATCGATTGCTTCACGAAGCCAATAAAGATTTTCCTGGAGTTAAAGAGGGCGAACTCAACGACCATATCGAGCTAGAGCTTCGCTTTGAAGGTCAAACTCATGTGATGCAGCTTGAAATCAAAGAGAGTCAAAGCCCTAAATCCATCGAGAGAAATTTTAAAAAGAAGTACCAGCAACTTTATGGAGAAGTGGATTCTTCTTGGCAGATCGAAGTGGTAACGGTTCGGGTTTCATTGAGCGAAAAGAAGAAACGGTCCTACAGTCGTACTTCCAAGAAAAGAGTGACGAAAAAGATCGAAGCCGATAGATTCCAAAGCGTACAAACCGGTGAAGGTAAATTTGAAAAAGTTCCTGTTTATCTTCGAGAAGATTTTACAGTAGGTATGAAGTTGAAAGGGCCCTTGATTGTATCGGAGTACAGCGGCACTTTGCTTTGCCCCAAGGATTGTCGATTAGAAGTCTTGCCCAAAAACGCACTACTTTTGAGCTTCACTTGATTCAGATTGGGCGAGCTGATTTTTTGAGTCTAATAAAATATGTAATGCCATCACCGCTACGCCAACACAAATAGCGGCATCGGCAATGTTGAAATTGGGCCACACGAAGTCGTTGTAATACCACTTGATGAAGTCACGTACTGCTCCAATGAGCGCGCGATCATAAAAATTTCCTAGTGTTCCACCCCAGAGCAGGCAAAGCGCGATAATGAAATAGAAATCGGGTTTCATCGGTCGTTTTAAATGGCTGTGAAGTATCCATGCGATAACGATCAAAGCCACAAACGAAAGAATTGCTAAAAAATGAGTGAAATTCCCGAACCAGCCACTGAAGGCTCCAGTGTTGAGGGCAGCCTGCCAATTCCAAAACCCATCGATAAATACAATTTCACCAACTTCGGAAGTAAACGTTGCGAAGCGCTTTCCTGACTCTTCGTCGACGCCAAATCCAATGGAATCCATATCGACTTTTAATGCCGAAAAGGCAATTTCTTTAGTCCAAAGATCGAGGGCTGCGATACCCAAGCCCAATACGACCAACAAAGTCCAAGCCACTTTTTTTTGTTTGCTGGTTGCCCCCGCGGAGAAGTTGGAAGGCTGAGAAGAATTGACAGAATCCGGCATAGGTAAAACTCGTGAAGTCAGTTTCTAAGAAGTAAGGGGCAAGGAAGAGTCGCGCTTTAACAGAAATTAAGCCGAGTTAGAATTAACTCGGCCGCAATTACAGGCTTAAAGAGCCTGTAATTGGCGGAGTGTAGGCAAATTATTGATTTGCCGAAACGGTTGAATCGAGCTCCGAAGGAGCTTGGTTCAACTTAAAAGAACTAAGGTAATTTAAGATCCTTAATTCGTTGAGGAATTCTCTGATCCAACTCTTTGAAGTTAGGCTGTAATCGCCTGAGTAGCAAGTTTCTTCTTACGTTTTGTAGGCTGTGGGATTCGAAGCTTGAACGTTGAATCCCCAAGATTTCTTGAAGCGCAAGAATCAAAAGATCTAAATCTTCTTTGAAGGTGTCTACGCGTTGCTCGATCAGTGATTGAGCTAAGTCTTGAAGCCCTTCGTGTTTGGGCTCTAATAAGCCTGCGGCAAGAGGAAGTGCACGGTCATCGCCTCTTCGCTTGAGAGCTTCAAGGGTTTGAGTTCTGAGTTGTTTTGACGTTTCTTTGAGTTGCGACACCAGAGGAATTAAAACAGTTTCATCGTCGCTCTTGGCTAAAACATCGATCAGTCTAAGCCTTAATTTCACATCACTCGATTTTAATGCGCGAATCAAAATGGGAAGAGCGATCTTGGAGGGCGCCTCACCGATATTTTCTAAAACCGTTTCTCGAGTCGAAGGATCGTTCAGCGCAGCGATCAAGGCATCGGGATAAAGCGCAAGGAAGTCTTGTCGCTCAAGTGCTTTTGAGGCGATCTTTCGGACTTCACTTTTAGGATGAGTTTTGATGAGTGAACTCAAGGCCTTATCACCCTGGGGTGAGCTGTGAGTGACAGCAAGTTCTAAAGCTTTTTGTTTAAAACTATTGGGGAGATCTTCGTAGATTAAATCGCAAAGAAGATCGCTTCGACCCAACTTAGCTAAAGAATCGATTCCCAAGGTTCCACATTCAAAGCTGTGGTTGACGGTTAAGCGATGGATCGATCGGATCGCTTTGGCATTGCCGATTTGGGTTAAGGCATCGATCAATTTGGGTAGGCAATCTTTTCTTGTTTCTAAACGCCTCAAGTGGGTAAAGATGGAATTGGGGTCGATCTTCAGTTGTTGATCGATCCATTTGGAAACAAAACTGTCTGAACTTCGATCGAGTTTCTTCAGTGATTGCAGTTTTAAGTTCGGCAACACTTGAATTTGTGAGGGGAGGTTTTCGCTCTTTGAGTTAAGGGTGTCGTCAAGACGGTCTAACGTCGCTAACTCAAATTTTGCTAAGACCTGTTTGGATCCCTCATGTTCCTTTTTCATGCCCGCTTCGAAGATCTCAACCAACTGGGTGAATTGATCTAAAGAAAGTTGAATTTCTTGTTCCGAGGAGCCGAGTGGGAAGGTTTCGACCACCAGATCATAAAGGCCTACATTGGAACAGATTTGAAGTGCTTTCGAGCTCACGGCCTCATGTTGGTCGATCAAACAAGGAGCTAGAACCTTGAGATCTTCAATCGTTCGTTTCCCTGCTTTATACTCGTTTGCAATCTCATCGATGACAGCAATTCGAAAAGAAGGGCGAGGATCATCTAACTGAGCGATCAGTGGATCTTTAGCGATCTCTTCGATCTTTGTCTTCAGGGTCTGAAGCTTTTGTACTTCTTCTGAATGGGTAACCGAGGTGCGTTCATTCAAGTTGCTCGAAGCTTCTCCGATAGCTTGAGCTGCTTGAGAAAGATCTTTATTTTGAAGTGCTTGTACAGCTTGAGTGAACTTATTTACGCTTTGGCTTAAGGATTGGGCGTCGTCTTCATTTTTCTGTAGTGACTCTCTTAAGTCTAAGATATGGAAGACGAGAAAACTCGATACCATCAAGATTGCCACAGCGGCGATCCAAAACGTATTTGACCTGTAAAAAGAGTGCTTTCCCCATTGAGCGACAGAAGGTTCATGGAGTAACTGCAGTTCTTCTTCAGTGTGAACCCCGGCGTCAGCATCTAAACCTAAAGTAGGAATCAGTTGAGTGCTTTCACTCTTTTTAGGTTGCGGCGCTAACGGGTTCGGACTGGGGATCAATTCGCTTGAAGGCGGAATTTCTTCTGAAGGCTTACTTTCTAAAGCCGGGTCCACCCCTTTTCGATGGCCGATACTTTCAAGGTACTGAAGGCGATTCGATTGGGTTTGAAGGTCTTCCGAGGAATCCGATTTCGTATCTTGCTCTTCGAGATCTTCTTCAACTGGGGCACTCGATTCTTGAGCTTCTTCTACAACATTTGAAACTTCGGCCTCAGTTTCTTGAATCGTTGCTTCTTCTTGCTGAACCTCAGATGAACTCTCTTGTTCTTGTTCAACCTCGTTTTGTTCTTCCTCTGTCGGAAGTAAACGATTTTTTGCTTCGATACTCTCTACTGCTTGCGTGAAGGCATCAGAAGGTTTCGGAGCTGGTTTGGGGCGTTCGTAATTGGCGGAAGTCCCGGGATCCATTCGAAGGGAGATGCTGTCGGATGAAGTCTCTTCTTCAGAGTGGGAGCCTTCATCGGGGTCGGGTTCTTCCCAAGTCCAAGCTTCAGGGGCTTGCAGGTCCAACAGCCGCCCCAACTCTAATGCAAATTCTTCCGCATCGGGATAACGTTGGGTGGGCTGCTCGGCGAGGGCTCGTTTGAGAACTCGTTGGAGATCCTTCGACAATTCCTCTTCGTCATGAAGGTTTAACGAAGCGGTTATCTCTACAATATCGCCCAGATGGTTTTGGCAGCGTTGCGCTAAACGTGAAGGAACTCGACGTAAGACCAAGTGTAAAAGAACTGCGGCGATCTGGTAGACATCCGTAGTTGGGTTAACTGGAAGTTCTTCCTCTTTTGCTAAGCATGAAAGTTGCTCTGGGGCGAGATAAAGAACTTCTGGGCTATCGAAAGAAATGTCTGTGGGATCTGACTTCCGATTTGTTCCTGGGGGAATCTGTTGGTGACGTTGAAGGGGGTCAAAAGTTGGCCCATTGAAATCCGTCAGAACTAACCGACCCGCCGGAGTGAGGATCATATTTCCTGGATGGATTCGGCCGTGAAGTAAACCACCTTCGTGGGCTTTCTTCAAACCATGAAGTGCGCCTAATACGAGTTGAATCGCAGTTGTAAAAAATCCATCCCGAGGGCGTCCATCGTTTCTGGGCCCAAGTGGGGAAAGTTGAGGCGGAGTTCGGTTCGAAGTTTCAAAGCCCTCTAAAATTTCAGCGAGGGAATCTCCCCTCAAGAAGGATCGGGCGTAGAACGGTCTTCCTTCGAAAGTGCCGCTAGCAAGGGTGCAGGCGAGATTGGGATGTTCAATACTTTTGGGCAGGCTAGCATCCAGGCGATTGAGGATGTTCAGCGAAAACGACTCACTCGATAACAGCTTGATGGTAAAAGTCCGGCTCTGACGCTTTGCCAAATAAACGGACCCTCGGGGTCCGCTACCTAGCAAATTCAGGAGCTCAAAATCTTCAACCATGGTGCCAGGGGACAAGGCCACTTCACCATTTGAGTGTTGGTTTTCAGAATTTGTGGAGGATGGGTTCATCCCATCGCGGGGAGTGATCATAAGCCTGATTCAACTTTGCCTCGACCATTACTCAGCAAGGACTCTACTTGCGGAGTTCGTCGTTTAAGCCCAATTTAACAGTTTACCCTAACCTAGGGTCTCGAATGGCAGGCAATTTGAAGGATTCACGCATTCCTTCAGTTTGTGTCATAAATCAATTATTCAATATGACTTAAGACACCTTTAGCCACTCTGGCATGAGCCAGAAACCAGGAGGTAAAAATGTAGTAGCCAGGAAGTTCGCCGCGAATGAGCCGGCTGAACAAACTCTCTCCAATTCCCATGGGCCTGGCATTTATTGGGCTGAAACTTTCCCGAAAGGGATGATCGGGCAATAGTTTCCTTTTCTCTTCACTATATAAAAGGCCAAATTATCCCCTAATCGTTTCTGAGTCAAGGATTTAAGTGGGTTCCGAGCGAAGAATTGAAGGTGGATTTATCTCAGAGTTGGGGGAGGACTTCAGCTAGAATTTGCTGAAGTTGCCTAGGAACTTTAGTTCCGGACGGTGGGAGGGATAAGCGAAGCTGAAAAGGCGAGATTTCTTTCCACCTACGGCCTTCGTTGAGATCGAAGATGTCTTGAGCGAAGGGGCCGGTGTATTTCTTAATTCCCTTGAGGTTGAGAGTGTACCTCGCGCCCTTCGTGAGCTTAGACGTCGAGAACCTAATTTCAGCAAAAACGGGCTTTCCTTCGATCAAGCTAACGGTTTTTGGTTTTGAGATGATCGGCTCGCGGCGATTAGTTCCAGTGACCTTGTTCTTACTGAGCTTATAAAACTTTTTGATTCGAATTTTGGCGACTCTTAAATCTTTCGGGGCGTAAGAAAAGATCGTCTTGAGGGATTTTCCCTTTTTGGATTTCCCTTTGGCGTACTCTTTTACTCCGATGAGGCTACCGGGGAGCTTACCTTGAAGGGTGAAAACGGTTTGATCTTTAAGAATGTCTTTTGTGTGTTTAAGATTTGAAAGTTGAACTCTGACTGCAGAAAGGGGCTGTTTCAGCTTCTTTTTTTTCAATACGCTCACGATTTGCAGAAGAAATAGCTCGCGGGAGGTATCGGCTTTTTTGAACTTAAGTATTTCCTTTGCTAGTTCAAATGCCAATAGGTTGGGAACCAATGTGGATTTGATTTCTAAATCGGATTCTTGAGTAGCGTCGCGAAGTTTTTCTAAATCTCTCACGTAAACCTTCGCGACGGCTTGCAACTTTTTAAGGTCGAAGGTGGGTTGATCCGCAATTTTGAGTTCAGCTTTAAGTGAAGAAGCTGAGCTTAAAAGGATCATGACGCAGACCCCTATTCCCAAAAGAGATCTATTGAGTTTTGTTGGCTGAATTGTCATATGAATGAGTGGCTTGAAGACCGAATGAAACCCGTGCGTAGGTTTTGACTCTCAAGGGAGTGAAATATTCGATATTTTATTCGGTTTTTAGAGGAAATGCGATTTTGTTGTCCTACCTACCATTTGTTATTTGTTGTAGCCGAATTTGTAAAAATTTGGCCAGCAAACGAGTCCGTCTTAAAATGACACCTGTAACGCCACACCCTCATGGGGGTGAATATTGCGTAACTCATTAACTAGCCCGAAGCGCTAGCGAGGGGTGCCTCCCTCGCTAGCGCTTCGGGCTAGTTAATGGGGGCATTTGAATATAGATGGTGAGTTTTAGATCTTTCTGAAACTAAAAAACCCTGGGAACAAACCAAATAGGTTGTTTCCAGGGTTTTGATTTCGAATTAGGAATTTTACAGAATGTCTATAGCAAGGTGATGAGACTCACTCTCTACTCGGGAGGATCTGATTTGGGATCTTCCTCCTTATCAGATTCCTTCTTATCTTTTTGTTGATCTTCTGGATCACTGAGCAACTCGTCTAAATCGAATTCTTCTAAGTCTCCTTCGATGACGAATTTTGCGGCTCTCGCCATCAGTTCATTGTGAGTGTCGATATTCAATCGTTCTTTAATATCTTTTCGATGAGAATCGACAGTCTTTGGGCTGATTCCTAATTTCTTAGCGATCTGTTCTGTCGTCTTGCCAAAACCTAAGAGGACGTAAACTTCTCTTTGCCTCTTGGTCAAAGGTTCTAGATCACTATTTTTGTTTTCTTCTGTCCCGGGGTGAGTACGTCTGGCATATCTCCGATTGGCCTCTTTTTGCATGGCCTTACTGAGATAAACTTCCCCGGTCGAGATAACATCTAAAGCTTTTAAGACTTCAGATGGATTACTATCTTTCATGATGTAACCGTCGGCCCCTGCTTCCAGTGCTTTTTGGGCAAACAGGCTCTCATCTCTATGAGACAGCATTAAAATTTTAATTTCAGGGTGGTTGTACCTAATCTTTCTGACCAACTGCATCCCTGCAGTTTTCTCGTTGCCAAACGCTAAATCAACGATCGCGATGTCAGGATTAGAATCACGAATCTCTGTGTGAGCTTCTTCTATTGTTACAGCTTGTCCACAGACTTCATAAGATCCGTTAGAGTTGATGAGACTGACAAGTCCGCCTAGTAGGATGGGGTGATCATCCGTGAGGAAAACACGAGCTTTTTGAATCATCAGCTAGAACCTCCATGCTCAGTTGAAATCTTCCTCATCGAGCACATACTTCACGGCCCGCGTTACCAATTCGGCGTGATTGGCGACCTCTAATTTCCTCCTGATATTAGTTCGGTGCGCTTCGATCGTCTTTGGTGAACGGTGAAGTTGTTGAGCGATGTTGATAGTCGAGTTGCCTCCGCCTATGAGTCTGAAGATTTCAAGTTCTCTATTTGTCAGACTTTGAATACCAGATTTTGGCTTTTTATCCCCGTATCCATCCAAAATCTGTCGAGTCATCGCAGGACTTGTATAGCGTCCCCCGTCCCGTACGACTCGTACTGCGTTGAGCACTTCTTGGGATTTCTCTCCTTTCATTATGTAGCCGTGTGCACCGGCGGTGAATGATCGCTCTGCGTAAAGTTTTTCATCTCGAAATGAGATGACTAAAATTTTGAGTTCAGGAAGATGGATTCTCAATTCTCGAATGAGATCCAATCCCCCCATTTTGTTGAGTGATAAATCGATTGTGGCAAGATCCGGCTTGTGCTCTTTCATTTCTTTAAGAGCTTCTTCTGCAGTCTTTGCCTGCCCACACACAAACATATCATGCTCGTCGTCGATAAGTTTTACGATCCCATCGGCAACGATGGGATGGTCATCAACAACATAAACTTTTGTATAAGACGTTTCGGTAATAGGAGCCATGGTTCCCCTCCAGCTAGATAGTCGTCCATCTCACTCTCTCTTGTCTAAGTGAATAGATAAAAGAGGTTACGACCAAATAAAAGTGAATTAGAAATTCACCTCGGGTTCGCTTGTGAACATCCCTCGTCCTGGAACACAAGTTTACCCAATATACAATTGTCCCTGTGTCATTCTCTAAAGCAGGCCCTAAAGTAAGACTAGGGTTAAATAGTAATACCTGCTTAGGGAGAAATCTAACTTACGAGTAGTTTCTTTGAGTATAGAATGATGCGATCCCATACCTACTGAAAACTGGTGGTTGAGAAGGGATCTAATAAGGCAAATAAATTGATCCAGGGTTCCACATTCCCTGAACTTAGCTTTAAATAAAAGTAGGCTGAGAGAAACCTGACACTAAGACTTCAGAGCTTTTAAATGAATGTGAGTCACTCACAACTACCAGTAGTGCTCACGGGTCTCAATGTCTATTCCGATATCTTGGATTCCGACTTTGATCGGAACTGATTCTACGGGATTAAAGTAAAGGGATTGGCAGTGTATAAACGGTCTTTAATAATCTTGACCCCTACATCGCCTTAAGCTTTTCTCCAATTCTCTCCGGCCCAAATTTTACTCAGCAGTTATTTTCCGTATAGGAACTTTGGTGGGATGTCCTACCAGAACCTTCTGAACTGCCTGATATTCTAACCTAAAGAGCTATAAATGTTAATCAATCTTATAGCTATGCTATCTTTGTTATGTAAAGTTGGGTTTGATGTCTTTGATTGAAAAACTCTACAGCCGTGACTATTACTTAGATGATTGTGAAGGATTCCAAGAGTTTAAAAAGTCTTCTGGGCGCAAACTCTCTCGTAGATTAAAGAAAGTGCTTCATCTTGCGGCAGTCAAAGCCGGTGAACGGGCGATTGATCTCGGTTGTGGTCGGGGAGAAATTTCTCTTCAGATGGCAAAGCGGGGGGCAAAAGTCTTTGCCATAGATCCTTCTCCGGCTGCTTTGAACCTCTTAAAAGAAGCCAAACTGGATTGGGAGTCTAAGGAAGAAAGCTTTCTGGATCAACTGCACCTGCTTCAAGCCGAGGGAACAGCTCTGCCCTTGAAGTCCGAAGGGGTGGATCTCATCATCCTTTCAGATATCGTTGAGCATCTCTATCCAAATCAATTAAGGGCCCTTCTTAGGGAATGCCATCGAGTACTAAAAACTCAGGGTCGAGTTGTCATTCACACTCAGCCCAACCGTTGGTTGGTGGATTGGACATTCCCGGTCCTCCGTCGACTCAGTTGGATTTGGGGAGTTTCCCTGCCCAAGGATCTTCGACTTGAAATGAGTGAAGGGGCTGGTCCCGATTACCATGTCAATGAGCTTTCGATGTTCCGACTGAAGCAATACTTAAAAAAGGCCAATTTTTCGGTGGGGGAAAGTTGGATAGAAGGCAGTTATCCTCTTCACCGAATTTTTGGAGAGGGAAAGCTGAAGGAATGGATATTAAATCGATTTCGAAAGTCTAACCTTTTAAAGGCTCTTTTAGGGCCGTCTATTTTTGTGTTAGCAATAAAACCCTGATTCTTGCGATCGATTCTTGAGCTTACTTCTAGAGTTGGCTCACTCGCGTCCATTTGCAGAGTGCGTTGGATAAGACTTTTTTATTGATGGGCTTTCCTAGGAAATCATCCATACCAATTTCGAAGCACCGTTGACGATCACTGTCTAGGGTGTTGGCTGTGACTGCGATGATGGGAGTGTGATCTTCTTGATCTTCAATCGATCGGATTTGAATCGTGGCTTCAAAGCCATCCATTTCAGGCATCGAGAGATCCATCAATATAGCTTCAAAGGAAGTCGTTTTGAAGGAGTTGACAGCTTCGACCCCGTTTTCAGCTAACTCTACAGTGAAGCCAAGAGTCTCTAGTAACCTCATGGTGACCATTTGATTCACTGGATTGTCTTCAACGAGTAAAACGGGGAGGCAGTCTTGAGGTTGGACGCTTTGGGATTCAGCCGAATGTGTATTTTGAGCTGAGCTCATTTGGGGATTGGAATTCACTGGGGATTCAGAGGGGGGGCTCAGTTTTAAGGGAATCGAAAACTCAACTTGAGTGCCTTCACCTTCAGTACTTTCAACATTAATTTCCCCGCCCAGCGACTCGATCATCTTCTTGCAAAGAGTCAGGCCCATTCCGACTCCAGCAAACTTTTTCGTAGTGGATTGATCGATCTGCGTGAATTTATTGAAGATGAGGGGCAGTTTGTTTCTTGGAATCCCCGTTCCTGTATCGGTAACCCTAAAAGTGTAATGACCCTGAGTTTCACTCTCAGTAAAGCTGACGGTGATTTCCCCATTCTCAGTAAATTTGAATGAGTTATTCAAGATTCTTCTGAGGACCTTGTGAAGGAAATGACAATCACCGATGAAGTCTTGTGCCATCTCAGGAGAACTTTCTATGATGACATTGTTCTGACCTAAATCAATCTCTTCGAGGGCTTCATCGATGGAATCTTGAATCAGAGTTTTAGGATTAAATACCTCCTCTTCAATTTTCAATTTCTTTCCTTGGAGTAAGGTGAAATCGATGATGGCTTCCAAAATACTGGTGAGACTCTTAGAGGAATAACGAATAGTATTTATAAGTTCGATCTGATCTTCTGCCAAATTGTCTGGCTCTAAAAGATCTAAACTCGCCGTTATACCATTGAGTGGAGTTTTTAGTTCGTGGCTCATATTGGTTAAGAATTCATCTTTAACCAGAGCCAGCCGTTCGAGTTCTACATATTGGTCCTTTAAGGAATCCGTGATCGATAAAATGCCAATTCGCATTTTATCTAAGGTGATCGACAAGGTTGCGATTTCATCGTTGCCTTTAATGGGGATGGGATCGTTGAGTTGGCCTTCTCCTAATCGAATCGCTTCTTTTGCGAGTTTGTGAACGGGCTTAGCGATAAGGAAGTGAAGGACGATGATCAGTAAAATCGAAAAGAGTATGATGGCTAAGGTCGTATAGAAAATGACTCTCGAGGTGATTTGAGCGATCTTTTCTTGGGCAGCTTGGGTTGAGATTATAAGTCTCACTTTTCCAATTTTATGAAGGTTATCTATTTGAATTGGAAACGAGAAGACCTCGTGCTCTTTAAATTCAGTTTCACCCTTATTGATAGGATAACTGGCTACCTTGACTCCATCTTTGTTTTCAATCGACATCCACTCCAGTTCGTTTTCCAAAACCATTGTTTTGGCGTAAGTGGTTAGAACGGGATAGTCCTTAGAAAGTAAGGGCTCAGATGCAAATGAGGCAGCGGTTTTAGATAAACCGCTACCTCTAATTTTTTGTTCTTCTAACAGAAGCGTGGTGAGCTTTCGCTCAGAATAGATGATCCCTAGGGCCGCCATTATTAGAGAGCAGGAGGCAATGATAATGGCGATTTTAAAGTTGATACTTTTATGAAATTTTAATTCACCAACCTGAGGCAATGGGTGTTAACCCCCAAAGTTTTTAGAACGGCTCATCGCTTGTTGAATGATTTGATAATCTTCCAGCTTTGCCTTTGTCCAACCGGATACTTTCATCGACTTTAATGCTTCTTCACTCTTAATGTTGATCAATGCGTGGGAGATGGCATTTTTTACCTTCTCATCGAGGTTGGGACTTGAGATCCATGGCTTGGTCACATTGTTGAAACTTGCTAATACTCGTAAATTGTTTTGTTTATCTACTTTCTTTAGCGTTCCGCTTTTGACAGCGCCGGCATCGAAATCTCCAATTAACACTGCGTGTGCGACTTTGTCGTGTCTTCCCAAGTAATCAAACTTGGAGAAGTCCGAGGCATTGATTTCATTTTTGAGCAAAAGATCCTGACAGAGATAGCGGCCGATTGTTGATCTTTTGTCACCAAAGGCGAAGGATTTACCTTTTAGATCACTAAAGGTAAAGATGGAACTGTCGCGACGTACTACGATAGTCCCTTTAAAAGTCTTCTTACCTTTTTTAAGTTCCATCGCTAGAAGCCCCACCTTCGGATTGATTTCCTGAGCAAGAAATACAGAAGCAGGCCCTACCCGCATGAAGTCGATTTCACTGTTGGCGATCGCCTCGAGTGCCTTTTGGTAAGAAGGGATAATTTCTAATTCGATTTTCACCCCGGTTCCGAGTTGAGTACTCACTGCCTTGGTAAGTTCAGTAACAACGGGATTAAATTTTTTATACATCTCAGTGGGTTTATCTGAGGTGTAGACACCAAATTTTAAAGTTTTGGTGATCTCTAAAGTTGTAGCTTGATCTTCAGGATTTTGCTCTGATGAATCACCACTTTTCAATGTTGAAGAAATGTTTGAGGCATTGGCCTCCTTATTTTCACACGAAGTCGTTAAGAGAAATAAGAAAGACAAACATAAACCAATAAATAGGGTGAATACTGTTTTCATTTGTTATGCCAAGCTGCTTAAGAAAGTTTTAGAAGTTAATGATAAATTAGGGGAATTTACGAATACTGTATAGTCATTTGATCGACTTTTGTTTGGAAAAGCTTGACCGATATAGCGTTGATATCTAGGTGAATTTAGGTCCAATAAGACTATTAAGATCGGTTTAAAATCAGGTATTTGAAATCTTGAAATAAGTTCCTGTTAACAGGAACTCATCAACTTAGAAATAGAAGTACATATGCAGTGGCTAAGATAATATGAACAAGGGCGAATGGGAGAGCTTTTCCGATAAAAGCACCGAATGAAAGAGGCACTTTTTGCTTGTGCATAATCGTTACGGCCATCAAGGTGGAGGCCGAGCCGATCGGAGTGAGATTGCCCCCTAAATTAGCTCCAAAAATAACCGACCACCATTTTGGATTTGTTGATTCTATGTCAGGAATGCCCCCGAGAATCTTAGCTAACATTGCAGCTAAGGGAATATTATCAGTAACGGAACTAAAAAAAGCAGATCCCACCAGGACCGAACCCGTACCGGTAGTTTCTCCCAAATCCATAACCCACTTGAGCCCAACTCCAATTTGTTTCAAGACTTGGGCGTGTTCCATCACATTGATTACAACGAAGAGGCCAGCAAAGAAACTGAGTAAGTCCCAATCTATAGCTTGGTAGAATTTATCTGCTGTAGCTTTGTACTTGATTAAGGAAATGGCCGCAAAAGTGAGGGCGATAAATCCGAGCCCGAGTTCATTGATATAGGGAATTTGACTGGCACCGGCGATGACTCCGATAAAGACGAGAGTCAGGATCGTTCCGAACCAAAAGAAGCCATTGCTCTCAACTCCATCGTTTTCATCAAAGCCGGCCACGAGCTCATTGGCTTGGTTTTTCTCTTCTTCCGTGCTGAGACCTTTAATCTTGAAGAGCTTAGCTCCCATAAAAATAGTTACGATGGTGGCAATCAAGACGTAAGGGCTCGATTTGGTGAAAAATTCGACAAACGAAATTCCTGCCGTTTCCCCAACGATGATATTGGGAACAGAACTGATTAGAGTCAGTAAGCCACCGACATTAGTTAGAAGGGCTTCCGTTAATAAAAAACCAAGTAAGAGGTTTTCGCGGTTGAGTTTCCTCAGCGAAACACCGGAAAGCGATCCCACGATGATCATGGCAGTTACATTGTTTAAAACTGCTGAGAAAATGACGGTCATCAAGCAGTAATAAATCAATAGTTTAAGGGGATCTCCCTTTGAAAGCTTTGTGAGTTTGATGGCGATCCAGCTGAACAATCCCGATTTTGAAGTGACATCTACGAATAAGCTAGAACCCAAGATAATCGCGATAACGCCCCAATCGATAGCAGGGATATAAACAGGTAATTTCAGTTGTTCTGAAAACACATTGGTTACGGGGCCAAAGGGAAGGATGCCGCAGATTGCTCCTAAAATGAGACAGATCACCGCGAATGCTGCGACGATAACAGATTTTTTTGCATGGATCTTTTCTTCGAGCGCCAAGCAGGCAATCATCCCCACCAAAAGAGCAGAGAAGGTCAGGGTGATCCCGGTAGATACATCACCGTGGTGTTGAGCGCTACCTTCGACTAGAAGTGGAAGAATGGTGTTCATCGAGAATTTATCCCTAGAAAATCAATCAAAGCATCAAGAGAGGAAGCTGGCGAAATTCGACTGCTAAGGGGTAGGCCATTCCATGCATGGCAAGCTGATCTTCATCTTTTGTATTAAAGATCAGCAAATCGATTTCGTGCTCCAAAATCAGGCGTTTGTAATCTTCTAAATGTTTTCCAAGAGTTACGATTTCTTCGATGGATACATGCTCACTCAAGCCTTCTAAGGCTTTCTTACACGAGAGAATGTAATCATGAGGTTCTTTCAAGGAGAGCTTGAGAATATCTTCTCTCGCTCCTTCGGTGTCGATTGTAGGAATCTTTGATATGAGATCCATCGTACGTTCGAAGCGAATTTCATCCTCGATGTGGGTTAAGAACAACTTTCCGTTAGGAGCGGTGAAACGGTAAGCAAAGTTGACCAATTCTTCTTCCCCTGCGAGGTGATCGGTAATCGCCATGACGCGATCGGTATTTAGGAGAGGGCAGGATTTCTCATCGGAAACCTCGGGGTGATGGATGACGAGAACAGGATGAGGAGTGACTTGAGTGAGGACGTCTAAGGCTTCACCGAGACCATAGGGCCACTTCCAACCGTTACTTTTTAAATGCCGGTAAGTGGCGATGAGATCAGGTCGGTGTTGGTCAACCAAGGTTAATAACTCGTTGACGTTATCGTATTGGTTTCCCGTAACTATCTGGTAGTTGACATCATCACCTAAAGCCCTGAGGAAGACCTTCAAAGGCTCAGTAAATTCTTGAGCTCTTTCTTGATCCAGATCAGTCACGACCAAAACATTTTTGATCGTTGGAAGATGGGAATGGAAGACGGGTTTATCCGCCGCCCGAAACATACTCTCAAATTGATCGACTTTAGTCATGACTCTCGTCCTGCCTCATACCCGAAATCGTGATGAACTGTAGATGGTGGACCGATTCTTACATCGGGGTCATTCCGCCATTCACGCAGAGGTATTGACCCGTAATAAACCCAGCCTCTTCACTGGCAAAAAAGCTGACGGCATGACCGACGTCGGCGGGCACTCCCCAACGTTTCATTGGAATTTCAGAGAAGTAACCGTCTTTCATTTCTTGGGGGTCTTTTTCGTGACGTTCAACTGGAATCCAACCCGGCGCAATTAAATTCATGGTGATTCCAAATGGAGCGAGTTCGTTAGCCATGCTACGGTTGAAACCCGTTTGGGCTCCCTTAGAACTTACATAAGCACTGAAATTGGGAATACCACGGTTAAAAACTTCACTACCGATATTGATGATGCGACCCCATTTTTTCTCTTTCATCGCAGGTAAGGCTGCGCGAGTTAAGTAATAGGGGCTTTTGATGAAGAAATCGATCATGGCTTGATAATGATCCCAAGTGTATTCTTCGATGGGCATTTGGGGTTGATCGGGAGTCGCATTGATCACCAAGATATCGACATCACCTAATTTTTCTGAGATGTCTTTGAAGAGTTGATTCACGCTATCTTCGTCAGCAACGGAGGCTCGAAAGATATCAGCCTCGACGCCTTCACTTTGAATTTCGGCTAAGGCTTTTTCTGCGCGTTCTTGGTTGTTGTAATAGTTAACCGCAACTTTAGCACCACACTTTCCCAGTTGGATGGCGGTTGCTTTTCCCAAACCCGTCGTACTTCCAGTGACCAAGGCCACGTGGTTACTTAAATCGTAAGCCATTTCAAATCTCCTTTATTTTTTAGCTTCACTCGTAACTTTTTGGAGGATGCTAAAAACAATTGATCTTAATTTTTCTAATTCTCATAGCCAGGATCTTGAAGCCCAAAGGAATCTGCAACTCGATTAAAAAATGCGAATATCGAAGTGATGTAAACGGCTTCTGCAATCTGCTGATCATCCCATCCCACCTGACGAAGGTTCTGAATATCTTCATCCGTTGTTTTGTAGGCATTGAGAGTTATTTTTTCAACGAGCTTTAATAGATCCTGTTCTTTTTTTGGAATTGCTTGATGATCTCGTTTGCCTTGCCTTAAAGCTTCAACCACTTCGCTCTCTTCATCTTGCAACTGCAAGAAGTATGCGTGAGCCCCCGTTCAGTAGGGGCAGCTGTTTAAGCTTGAGACGTAGGTTGCGATCATCTCTTTAAGTCTGCGAGTTAATGCCCCATCTTCAAAGTGAAGAGGGTAAATTAATTCGATGATCTTTTTTAACAAATCGGGTCGGGGAGATAGAGCCCTTAGAATTCCGGGGACTTCCGTTCTACCTGGATTGGCATCAAACCAGGATTGGTAGATTTCGGCTAGTTCTCCTTGAGCTTCGTTTTCGGTGACCCATTCAATTCGAGGAGTAAATCCCATGATTAAACTCCGCTGAAGGCTTCGAATCCTCCGTCGATGGGAATGACAGTTCCCGTCATGAATTTCCCTGCGTCTGACACTAAACAAAGAGTTATTCCTAAGAGATCTCCCGGCTCGCCAAACTTTCTCATGGGAGTTTGGCTGATGATGGTGTTACCGCGAGTGGTTAACTCTCCGGTTTTTTCATCGGTGAGGAGGAAGCGATTTTGTTCCGTTAAGAAAAATCCAGGGGCGATGGCATTCACTCGAATGTTGAGTGGAGCCAAGTGAACAGCTAGCCACTGAGTAAAATTCGATACCGCTGCCTTTGATGCCGAATAACCCGCAACTTTAGTGAGTGGTTTGAAGGCGGCCATCGATGAAATATTGAGGATCGTTCCTCCACCTCGTTCATGGATGGCTTTACCAAAAATCTGACACGTTCGAATGGTACCTAGTAGATTCACATCGATGACTGAGCTGAAACTATCCATTTGAAGTTGAAAGAAACTTGTACCTTCATCACTTCCCTCAACAGATGCTTCAGTGGCTCGCTCTAGGCTTGCGGTGGCTCCAGGCTGATTTCCTCCAGCACCATTGATGAGGATATCGATTCCCCCGAAGGCATCCGTGATTTCTTTGAGTGCTGCTTCAAGACTTTCGTCGCTCAATACATCAGCAGAGATCGCGATGGCTTTTCCACCTGCTTCTTCAATCGCCTGAGCTACAGGGGCAGATTTTTCTTTATTGCGATTTAAAAGGGCAACCGAAGCCCCGGCTTCGCCCAGCCCCTTGGCGATTTCGGAGCACAAGACTCCTCCACCCCCAGTGATCACGGCGACCTTACCACTGAGGTCGATTTGAAATGGGTTAATTGACATAACTCAACTTTCGAGTGGGTGTAAGACTTCCAAGCTCTCCATGATAGTAGTGAATCATATGAGTGATTTAGAACTCATCGAAGCACAGAAAGCTTGGATAAAGTGGGTGTTTGTCGTTTCGAATGAAATGGAGTTTAGATGAAAATTCCAAACCCCAGAGCTAAGCATGATAACGAATGAGCTTCGACTTGAACAGCCAAGATGCTTAACTTTCAGGCTCGGAAAGTTCCTTTCGGGCGGGGGAGGTGATCTCTTTGGGATATCCGCTGACTTCTAAGACTTTAAGGGCATTTCTGCTCTGGGCGGGACCTGATCTGAGGAGGTAGTCAAAGGTCATGGTGTCTTCCTGAACGTGCTCACGGAAGTGGTAGTTTGTCATGCCTTCTTCTTTTAATTCCGTCACTAAATGCGTCAGCTGTCCATCGTGGGTTGCGACCAGGGAGAGGACTTGGCAGTCCCGCAAATTTCTTAAAATCGAACGGGAAATCGCAAGTCTTTCGGCCGAGTTGGTTCCCCTGAAAAGCTCGTCTAAGATCGCTAAAACTTTGGGGCTTTCTTTTGAAGCTTGAACCATTCGCAAGACCCGCTCAACCTCGACTTGGAAATAGCTTTTACCATCGTCAAGGGAATCCCGAATATTGATATCGCTTAGTAGTTCAAGGGGAGTCCAAGACAATTCTTCACTACAGACCGGCCCACCTGCATGCGCTAAGACTAAGTTCGTTCCAATGGCTTTTAGGAATGTCGATTTCCCCGCCATATTACTTCCGGTGATGATCCAGATGCGATCCGAATCACCCAGGTGAACATCGTTCCTTACTAATCCCTCATAATCAAGAAGGGGATGTGCCAGTTGCTTTGCCTTGATGAAAGGAAGAGACTGCTCTTTAACTTCTGGCATGGTGAAGTCGGGTTGCTCAATTAAGGGAAGAGCTAAAGACGTCAAGGCTTCTGTTTCACCAAGGGCAGTCAATGCGTGGTTGAGTTCATCGAGATAGAGTTCTAACTTTCGCTCGGCGTGGGGGAGAATTTGTAGTTCCCAAAGAGTGATCAAGTTGATGAGTTCATAAAGTGGACCCATCGAATGAAGGCCGAGCCTTGAAATGGATTTGTTGAGCCTTTGAGAGGGAAGTTCAAATTTTTGAAGATGGGTTTGAATTTGTTGGATCGGCTTCCCTTTCAATTCCTCAGACTTGAGTAGGGCGTACAATCCGGGAATTCGTTCTAACCATGGGCCAAGATGCAAAAGGCGTTGTCTGGAAAAATTAGCTTTCTTAGCTTGGAGACCGATGATTCCAATGTTGATGATCAGCAAGATAGTGGTGATGGGCCAAGCTCGAGTGTCGAAAAAGGCAGCCCCCAAAGTGATTGGAGTTAAACAACCTAAAAGGTGACTGACTAAAGTTAGTAGAGGCCTTCGACTGAAATGGCATGGTTGTTTTAAATCTTGAGCCACCTGCAAACCAGAAAAGGATCGCAAGCCCACCAAGTGCTCTAATATCTTTCGAATCAAGGATTCATTTTGGCTCAGAGAAATCACACTTTGTTGTCGCTCTCGAATTACGCCTTCGTTTTTTAATGGATTCAAGAGCAGGTGGTGGAGTCGGGTTGCTCCGAAGGCTGTACTGGATACATCTAAAAATCCAAATAAGGTGCGGGCTCCTTCTAAGATTTGAAGGTCGTCGACTACACTCTCATCCAAAACTCGCTCGGATTCATGGTCGGAATAGGTACCTTTTGCTTCGTAGTAGGAGTTTAAATCAGAATGAGGTTCTTCTGCTTCGCGAGATCCTTTTCGGGTCGATCTTCGATTCAACGATTCTTCATTGAGTGTGATTCGATCCGTAATAAATTTGATTAACTTTAATTTTCCCGCATGAATAAAAATGAGTATAAAAAATACAAAGGTAAAAAAGCCTGAGATGATTCCAAATGCCGGTCGGTTGTCTGAAAGCCAAAAATAAACTAAGACGACAATCAACGCAAAGAGAACTAAGCGCGTGAGCGAAAGGGTTTTAGCTTCATCTTTTGCTTTTTTAAGCTGAGCTTGGAGTGCATCTAGTGGATGTTGGGGATCATTTGTGCTCATAAAACTGTGCTGACTTGAAGTCGGGCTGTCTTCTTTACTTTTGGGGAAATTACCAACTTTTTAATTCGAGGCGTACTCTCTGGATGGCTTGAAGTAAACCATCTACATCTTCGTGATCGAGTTGACCAATATTAGCGATGCGAAAGGTGTCGATGTCGCTGAGCTTGCCCGGGTAGATAATATAGCCCTCTTTATGCAGGCATTCATAAAATGAGGAAAATTCAAATCGATCCGAGGGGAAGTAAAATGCGGTGATGATGTGGCTTTGGTGCTCCGGTTTAACATACGGCTTAAAGCCTAGTTCTCGCATTCCTTTAACCAGGCGCTGATGGCTTTTTTTATACCTCTGCCCTCTTGCCTCAGGCCCACCCTCCGCATCGAGTTCACGAAGTGCTTGCTCAAAGGCGAGCAAAACGTGGGTAGGAGGTGTAAATCTAAATTGCCCTGTTCGTTCCATATATTCCCATTGATGGAAGATGTCGAAGCTCAACGCTCGTGCTTGACCTTTCATCGCTTGGACAGCCGATATCTTCGACAAGATGAAGGCAAAGCCCGGAACTCCTTCGACGCATTTATTGGCCGACCCTATCAAGTGATCGATTGGGCCTCGTTCGAAATCGATCTCTTCACCCGTGCCGATGGGGTAAGAACCAAAGGTGGATATGGCATCCACGATAAAGCGTCGCCCATGCTTCTTGACGATATCACCTAATTCGCCGATAGGATTTAACTGGCCGGTAGTGGTTTCACCGTGAACACAAGCGACATGAGTGATGCTTTGATCCGCATCAAGGATTTCATCTAACACCTTCGGGTCGTGCGGTGTATCTTCAGGATCGATATGAATTTGAAATGGGATGCGAGACGCCTCCGCAATCAAACGCATACGATTGCCGTAAGCTCCATTATTGAGGATGAGAAGCTTATCCGAATCACTGACAGCACAGCCGAGTACGGCTTCAACGGCGTAGGATCCACTTCCTTGAAGCAAAGTACAAGTTTCACTTCCCGGGGCTAATGCCATCAATCCTTCGCGAATTTTTTTTACGACTTCAATACAGTCGATGTCCCATGAGCCGATATCGATGAGCATCGCATCTTTAACTGTCTGCGAGGTGCTGAGAGGGCCGGGAGTCAAAAGGAGGCGTTGACCCGTTTTGTTTTCAGGTTGAGCTAATGACATAATAGTAAAGCTGTTTACCAGTCGTTTTCATTTTGAGGACAGACTACAGAATGCATCTTTCCGATTCGAGGTTGATCCATCCAATCAGCTACAGTATCTCTCCACTTGAGGTAGTGAGCAGTTTCTTTGTGTGCTTTCACGGCATCTTCATCGATATACACTTCATAGAGAACAAACTTGCTGGGATCTTCCCCCGATTGAAGAACATCGAAGCGCAAATTCCCGGGCTCTTTTCGAGTGTTCTGATGGTTTTCCAAGGAGGCCGTTTTAAATTCCTCGATGTGGTTTTCTTTGACGAAGACGTCTACACAATAAACGATCATGATGGTGCTCCCTTGCGATCTAACAATCGGGCGAGGCGGTCTTCCTCGATGCGTATCGAAAGTGTTTTAGCTTCTACGTAAGACACTCTGCCGGGAGGAAAACCCTTGGGTTTGCGAATATTCTTTGCGCGTGTATACCCGATATCCAAGGTAGTTCCAATACACTCTTTTTGGCTTTTTGTTCCCTTGGAGTAAAAAGCAGCTAAAGTCGCGGCATCCAGTAAGCTTTCTTCGTCGATGGCCTCTTTTTTTTCTAAGCGAACAAGGACGTGAGCCCCGGGCCAATCTAGGGCATGGAGCCAGAGATCATTTCCTTTTGCCACTCTCAAACTGAGCGCATCGTTATGTTTACCCCCTTTGCCAACTAAGATTTTTTTCCCACTCAAGCTGAGAAATTCCCGGTAGGGAAGAGCAGGAGAAGATCTTTGCTTCGTTTTTGAAGATTGTGTTGGCCGAATGGGCTTAAGGAAATTTTTGATCTCTAAATCTTCGGTGATCGAAAGAAGTTCGGATTCACTTAAACTCTCTGTTTCAACGATTTGTAGGGTCTCAAGTGCATTTTGACAATCTTGTAATCGATTTTCGATTTGATCGATCGCACCAGAAAATTTTCGGTAGAGTTTAAAGTAGCGCTGGACGTTTTCGGATAAATCGAGGCGCTGATCTAATTGAATGGTGATGCGCTCTTGTTGAGGATGGTAGTAGTCGACGACTTGAACTTCGGGTTCGCCTTTTTTAATTTGACCGTAAACTGACTGTAAGAGCTCACCCCATTTTCGGTACTGTTGAGCTTCGATAGCTTTATTGAGATCTTTTGTGATCGCTTTCTCTCGGCGCTTCAGTTGTTTGATCTCAGCTCGTATTCTCTTCCCGAGCTTTTGCCTTAGAGTTTGAAGCCGGTTTTCTTCGATGAGGTTGTTGAAATGCTGGCAGAGCTTTTCGTTTCGGCTCCCATCTGGGGGTAGTTGTTCTAATTTAAAGTTGTCTTGATTGAGTCGATTGAAGATTTCCTCAGGGAGTGGCGCCGGAGGCTGATATCTTTTTGAAACCACCAATTCTCTTCGAGTCGATTTGTTGGGAAGTAAGCTCCCTAATATGTTTCTTTTTTTATCTAAGAGGAAAATATTACCGTGACGATCCGAGAGTTCGGCAACCAGATATCGAGGACCGTCTAAGGTATTAAACGTCCATTCCAGCCACCGATCTTTCTTGGATGATTTAAAGGATTCCGAACGGGAATTAAGTAGCTCTTTTTTTAGAAGCAAGGAAAACGAGGATGGGACTTTTTCTTTCTTCGGTCTTTGTGCTTCGTTTAAAAATCGGGCAAAAGAAGTCGAGAGACTGAAAAGGGGGAACAGGTTTTCTCCTGGAATTCTCAGCTCAAAACAAAAGGTCTTCGGATCGATAGAGATCACTTTTCTCACTACCCCCAGGGACAGCTTTGGGCTGAGTTCTTCAGAAATGAGTTGGAGTTGGGGGATGGTCATCGACATCAGAGTGATCTCTTTCTTTAGCTTGCGTCGTTTCGATCACTATGGCCTAAGTCTCTTTCGGGGTCGATGCGATCCCGAATCAATTGTTTTAATACCTTCGTTTCCGGGAACTGACCTTCCTCTTTTCTACTCCAAAGTGTTTCACCATCGATGCGCACATTGAACTCTCCCGAAGGACCGGGCTGAAGGCTGACTTCTCCTAAAGCGTCTTCAAAGGTAGAAAGTAACTCTTGGGCCACCCAAGCGGCCCGAAGAAGCCATTTACATTTGAAGCAGTATTCAATTTCAATTTTTGCTTTTTGCTCAGACATCGGATTAGCAGTAGCCCAATTCTTCATTGAGAGGTTTTTGGCTTTTCATAAAAACGCCTTTTCCCGTAGCGATGATTTCACCCTCTGAGTTTTTAACTTCTCCGTGGGCTTCGAGCACTCGCCCTTCATTGCTGATGAGTTTTGCTGTTGCGATGAGTTCACCTTCAGAAATGGGTTTAAGGAAAGAGATCTCAAATGAAGCTGTTAAGACAAATACATCTTCAACGACAGAGTTGGCAGCGAAAAAAGTGGAATCGTCCAAGGTTTTAAAATAGACCGCACCGTGAACGGCATGAGCGGCGTGAAAGAAATCTTCTCGGGCTTTTAAACGGATTTCACAAGTTTCATGCTCGATGCGTATTTCCGGTTTGAAATACTCATTGGTGGGAGCCCCCAAGTACATGCGTTCAAGTTTTCTAAAGTGTTCGTCAGGAGGATTCATCGGGGTGGTCGATCTTTGAAATAAACTTTTGATCTCGAATGGAGTTTTCTTCAATATTCGCCCATGAAGAAAAACGGTGAAGGACAATGCCACAAGCTACATTGACATTGAGAGAAGCTCCGGAGCCATACTGGGAAATATAGACGATTTGATCACAGGAGTTCAATTGGTCTTCATTGAGACCCGTGCCTTCGTTTCCAAGGAGAAAAGCGGTGTCTCCCTGAAAGGGTTCGGCTTCGATATTTTCAGCCTCTGAGTGTATTTCTACCGCAACAATTTTTACACCCTTATCGCGAAGATAAGTTACGGCTTCAGGTAGGGAGTAAAAGTGAACTTGTTTGAGAGAGTGGTGAGTGCCGAAGGCTCCCAGGGTACGATACCTTTTTCTTCCGATGATAAGTACTTCACTTACTCCGAGAGCATCGGCAGTGCGGATGAGGTTTCCAAGGTTACTTTGCTTGGCGATATTGAAGAGAACGAGGTATGACTTGGGCATCGAAACTGAAGAGGGTCAGTGAACCGGGCACTTGAGAGCGGGTTTGAATGTCATCTGAGAACGAAAACCGAAACGTTCTTGGATTAAAATCTCTTCAGTCTGAATCTGAAAGAGGATTCTTTCGAATTTCAAAAATGAATCCTGCTCACAGCCATCAGGTTGTCAAGCTGGGCTCTTTCTGGCATGGATATTCCAATGCTTCAACTTGAGCAATCTTATTCGAAGCATCAAAAGCGGCTACCTTGTAACATTCGGCTAAGGTGGGGTAGTTGAAGATTGTTTCAATGAAATAATCCATGGTGCCACCGAAATTAAGAACGGCTTGCCCGATGTGAAGAAGTTCTGTCGCATCTGTTCCAATGATGTGGACCCCTAAAAGTTTGCGGTTCTCACTATTGAAGAGCATTTTGAAGAATCCACTGTCGTCTCCCAGAATCTGTCCACGAGCGATTTCACGGTAGCGAGCAATTCCGACTTCATAGGGGATTTTCTTCTCAGAAAGCTCTTTTTCCGTGTGGCCCACCATCGAGATTTGAGGCATCGAGTAAATGCCGATCGGAAGATGTTCAGGTAGGGGACAAGTTTCTTTACCGAAAATTTTGCAGGCGACGTAACGGCCTTGGGCGTATGAAGTCGCCGCCAAGCTAGGATAGCCGATGACGTCTCCAGCAGCATAAATGTGAGGAACGGAAGTCTTGAAGTCTTGATCGACAGTTAATCGACCGCGGTCGTCAGCCTCCAATCCGGCTGCTTCCAAATTGAGATCATCAGTAGCGCCTACCCGGCCAACGCTAAAAAGTACGATGTCGGAGACGAGGCGTTTACCGCTCTCTAGGAAAATCACCGCTTTTTTATCCGGCCCTTCAGTAACTTCCATGCGCTCGACCCCATCGCCTAAACAAAAGTTGACGTTGAAGTTTCTCATTTGGTGGATCATCTCATCCACGATCTCGTCATCGAGAAACTCGAGGGGACGTTGACGCTTGTCTAAAATACTGACTTCAACCCCGAGATTGGCAAACATCGAGGCGTATTCGATTCCGATGACTCCACTTCCACAAACAACCAATTTTCGTGGAAGTTGGTCGAGCTGAATCACATCATCGCTTGTTACAATGACCTCTCCATCCAGCGAAAAACCTCGTGGTTGTGCGGGCTTTGTGCCCACCGAGATTAAAATGTTAGCTGCGGTGATGCGTTGAACTCCTCGATCCCCTTCGATCCTGAGGGTATGGATATCTTCGAAAGTAGCCTTGCCCCGAAGAACTTTGACGTCGTTTCGTTGGAGCTGATCATCTACAATCTCAGATTCCATTTGTACGACATCGTGGACTTTCTCAAGGAGCTTCTTCATGCTGGGGCGTTTATTATGACGGGGACCCGCATGAATGTTCGACTTTCCACTGATTCTTCCAAACGCGAGAACTGCTTCGCGGAAGGTTTTGCTGGGGATGGTTCCAGTGTCGACACAAACTCCACCAGAGATGCGACCCTTTTCAACTACTGCAGCTCGTTTGTTAAGTTTAGCAGCTTGAACGGCAGCGCGTTGACCTGCAGGTCCGCTTCCAATGCAAATTAAATCGTAGTCGAATTGCCGGCTCATCCTGGGCTCCATATTGAGAGTTCATATTTTGTTCAGTATCTCTGTATCTATCGGTGAAGGAGGCCGGTTGAGTTGACTGAAACCGAAGGCTTTAAGGCTCCAATAAAAGAAGGTCGTCCTTCAATTATCGGGCGCTTGTATGCAAAGGCGCTCTTGTTTCCGGATGATCGTGATTACCTGGAGGGACTTGATGGAGGAGAAGAACTTTACTTTGACTCCCCAACCGGCAGGAAGCTTTTTGGTATGCGGATACCGGGTCAATGTGATGCTGATTCTTCAAATAGACCTACTATTGTCTTTTTTCATGGCAATTCTGGAAACCTGACGTCGCATTGGTTGTACATCGATCTACTGAGACAATCGGGGTGGGATGTCTTTGCGTTTGATTACGGCGGGTTTGGAAGAAGTACTGGTAAGGCTTGTGTCGTAGAGATGATCTCTGATGCATTAGCGGCCTGTGAAGAAGCCAAAAAATGGAATCGAGAAAAAGGATTTTCGGGCCTTCTCGGTTTATTCGGACTATCCGTTGGATCGAATTTAGCGCTTTGGATCGCCAGTCGGGTGAAAGGAATTGGGGCCGTTGCCGTTGAAGGAGTTCAAATTCAAAGAGAGATGATCCGGGGGATCACAGTTGATGGATTGTCAGGTCCTCGTTGGATTGAAAACTTAAGCTATTCCGATGGTGAAGCAATCGAAAGAGAAAGATTTCGATTTCCCGGGTTGAGACTCCCCGAACCTTTTGCCGGGTGGATGGGTAAGATGGCAGAGTTGACTTATCCGTTTCCCGGGAAGGACGCGAGTCGCTCTAGCCAAGCCTTAGATAAGATTCCATTATTCGTTAGCCATGGTATTTCCGATCGCTTGTTGCCCTTTGAAACGGCATTGAGAGTGTATCAAGAAGCGCCTAGTCCGAAGCGGATTTGGTTGATTCCACATGTGGGGCACGCCCAAGACCCAGCTTTATGTGTCGATGAAGAGTACCGAGCTCAGATCCAACATTTTTATCATCAAGCTTTAATTGAACCGAATCCCGTTTGGGATGAAGTTCAAGTCGAAAAGCAGGACGATAAGGTGAATTTATCTCTAAGCTCTTCTCTCGCCGGACGAGCTTACTGTCTCTTAGATCTATACAATGATCAAATGGTCCTGCATCGCCCTTTTCTTGAGCCTGGAGTCAGCCACAAAATTGATCTTTTGAACCCCGAAAGTGAATTGATTCTCACCCCGATGTTTTCGGTGGAAAAATCAGGTTCCACGTGGCAGCCGAAGCCTTCCGAGAGATCAAAAATATATTCGGGTGACATCGGATCGACTCTCAAAGCCTTGTCGAGTAAACTTCATGATCGTCAAATTGAAGGGCCTCGAGATTTGCTCTCAGGTTTACTTAAGACAAATCCACCCTTTCCCTTTAATTTCTTAGCTCGACTTCACTGTGCGCGGCTAGAGGATTTAGCCAAGAAGAAAAATCCTCAAATTGCCCAAGAAGCAAGAACCTACTTCAATCAACTCATGCCCAGGAGTTCTTCTTGATGCGGATCGGTATCATCATCCTAAGTGTCTTCATCTTTTCAGGCTGTTTCCAGGCTCAGTACCGATTACCCCATCCAAAAGTTGAGGGTTTAACTCAAGCTCAACAGATGACGCTCATTCAGTCTCGAGCCAGGAAAATTAATTCATTAACAGCATTGGTTGAGGTTTCGATCGATACTCCGGATCTTTCAGGTACTCTACAAATTATCTGTGTTTACGAACGGCCGGGTCGGCTTCATCTAAGTGCAAGTAAGGGAGTGTTCCTCTCGGATCGAGCCATCTTTGAATTGACCTTCACGCGATCTCATTTTCGATTTGATCAATTTGACGAGGATGGAAATTTAGATCGGTTCAATGGTCGACTCGAAGATTTCCCAAAGGACCATCCGACCATGGCGGGGCTTTTTTGGGTGAGAGAGTCGATTTTTTTACCGGGAAGCATGCTAGGTGGAAAATCTCCTGAGGGAGCCCACATCAAGTTGAGTTTAGATAAAAACACTTTGGCGGTTAGGCGGGCCATTCTTACCCCTCCAGATGAATTGGAGACTCAATATAAAATTACTTACGATGATTACCGAAAATTTGGAAAGGCTCCCGAAGAAATTTATGTACCTTTTTTAGTAACAGTAACAGAGCCTTCCGAAGGATTTGAAATGATCGGAAGAGTGCTTCAATTGGAATACAATCAACCTATAGATGAAGAGGCCTTCGGAGTCCTCGAGGATGCTTGAGAGGTTTCTTTCTCAGTGGGTTCGATGGTCGAACGAACGGCCCTTCTTATCAACGTTTATTCTCTTTGGGATTTTAGCGGGCCTGAGTTACTCCATTTACAAAACTTCATTTAGTACTCAGATTGAAACTAATCTTCCCACTCACTCGGGCGATGTATTAAAGCGAATCGATTCTTCCTTTCAGATTCGTGAGCAAACTTTTCTTATTCTCAAAAGTGAACGTCCTTCTACTGAACAAGAAATTGCGACTGAAGAACTTCTCAATTTTGCAACTCAATTAGATACCCGCCTTGAACTTCAAGAAGAAATTCATTCTGTAACTTACGGGTATGAGGATTTAAAAAGCAAAACATTCGATGCCCTGGCCCCTTACGCTCCGCGGTATGCCAGTCCTGAGCAAGCAGAGGAAATTGAAAATCTTTTTAATCCTGAAAAATTAAAAGAGCGCTTGGAGCGTCAAATCGCAAGGTTGTCGCTACCGGGATTAGGGGATTCGGAAGAGCTGTTTGAAAAGGATCCCTTCGATTTTGCTCCCTATCTCGTCGATAGACTTCAAGGTTTTAAGGGAGCATTCAAATTTCATCCTGATTCTTCCTACTACCTTTCTGAAGATCAACTCGCTTTGTTAGTTCGAATTCGAGGGACTCTTTCAGTAGAGAATTCAGAGGGACTTCTTCGAACGACTCAAGTCATCGATGAAGCAATTCGAGAGGCACATAAGAGTATAAAGCATATCGAGGTCTACAAAGGTGGTGGATATTACCTCGGTTTAGAAAGCCAAAACTCCATTCAAAGAGACTTGATCATCGGTTTGAGCACTTCGATGTTCTTTGTGCTTCTTCTGATGGCTTGGGTTTTTCGTAGTGGAATTTTCCCGCTCATCGTCTTCCCTCTTCTACTTTTTGGGTTGGTTTGGGCTCTTGGGTGGGTGAGCGTCTTCACGGAAGAAATTGTAGTCTTAGCCTTAGGAAGCACTTCGATTCAAATTGGATTGGGTGTCGATTTTGCCGTTCATTACGCCTTGGCGGCTCGGGCGAGGAGGGAAGGTGGGCTTGATCCTTCAACTAGTTTAATCGAAGCTTCACGCTGGGTCGGACCCGGCCTCGTGATCGCCGCCTCGACCACCATGGGGGCTTTTTTAGCTTTTTTGTTTTCCAGTTTTGATTTTCTTAAACAGATGGGTCAACTCACTGCCATCGGATTGTTAGGAGCACTCATCGCTACTTTGACGCTTTTACCCGCTTGGAATAAACTTTGGCTGAAACCGGCTCCAATTAAAACATTAGGAGTGGGTCGAGTCGTGGATGCTTCACTTCGAATTAGAACCCTAATCGTGGGACTTACGGTACTTTCAGTTTTAACTTGTGTCGTTTATTTGGCGTATTCACCTCCTGAGTTTGAATCGAACCTTAGAAATCTTCATTCCAAGGATTCACGGGCGATCCATGCTGAACAAAAGGTCGTGGAATTATTTGGGGGTACTGAAGAACCTTTGATGGTTCTTTTTGAGGGACCTGATGATTTAACTCTACAAAACAGGTTAGAGCAAGTGGATAAGAAACTTGAGAGCTTGAGCTCAGACTCCATCGTTTTAGCTCATTTTTCAGGGACTCAATTGCTTCCGGATCCTGCCTCCGAACAACAGTACTTAAAAGTAGCTCAAAGCATTGAATCGAATTCGACAAAAACTCTATTCGACAAGGCTTTAAGTCAGCAGGGTTTTGAACCTGAAAGTTTGAAGGTGACTATCGAGGAACTTTCAAAGGCTTGTGAGGATAGGAATCGTTTGGGCTTCAGTAAACTACAAGAGGCAGGTTTGGGAGACTGGCTGAAAGATTGGGTTCGGTTGGGATCCGAAGGAGAGCCAGGGACTGCGATTGTTCAAGTCTTTCCCAAAACAGATTTGTGGAGCCCCGAATTGAGAGAGAGATTTCTTTCAGAGCTTTCGATACTAGAAGAAGTCGAAGGTTTTCAGGGCATCGCCGGAGGAATGGTTTCTGTTCATGAAACTTCCAATCTAATCACGAAGGAAATGACCTTTACAGCTAGTTTAGCAATTGCAATAGGAATTGTTTTAGTTCTTCTTCAATTTAAAAAGATCACTCTGAGTCTATTCGTTCTTCTTCCTGTCGGCCTATCTTGTATTTGGACTTTCGGGCTCTTCGAGCTTTTAGGTTATAAAATCCATTTTATGAACGCAGCAGTCTTGCCGATGGTGATCGGAATCGGTATCGATGATGGCATTCATATCGTTCATAAATTTTCTTTAGTCTTACGAGAATCTAAAAAAACGGGAAGGATAATGACACCTAAAGATGTCGTCTCTGAGACTCTTCATTTGTCGGGAACTGGAGTCCTGTTAACATCTCTAACGACGATGGTGGCTTTCGGGTCGCTTGCGATTGCGGAGAATCAAGGCTTGGCTTCTATCGGAGTGCTCAGCTTCATCGGGATTGCAACTTCTCTCATTGCTTCAATCACAGTTTTACCGACCTGTTTGTATTTTCATTCACGAAAGTGGCTATCGGCTGAGGATCGATAAGAATGCGCATAGCTTATCTCACTGCTGGAGGAGCTGGTATGTACTGTGGCAGTTGTCTCAGAGACAACGCGCTCGCAGCCGCCCTGATTGATAAAGGGGTAGAGGTTCAATTGATCCCCACCTACACCCCCATCACAACGGATGAGATGGATGTCAGTCAAAAAAGAGTCTTCCTGGGAGGGATCAATATTTATCTCAGGCAGAAGAGCCGCATCTTTAGGGCCTTACCTAAATTCTTATTCCGATTTTTAGATCATCCCTGGGTGATCTCACGATTAACATCGATGAACGTCGAGACCGATGCTCGTGAGTTAGGAGAGCTGACTGTATCGATGCTCAAGGGAGCTCAGGGAGAACAGAAAGTTGAGTTCGAAGAATTAGTGAATTGGCTATCTAATTCGATGAAACCGACGATCATCAACCTTAGCAACATCCTCATCGCAGGCTGCGTTCCTGAGTTAAAAGAGAAAGTAAATGTCCCAATACTCGTGACTCTTCAGGGTGATGATGTCTTTTTAGATGATCTCGTTGAACCTTATAAAACTCAAGCATTCGAGCTCATCAAAAAACTCATACCTTCAGTTGATGGCTTCATCGTTTTTACTGAGTTTTATAAAAACCACATGAGAGATTATTTTGGAATTCCTGAAGATAAATTCCAATTAGTACCACTGGGGATTCAATTGAATGATTTTCCCCCAGTTGATCAGCCTATTCCGCAACAGAAGAACTCTAAATTAACTATTGGGTATTTCGCCCGCCTTTGCCCAGAAAAAGGATTACACCATCTCATCGATGCGTTCATTAAATTGAAAAGTAAAGATGATATGAAAGACGTGCAGCTCAAAATTGCTGGGTGGTTGAGTAAGAAAGATGAAGGTTATTTAGCTGAGCAAATTGACAAAATTAAAAAAGCTGACCTGAATTCTGATTTCAGCCATGAAGGGGTTTTAGAAAGAGAAGAAAAAATTAAATTTCTTTCAAATCTGGACGTCTTATCTGTACCCACGGTTTATAAAGAACCAAAGGGCTTATTTGTATTAGAATCTTTAGCTTGCGAAGTTCCTGTGGTTCAACCTGAGCATGGATCGTTTCCTGAGCTTCTCGATAAAACCCAAGGTGGTTTGCTTTTTGAACCGGGGAACACCGATCAATTAACCGAGAATCTTTACCGACTTTTAACTCAACCGGAACTTCGAAAAGAATTGGGCAAAAAAGGGAGAGAAGCAGTGCACCGAGAATTTACTTCACTCAAGATGGCTGAGCGAACTCTCGATCTTTATAAATCGTTTCAAGGAGATCCTTAGGTGAGAATCTCAATTGTCTTATTATTCATGTTCTTTTTCCAGACAACGGGAGTTAACTCTCTCGATGTTAAGGTTGAGAAAAAGAAACCAGCGCAGTTAGAAAAGCTTAAGGAAAAGCAACTTGAAGCCTTTCTTCTGAAATGGCGTGAGAGCCAAAAGAAGAAAGGTGCTTTTGAAATTAAATTTCAACAAGAGAAGAAGCTTCGATTTTTTAAAAAACCCTTGGTCTCTAAAGGACGTATTCGCTGGCTCGACAATCGTCTATTATGTGAAGTTTACGATAAAAAAGGAAAGCTCGATAATGCGCTTTTAGTTAACAAGGGAGAGCTACAGATTTATTACCCTCGATTGAAGCGCCTTGAGATTTTCCCCGCGGGAACGGAACGACAATCTAATTCTTCATTACCAATTTTTCAGGCTGAACCCAAAGTTCTCAGGAAATCCTACGAAGTCACACTTTTTAAAGAATTACCAATTCAAGAAAAGGGTAGCGATTCTTCCATCGATAAGAAAATTGAACGTCAACACTTGGTTTTAAAGGCTAAGGAGGCTTCGGCTCCCATTAAGAAAGTGACTCTTATCTTCGAGAAGACCGAGATTAAAGAAGTCCACCAAATCGACCGAAAGGGTGGCCAAGTCAAAATGAAATTAGAGACGTTAAAGAAGGCAGATCATTTAAAGCCTGAACATTTTAAGTTAGATGCCCCAGCGGGGACTAAGATTGTTACGATTAAGAAGTCGGCGGGGAAGGGTAAGAAGGCGAAATGAAGCCAGTAGCCGAATTTTTACAAATTCGGCTACATCAGATTAATTATTAAATTCAAGATGGTCAGGAACAGACCTAAATAGTTCCACCCGCTGAACAACGGAAGCTCCACTATAGATTTCAATATTTGAATGAATGAAGCTCACACCCTTTTCAGCAGGAAGCCAATCCTCTTTTTGGTCTTTTAACCCAGGCTCCGAATAAGCAAAGACATAAGATCCCGAGGGAAGCACTCGAGAATCGACAAAACCCTTGTCATTCGTCTTGCCTAATCTTACCCAAGCTTGAACCTCTTCAGTTCCTTCTGGGAAGCCCACGTAAATCCAATCTGATTGAAGCTCTTTTCCATTTCGTTTAAAGAATTGAATTTCTTGAGGGTGTTCATCTAGGGGTGTGGCTTGTGAGTAGATCTCTTCACTGTCTTCATTTAACTTTATTGAACCAAAGATCCACTTATATCCTTTTGGACGAAGAAGGATGGAGCCACTTAAATTCTTAGAGTCGATGGTTAAAGAAGTGTCACTAAAGAATTTGGCGCTTTGAGTGCTTTTCCCGAGAAGCCCTGAGTGAAGCTGGTGGTTTTGATCCAAAATTAAGCTGGGAGTCCAAGTACGAATGGGTCGATTTAAAGAATCCTCTAATCTGACCTGAAGGTCGATTCGCTGTGATTTTTTAAATCCGATGAGTTGTAAGCTTTCGAATTCACCCTCTTGAGCGTTGATTTTAAAGCCATTAGGGATGTTTGACTCTTCTAACAATTGACCGTTTGAACTGTAGAGTTCGTCCGGGGAGAATGAAGTGATGAACAAGTAAGAGCGGTAGACGTCTGTTTCTTTTTCGGAAGGGCTTTGATCGGATATAAAACTCAGAGCTTGTTTTTCCCGATGAGGAATTCCGTAAATAGTAAAGGACCCATCTTTTTGAGTGACCGTACTTCCGATGATGCCTTCAACGCTATTCGACCACACATCTCCCACGTGCAGCCGACAACCGGCGATGGGTTGGCCGCTGGGAGTATTGAGCGTGCCAGCTAACTTAGCGCCACGTTCAAGTTGAATGGAGTAAGTTTTGTCACTGCTAAGCTCATCAAGTTTGTAGAGCTTATTAACGAATTTCGGATGGAATACAAAAAGGTAGAGTGTTTTCTCCGTGGGTGGAATTGCCTTGAAGTTGAATGAGCCATCCTTAGAAATCTTAACCCGCTTCAAAGGTTTCAACCGGGCTTGAGCTCGCGGTGATTTGCCTACCCCTCGAGTGTTCAAATTAGAGATGTAGGTTTCTGATTTAGGTTTTGGATTTTTGGAATGAGCTTCCATTACGAATACAAAACCAGAATCTACCGGTTGTCCTTCTGGGTCGAGAATTTTTCCTTTAAGTGAAGTTCCTTTATTTAAGGAGAGTATCCACTTCCCCACTTTCGGAGCCTGTCCTTCACTTTTAATCGCTGGGAAATCGGGATGATAAACTCGCAGAGTGACCTTTTCATCCGGTTCTAAAATTCCAAGTGAAAACTCACCGTTTGGATCACTCGTTGTTTTAGAGGGGTAAGTTCGATTGCTTTCGGTTTCGATTTTAATCGTACAGTTCCCTACTCCGACTCCGTGGGAGTCGATAACTTGAGCGAAGCGTTCCATTCCGATTCGAAGTTCTATTTTTGTTTTTGGGGGTGTTAGAGGTTTTTTTACGCTCGCATAGGGTGGTTGATGGATTTCGATTAAAGTATCGACGAAGCTTTGTTCAAACTTTATTTGGCCTTGTGCGTTCGTCATCAGGGTCGTGGCTTCGGGAGGGCTTAAGCCTCTCAGCACTGCTTTAAAAGTAACAGCGATATTGGCGAGGGGGTCTCCCTGCTGAGAAACTAATTGAACTTCATTTTCAACCGCAGGATCGAGCAGAATTTCAAGGTCGGCGATCTCTGAAAGTGCGGAGGAATTTCTTAACTTTGCCTTTTGACGGTGTTCTAAAAAGCCATCTTTTAAAATAAATAAATCGCTTCGATCTAAATCGATCGCTAAGAGTTCAAGTCGACCATCGGCATCGGTTTGACCCGCTTCGATAGCCTCATATTGAGTCTTTTTACGAAAGTAAACTTGAGCCCCTTCGACGGGACTCAGGTCGCTTCGGCGAAGAACTTTAACCCAGCGTCTATTCTCTTGTTCAATTGGAAGAGGGCTTTTTAGTTCGGCGGGGGCTGTCGTCGTCGTTTCTATACTTCCATTGGGATTGGGATGTCGTAATGAATGTTCTAAAGTCTGAACTGTAGATGGACTTCCCTTATCTTGACTCTCATCAGCATCATCTAGCTTAGAAGCCGAGAAGAGAGCCCAACCCATCATCAAAACAAAGGCGGCGGCGAGGGGAAATGCGAGGTATTCCCAAGTTGAATTCGGTGACGGCGGTGTTTTTTGTGGGAAATTAAATTGGCTTTCTGCCGCTTCTGAGTGAGGAGCTTCGTTTGGCTTGAGTTCTGAGCTTAGAGCTGAACCGGACGACAAAGAGTCCCAGAGATCAGGGGGTGCAATCAGCAGTAGAAGCGAGTTTCTCCAGGATCTTTTCCCTTGGAATTTAGATTCGAGAGAACCCCTAAGTTTGTCGATTCCTCGCGACAATTGAGTTCTTACCGTGGAATCGGGAACAGAGAGTTGCTTAGCAATTTCAGTCAGCTTGAGTTCTTCAAAAAAGTGAAGATAAACGACGCTTCGATAAGGGTCGTCTAATTCCAGGATGCCTTCGATCAGTTTTTGGCGAACTTCAAGATTCGCTAAGATGGTGTCGGTAGGGCCGACATTCGGCTTTTTAGGAATGTTCCCTTCGTGGTGATCGCGTCGCTTTTTCGAGCGATTGGCCCTCAAAGCCAAAGAACGTACCACCGTTTTTAACCAAGCCTGGAGTGCTTGAGGTTTCGATGGTGGGCGTTGGAGTGCGGTGATCCAAACTTCCTGCATCACATCGTCGACCATATTTTCATCGTAGAGTAAACGGCGAGCTAGGTTTCTCACCCAGTTTCCGTTACTCATGAGTTTATCGATGTCAATTTGGTCGCGAGGTTGATTCATCGAGCTAAGGTGCAGTCCGTTAGTGTGCAAGAAGGGAGTGAATCGTTAGTCGGATCGTAGGTGCACTTTCCGGTTATAAATTCGGGTTGGGCGTCGACGAACAGATGGGTCAGCAAAATTACAGCGTCGTTGATGAAGAGATGCCCATCGTCGTTAGCATCACATGCGTCAAAGCAACTCGGATTGAACTGCCCTAAAAAGATGTGTTCTAAAATTCGAATCGAATCCGAAATCGTTACTGCGGAATCGCTATTGGCATCTCCGCGAACGAAAAAAGAGTCGATCCAAGGTTGAGTTTCAATAGAGACCAAGATGCAAGGGTGGTTGCCCGGTTTCCAAAAGAGTGTTGCCGCCGGGTCGTCTTCTTCTTCGTAATCTTCAGTCGTTTCGGTGGTGATACAAGTGTGAGTTGGAGTCGTCGCCGTGACTTCGTATTCGACCTTTAACCACTCTTGACCATACTTTTCGCTTTCATAGGGAATCTCTAAGCCCATCAACATGGTGATTTGGCTTCCATCGGGATAGATGATCACATCACAGGTTGGGGGCTCACCATTTTCAGCGATGTGATTTTTTAGACCTTGCCCTAACGACCATGATTTCAATTTGATCTTCCCCGTTTTTGTCTTTAGGCGGATACCTAAGATTTTTATTGGAGTGATCGTTTCGGTATCGACGGAGAGTTCAAACGTTTCTCCGAGTTTCGTTTTGATATTTTGAGGTGTACGCACATGAACTCCACTGACGGGAGGGGGAGGTGCGTTATTAGCTTCTTGAGCCTCAAGGGATGAAAGCGGAGATCTTGAAAGTGAAGAGCAATATAAAACAGAAGCAAAAATAGAAACGGTTAGAACGAGTGAGAATCCGAAATGGGGATCCCACTTAATTGCGTGCTTAAATTGAGGCATCCTGAAACCTGGTGCTTCCCTTGAACTGAGACCCGAAGGATTTTGTTTCAACTTCTAATTAGTTCCTGTTGATTAAACAGGAACTAAGCCGAGTTGGGATCAACTCGGACGCGACTCAAGACCTTTATCTCTTTAGTCCCTTATCACGGTGTTAGCTCGAAGAGCCAATGTTCGGCGGAGTGTAGGCCGCAGCCCCGAACGGGGCTTTTGCCAAAACCACGACAGAGAATTGCCGGAACGGTTGAAGCGAACTCCTAAAGAGCTTGTTTCAACTTAATCTAACACTGATTCTCAAGCCAAAATGATACTTCAGCTACAAATAAGATCCCGGTCTTCGTTCCTTTGTCTCAATTTTCTAAGAAAATGTGGAAATAGGGTGGAATAAGCGGATTCAAAAGGAAATATCAGCTGATGTAGGAACGAGTTAGCGGCTTTGGACCACGTGACTGAACTCATTTTGAGGCTAGGAATATTAGGGATTTGCTTCTCTTTGTTAAATAGCGATCTTTGGCTCATTCTAGTTTAAAATAGCATTTATTATTTTATTGAGACGAAACTCGGGGGACTGGGTTCTTCTTGTTGGAGCCCGGGCGAGCCTAACCCTAAGCCCACTCCTATCTCGGATGAATTTCAATCGATATTCCTACTCCGCCTTTGAGCCAAAGTGATTTGCCGGCGAATCCAATCGTGCTTGAGGGTTAATAGTACGACAGTAAGAAGAAAAATTCCCCAGTCTTCCTCCAACCCAAGAGTTACCCATGGTGAAAAAATTTAAGCCTTTTCTTTTCGCTTTCAGCTTGAGCGCACTGTGTTCCGTTGGGCTTTTCGCCCAGCCCGAACCTGGTGATGTAGATCCAGCCGAATGCCAAGCTCTCTTTGAGCAAGCTTTAGCAGAATGTTTAAACAGTCTCATCGATCCTAACATCGATGCTGATGGAGTTCCCGGTGACGACTGTTTCTTTCAAGCAGATCAAGCCTTCTTGGAATGTATCGGTGAACCGGTTGATCCGATCGATCCCCCTCCGCCTCCACCCTTTCCTATTCCCGTTCCTCCCGAATGTGAAGATGTCTTCAATCAGGCGATGGAAGGTTGTATCTCGGCCGATGGAACTGTAGATCCAGAATGCTCTGAAAAAGCTCAGGCAGTTCTCAACGAATGCATCGCTGACATCGATCTTCCTCCCGATGCCGAATGTTTCACCAAGTGTGAATCCAACCTTCAGTTCGCACTCTTACTGTGTGATCAGGGAACTCCTGACTTCCCCCCTGATGCTTGTTTTGAACGCGTGCACTTACAATTTGAAGATTGTATCAACAGTTGTGAAGGCACCATCGATCCTGATCCCAACCCCAATCCCAGTAACTGCGAAGGAAATTTTTTCGCCGCGGTTCAGGCTTGTACTCAAGACGATGGAACCGTTTCAAGTGAATGCATCGAGCAAGCTGAAGAAAATCTTCGTGAATGCATGAAGGAAACCGGCTTAGAAGATGATGTCATCTGTACCTTTACTTGTGACTTGGTCTTCAATGCCGAGTTTATCAATTGTTTAACAGGGGGATTCGATCCCGCTATCGGTGCTGATGTTGGCCCTGATCCTGATTGTTTTGAAAGATTACATCGTTCACTCGAAGACTGTATGTTCTCCTGCGAACCTGATATCCCCGAGGAACTCAAATGTGTGAGTTCTTGTGACGCTACCCTCTGGGACAGCCTTTCAAAATGTGAAGATGAAGAATGTATCGAGTCGACTTACGAGACCTACTGGGCTTGTGTCAAAGAATGCGGTGTTGAAGTTCCCGAAATTCCCGAAGTGGACTTTTGCTTCAGCAAATGCGATATCGATTACCAAAAGGCGATTCAGGCATGCTTCGAAACTGGAGCGGGTCCTGGCCCTGACGGCAATTTCCCTGGTGGAGTTAACGTCGATGCCGATGGTTTCTTCGACCAAGAATGCTTCATTCGAGCCGACGAAGACTTCGTCCGCTGTATTTCAAGTTGCGAAGGAGATGTCCTTCCAGATTTACCGCCGATCCCCGCCGATCCTTGCATAACAGCTTGTGAAGCGACCTTCAATGAGACCTTAGAAAGCTGTTTAAGTCGCGAAGGTATCGATCCTGCTCTGGGTGGTCCCGGTGGCGTCCCTGGTGACGTTGACGCTGATGGCAATGTAATTTTTGACGATGACTGTTTCGTCAAAGCCGACGAAGCTTTCTTAGCGTGTATCACCGACTGTGGTGTCGAAGTTCCTGAGCCACCAGAGTTACCTCCAGGCGAAGAATGTAATCAAACTTGCGCTGAAACCGTATTTGTCGAGTTCGAGTCCTGCGTAAGCCTCGAAACGGGTATCGTCGACGATGCCTGCGTCGAAACGCTCGAGCAAAAACTCATGGAGTGCTTAAATTCTTGTACGGATGGCGAAGAGGCCGATGATCAAGAAACTCGAGCCTTAGTCGCTCAACTGAGAAGTTTGACTCAAGTTCCTAACTTTATCCGTGGAGATGCCAATCAAGATAACGTGACGGATATCACTGATCCCATCGTGATCTTGGCCTACCTCTTCTTGGGAGGAACGCCCATACAGTGTGCGGATGCCGCCGATGCCAATGACGATGGAGTCGTCGATGTTTCGGATCCAGTAGCCGTCCTCGCCTTTATGTTCTTAGGTGACGGCCCACTTCCCGCCCCATCCGGTCCAACCCCCGGAGCTGATCCAACCGTAGACAACCTGGGTTGTGATAACCCAGCAACGACCAGCTGATACGGTTAGGCTCACTCTCTGCGTTTTCGGCGAACAGCCGGAGACACGATTCACCCTAAAAAAAGAAGCCCGCTCTAAGAGCGGGCTTCTTTTTTTTTATTTCATTTGGATCGAAAGATCCTTATCAAGGCTCGTAGGTTTGGGTCTCACCCGTATTCAACCAGGTTGCTTTAAGAGAAAAGGGTTTAATAGTTCCCGAGGGCGTTTTGAATTCACTCTTAGAGAAGTTAGCAATTAGCTCTACTTCATTTCCGTAGACCGCTTTTTGTACAGAGCGATCTTTATCGAGCCAAGAGAATTCGGATAGGGATAGTTTTAAAAGTTTTCTGTGTAAAGGAGAGAAGAAAGAGTAATGCTTTTTTATTCGTTCTTTTTGACGATTCCATTCATTGAGGTTTAGGTGGTAGAGAGGAGGGCAGTTGTATAGAAGCTCGAGCAAGGTTGTTCTCTCAATTTGATCAGAAAATTTTAAGCTTCCTCTTCCCCAATGGTGGGTCACGATGACGGAGTCATTGAATACCGTTTGATAGAGGGGGAGTTTAAAGCGAGGATCAAAGAAAAAAGTGAAGTACCGGGGATGGAGTGGCGATTGCTTAAAGAAAGTCTTCGGCTCCTCCGGAGGCCAGTAACCACCTAACCAATACTTTGAACTTTTATTTTTAAGATCCTTATCACCCCAGCCAAAGTAAGGAGTCACCATGCCGTGGGCAAAATGGATGGCTTTGGCAGCGTAAGCAGAACCTCCTTCTGAGCCGACGACCACTTGATGCTTTTGACTGATCCACTGCAAACGATCTAATCTCGCTTTCATGTCATCAAATTTTGTTGCTGGGTGGTCTTTAGAATAATCATCGTAAATCTCACCGTAAGCATCACAGTCAACGAACCAAGACGAAAAGGACACTTGTTGAATGAGCTGATTCACCCTTTTTTCCACGTAAGGTCGAGCAACAAGGGGGCTCAGCTTGTATCCCTTTTTCTGAAAGCCATGACGCTTCGATCCATCGGCTTTTATGATGGCTCCGGTTTGATACAACTCTTCGCTGAATTGTGCCGTTTCCCAAGTGTCTTTTTCTGTAGGACTATGAATGCTGTGGTAGGAATCGTAAGGCCCAAGCACATATCCGGATTCATCAACCAAGCGAGCGACTTGGGGGCGTGCATTGGCACTATTCAAGTCTCCCAAGGTGAGGCACCAACGGTCGAATCCTTCTGCCTTCAATTGATGAATCATCTGAGTGGAGATTCCGCCTCCCCAAGTGTCGACTGCATTGAGCGAATCAGAAAAAGCATGATGCAAGAGTTCACAATTTAGGGTGTGGATTTCGCCTTCAGTGAGTGTGGAATTCTTTTGAATGCGTTCTTTAAGTGATTGCGGAATGGAATGATGTAAGTCAGAAGAAACAATAAAGTCTTTGCGCTTTAATACTTCAGCGATATTTCGCGCGAGTGTAGAACGAAAATATTTGGATGGAAATTCGGTTTCAGCGACTAACTTACGAGTTTCTTCATTAAAAAAACTCCAGAGGCGATTTCCGATGGTTGGTTCTACCTTTTCTGCTTGAGTTCTAAAATCTTTTAGAAATTTTTTCCAATTTGAAACATCGTGTTGGCTGAATAAAGCACCCCATAGATAAGCATGTGGAGCTCCATACAATCTTTCTAATTTGGGAACTTGCTTTTGTTTTTCACTCAACGAGAAGAATTGCTTCGTTTCTATTAGCCACTTTCGATATTGCTTAGCGGATTCGATGGGAGACGGTGAGCCTAATTTAATGATGATGTTGAATTCGTTGTTTTTTCTATTCTTAGTGAATACATGTTGGTGGTTAAAGGCTAAAGCGTTTGCGGAATTAGAAAATTGCAACTCACTGTAGAGCGGTGGATTTAAAATGTATGTGAGTGAATGATCCTCAAAAAGTATTCCCCAAAAGGGCATTGAGAGTTGTTCAATCGTACTCCAAGATTTCCCCTTTAAGTAAGAACTCCATTGGTTATTTTTAATTGGAATATAAACCCCGGAGTGAAATGGCAATATAAAAGCTTTAACATTAAATTGGCTCTTAATCTTGGGCCAAGTTACTGATTGAGGAAGGTCCGAACTCAAATGAACATTCAGAGTGTTTTTGATCAATTTAAAAGAAACGTTCAGTTGTGTTTGAGGGTAGTGAAGCTTAATTTCATTTTTCTGTATTGGATTCAAAGAAACGGTTGATTGAACGCTTTCTCCAGCTGAGATTAGAATGCTTTGATTGTTTTTAGTTGTTGCTTCGACTTTGAGAGTCTTCGGGTATATTTTGATTTCCCAATTGCCATTTTTTATGGTTGGAGGAGACTCTTCAGCTTCACTCGTCCGAATTCCAAAAAATTGAATCGATGTTAGTAATGAAATTAATAAAAAGGTAGCTTTGATCATTAAACTTTCTCTTCACCAAGAAGTTCATTGACATAAAAAAATCCCAAGCGCTCCCTGGAGATTATATCTCGAATACGGGGAAAGCTTGGGATTTTTTGATACAGCTAGTAATTCTTTACTCAGCCGTTTCTCCCGCTGGTACGGGAGGGTCTTCTTCAGTTTCTTCCTCTGAATCTAAAACTAAAACGGTGGTAGAAACGAAGCAATCAGGATCTTCCATCGGTTGCCCAAAGATCTCTACATATTGTCCGTCTACGATGTCGCTGAGATCAATTAGGATTGAAACAAATCCGTCTAAGACAATCGTGATTCTGAAAAGCTCAGTTTCACTCGTGATTTCAACGCATTGTTCAGTCGGTTCTTCCCCTTCTTCACCGGGAATAGAAAGAACTAGGGTTGAATTTTCGACATCAACTGAAGCCACTGTCCCCGAGATTTTGGTAGGCTCGGGACCATCTTCCGTATCAATCATCATAATGGGTACTAAGAGGTGGTCAGCTTCAGTGTCTGAAAGAACTAAGGCTGCTTCTAAAGTAGCTTCTAAACCCTCTTCAATGTTGGCAGGAACTAATAACTCGCCGTTTCTATTAAAGATCTTAGCACCATCAGCCAAACGAGCTTCGATCGTTCGATCTTCACCGATAAAAATTTGACCTTCGGGAACTTCAAACTTGAAAACACCATCGTCATCTACTGAAGAAACGATGGTCCCGTTGATTTTGTGGAAGGGTTGGGTGTCTTCATCGATCCAAAGTTCGATTACCGTTGAATCTAAAACAAGTTGATTGTTGGGGCGTAAATCAGGAAGGGTTCCGGAGTCGGGCTCTTCTTCTTCAGAGTTGTCTAAGGTTCTAAATCGCATGTGGCCCATAACGGTGACCTTGTCTCCGTCGATGAGTTGGTCGGCTGCGATGAGCTCGCCGTTGTAATTGAAGATGCAGGTAGACTCTTCGACGAGGACGGTTACACATTTGTCTTCGGGTTCAGCTTCAGGATCAGCATCGGGTCTGCCGTCTGAAGTTCTTGAAGTGGAGCGTGAGCTCCGGCTGGTTTTAGAGCTGCTCCGGGAAGGTCTCCCTCTGACTTCAGCATTATTGTTATTATTGCCAGAATTGTCCTCTTCAGCGGAATCATCATCTGCGCCTAATTCAATGGCGTCTCCGAATGAAGTACCTTCGGGGCAAAGCTTAAAAGTGCCTGCGGCGAGGTCTAATTCTTCAATTTTTCCAGTTAAGCGTACGAGCTTCCCTTCGAGGCGCTCAGCAATTATCGAAACATAAACTTGAGGGCGGAAGATATATCTCCTTCGGCCATTGTTTCCATTCCCTGCGCCAACAACATGAATAGAATTGTTGGCGTCTAAGTCGAGTTGAATGACTAAGGTCTCGCCTTGCTCAACTCGGAACGAGCCTCGAGGATTGAGATCGATCTTGCCATTGGCAGGAAGTTTAGCAACCTCTTCGCGGGCGACGTTTCCGTCTTCGTCTAATTCGCATAGAAGAACTTCAGTGACACTTAAACGGATTTTGTGGTACTCACCGACAGGAACATTTTCTGAGATGGAGAGAAGGGTGGATTCACTTCTCAAGGAAAGTAGGTCGATGACCGTTCCTTCTGGATCGTTGAATATTTCTATCCGGCTATCTTCGCCCAGAAGCTCAGCACTGGTGACTTTGATTTTGATTTGATCAAATTCGTTGGTAGGAGCATCGGTAAGGAGTAAGGCTACACTTCCGGAAGATTGGCTACCCTTCACCGAAATTCCGGCTTGGCTGGAACTACCACCACCTCCGCTACTACAAGAGCTGAGGAGGGCAGTTAATGAAAAACCGATTAACCCAAGGATCATCAGCCTTAGCTGTGAGACTCGTATCATGATTATCCTCTCGTCTGGATAGAGATTCTCTGCCTATACATTTAAATTAGATCCTGTTGATCAACAGAACCTGATACAGGGATTTGGTGTTTTTGTAGACGATCTGAAAGCCCGGAATCTCAGAACAGACATAACAAAAGACAGAAGGAGACTTCCCTACCAACGGGATTTTTTAAGTTGATAGTAAGTATTGAAGTGCTCGTATTAGACCCAACTTATTCAGCTTTTATACCCAATTGAGCTTAAAATATGAAATTTTTCCGGAACTTCAGGGGGTAAAATTCGACTCCATCGGGATCATTCGAACTTAAATTAGCTCTTTTAGAAGTGCATATAGGTCGATGAATAAACAATATCTGTCTTTATCAACTCTCATAGATCCCGATGTCCTCTGAACCCAACCTCCAAGAACTCGCAGACGCCTTACTTTTAGGAGTAGAACGATTGAAGCCTCTCCCCGGGCTTCTAACTACTTCTGATGGCGCGGATCTTCGTGAGTTGTTGCTCCTCTACTTAAAAACAAAGGTTATCCCTGAGCTAAAGACAGCCGGTGACTTGCCCATTTTTGTGGGAGTCCAAGGCGGAGCCAATGTCGGGAAGTCGACGATCTTCAATGCTTTAGCAGGGAAGATTCTCTCTCCTTCGATCTTGCTCGCTTCTGCAACCAAGCACCCTTTAGTGTTCCTTCACGAAAAATGGCGAGACACCTTTTTTCCTGAGAGTCCCTTTAAAGCTATGGATTGCCAGGAGCTCGCTGATCCCAAAGATCTAACCATCCAGCCGGAACGAACAGATCTTCTCTATTTTAAGTTTCACCAAGATTCCGATCTGGAGCCTTACGCTCTCATCGACTCTCCCGACTTTGATAGCGCCCTCCTTACCAATCTCGAAGTGGCTCGCAAGATAACGGCGCTTTCGGATGTCACCTTTTTTGTGACCACCTCTCAAAAGTATAAAGACCGTGAGCTCATATTTAGACTGCGGCAACTGATGGAGCTCAAGTCGAGGGTGATTCTCGTTTTCAATCGAGTGAATGAAGAGATCGTGTTCAATACCTTGGTCGACGACCTTGAAGAGGTCATCTCTTTAAAAGAGGCTGATGTTTCTACTCTTCGTTTACCTGAATCCTCAGCCGCTCATCCCGAAGAGGATCTCCGGGAAGCTCTCAAGGAGCCCTTTCAACGAGAAGTAGGTGAACTCACCTCGAATGAAATCAAGCCTATCATCGTCAAGAAGACGCTCCACCGAGTCATCGATCGAGTTGGAGAACTTCAATCGAGGTATCTACCTGAGCAGGAATTCAAAGACAAACTAAAGGGTGAGATTCAAACTTCGTTTAATGAAGAACTCATCCATTATCGAGATAAGTTTGATTTAGCCTTTCCTGAAGAGACCTTAGCCATTCAAAAAATATTGGGGATGACGGAACTCAGCCCCCATCTCCGCTTGCCGGCCTCTGTTGAAGGCGGGAGCAACGTTTTTAAACTGGTTGCAATAGGATTGAGAAAATCGGCGGAAACCGCCCGAGATTTCTTGGTGAGATTGACTCCTTCGAGGGAAGGAAGCATCGAAGATCGGCCTCAAGCGCTGGTCGAGTACCAACAAGGCCGAGATGACAATGATACTGATCGAGTCTTAAGAGGAGGGGAACGGTTGAGAATGAAAGTGGAATCCTTCTGTCGAGACCACGAATCTCAGTCGGCCCTCAGCAAGCAGCTTTTGAATCACTTTTTTACGACCGAAAAAGTCTCTGAGTTTCCTGAGCAAATCAAAGAGCACCATCAGAAGCTCTTGGAGGAACAACCCGGCCGGGAGCAAGATTTAGTCGACAAGGTGGAGCGCTGGCAAGACCAACGCAAAGGTCTCGGTAACTTGATCTTCCTCTTTTCGATGGTCTTGAAAGTCTTCGCGGGATTCACTTTAGCTTGGGTTCTTCCCCCGGATGGCCTATTCAACGTCATCAATTGGGCATTCTTCGCATTTGGCTACTTCATTGCGGCTTACCTTATAGCTTTGGGAGTGAGTTATGGGGTCCGGAGAAAAATCGCCTTCAAAAAAAGAAGGGTCGAGTGTTTTAAAGCTACAATCCAAGATAAATGGATACAGCCATTAGAAGCCTCCACCTTAGAACTCTTATCCCAAGAAGAAATCGCTTCGATAGTTAGAGTTTCGGAGCAGATTGAAAAGCACCCGGATATGCAAGCTACTGAAGCTAAATCCGATTCCTAACCAAACCCTCCCTCCTTCATTCGCTAAAGTCGAAATTTTTTAGAGTTACCCACCTTTAAAAAAGGGTAAACACTTCCTTTATCCCTCGCTAAAGCTTCGGGCTTGGAGGGCGTGAATCCCCCTTAAGATCATTGCTGTCGTCAGGTTGCTGCATTATTCATCTATTGGCTATCAATGAAATTACCAACCTCTCAAGCCCGAAGCTTTTGCGAGGGATCCTATCCTGTATTTCAGGGGTAGCCTTCGGAGGAAGCTTTAAAGCGCCACCCCCAAAAGGCTGCCGTCTTTTGCTACGGCTCTCTCTTCCTCCCTACCTAATATCTCAGTCCCCAAACCGTCCCGGCATTTCGTTTCCGAAATTTTTTTACTTTGGGGGATGAACCTCCTCTGTGAGAACTTACATGTATTGGGTTGAGCAATTTTTGCCTTGGAAATCCCTCTCAACCGTTTTTTTGAAGTCAAGGTTCGATTGAGCAGACCTTCCTTCAATAGGCACTTTTCTGAGTAGCAACCAAGGCAGGATGAGTTAAATGATTTACGGAGGTTTTTATGAAACCGGGTAAGAAATTCTCTCAGTGGATTAGCATATCCGCGATCGTTTTTGCGATTGCGTTTCAGTTTGGAGCTTCAAACCTTTGGGCACAGAATGTCGGTGGAGTGGATGGCATCGACGGTGTTGTTGATATTGAGCCTGATGTCATCGATGACAGTGCTCTTCAGTGTCACATCGGAAATACGGGAATCTTCCTAGAATGGAACATTCAATTTTTTGCTCCGATTAAGGGCTTTGAGATCTATCGAAATAATGAACTCATCGCCTCTTTAGAACCTTCTGCGACTCAATACATGGATCGCGAAGTCGGGCCGGGAGTTCACGTCTATGAACTCGTTGCTGTTCCACTTCCCATCCTTCCACCGAATCCGATTGAACCTTTTGGTGTAAATATCATCGATATTGTACAGCCTCCCCGGGCTGTCGTTGGACGATGTAAAATTGAATACGACCGAGACCCAGCAGTTCGTTGCAGTGCTGAAGAAAACAAAGTGAAATTAGAATGGGGACCTATCCTTATTCGAGTAGCCTTTGATAAATTTCGAATTTATCGAAATGGTGTTCCCATCGCTACTGTTCCCAGCGATCAGTTGAGCTATGAAGATGAAGTCTTTTCGGTGGGTGTTCACACTTACCAAGTCAATATTGTCGCCTTGGGTGGTCATGAAATCGAAGTCGGGAAATGTCGAGTTGAAGTCGATTGCTTCGGCCTGAGAGTCCGAATCAGTAACTTAAACGTACATTTAGATTGGCGTCACTTACCTTTGCCGGAAATTGCTAGTCGATTCTTTACCGTTATACGAGACGGTGAACTCTTGGGTAAAACTCAAGAACTCACTTTCCATGATCCTGTTGATGAACCCGGTGAGTACGTCTATCAAGTCTTTATGGATTTAGGAACTGGCGGTGCTCCCGTAAGGATCATCGGTTCTTGTATCGTGAACGTCGTAGGAAATCCTGAACCACCTCAGCCCGTTGAAAACCTCACCTGTGCCGTAGCGATTCCAGCGATCGATCCAGGACAAGATCCTAACCAGAATCCTGATCGCATCATCGGTTTCCCTTTCGTCAGTTTGAATTGGGAAAACCCACAGGATTACGATCGTATTATCATTTCCAGAAATAAAGCGATCGTAGCTCGTTTAGATGGTGATGCCACTCACTACAATGATCGTCCTCTCTCGGGTGGACTCTATATTTACAGTGTCATTGGCGTTGTTGGAAATCAATCGAGTGAACCCGAGCAGTGTGAGGTCGAAGTTCCTCCGGTTATTATTCCACCTCCTCAGGAACTTCAATGTGAATACGTTCGGTTACGATTGAATTCAAATGATCCCGCAGCGGTGGATTTCGCCCCTGAAGAAATTGATCGTGGATTGGATGCGGTCGTTCTCAAGTGGTGGAATCCCATCCTTTACGGTGCGATCATCATTACAAGAAATGGCGAACGTATCGCCGCGATTTCTGGTCGCAGCATGATCTATCGTGACTTCAACCCTCCGAAAGGCGAACACGTTTACGGTGTAATTGGGGTGATGCCCAACGACCGAGCCAGCGTTCCCGCTGAGTGTAAAGTCGTCGTGAGTAATGAGCCTGTTCCTCCGATTAAAAATTTACGCTGTGTTGTGAGTCGCGCTGAAGCCGATCCTACTCATTTCTCAGTCATCCTCGTTTGGGAAAATGGTGGAGAGTACGATCAGATTCTTCTCTTCAGAAATAATGAATTGATCGAAGAGATCGAAGGAGATGCTCAGAAATGGAGAGATTTCCCTCCCGAACCGGGTGTCTATACTTACACTTTGGTGGGTGTAAAAGATGGAGAGCGAAGTGAGCGTCGCCGCTGCCAAGTGGTCATCGAAGGTCCTCCAGATCGAAACCTTCTCTACTTCTCAAACAGCCCAAGCCCCATTCTGGATCCCAATGTTCCCGATTCGGCTATCCCCTTCCCTTCAAGAACATTAACTTGTTTGGTGGATAACGTAGATCGAGTTCAAGGTTGGTCCTTCGGTTTGTCGGGTGATCCGGAGTACGTTCAAGTTGAAGAAGCCACGATCGTGGATACCGCGACTGAAAAATTCAACGAAGGTAATGGACCTGATTTCTTATTCCTCCAACGTTCCGACACTGGAGGAGGCGTCGTTATGGCGGCCGTGATCTCAACGATGGAGCCTTTCGAAACGTTACCTCCTGATCATGGTCACTCCTTGTTGAAGGTCTCTTTTGAACCCGGTTCGAAAGGATCCACGGGTCAAAGCTATCAAATTCGATACACAGAAACGATTGGGACACCCCCCGTTGAAATCTTCTTAGTCATCAATGGAATTGAACAGAAAACGGCAACTCTGCCTGGTTTCGTATTCTTCCCCGGTCCTCGATTCTTGAGAGGAGATGCGAATGGTGACGGAGTGGTCGACATGTCAGACGCTCTCTTTACTTTGAAGTATCTTTTCCTCGGAGGCGAAGAGCCTGGTTGTATGGAAGCCGCCAATATCAATGGTACGGATGGAGTGAACATTGCTGATCCCATCTTTGAGTTGACTTGGCAATTCCTCGGTGGAGTGGAAATTCCGTTTCCCTTCCCGCACTGTGCAGTCGCACGAGCGCCCTTGGGTTGTAAGGAACCCGGAATTTGTATCGATATCCTTCCTGCAGATAGTTAATCCAAAGGAAATGATGCTGATATAAACCCCAGCTGGTTCTTGCCTTTAGGCAAAAGCCCAGTTCAGAGCAAGGCTCTGAGCTGGGCTTTTTTTTTAAATCTACGTTAAGAGGACACAAAAAGTGTTGGATTGCCTACAGCGTGTAGGTATGATGCCTACAGATTGTAGGATAATCTGAAATTGCTTCAACTTTAGGATCTCAACTTTGAGATCCATATTTCTCTGTATGAACTCATAGACCTTCGAGGAAGTCTTTATGTCGAAGTCAAAGCCGGCTCCATTGTCGAAAGCACAAACCGAGATCATGGAGATCATCTGGGAACAAGAAGAAGTTACGGTGAGTGAAGTCTGGGAAACCTTATCTCAACGAAGACCCGTAGCGAGAAATACCGTTCAAACCATGATGGTCCGACTCGAAGAGAAGGGCTGGCTGAAGCACCGTACGTTAGGGCGATCGTTTTTGTATTCTGCGGTCTCTAAACGAAGCGCGTCCTTGGGAGAATCGATTCGACATTCCTTAGAGACGATGTTTGGAGGATCCACTGAAGATTTAGTCACGGCGATCCTCGAGGATCAAAGTTTGACTAAATCAGAAGCGAATCGCATCCGTCAGATGATCGACGAGGCTGAAAAGCGAAACAGGAGGAAAGAAAATGACTCCTGAAATATTTTTTGATGTTGGGATTCCCATCCTCCTCGTCACCCTCATTCTGGCTTTGACCTTGTTGGTATCGAAGTTCCTCAACTTCTACAGCACTATTCGTCACTCTGTACTTTTAACGGCTCTTTTCTTCTGTATAAGCTTCCCGGCAACTGTTTATCTCTTTCAGTCTCACGACTGGCAGTTTTGGACGGTGGAAATCCCTAAAGTCGAACCGGTTCCAACGAAGACTTGGGGTGATGCCTTGACGGAAGAAAGAGGCCTTGAAGCCTTCCATTTAGAAGTTCCAGTTGAAGCTTTTTTAAGCCCGTCTTTAAAAAGTTCTCCCCCGATGGAAATGGCTCAACCCACTCTTCCTTCAATTCAACTCTGGCAGGTTTTAATTTTGGTTTGGGGCGGGGTCACGGCTTTTTATTTACTAAGACTCCATTTGTCTTGGCAGAAATTGAAGAGTCTCCCCGCTGAAAAGTATCAGCTGAGTTCCAGTCAATCGGACTTACTCAAAAAAGAAGCCCACCGATTGTTTCAACTGACCTCCTTACCTGAGATCTACTCTAGCCATCAAGTTCCGGCCCCGATTGCGGTGGGATTCATTAAGCCAAGGATCTACCTTCCTCGGGGGATTGAGGCTGTTCTGAGCCGAGATCAATTTATGGATGTCTTGATTCATGAACTGGCTCATATCAAACGTAAGGATCAGTGGGTGGTTATTTTTCAAAGGATCGTGGGCATCATCTTTTGGCCCCATCCCCTGGTACATTCTATCAATCGTCAAATTGAAAACGCACGGGAAGACATTTGTGACAACTATGTGCTCATGCGGAGTGAAGCTTCATCCTACAGTCGAACTCTGTTAACCCTGACTGAATGGGTTTCGAAAGGGAATTACAATTCCCTGGCATTAGGTTTGTTTCCAAAGAAAAGAAAGCTCGAGCAACGAGTTGCTCGACTTCTAGATCAAAGGAGAAAACGGATGACTCGTACGCGAATGGCGACCATCGTTTCTATATTTAGTATTTTCTCTCTCTTAGTGTTAGTGATTGCGGGTACTCAAGTCCAAGCACAGTCGAAGTCGATTGAAGACGAATTGGAAGGTGTAAAGACAAAGGAAGATAAAAAGGAAACTAAAGATGAAAAGAAAACGGTAAAGAAGAAGGAAAAAAAGAAGAAAACAGTTAATCCGATAGATGAGTATGTTTACAAACGTCTTCAAGAAGAGAAAGCTCTTAAGGATGATTATAAAGCAGCAAAAACGGCATTAGATGAGTTGCTTAAAAATCAAAAAGCCTTAAAGAACAAGACTGCTGAACAAGCCGCTAAGGAAAAATTAGAGAAACTCAGCGATGCTGAAAGGAAGAAAATAGAAGACTGGGTCAAAAACGGGATCACTTCTGACTACGATAAATGGGTTCAGTCCGAATTGGGCTATAAAGAAAAAATAGATTGGATTAATCGATTACACTTGGATCTTACGGGCCTCCCATTTAAAGAAAGCCCAAAAGACTTTTGCCCCCAAGAGCAAAAGAAAAAATTTGCTTATCGTGATTGGGTGATCAAGGCTCTGAATGAAGGAGTTCCTTTTGATCACTTTGCTCTTAAAGATTTTGATAATGATGGTCTTAAGGATCTCTACCTGACAAATAATAGTGCTTGCCTTTCCTGTCATGTAGCTCATGATTCGAAAACGATCGAAGACTATTATCAGTTCACTAAGATCTTTCATAATGAGACTCCCTCAAAATGGGGAGCTAAGTTCTCAAAAGTCAGTCGAGTACTTCGATCTCAACTCAATTTAGCCACCGGGCAAGGGATCATGGTTGATTCCTTAGTCAAGAATGGGAAAGCTCAAAAAGCAGGTCTTAAAAAGTTCGATATCATTTTGAGTGTGAATGATAAGAAGGTCTATTCGGAAGAGGATTTCAATGAAGTTCTCAAGTGGCCAGCCAGCCAAGAAGTAAAAATTCGAATCATCCGTAGTGGTAAGCGCACTCAGGTTACGATGAAGACCAATCCTTATAATTGGCAAGAATTGACTCGAAGCATTGAGAGTAAAACTCCCTATTACATCGGAGTTCGCTTGGATCCTGTGCAAAAGGTGGTCGTTTCCCAACTTGGTTTGAAGGAGAGGAATTATCTTTTCGTCAGTGCGGTTTTCCCCGAAAGCCCCGCTAAAGAAGCTGGCGTCAAACAGTACGATATTTTATTAAAAGTAAATGATAAGCCTCTCGAAAATGTTGCGCAGCTTCAAGCTATTCTGAAATTAGGCAAGGGAAAGCCCATTGCGATTAAGATTTTGAGGAATGGTGAATCGATGACGCTTTCGGTGAAGCCTGAAGAAATATCAAAGAGGAAGGCTGAAGCAAAAGCATTAGAAGAGTTAAATTCGATTTTAGATTTTCATGTTAGGTTTCGTTGAGGTGTACTACTAAGTTAATTTTGATCCTAAAAAAGGGCTGGCCTTAGGCCAGCCCTTCTTTTTTGCGAACACGTCTGTAGCGCCTGGGCTTGCCCCAGGCCGATACCCTGAAGGAACCAAATCAATTCAAAAGATTTAAAGATGATTTGGGGAAAAGCCACCCACAAGGGGTGGCGCTACAGTGGTTATTTAATTGGTGAGTTGTGATTAGGATTACCTCACCTTAATCAAATACTGAACCGTGACAAACCGAGGGCGATTTTCACCACCGTGGTCGTGGGTGGTAGGTTCGGTAAAATAGTCGATGGGGCCGCGACCTGCTCGAGCCAAGCTATAGTGGCCTGACCTAGCATTACCGAATCCATCGTTCCAACCGATGATATGGACATCTTCACCGGCTGAGTCAAAACCCGTCCAGAATCCTGCGTCATATTTAGCCCAGCGAGAAGTTAGGGCTTCTTCTTCAATTTTATCCGTTCCGCCTTTCGTGCCCGGGGAGTGCTCTTCATCGGCTCCTCGAAGGAAGGATCCCTGAAGATTGGGTGTTTGTATTCCAGCTTGTTCTGGATCGTGATCGACTAATTGAGGATCAGGTTCGGCTACCGTTCTCCCATCGCAAATTTCCCATTCTGAACTGTCCAACTGAGCGGGATCTCCAAAGTAGGGCAAGATAGTGCCGATAGCTAATCCACTGTCTGAATCTGCTCCTTGGGCTATGGCGTTGGGCGGGTTAATGCTCAAAGGTTCTATTTGTTGACCCGATGCCTTTGGCTTACGAAAGGATTGGATTCCGACAATCGTAATAAGGGTTAACAAGAATAAGATCGATTTTCTACTCATGACTATTCCAACTGATTTAAAAAGAGGTGAATGATTCGTTGAAGAGATAGTTTTCAGTCGAGTTTCTAACTCATCTCACCTTGATTAAATACTGTACGGAGGTAAACCGAGGTCGGTTGTCTCCGCCATGATCGTGACTTGTGGGTTCAGTAAAATAGTCGATCGGTGTTCGAGTCGAACGAGCCAAGCTGTAATTATTTGAACCTTGATTACCGTGTCCATCACCCCAACCGATGATATGGGCGTCTTCTCCTGTGGAATCAAAACCCGTCCATGTTCCTTCGTTATATTTAGCCCAGCGGGAAGTTAATGTTTCTTCCGGAATGATATCCGTTCCTCCCTTTGTACCCACGGAGTGTTCTTCATCCGTACCTCTTAAAAATGTTCCTTGAAGATTGGGAGTTTGGATCCCAGCTTGTTGGGGATCTCCATCTCTTAATTGAGGATCAGGGTCAACAACTGTTCTTCCATCACAAATTTCCCACTCCGAACTGTTGAACTGAGCGGAATCACCTGAGAACGGCAAAATCGTTCCGATGGGTAATCCACTATCCGTTCCTTGTGCAATACCACAAGGGGCAGGAGCGTTTTCGATAAAGAGGAAACGTAGGAGGTAGATGGGATCGGTAATATCGACACTGTCATCACAGTTCACATCTCCGGGAACTGTACTTAAGGGACCAGCTTGTTGACCGGAAGCAGCCGGTTCACGAAAGGCTTGGATTCCGATGATGGTGACAACAGCTAACAAGAAGAAGTAAGACTTTCTGCTCATAATTGCTCCAAAGGGTTAAGCGAGAGTGTGAGAACTCAATTGGTAGTTGATTAGTTTTAAGGTTTTCATCATATTCGAAATGAAGGCTGAACTACTCAGCAAATTGTTAAAGCTTAAGCTAAATAAAAAAGAGTATTTGGGAAGAATCGTTCTTCTCAAATACTCTTTTAATTAAGTGGATTGTAATTCTTAAGTTGTAGAAATTACTCAGATTTACTTCTCACATGTCAGCGAGAGGTCAAAATCTAAATCATCTTCACTGAGATCGAGTCCACAAACGTTGGTAACGGCTGCTGGGATTTCAACTGTACCTAAGAATAAATACCTCAGGGAGTGAATCGGATCGGCGATTTCAGATTGTGACTTATAAAGATAAAAAAGTTATCGATAAATCAGGTGATAGACATCGGGCGCAAACCGCCAAATGATCTCTCGTTCTAATTGATTCAAGCCGCGATTGATCTTTTGGCTTAAACTTTGGTAGTACTCTTCCATCACTTTGACAATCTCTTCAGTGGGGAAGATAGCATCTAATCCTTTGCTCACCACCAATCCCACCAAAATCCCACCAGCGATAGGTACGGCTACGGGGGCACTCATCGCGGCTAATCCGGCTGCAGCTAAAAAGCCAACGATTCCGCTGATGGCTGCTTTTGTTAAATTAGTAGTAAGAGTGAAGGCAAATTCTCGGCTCAAGAGATCTTTGTCTTCCAAGATAAATTGAACGACGTTGTCGGCAGTGACTAAGACAATTGATAGGGCGCCTGACTTAATGGCGCTTTTCGCTAAGTTACCAGTACCGATGACCAAGTCGACAACTTTGGTGTGGGTAGCTAAATAACGTGTGCCAGTGAGAATCTTTCTCAGTCCTGCGTAGCCTTTGATAATTACATAACGCTTGCCATTGTATTCTCGAATAACGGCTTTTCCGGTAATTCCTAATTTCTTCAGCGCAGGGGCTAAGTCTTGAACGACATCCTTTCCTGCTGCTCCGTAGCCGGCAATCAAAGCTGAAACTTCTTTGACCCACTTATCCCAATCGATGACCACTACTTCGTTTCGGTCTCCGCTGGATTTGTCTTCTACCGGTTGATCATTAGAGATAGGAGCTTCACAGATTAAGCTGTGAAGATCGCTTCCATTGGGAGTGAGTGGGTTGGGAGAGACGCTGGGGGCTAAGCAAGAGGTTCCATCATCCACGTAAAACGTTCCAGACTCTTGGCCTTCAATACACATGGGTCCGGGAACACGTTCAGGGGGCATGGAAATCTCCGCAGTTAAGGGTTTTAGGTTTAAGCAAAAAGCACGGTATCAAGGGATGAACGAGTTGAGGCCTGATTTTGGACGGGGAAAATTGGAAATTCCAAAATTAACTAGCCCGAATCTTTAGGAGTGCGTAAGCCGAAGGCTTACTCGCACGAAGGAGAGAAGCGACCATCTTTACTGAGCGACGGGAAAGGGGATCGGGATCTAATCCGAATATCATCCCCTCGCTGACGATCAGGTCTCGTTAAAAAATTGCTAAACCGTTAACTAGCCCGAAGCGCTAGCGAGGGGACGAAACGTAGAATTGAGAATTTATCGCCTTAAACCTACGTTTTGTGGATACGACTCAATATCACCAATAGTAAACTTTATAGCCAAATTATTCTATCCCCCTCGCTAGCGCTTCGGGCTAGTTAATAGAGGAGCCAATTCATTCGTAGTCATGAAAGCAGGCGTTTCAAATTAACTTTCCATACCTAGGGAAATAAATTGACCTTGTCTATCGAACTTAACGACGAGGAGGTATTGGGTGGGAACTTCGGCGATTCTAAAATCTAACACGACTTCTGATTCGCTATCATCTTCCTCTTCCTCTTCGCCTGGATAGAGGCCAACCCTCGTCAGTTCACACTTATCTAATAGAGAGTCGATATTAAGATTTAAGTTGAGTTCTTCATTGTGATGCTGAATATATCCGCTGACGCCAAATTCACGCCCAGAATCGTGATCTTTCCGAAATTCTTCTCGAGCTCGTGCTTCTAGCTCAATGAGTTTATCCAAGCAGCTTATCGTTTGAGTGATCGCCTCAGGGTCTACATCTTTCTCTTCAATGTTAAGATCGACCTCAACCTCTCGACCGTTATGTTCAATTGTTGCTTCCCAGCATTCCTCCTCTTCAGGATCAATTTCACCAAAAAGAGGATGATTGATAGTACCCATCGCTTCTTATAATCCTTTCACTTCCCAACCGGACCGATACTTTCTCTTCACAAACTGATTGGCTTCTTTGTGGTTCGTCACTTTAAGATTTGTTGTATCCCACTCCAGTTTCTTACCGGGGACTCGAATCGCAAGATTTCCTAAGAGCACCGTTTCGGTGAGAGGGCAAGCGTAATCGAAATGAGTGCTGGTTTTGGTTTCACCTAAGATAGCTTTGGTAAATTCTTGATAGTGGTTTTTACCGGGAACACGCTCGACTTTCACCTGTCCAAATGTTTCATCGGGTAGGAGCCAAAAGGGAGATGAGTGCTGAACGAGTAAGGTTCCGTTTTCACCGTGGAACATGCTTCCATTTCGGGGGAACTGTTTTAAGCCTTTGGGGAGTTTTAAGTCAGCGTGTGGAGGTAATTTTCCTCCATCGCTCCAGGTGAACTTCAGTGATTTACCCAGAGTGAAAGGCGTTCCCGGAAATTCGTAATCGATGACTGACCATTTCGGGAAAGACTCTTGTGTCGCTCCGGGCCCTTGAGCTGAAACGGAGTTCGGGGCTCCTAAACCTAAAGCCCAAACCACGGGATCCATGATGTGGCAGCCCATGTCTCCCAAGGCTCCTGTGCCAAAATCGAGCCAACCTCTCCATCTAAAGGCGTGATAGAAACCTTTAGCGTAGGGGCGGTAAGGCGCAGTTCCCAGCCAATGATCCCAAGAAACGTCGGTGGGTAAATCACCGACGAGTTCGGGGCGAGTGTCTTTACCCTGAGGCCAAACGGGACGGTTACTCCAGGCGTAAGCTCTCTTAACCTTTCCGATCATTCCCGATTGAATCATTTTGACGACCGTTTGGTAGGTAGAGCCAGAGTGACCTTGGTTCCCCATTTGAGTGATGACTTTTTTCTCACGAGCCTTAAGCTGCATTTGGCGAGCTTCGTAGATGTCGTGAGCTAATGGTTTTTGAACGTAGACGTGCAATCCGAGATCCATCGCCGTCATGGCCACTGGGGCGTGCATGTGATCGGGAGTTGAAATCGTGACAGCGTCGATATCCTTTTGGTCGAGAAGCTTTCGCCAATCTACGAATCCCTTCGAACCGGGGTACTCTCTTTTTGATCTCTCTAAGCGGCCGTAATCGACATCGCAAACAGCAACCACCTTGTGTCCCTTAGAGCATGATTTGATGTCCCCCCAACCTTTACCTCCGGCTCCTACACTTGCAAAGTTGATCGTTTTGGACGGCATCCCTCCCAAAAGAATTGAAGGGGCTGAAATCGAAGACAAGGCGGTGGTAGAAACAAATGAAGTTTTTAAGAAGTTGCGTCGAGATGAACGATTTTTCATGACCAAGTCCAAGAACTGAAGTTGAATAAATAATGCTTAAAATTATAAAGAAAAAGCTTAAGCTACCTTTGAACTTAATTCACCGGATATTCTAAGACAATTGAGTTTGAGATTGAACTCAACACCCGAACAAAATTCTATTTTCAACCAAAAGAGATTCGCATGACTCCTCCTTTAAATTGGAACAGTAAGCAGTTTACCCACGGATGGCAAAAGGGAGTGACCGCTTTTTATTACGGCTTGGGGTTTTCAGAAGAAGATTTTAGTCGCCCTCAAATCGGCATCGGAGTTCCTCTTTTAGATGGAAATCTTTGTAATGTTCATGCCTACGAATTAGCGAATGGAATTAAAGATTCTTGTCAAGCTTCAGGCTTAGTAGCCTTTCCCTTTGGAGTACCTGGAGTGAGCGACAACATCACTCAGGGTATGGAAGGAGGAAACGCGAGCTTGCCTTCCCGAAATGTCATCGCCAATTCGGCGGAGATGGTGACGACAGCTCACGGATACGATTGCCTCCTCGGACTGCATCACTGTGATAAAAATGGGCCGGGCTTTGCGATGGCCTTAGCTCGAACCAACTACCCCGGTTTAATTATCAGTGGAGGAAGTATTCACCCTGGATGTCATGAAGGAAAAAACCTGACGATCTTGGATGTATACGATTCTCAAGCTCAAGCTTCGGTGGGGGAGATCACTCAAGAAGAAGCCGATGAGGTTTTAAAGCATGCCTGCCCGGGCCCTGGAGGATGCGGTATTGCCGCTTCATTCAACACTTGGGGAATCGCGATGGAAGCTATCGGTTTGATGCCACCCAACAGTAGCTCCAACCCAGCGGTATCTTCGGAAAAAAAAGAAGAGTTAAACTCGGTAGGTGATCTCGCTCTCAATTTATTGAAGCTCAATTTAAGGCCACGAGATATCTTGACTCCAAAGGCCTTTAGAAATGCCACTCGAGCTATCGCGAGTGCCGGAGGGTCAACAAATGGAATCTTGCATCTATTAGCTTTAGCAAAAGAAGCGAAGGTGGACTTCACGCTCAAAGATATTCAATCTCTTCTAAAATCAACTCCCGTCTTGTGCAGCTTTGCCCCTCGAGGAACGAAGACGATGGTGGATCTCCACGAGATGGGGGGAACTTCAGTCCTCTTAGCTCATTTACTAAAAGAGGGAATTTTAGAAGGCGATGCCGTAACCGTCACTGGCAAAACTCTTACAGAAAATCTTTCTTCAATTCCTGAAATCCCTAAAGATCAAGATTTGATTGTGAGTTCCGAGCAAGCTTTTAAAGATCACGCTGATATGCAAATCTGTTTCGGGAACTTGGCTCCAGAAGGTATCGTGTTTAAGGTTTCAAGCTTAGACCGCCCTGCGTTCGAAGGACGAGCCGTCTGTTTTGATGATGCACGTCAGATTACCGAAGCCGTTGAACAGAAAAAGATTGGACCCGGTTCAGTTGTAGTGTTGAGATATTTGGGTCCTGTTGCTTCCGGGATGCCCGAGGTCTTAGTCGCTTCTGCAGCGTTAGCTGTTCCCGAGTTAGATGGAAAAGTAGCCTTTATTTCTGATACTCGAGTTTCGGGTGTATCCCATGGCGCCATCGGGGTGCACTGTAGCCCAGAGGCCCAGGTGGGAGGGCCAATCGCTCTTGTTGAAGATGGCGATACGATCGCCTTTGATCTTATCAAAGGCGAAATTGAGCTTCGAGTTTCAGAATCTGAACTTAAAGAGCGAAAATCCAACTGGAAAGCCCCGTCTTCAAAAATTAGTCGTGGGTATTTAGCCGATTTTTCTGCTACGTGTGCTCAAGCAAGCCAAGGTTGTGTGAGTAAAAGTTCATTATCCTTACCATGATGCCGATGCCAAAAAGATATTTCATTCTCAGTCTTCTCGTTTTCATTCCCTTTTTCCTTAATTGGGGCTGTGATACTAAATCCACTCCACCCAAAACAACAAAGCCCGTCGTTCAGCCTAAGGTTAATAAGCCTCAATTAGATCCTAAACACCGTGATGCCCGGATGGAGCCACTGCCGGATTCCACTCAAGTCGTGTTTCGGGATACGATCAATGTGGAAAAGGCAAAAAGCTACTTTGAACCTAAAAAAGGTTACGAGGTAAGTTTGTTTGCTTCAGAAAAAGATTTTCCGATCTCTAATCCAGTTTCGATCGATTGGGATTCAGAGGGAAGACTATGGGTGATCAGTCGACCCGACCTTCCGAATCACGATCAGCTCGAGACTGAAAAATATTTCAATCGAATCGTATTGCTTGAAGATCAAGACCAGGATGGGAAAGCCGACAAGCATCGAGTCATCGCCCAAAAGCTCGAAAATCCTAGTTCGATTGCAACATTCAGAGACGGGGCTTACTTAACGTTACAAGGACAGCTTGTTTACTTGTCAGTAGAAGTCGTTGAGGGTGAAATTAAACCAAAGGTCGTTCGAAATTTTTCCACGGAAGACTCCGAGAGGAATATTCATTCTTTAACTTGGGGACCGGATGGAGCTCTTTATTTTTTAGAACAGAATTATCTTCATTTTTCTGAGAACGAAGAACAACCTGAACCCAAGGTTCAAGGGGGGCATGTTTGGAAATTTGTTCCTTCGAAGGAAGATCCCATTCAGGGTGAGTTTGAATTAATTTCACCTTACGGCCTGTTAGATCCTCAAGGTTTGGCGTTTCTGATGACGGGTGAGGGCTTTATAGGAGCTGAAGACGAAGCTGATATTCACCTATTAACTCCACTGATGGCTGGAGAGCTGGGTCTTCAACCGCATTCATTTCCGAAACCCTTACTCGGTGAAGGCCTCTTCAAACTCGGATCGCTTTTGGTTTTAAATTCATCCCACTTTCCCGATGCGGTTCAGGGATCCCTTGTCGCATCTTCTTTAGTCGATAAAAGAGCGATCTTAAATTATGAGATCAAGGAAGAAGGAAGCGGCTTCAAGCTTACTGAAAAGGATCCATTACTTCTTTCGCACGATCCCAATTTCAGGCCAAGCGATTTGAAATTCTCACCTGAAGGCTATTTAACCGTCAGCGATTACTGGAGCCCCTTGATCCTAAAAGATGCTTATAAGGCAGATGATACTCGTTGGGACCGTGAGTACGGCCGAATTTGGCTGGTGAAAAAATCTAAATATCAACGTGTGCCTAAATATAGTTTTACAAGCGAGGAACTTAAAACGTGGACTTTAGTCGATCGCTTAAAAAGAAAAGAGATTTGGATTCGTAAACAATCGGTCGATGCCCTCGCTCAACGTGAGCCCGAAGAAGTTTTAACTACATTAAAAGCTTGGTTGAAAGATCAAGATGAAGAAGATCCCCAGCTTGAACAGTATCGATTAGATGCTTTTCGCATCACGGAGAGACTTAAAAAACCTGATTATGAACTTCTTAAGAAATTACACGCCTCGAAGAAACCCCAGATTCGAGCGATGGCTCAACTCGCTTTGGGACAGCACCGGGAACAGTATGAGGAAGCTTTAGAGCTGCTGAGTTCCTCGACAGAAGATTCTCATATTAAGGTTCGTTTGGCTGCCGCTTTGTCCTTAGGTAAGTTTGATGACATCGATGCTCTTAACCATGCCTTAAGTGTTTTCATCGAAGAGACGGATCCTTGGCTTGAATATACCGTTTACGAAGCCTTAGCCCCTTCGCGAGATGTTTGGCTGAAAGCACTTAAAGACGGAGAGGGATTTGGTATCGGTAATCCCAAGGGAGTGCAGTTTTTAATTGGAGATTTAGAGCCGGAAGAACTCTTAAGGTTGGCGGTATCTGAAGGAGTTTATCGAGCAGTTATTTTTCACGGCGGGGTGAGCATTGAAATGAAGAAAGAAGCCTTGAATGGCTTAGCGTTTCTCTACAGTACCAGCGGTCTCGAACAGCTGTTAGAGATCTTAAAAGGCATCGAAGACGAGAAGTCACCGGTTTTAGAAACGCTTGCTCGACTGCTTTCAAATTGGGAAGAAGAAGAGTTAACTCATAAACTCGATTACTGGGAGGATCTCAGCAAGAACGGTAAAACGTCAAAGCTTCGTTCCGTCGCCTTTGCACATTGGATTTTAGTGGATGGAAACAGCATTCGAGCTTGGAAATCTGCGATTGAAAGTTCGGCTCAGTTAAAAGATTTCTTAGCTGGTTTCGCCGAGATTCGAGAAGAGAAAGTTCGTAGCAGCCATTTTTCAGATTTAGTTAAAATCGCAAAGAACGAGTTTAAATCTGAAGATGGAGCTGAACTGAAAATCACCGTGGAACACCAAAAGCTTGCGGTTTCTACTTTAGAGTGGGTTTTTGGTCCGGAGGATCAAGCCGAGCAAAAATTAGATGTGTTCTTCACTCTGATCAAAAACGATGATTTGGTCGAGCCCACTCTCAGGGCTTTATTAACTATCCCCGAGTTCGAATGGCCGGAAGAAAAAATTCCCGAGTGGGCTCAGCTCGTCGCTGAGGCCGTTGCAAAATATCCGGTTGAAGATCAAGACACCTTGACCGAGAGCATCGAGTTTTTAGAAAGTGTTTTAGATTTACTTCCTGATGATCAACAAGAGGCCTTCGGTAAAAAGATCGAAGAATTAAAAAAGAAAATTACTCCGAAGGAGGATCCTTAGGATCAGAACTCAATTCTTTTCGTTCTCGGTTCGCTTTTAACAAGTTTAAAATAGATCGAAAGAGAAGAATGATTCCGAGGGCTAGATAAACCGTTCCAAATGTTTTATCTTTGCTTTCGACAAACGCGTAGTAACTCAGGCCAAAGAGAACGAGCGCCATGATGAAACCCGTAAAGCCTAAAATAAATCGGAGAATCATGCGCTGCTCACTTTCTCACGTTCTTTCTTGAGAAGATCGATCCAAACTTTTACGTAATGCCCGTTATCGTGATACGTGCGACCACTGACTAAATTACCGTCTACCACACAGGGTTCATTGACGTATTCCCCTCCACAAACCTCAAGATCGAATTGACATTTGGCCACCGTCGCCATTTTTCTTCCCCGAACACAATCCGCCCGGGCGGGAATCTCCACCCCGTGACAAACACTGGCAATCGGTTTGTTCTCATTAAAATAGTACTGGGTGATGCGAATGAGATCAGGATCATCCCGGATATATTCTGGTGCGCGGCCGCCGCTAAATAGGATGCCAACGTATTCTTCGGGTTGAATGTCCTTGAAGGCAATATCCGCTTCAATCGTATAGCCTTCCCACTCTTTGGTGATCGTCCAACCCGGTTTGATTTCATGAAGAACCATTTGAAAACGCCGCTTTTCAGGCCCGGCGACTACCGGTTCAAAGCCATCCTCAATGAGTCGGTAATAGGGGTAAAGTGTATCTAATGTTTCAGTTGCATCTCCGACGATGATGAGAACTTTATTCATGACTATTCAAAGCGCAATATTCAGCGCAAGGTATCAGATGGGTTAATTTACTAGTTAAATTTCCTCGACAAGACCAGTCATTTTACTCGGTGGCCTGCCGTTTTCTGCTAAAATTGTGGTGTTTCTGTAGAATCTTTAGGCGTCTCTATCTTTCAATCCGAGAAACCCTCTTGGGAGTCGAAAATGGCTCGAAGCTGTGCCGTTACATTCTTAACTATCGCTTGGATTTTCCACCTGCATTCTGTTGCCTTCGGGATGGAACCTCTTTGGATCCATTCTCGTTCCGCTGAGTTCAGTGCTCGCGATCAGGCTCATGAAATCTTTCTAGGTGAAAATAACCACGCCACGATCGTCAGCAATTCATCTGCACCCGCCGCTGAAGATGAGATTCAAATCGATCGATTTGACGATCAGCAAAACTTAGTTTGGAGTCACAGTCTTCATATCCCTGATTTGCAACTCAACTATCGATCCTCAAGCGTGAACGATCGTGGGGAAGTTTTTGTCGCTTTTTATTCAGCGGAAATCAAATGGTACGATCACGCTCCTTTTCTTGTAAAAATTTCGGCTGAAGGGCAGGAGCTTTGGCGAAAATCATTGAATATCGAATTTAGAAATATGGTGGTCGCTTCCCATCCTGAAGGCGGAGTGATCGTCAGTGGGAAGAATTTTAAAACATCTCACACTGTTCTTTTTGATGCCGATGGAGAGGAACAATGGAGACACTTATTTAAAAGCGATCTTGGGGAACGAGAGGAATACGATCCCGAAGCCATCCTCATCAATTCAAATGGCGATATTTTTATCACGGGTGAATTTGGTTATGACGATGACTGTGAAGAAGATTGCCCCACTGAAATTTGTACTCTGAAGTACAACTCCGATGGTGAACTCCAATGGGATCACTACTACGAAGGTCTTGGGCTTGGGTATCAAAGACCGGCCGGGATGCAGTTTGACTCTGAAGAGAATTTACTCATTTACGGTCGTATGGGTCCCGCTCGAAAAGATGAAGATTACTTAGTTTATAAACTCGACTCTGATGCCAATTTAGATTGGGATTTTAAAGCGGGGTACACCGAGGGTTTGCTTAAAGGATTAAGTCTTTCTTCTTCAGGAAAAATTACAATCACCGGAAACTTGGGAACGATTCAACTAGATTCTCAAGGGGAAGAACTTTGGAGAGTCGAACTCGATCCTGAAGATCCCCTACGATTTCAAGGATTGGATATCGAAAGTGATGGAGCCGATGGGGCTGTCATTATCGCGGGAGTTGAAGGTGAACTTTGGGAGCCGGGTTCCCTTTTTGTTCTCGAGCATCGTGACTCTTCAGGAGAGCTTTCATGGCGTATTGAAAGAAGTGGTGATCAACGAGATGTCGATCATGCTTGGAGAATCGTTCGCGATTCAAACGAACAATTTCACGTTCTCGGCCAGATCACAAATTTCGGTTCGGCGTCTGACCTTGCTTACTTGATCACGGATTCAGCGGGAGAGGTTCACTTTGAGAGAGTGATCGATAACAAAGTGATCGCCTTTTATCAGATTGCGGATGCGATTAAATTTCATTCTCGCGGGGGACTGATCGCTAGTGGAGTCTCCGGAGGAGATTTTGCGGCTGTGCGTTTAGATCCCTCTGATGGAAGTCTCGTTTGGGCTTGGGAAGAAGGTCAAGGTAACTGGCTCGACACTCAGTCTCAACTTCTTGAAATCAAAAGTGATGGCCGGGCTGTGTTGAGTGGTGCTTTGAAATCAGACTTTAAAACCGTGGTCCTCGATCTCGATGGAGTGCTTCTTTGGGAACGCATCTTCGACAACGGAAGAGCGGATTTTCCCAAAGATATGGTGCTCAATTCAGACGATGAAATCATCGTTTGTGGTGCTTCCCAGCAAAAAGGACATCCCTGGGATCACGGCATTAGCACTCTCATGTACTCTCCAAATGGTGAAGAACGATTCAATCAACGAATCGACCCGAGTAATCGACATGAGTATTACGGAGTGATTGGGCTCGATCGAGTGGACAATCTTTACGTAGTATCGGGGACCTCCTGGTACGGATCGGGTACATCACCCACTCAACATTTGACCAAATATTCTTCGAATGGAGATTGGCAGTGGGAAATCCCTTTTTCTCGATCTGAAGACTTTAAGGATCGACCTCAAGATTTAACTATCCTGGAAAACGGCGATATCGTCATCGCAAGTGAATCAGAAATGCCCGACTTTATCGGGTGGACTCTCCTTCGATACGATTCCAATGGAAACCTCAAACATTTTTTCCACCCCCCTTCTTTTTCGGCAGGAGAAGCCTTGGTGAAAAGGATTCATTCGAATTCAAACAATGATATGTGGTTAACCGGGAATATTCAGCCCTATCGAGATCCCCATCTGTCCGATGCTGCAGTGATCAAAATGAATTTTGAGGGGGAAGAGCTTTGGAGTTATATCCACGGAGGAGATGGACGCCAAGCGATCCAGGGTTCAGCCTTAGCGTTAGATGGCACTCTTTATGTCGCCGGCTCGAAAGTGAACGAAGAAGGTTCTGAAGTATGGATGGTTCTTGCGATCGATCAAGATGGGAACTTACTTTGGGAAGATACTCAAGGGGGAGTTACCTCTTCCATTTCTGAAGCTAAAGCAATCACCTTTGATCATCTTGGAAACGTTTATGTTTCAGGTACATTAAATGGGGAGTTCGCGGTGATGAAGTACCGAGGAACCAGCTCAGATCTTCCTCTTTTTCTTCGCGGAGATTGCGATGGAGATGGGAAAGTTAGAAGTGTGATTCAAGAAGCCATCTTCAATCTTCGTTATAACTTTGTCGGCGGTTCAACCCCACCGTGTTTCGCCGCTTGTGACTTCAATGCGAATGGCACCGTCGACGGGGATCTTTCGGACGCCGTTTATCTTCTCACTTTTGGTTTCTTAGGTGGTCCTTCTCCTCAAGCCCCATGGCCGAATTGTGACCTTTCGGGCCAACAAGGGGATATTGAGTTGGGCTGCGAGCAAAGCCCGCTTTGTAATTAGTTTTTGTTGAAACAAGCTCCTTCGGAGCTCGCTTCAACCGTTCCAGCAAATCTATGATTTGCTTTCACTCCGCTAAACATTGGCTCGAAGAGCCAATGTTCGCGGCCGAGTTGGTCTCAACTCGGCTTAGTTCCTGTTTAATCAACAGGAACTAATTAGAAAAATTATTATGATCCCACCCCTCGCTCGCGCTTCGGGCTAGTTAACGACTTAGTTCATTATTCTTAACTAGCCCGAAGCGCTAGCGAGGGGATCATTTTCATTTCAAGCCCGAAGCATCAGCGAGGGACTAGAAATCAATCCAATTCAAAAGCGCACTACAACATTAGGCGTGGCGGGAGCCCCGACTCCAAGGTAAAACCCTATCCTCCTAATCCCCCTATCGATTAGATCCATTGCGTGCACTCGCTGACGCTTCGCGCTTGAAATTTGGTGTTTCACCCTTCAAAACTAGCAATATTCACCGCTAATTGGCATCCCTTTAAGAATTCATCAATATCCACATACTCATCGACAGTATGAGGCGAATGCTGGCCCGCTCCCAGAGTCACCGTAGGGATTCCTTTAGCGTTGAGACTCGAAGCATCGAGTCCGCCGTCGACGATGATGTTTTTTGGTTTCATTTTCATCGACTTGATCACGCTTGAGCTGATCAAAACTGGCGGGGAGCTTTCGTCCATGGAAAAGGCATCGTAGTCTTTCTTGGATTTGAAGATGACTTTACCTTTTCTCCCTCTGTGGTCCTCGACGCTTTTTGCTGCGTTTTCAAAAGCATCTTTGTAGGCTTGAGTGATCTTGGTCAAGAATTCAGAATCGTGGCTTCGAGACTCGCCCCTTAAGTGAACGAGATCGGTGACTTGATTCGTTGCTTCCCCGCCTTCAAAGGATCCCACATTGGAAGTCCCTCGTTTTTTTCCTTTTTCGACAAGACCGAAAAAACCCTTTTTGGCAACTTCAGAAATGGCCCTACTGGCGATGAGGGTGGCTGAAATTCCGTGATCGGGATGCACCCCAGCGTGAGATGATCTTCCGATGACTTGAACATTCCATCGATCAGCCCCCACTGCTCCTACGATGACTTCATTGGGCTTTCCGCTGTCGATATTAAAACCCATGTCTGGATTTCCGAGATCTTTCAATTGAACGTGCTTGGATCCTTTGAGTCCCACTTCTTCCCCGACACAGAAAAGTAATGTGAGTGGAGGATGGGGAAGGTTCTTTTCAAAGAGTTCTTCGACGATGGTGATCAAGGCGGCTACTGAAGTTCGGTTGTCTCCTCCTAAAGCGGTCTTACCGTTCGGAACGATACGCTTACCTTTGATCACCGGTTCGGCATCTCGGCAAAGAGGGACGGTGTCTAAGTGTCCAGAGAAAAGGCGTGGTTTACTTTTATAAGTACCAGGGATGCGAACGATCAAATTACCTACTTGGTAGTTCTCACCAATTTTTTCGTGAGCTTTATCATGACGGATCCAAGAAGACTTACATCCGATTTGACGCAATTTCGTTTTTACTAAGTTCGCAACTTGTTTTTCTTTTCCACTTCCGCCGGGGGTTGCGAGTAAATCCATCAGGTGATTTAAGGCACGTTTCTTATCAATTGAAATTATCTTCATGAGAATTTGTGTTCTTAGAGTTGAGGTTCGTTACTTTTGGCAACCAGGGCAGTAGTAGGAAGAGCGTCCAGCGAGAACTTTTTGACGGATGGTCTTTTGACACCGATTACAAGATTCTCCGGTGCGTTGGTACACCTGGAGACGATTTTGAAAATTTCCGATTTCGTGATTACCGTTTTTAAAATCACTAACGGTCGTTCCGCCGTTTTGAATGGCCTGATGAAGAATCGATTGAATCGCAGTGAAGAGGCGGTCCCAAGATTGGGCACTTATTCGCCCAGCCGCCCGCTGTGGATGAATTCCGGCTTGAAAGAGAGCTTCGCAGGCATAAATATTTCCCACTCCCACCAATTTTCGAGAATCCATGATGAAGTTTTTGACGGGCTTTCGGACTCCCCTGGAAAGCTGGAAGAGGTAATCTCTTTCTAATTCTTCGCTGAGGGGTTCTGGGCCGAGGTTTAATAAGCGTTTATCTCGCTTTAATTCTGCGGAACTCAGGGCCTCGAACATCCCGAACCGCCTCGGATCAGTAAACCGTAATTCCTTGTTTTCACCTATTTTAAGGATGATGTGTAAGTGCTTCTCGCGAGTTTGAGTCGACTCACTGAGATAGAAAACTCCACTCATACCTAAATGCACCATAAGGTGTTGGCCATCCTCAAGATCTAGGATGAGATACTTCGATCGGCGGTGAATCTTTTGGATCGATTTCTTGAGAAGGCGATTTTTAAGCTTTTGGGGCTTAACGGGGTAACGGAGGCGAGTTTCGAAGACTTCGATGCCGTGAATCTTTAAACCTACCACCTGAGGTTCCAGGCTTCGCCGAACGGATTCAACTTCCGGAAGTTCTGGCATGGCTTAGACTTCTACGAAAATTTCGTCGTTTTCTACCTTGAGAGGAAAAGAATCGACGCCAGAGCGGTCATCGACGGCGAAGCAACCCGTTTTGACACTAAAAACCCATCCGTGCCAGGGACACATGATCAGATCTTGATTTAAAGGACCTGAAGCCAGGGAGGCGCCCATGTGGGGACAGATGTCGTCGATGGCGTAATATTCGCCCTCAACATTAAATACACCAATTGTGCGGTCTTTAACTTGAACTGATATTCCGGTTCCGGGCTGAACTTCCTCGCAAGAAGCTACTCGAGTGAACTCTGCCATGCTGGCCTCTGATCCTTTCGATTATGCGGTTTATAAGGTTCAGACAGAGTAACTGTTGCTGCTGAATTCACAAGGGTTTAAAATAGCTTCACCTTTGAATTTTCGACTGGGCAGTGGGGTTATAGAAGATTTAAAACAAAGGTTTAACTTTAAGTCTGGGTCTGACTAACCATTACTTACCTTTACTGGATGAGATTCTCAGCTCGAAAAGCTGATTGAGGGTCTCTTGGGATCTCTTAAGAATTAATAAGGTAAGTATCACTCAAGTTCAATGAACGGGATCTATCCCTATTGAGGAAATACTCATGAATACTAAGCTATTCAATACTTTCGGTTTGGTTGTATGCGCGGTTTTATGCTTGTCACTTTCATTAAATGCTGCTGATCGAGTGTACATGGCAGACGCTACCGCTGAACCCAGTTCGAATGATAATACCCTCCCGGTTATGGTTGAAATCGACCAAAACGCAACGGGCTTTCAGTTGGCGATTAAATACGATCCCGCTCTGATTGAAATCACGGGATTCGATGGTTCTACGGGTGCCCTTTCCGAAGCTCAATGGTTGGGAACTTGGATTTCTCAAGCTGATGGAGAGTTAACGATTGGTGCGGTGCTCGGCTTAGATGCCGAAGCCGAAGAATTTAACTTCAATGAAGTGATCGAAGCCGGTGCGGACATCAAGCTTGGTGATCTGAGCTACAATGTCACGACTGATCAAGAAACCACGACTGAAATCGCTTTTCAAAATAGTCTTCCCGGTATTCTCTCAAGTGATCGGGCCCTCGATACTTTCAATCTTTATACCGATGTCGACGGAGCAACCGTTGATCTCGATCTCAGCACTATGACTTTAACGATCGAAGAAGAGATCATTGTAGTTCCCGATGGCTTTAGGCGAGGGGACGTCGATAGTAACGGTGCTTTAGAGATCACCGATGCGATCAACAACCTTTCCTATCAATTCTTGGGAACTTACTCTCCTGCTTGCTTTGATGCCTGTGATTTTGATGACAATGGAAAAATTGAATTGACCGATCCTATCGGAAATTTATCTCACCAATTCTTGGGTATGGCACCGCCTGCTCCTCCTGGTAAGGACGTTTGTGGTCCAGATCCAACCGATGACGATGAATTGGATTGCGCTGATCCTCCCTCGAATTGTTGATCGGTAAAAGCTTCGAAATTAAAAAAGCCTTCACGTCCAGCAGACGTGAAGGCTTTTTTAGTAGTAGGCTCGCTCCGCGAGCCGTAGTGGCAGGCCCGCCCCGCGGGCCGTGCGAAGCGATTACGTTAAGTTAATTAGATTGAACATTAAAAACAGTATCGCAATGTTGAGTGGATAGAGTCCCTTAATTGTACTTATCCTTTTGTTTATCGAGAATTAAATGTCGGCGAGACACCTAACCCTCGCTAACGCTTCGGGCTTGAAATAGACCCTAATTTTCAAGAACACACCTTGAACTCCTCTACCCCCAAGTCCTAAACTAGTTATTTCAAATTCATTGAATGAAGGGGCGCAGTCGACGTCCCAACTGAGAATAATTCGTTCTAAAACACCGTCTGTCTTCCGGAGCACTTCCAAGTGAACGTTCTAAACTCTAAATTTACGTTACTCATTGCTTCAATTTTTGTTTTTAGCTTAGTTTCAACTCTCCAGGCTCAAAACAGCTCGAATAAAGTAAAAGTCTACAATTCTGAAAGACGGAAAATCCCTCTTCTTTCACCTGAAGATGCTCTTAAAACGATTGAGGTTCCCGAAGGATTTAAGGCTACTGTTTTTGCGGCTGATCCTGATCTTCTTCAGCCCATCTCGATGACTTTCGATGCGAAAGGGCGCATGTGGGTTTGTGAAAACTATACTTACTCTGAGCGCTCGCTCAATTTTGATACTCGATTAAAAGATCGCATCTTAATTTTCGAGGACACTGATAACGACGGACGCTTCGATAAGAAGAAAGTATTTTGGGATCAGGGAAGAAAGCTCACCAGCGTTGAAATCGGTTTCGGTGGAGTTTGGGCGATGTGCGCTCCTCAATTGCTTTTTATTCCGGATGCTGATCATGACGATGTTCCCGATGGTGAACCAGAAGTGATTCTCGATGGCTGGAATGAAGGGCGAGTGAGACACAATATCGCTAATGGATTGAAGTGGGGACCCGACGGCTGGCTCTACGGCCGGCACGGTATTATGGGCGATTCATTAGTTGGTCCTCCGGGCATGCCTAAACGAGCGAGAACATTACTAAATGCTGCAATCTGGAGATTCCATCCAACGGAGAAAAGTTTTGAAATCGTTGCTCAAGGAACAACAAATCCGTGGGGACATGATTGGGATAAAAACGGGCAGCTCTATTTCATCAATACGGTGATCGGGCATCTTTGGCACGTTCTCCCCGGGGCTAATTATGAACGGATGTATGGCAACCCCTTTAATCCCCATCTCTACGAACTGATTCCCCAAACAGCGGATCACTTTCACTGGGATACGAAAGAGTCTTGGAATTACCTTAAAAGAGAAGGGATGTCAGATTCCACAGACAAAGCAGGGGGAGGCCATGCCCACAGTGGAATGATGATTTACTTGGGCGACAATTGGCCCAAAGAATACCACAACGATATTTTTACAGTGAACTATCACGGTCGCCGTTTAAACCGAGAACGAATCGAACGCAAAGGTGCGACTTATGTGGGAACTCATAAACCCGATATGTTCAAAGTAGGAGATATTTGGTTTCGAGGAGTAGAAGTCACCTATGGTCCCGATGGGGGTGTTTATGTAGCCGATTGGTCGGATGTGGGTGAATGTCACGACAGTGATGGAGTTCACCGTACTTCGGGAAGAATCTATAAATACACTTACGGGACTCCTAAAAATCCAGGAGCCTTCGACCTGAGGAAAAAGAGTCCCAGTGAACTCGTCACCTTACAGCTTCATGCCAATGAGTGGTGGTCACGCCGAGCTCGTTTAGTTCTTCAAGAGATGGCGGCAGCGGGAAAAGATCTTTCCCAAGTAAGAGACCAGATGAAAAGGCTCTTCCATCACGAGAAGGAGATTCCAAAAAAGCTTAGACTCCTTTGGGCTCTTCATGTTACTGGTGGGGTCGAGGAAACTTTCCTCGGAGGTCTATTACGCGATTCGAACGAAAATATTCGGGTTTGGGCGATACAACTGCTTATCGATAAGGGCGTACCCTCCAGGGCACCGATGGCTGAATTGCTTGCTTTATCTAAACGAGAAAAGTCAGGCTTAGTTCTATCTTACTTAGCATCTTCACTTCAACGTCTCCCCTTATATACCAGACTGAAAATTGCTGAAGGATTGGCGAAGCACTCGGAGTTAGCTGAAGATCCGGTTTACCCCTTGATTCTTTGGTACGGGATTGAAGAAGCCGTCGCCTCAGATGTGAAAGGAGCGGTTCGACTCGCTTCAGTGACAAAGATACCTAAGCTCTGGCGATTTATATCGAGAAGAATCCTCAATGATGGAACAGAAAAGGCACGGCCGCTTTTCAGTTCACTCTTGCCTTTAAGTTCTGATTCTGATGCTCTCAAAATATTACCCAAGTACCAGGAAGAAATATTGCAAGGTGCTTTAGATGCGTTTGCCGGAAGAAGTCGTGTGGATCCTCCTCATGCCTGGAAAGAATTAGAACGATTCTTGAAACTTTCGGCGAGTGATAAGGGTAAGAAACTAACTCAAGAGCTGAGTGTCTTCTTCGGAGATGGTCAAGCTCTCACTTCAGTCTTGGCAATCGCGAAGAATGGGAAGGCCAGCATCTCCGCCAGAAGAAGAGCGATTCGCTCCTTGGTTCAAGCCCAGGCAAAAGAAGGATTGAAACCCGTTCTTTTAAGCTTGCTGAATTCTCGTGAACTGGGTGTCGATGCCGTACAGGGTTTGAGTATCTTCAATGAATCGAGCACTTGGGAAAAATTGCTAAATTCTTATGGAAAGCTTCGCCCCGAAACCCAAGCGGCGATTATCAAAGTTTTGAGTTCAAGAAAAGAGTCCGCGGATGTCTTATTGAGATCGGTTGCGAGTGGAGTGATTTCTCAGGAGCACATCTCAGCATTCTATATTCGTCAAATGAGGAGTTTGGGCGATGAGAGTATTACCGCAAGATTAGATGCATTTTGGCCTGATCTAACACCTCAACCTTTATCCCAGGCGAAACAAAAGCTCTTAGAGAAATACACAAAAACCTATACGAAAGAAAAGATTGCCAAGGGTGACGCTAAGAAGGGTAAATTACTCTTTCAAAAGAACTGTGGAAGCTGCCATAAGCTCTTTGGTGAAGGGGGAACTGCGGGGCCGGATCTGACGGGAAGTAATCGACAGAACCTCGAGTATATCTTTATGAATGTCGTCGACCCTAGCTCCGAGGTCGCTGAGTCATTTCAAGTATCGAATGTGATCTTAAATGACGGTCGAATTCTGACGGGTGTGCTTTCAGCAAAGTCGGATCGAATGTTAAATATTCAACTTCCTGAAGAAGTAGTCCCCATTGAGAAGAACAAGATTTTGTCGATCCAAAAAACGGAAGAGTCTTTGATGCCTGAGGGTTTGCTCGATTTGATTCCTGAGCCGGATCGAGTCCACTTGCTTAAGTATTTAACGGGATTTTAGTAGTAGGCTTGTTAGTGGCAGGCTCGACCCTCGAGCCTTGTGAAACGATGACATTGAATTGAATAAACAAGACATTAAAAACAGAAATGTTTTTACTGAGGGAATAGAGCCCCTTAGCTACGCCTTACCTAACATGACTGAGGTATTCTATCTTGGTGAGATGTCTATCCCTCGCTGACGCTTCGGGCTTGGAATGAGTCGTTTGAATGGTGATGAGATTCCCCCTCGCTAGCGCTTCAGGCTAAATAATTGCTCTTTAATTCGGATACTAACTAGCCCGAAGCGCTAGCGAGGGGAAGAAGAATATAGGTTTTTAACGATTCCTCTTAAATCCGGCGAACAATCCCACCGATGCTAAGCCGGCGGACGGCAGGGTGCCGGTGATGAAGCTTTTGAATTCTTTGAATTCACCTTCTAATGACGCCACAGTTTGATTGAAGGACTCTTCCATGACATCCCATTTCACTTCGATAAATTCGGCATAGGATAAACCGAAGATCGCTAAGAAGATGAGACCACAGATGAATAAGCTCATCTTTAAGAAGGTTCTCAGGGCGAAGCCTACAGAAAAACCTACAATAAAACTTAAGCCCCCTTTGATCATCGCCGGCGAAATGGGTAAATCGCCATCGGTGAGTTGGGCGTCATGGGGCGGGGGATCATCGGGGTTCCGAGGAACATTTTCGACTTCCACTCCCGGTGTGCTCCCTGGCAGTAAAGTGGTTTTAATGTTGGGATTGTTTTTCTTTTTGTTTTTATCTTCGCCGATGACAATCTCATTGCCGGAGTTTTGGGGTTGAACGCTGGATCCGTTTTCACTCCAATTGGTTTCTAGGGCTTTTACTCCTAAGCCCGCTACCATCAAAACTGCAGCTGCACTCAGCGCCATTTTCTTCCACCACGCCAATTCCATGACATAGCTCATCACAGAAGGAGTCGCTGGAGTGACCGAAGCAACTTCAGGGATAGGAGTTTCGATGGATTCAGGATTTTCGACGTTCATGTTCCGACGCTTATTCTTCTGTCAAACCGATTTGGATTTCATCTAACAACTCTTAGACTCAAGCTTGATGGCCCCTATTCAGAGGATTCTTAAAGATCCACTTAAATACAGTCTTTAAGAGGCTTTATAAGGATCAATAAAGCTTAATAAAGATATAAAGGCCTCCCTCTCAGTATACCAGGCTTTTAGGAGATGCCTTAAGTACCGTTTTTAAGCTTTCTGATTTCCATTAGATATTCATGTCTGCGGAAAGCTGCTTCTAAGAAGCCAAATATGAAGATGGCTACCAATCCATCGATGGCGTAGTGATATCTTAAATAAACAGTTGAGACGATTGTCCCAGTTCCAGGAATTAAAAAGAGCCAAAACCGAATTCGACAATTTCGGTAGTCGAAGTTCAGAAGAGCCAAAGTTATGAGAACATGAAGGCTCGGAAAGACATCCCACTGGGAGCTGCCCGTTCGAACAGTCCAATTGATGAGTCGCGTAATAAACAGCGTACCCTCAGCAAAATCAGCGGGATAGAGTTCCGGAAATGCTGCCATCGGACCGATCGCCGGAACAAAAGCATATCCTAACCAACCTAGGGCAAAGATCGTCCCTAAGCGATTCCACAGACGTTGAGATAAATCTTTCGACTCAAACAGAGAACAGATGAGAACTACATTCAAATACATGTGAAAGCACATGTAGCCCACGCTCATCGCATCGTCGAGCCAGAGGTTGCGAAAGTTCTCAGTGAAAACGGAGGGAGTCTCTGAGAAAAAGAATCGATCCCAAGCGAGCAGGGCTTCGTCTCGATTTTCAATTCCGATCCCCGGAACGATGCGATAAAGAGACATGTAGTAAACCCAAACGTAGAAGAAAAAGGCGAGGAATCTCCATCGGGGCCAGGAATCAGGATCTGATTTTCGAAGTTTGCGAACCCACCAGGCAAAGAGGGCAGCCAAGATGAGGGACTCGTAGAACACCCATTCCTTCATTCCAGTCGTGAAGGCTAATGCGGTGGTGAGTAGGCAACTCACAATTAAAATGAGTGTTTCAGGAAATGGAGCCATTGAAGAGGAACTTAAATATCAGCAGGGTGACGGGGGGTGAATGGAACAATGTGAGGGCCTGTTCACCGTTCGATCATATCATCTTGAGAAAAATTAAACTTCTTCACTTTTGAAGCCTCGATTTCAGCTTTAAAATAATCAGATTCCAGGAACAGGTTTGGTGCGGACCTTCCTTCCAATCATTCATTTTAGTCACGACTTAGTTTCCAATTCGGGGCAGCTGACTGCTGTAGTTCCCTTGCAGGGCTTCCGAGCGACTAAGTTGCGTTTATATATTAAGGAGTTTGCTGTGCATTCAATCGGGAAGGCATTCTGCACATTTTTTCTAATTTTCGGTATATGTCTTGGAACTCAAAAGGTAGGAGCACAAATTTCGAGGGGGGATGTCGATCTTAATTTACAGTTGGAGATCACCGACCCTATCTTGATCCTGTCCCATCTTTTCTTGGGGACCTTTTCTCCAAGCTGCTCTCAGGTTGCGGATGTGGATTCCAGCCAAGTCGTCGATATTTCAGACCCCATCCAACTTTTATCTCACCTCTTTCTGGGTGACCCCGCTCCCGAAAATCTAAGTCTTTTCGAAGAACGCCTCTGCTTGGAACCCAGCCAAGAGCAAGCCGAAAGAGGCATGTTAGTGTATGAAAATCCTGATCCAGAGGGAAACACGTTTGCCTGTTTAACTTGTCATAACTTAGTGCCGGATGCCGATGCTACTTATCAACGACCCGGCCACAGCTTGGTGGGAGCCTTGGGGAGGCCCAGTTATAAAAATGGCGAACTCGATCATTTCTTAGACGCCGTCAATGTCTGTCGAGAGTTTTGGATGATCACCGAACCCTGGGAAGAAGAGGATGAAGAATTTCTTGATTTGACCTCCTTAGTACGAGGTTTTAATCCTGTAGAAGCGACTGAAGCACTTGAACTTCAAATTGAAGAGTCGACTCATCAAGGTCCCTCTACTGGCGATCCTGTCCAGGGCTGTGAAACCTTCCATTCGACTTGCATCGTTTGTCATGGTGAAGGTGCTTTGGGGACGGAGCGCGCTCCAAGTTTGGTTTTCGATCCTATCAATCCATTAGACCCTGACTACATTCGTCTGCGTGTTCGAACTAGTGGAAATTCAGACACGGTCTATGAGAACCTCACTGGTGGCGTAATGCCTTTTTGGTCCCATAGTCGTCTCAGTGACACTGAGCTTGAAGATATCGTTGCCTATTTATCTGAGAGGCCGGTTCACGAATGTCGAGAGATCGAACCTCCTCCGGTGGGTGTAGTATTGAGAAGCGGAGAACTCACCAATGAATCCAACGGAGTGATGGGAAAGGTGGAAGAGCTTTCTACTGGAGTCATTCGCGTCGTCATGTTCAATTACGACGGCGAGGGGGATGAAGTTCGTCCTTGGCTTTATTTGGGTGACGATTTAGATAACGGTCTTTCCTTCGGAGAAAACTTAGTGAGAGAGGCACCGGGATGGGAAGATGCTACGCTCGAGATTCCTTTGCCCGATGATCTCACTATGGATGCTTACGATCACTTTGCCATCCGATCCATCAGCGATGGTTCAGTCTTTGGGCGCTGCGAGCTTCTTCCTATCGATAATAACGGTGAAGGTACGGTGGTTCGAAGTGGTCAACTCATCGAGCGTTTCCATGGAGTGCGCGGGCTTGTAGAAGAACTAGATACAAGAAAACTTCGATTCAGTAACTTCTATTACGATGGCGCAGGCATTGACGTTCGAGTTTGGCTCTACCAAAGCGGTAATCCTCAAGGTGGTTACGAAATTGGACCGGATCTCCTTCGACCTTCACCCGGTTGGGTGGACGCAACCTTCGTCGTGGATATCCCCGAACGCTTCACTCCCGACATGTACGATTCCATCTCCATTTGGTGCGTTCCGGTGAGAGTTAGTTTTGGCGATACGAAGTTAGAGTAGTAGTAGGCCCTCTCCGAGGGTCGTACGAAGCGATTACGTTCTGTTGAGTGGTGAAATTTTCAAAAGCCGATTCGTTTTGCTTTTGAGTGAAGCCTTCTTAAAATCGAGAAAGATTACACTTATAAAGGAAATACGACTCGCGGAGCGAGCCTACTACTAAATCATTCCTTTTCGGGTAAAATCAAAGCCCCCTCGCTGGCGAGGGGGCTTATTTTTTGAGTCTACCCTATTTCTCCAACCCGCACCCTATTCCCATGTCTAAACTCAAAATCCTCGTACTCGCTGCCCACCCTGACGATGCTGAAGTTTACGTTGCGGGTTTGCTGTGCATTTATCGTAGCTTGGGACATGAAGTGAAAATCATTTCATTAACGAACGGGAATGCCGGGCACTACGAAATGGATCGAGAAGAACTCGCCAAGCGAAGATCGAAAGAGGGAAAGGTCGCTGCAGCCTCTATCGGAGCAACTTTTGAGGCTTGGCTTCATCCTGATGGCGAGCTTTCCCCGACGATCGAAATTCGAGAGCAAGTGATTCGTGAGCTGAGGGAGTACGCACCTGACTTAGTTCTCACGCATCGATTTTGCGATTACCATCCGGATCATCGAGCCGTGGGTCAGCTCGTACAGGATGCTGCGTATTTATTTTCCGTGCCTAAAATTGTTCCCGAGGTAGAAGTTCCTTCGACAAGCCCTATCGTGGCTTATATGCCTGATTTGTTCACACGGCCTTATCCCCTCGATCCTCATGTCATCGTGGATATTACGCCATTTATCGATCAAGCGGTTCGCATGTTAGCTTGTCATGAATCCCAAGTATTTGAGTGGCTGCCCTACAATCAAAAGCTGATGGATACCTTGCCAGAGTCCTACGAAGGTAAACTCAAGTGGCTGAGGGATATTTTCGACATTCGTCGTAAGCCGTTTAATGATCGTTATAAAAAAGAGATCGAAGCTGTTTATGGTGAGGGATGTTTGACTCGGAGCGAGAATCCGGTCGAGTTAGTTGAAATACTTGAATTGAGTGAATATTCCGATTCGGTTTTAGCTTCGGGTGAGATGGACCCTGAGGTTAAGAAGAGGTTGTTTCCGTTTTTGAAGTAATATCCACGGTTGGGGAGTCTCTTGCCACAAAACAAATATACATCTGTAGCGCCACCCCTTGTGGGTGGCCCTTCCTTACAGATCTTAATACATCCTAAAATTGAGCTGTAATTTTAGGGAAACGGCCTGGGGCAAGCCCAGGCGCTACAGGTTGAACCATTATTTAAAGATATTTCCTAACCAAGATTTAATGGCGTCGATCTCTTCGTAGTGAAGGCTGTGTTCCATCGGGTAGGTTTTGTAGGTGACTTGGACACCTAAGGATTGTAATAGGTCACGCGTCATCTCGCCTAATTGATAGGCAACGATGGGATCGTAGGTTCCGTGGGCTTGAAAAATGGGAGTCTTTAATGCGGCTTCAGTTTTTTCTGCGTCTAAGGTGTCGCCCAGTGGAAGGTAGGTTGAGAGGGCGATGATTCCACCCAGAGTTTCTGGATGTCTTATTCCCGTATGAAGAACGACAGCTCCACCCTGAGAAAAACCTGCAAGGATGATTTTAGAGGCGGGAACTCCTCGGTCCTTCTCCTGTGAGATGAGGGCTTCGATTCCGGCTTGCGATTCGCGAATGCCATCAGAATCTTGCCGTTGATCCATGTCGAGGCCTTTGATGTCGTACCAACCTCGCATGGGCATACCACCGTTCAGCGTGATCGGGCGAACGGGTGCGTTGGGAAAGATGAAGCGAATCGGAGGGAAGTCGTCGGTGATGATCTCAGGGACGAGAGATTCGAAGTCGTGGTAATCGGCACCTAATCCGTGTAACCAAATGACGGCATGTTGAGGATTTTCACCAGTGAGAACTTCTAAGGTTTCGAGTGGAGCGGGCGCGGTCATGAAGGACTCCGATAGTAACGCATTTATTGACAAGGCGTCCAAAATGATCGAAGTCGACTAAGATCGGGTCTCGATCAAGGGGATGCACAATGTTTATCAGGGTTATTTACCAGATAGAGATTGTACTCCCCTCGACTACAGAGTCCAGGGATCCAGAGTATCTGCCGCGCTAATTTCTCGATATTTGCTTAACTTAACTGTTGCCAGTATTCAGCGGGCATATCGTGAGCGACTTTAAGTGCTCCATTGGCTCCACAATAGATAGGTTCTTCAACGGTGTGAACTCGTCCGCCGCCGAGCTTTTCAGCCATTTCGCGCTCGATAGCATCACCTAATCCGATGATTTGGCTTCCACCACCACCTAAGAGAACATTGTTTCGGAGGCGATACTGGAATTCAGGGTCGTGGGAAGCGATCAAGCGGTGAAGAGCTTCGACGATAGGAGCGACGATAATTCGGCAGGAAGCACGAACTTCGTCCGTGATATCGAAAGCGGTAGGTTTACCGTTTACTGGGAGTTCAACGATGACGGGTTGACTGAAGTCATTGACAAAAGCGTAACGCTCTTTGATGACTTTGATCATGTTCATGTTGAAGTCAGCTTCGGGGCATTTCGCTCGAAGGAGTTCGAGCAGCTTCTGGTCGATATAATCACCAGCGTAAGGTAGGGTAATTTGGTCGCCTTCTTCGGGCATTGCACCATACATACGGCAGAGGTCAGTCGTACCCGCACCGATATCGATGACTAAGACGTCTTCTAATCGGTCTAAGCCGTAGGCGACAGCAAAGGGCTCTGAGCAGAGCATAACAGAGTCTAAATGTTCTTTCGCGGCGTCGATAATGGCTTCCTTGTTGTTGATACTCGCTTGAGCGGGCACACCGATGACGCCGTAGATCAATTCGTCTTTTCGAGGTTTGGCTAAAGAAATAGCATGCTTTACAAGGTCTCGAGCAGCGCGAAGGTTATCTTCGTAAGCATCTGATTTTTGAGCGGAGCCTTTGATCACTCCGTGCTCTAAAGGGCGATAGAGATTGACGGAGAGTCTCTTGTCTAAAGCTTCTTTACCAAAGAGTCGATCAGCTTTAATCAACTTTTGAGACACAATGTCCTTGGGATAACCCACAAACGACAGAACAGTCTCGCGGACTCCATTAGAAGAGGAAATGGACGTCCGGGAAGTACCCAGGTCCATACCGATATAAAGTACGCCTTCTTTATGAGCGTCATTTACAGGGGGGGTGGGGGTGTTGGCATCGATCATGGGATCTACGTCCTGGTTAGGTGGAAGTTGTTGTAACATAGCTTTTTTTCTCTTCAGGTCTTCAGGTTCTTAGTATTCTAATATCACAGTTACAAGAAGCGTGCCAAGTTTTAGGCTTTGGCTTGAATCTTTAAATTGGCTTCAAAGATGCCTTGAAGAAGACCCTTCTTCTTCTCGTAGTTTTGGTCCACTTGGTTCAATCCTTGAACTTCTTGATAGATTGAAGCTAAACCTGGATCGATGCCTTTTTCGTTAGCCATCTTTTCCAGGGAAATTTCCATTTCCAAAAGTTCTTTCTTAAGCTTCTCTAAACGACGCTCTAAAACCTCTTCTCGTCCTTCACTCACTGCCTTAGCAGTATTGAATTCTCGTTCTCGTTGTTTATCGAAAGCTGATTCGATGATTTGATCGAGTCCCTCTTGGAGGGTGTTCATGAAGGATTTCGTCGGCTTGTCACCCTTTAAGCCCATCTGTTGCCGCTCTTCCTCTAAAATTCGAGTGATGAACGACTTCATGCTGGGTTTTAGCTCATCGCTGAGTTCTTCAACTTTTGGGTCTTCACTCAACGAGCTCGGTGAAACAAAGGGTGTCGTGGCGCGTTTGAGAGCTTGGCGAGGAATCGTAAATTGAATTGGTGATGCCTCAGGCTCTTCTGGATTTTCAACGAGTTTAGGAGATTCAGTTAAAAACGAAGAGACTTCATTAACTTCAATTGAAGGCTTATTTTCGTTTAAGGTTTGGGCTTGAATCCCCTCAGATGCAGTAGCTTGAATCGGCTGTATGGATTCCGACTCTGGTTGCTGTTCGGTTTCAGGAAAATTGAGATCGGAAAGAGTTTTCTTTACCGTCTCACTCACTTCAATCTCGATCTGGTCGCGATCGATTTTGTGAATTTGGTTTTGGTATTTTTCAAAGGTCCTTTCTACCGCGTTTTTAATCAAGTGATTGATTTTCTTTAACGTGATCAGGTTGACCTTTTTAAAGCCCTTATCATGAAGTGTCCTCAAGTTCACGGGGTTAGTATGCCTGCGAACATAATCTTGGATCTTGATGTTAGGCTTTTTCAGCCCAGGGTTAGCTGGAGTTGAATTGTCGGGGGTATTCGACATATCGAAAGATGACAATGGGGGAGGACAAAAAAGTGTCTACTTGCTGTACACCAGAGTTCCGTTTCAGAATTGAACTACTGAGTCTTATTACCAGTACAGTATTTACGGAACTTCAACGGGAATCGGAGTGACTCCGATAAGATGAATTCAACATCTGTGCCCATTTCAAGCCCGAAGCGTAAGCGAGGGTCAGGGGGTGGTTATTACTTAAAAGCGAATTCTCCCTTAGGCACAGTACAAACGAAAACACCGCCCCCCGAAATGAATCCTTAATCACTAAGCATCCCGACGATTCAATCAAACACCGGCACTCGCTGACGCTTCGCGCTTGAAATAGAGGCGCTTGAAATGAAAAAGGTGAAAATGAATGAAATATAACTAAATGAGCACGACGTCCCATTTATTAGTGCAACTCGTTTAACTCTTACTTCTTATAAATGGATACGTTGAGATGCTAGATAAACTAACTCATTTTGTTTGTGGTGGTTTTTTGGGTTTATTCCTCAGTGGTTGGATCTTCTTTATCGACGCTATCACTAAGCATCCCAATTCCTATCTTCCATTTATCATAGCTGGTAGTGTCGGTGTGGTCTTTGGTTTACTCGCCTCGATTTTTGAAGAACGGTTTTGGGATAAAATTTATTTTTTGAGGTACTTGTATTGAAAATCTCTCACTGAAATAGCTTTCTGAATTCAAGATTCAGAATTAACATGTTTCAATGAAGAGAATAAGAAGTTTTATAACAAATTGCCCAAGGGCCTATCGCGTTTTTATCTATACGACAATCGTCTTTGTAACCCTCGCTGGATTAGTTGTCATTTATTTTATAACTTACCCCAATTGTTCGGCGTCTTGGGAGCAGGTAAAAACAGGATTAACTCGAGATCAAGTTTATTCGAGGATTGGGCTCCCCCATGATGATTTGTATGATTTGAAGGGCTTTGAGCTTTATTCAAAAGACTATGGCGGTTTTGGGTGGTGGCAATTGTTCGTACACCACGATTCTCCTTCTAAAGAAAGTAAAGTAACCGAATATTGGATTGCGTTTACTGATCCGAATAACGGTTTAAGAAACATCAACGAGCAAAATCCTGGTCGAGATTTTTTCGCTTCGTATTCAGATGAATGAAAAGAAAGACAAAACTAAAAAATTATTTACGTTTCTATTGCTGCCTTCAATCATAGTTGTATTGGGTTTCCTCGGCATTCGACATCTTTATTACGCCTCATACCCGGCCTGCCCTACAAGTTGGCAAGCCGTTCAGGTGGGTTTGACTCGGGGAGAGGTTTACTCAAAGATTGGGCGACCTCATATCGACATGCTTGAATTGAAGGGGTTTGAAATATATAGAGCAAGATTTGAGGGCAATGGTATCTGGAGCCTTAACGTCTACTACAAGTCAAAGGAGCTGGAATCCAAGGTCACTGATTATTGGATTGAGTTTATTGATCCCAGCAACGGCTTAAGAAACGTCAATGAACAAAACCCCGGTGCCGATTTCTTTGCATTGTTTTCAAACTAATTTCAAGCCCGAAGCGTAAGCGAGGGTCAGGCGACAAGCAATTTTAAAGGCAAATTCAACTTCAGGTTCAGAGTCAAGGAAAGCCCCACTCTCAAAGCGAATTCTAAATCCCATACTACTTCGCTGATCAAATCAAACGCATGCACTCGCTGACGCTTCGCGCTTGAAATGGGAGCGAGGGTCAGGCGACAAGCAACTTTAAAGGCAAATTCAACTTCAAATTCAGAGTCAAGGAAAGCCCCACTCTCAAAGTGAATTCTAAATCCCATACTACTTCGCTGATCAAATCAAATGCATGCACTCGCTGACGCTTCGCGCTTGAAATGAAGGCGCTTGAAATGGAAACGAAAAAAGGGCTGGCCATCGGCCAGCCCTTTTTAATGATTATAATATTGCGATAAAAACCTAATCCCGCTCTTGCCGCGGATGCGGAATCGTCTTAATCGACATCGCCTTATCGCGCAACGATTGAAGCACGGGGCCCGTGTTCGGATGAGGGAAGTCACCGATCAGATTTCCATCTTCGTCTAAGAAGGCCGAAAGGTCTCTAAAGACTCCATTTCCATCCGCGTGCATGAAATTACCGTTTCCGAATCCATAAGTTTCATTCAGGAGGGCAGAATTATCTTCTCCTACGGAATCGTCATTGGGGTGACAGCGATCACAATTTTGTGGTACTCGACTGACGGTGTGATGGTGGAAAGGATTCCAGCCGTTCCCCACTTTACCGTCACTAGAAGTACGAACTTGCTTGTCGATGAGTTTTTGGCCGGCTTCGTCGACATAGCTCATGAACATGCTCATCGAACTACAAAGTGGCGAAATCTTCCCTCGTTCGTTCATACCCAAGGCGAAGAAATCGATAGAGTAATCTAAGCGTTCAGCCGAAATACCACCTTTGGTAATTTCGCCGGTCGTTTTATTCTTTTGCTGCAAGCGATCATCGACAGTGACGTGGCACCCAAAGCAGGTGAGTCTCCACGAAGTGTGACAGGTGTAACATTCCATCGAATCCGTGTGAGAAAATCCGCTCTCATTAACTCCCATCGCTTCGATCATCGCTTGGTTCTGGCCTGATTGAAGTTGATTAAAAATCTGGGGCACTTCAAGTTCAACGTCAGAGGTGAGGAGCTTCATAAACACCGTACCATCTTCAGTTTTTCGAAGCCGTTTGAGGTCGAATCCCTTCGAAGTTTTAAACAATCCATCGGCAACATCCGCTTCGATGGCTTTTCGAACAGTACCATGGCAATCTTCACAGCGAATTCCCACTTGATGGCGCTCTGAAGAATACATATTTCCGTCGCCGTGAACGTCTCCCCCTACGTGACAATCAGCGCACACCATCCCTGCGCTGAAGTGAAGATCGGGAGGAGTCTCGTCGTAGTTATTCCTGGAGTCTTCGTCAGTGAAATAATAATCAGCTTCGTGATTGTGAATTTCACGTCCTAAAGGCACGGCGTGGGTAGGAGTTTTCGCTTCGGGGAAGCCTCCTTCACGAATACCTCTATAAGCTAAACCGATCCTTCCACCTTGGAAGTGACAACGACCACATTGCTCGGTAGGAATAGCCGAGGTCAGTTGATGAGTTTTAGGATGCGGGGGGAAGTCCTTGTTGATGACAGGGTCTAAAGATTCTGATAATCCACTTTCGGTATAAGTCATATGACACGAAGTACAGCCCGAAGACCGATAATTTCCGGGAGCGTTGTTATCTCCAAATGCATCGGTGTGACAAGTGGGGCATGACTTGGGCAAGTAGATATCCATACATGCTTCTAAGGTTGCGCGGTTAGCTTCAGGGTGGGGTCCTCGCAATGCTTCAAAGGATCCTACCGCTCCGGGAGGTGCTGTTTCAGGATCGAAGTGAGGATTCACTCGATCGACCGCTGCTAACAAGGGTTGGAATTCGTCAGCGCGAGGTTGAGATCCCGTTAAGTAACGGGGCAGGGTGTAATGCCCGGCGTAGGTCGTCATGACGGAGAGATTCGTAGTGTCGACGATACTCTGGTGGCAGCCTAGTCCTGGATTTGCCGGATTACTGGAACCACAGCCGACAGTCGCAACTCTCAAGTCACCGGGATTCACGAACCTCAAGTAGTCGGGATCGACCTGGTCGAGTTGATCTTGAGCTAAGTTCTTAATGAATTGAGGACTTTCGCCCGAACTGACGTGAGCCTCGGCCCGGGTAAAGGCATTGGGGTTTCCTCCATGGCAATCCGTACAACTGAGGGGGAACCAAGGATGAGCGTCTTCAATACCGTGCCGTTCTCCTAACTCACTGAGAGGACGGTGGCAGCCTACACAACCCACTTCATCTGAACGGACATCGGAGATATCTGGGTCTGGTAAATTGCGTAAGAAATCTCGAGTGATCGTCAAGCGAAGCTTGCGAGAAAGTTCTACTCCTTGTGAGTCTGTTAATTCGATGGTGAGAAGCCCAGCAACACCGAAGAAGTGATCCAATGGAATCTCTTCATCGACGGCGAAGATCACTCCTAAGATTTGGGCGAAGCCATCGTTTCTATTTTTTAAACTTAGGTTGCGAATGTCATCGAAGAGAACGTATTCACTGGTTTCTAAACGAGCCCGAATCGAAACATTTTCAGAGGTATCGATACACCTAGCTTCGAAGTTCAAGCGAACTGTGACTCCTCCTTGGGCCCCAGTTCTGACACGAATGAAATCACAATTGTAGAGACGTCCGAATCCGATGGAGTTTCTTCCTGCGTAAAGAACTTGCCCGGAGGGGCAATCCGCAACGGGTTCGGCAGGTCGAACTGTGGGTTCATCTTCACAGCATTGTTGTTCGAGATTGAATACTTCTGAGGTACAACCGGTCTCGGGGTCGCAATCGGTGGTCACACAGGCATCGGGAGGATTGACCTGAAAGACTAAGATTTCTTCCGCGGTAATTGGAGGTAATCCATTATCGGTCACTTCGACAGGGATATAGAAAGGACCCGTTTGTTCGGGGCTAGGAGTCCACGTTAATACTCCGTTCTCTGCATCGAGTTCAGCCCCTTCCGGTAAATTTTCAGCCTGATAAGTTAGGTCATGCCCATCGGGATCCGAAGCATTAAGGGGAATATTGATCGCTAATCCAGTATAAGTTCGGTAGATGCCTCGAGTGGGGAATACGGGTGAAAGATTAGTGGGAGAATCTTCTGGGATCACATTGAGAATCAGCGTTCCTTCTGATTGAAAGGGAGGTGTTCCCGAATCCGTTACGGTGAAATTGATGATGTACTCCCCAGCATCTCCGTTATTAGGGCTAAATTGAATGAGGCCCGAGTTGGGATCGATGGTAATGCGTTCGTCAGCATCAGTAATTGCAAAGGTAAGATCATCTCCGTCGGGATCGGATGCGTCTACGGTGTAACTAAACACCAAATTCTCTCGAATGAATTGAGTTCCCGGATCCGTAATTTGCGGCGGCAAATTTCCTTGTTCGACTCGAATCAATCCCGTGGTAACGACTCGCCGTTCGGGGGCTCGTACATCCGCAACTGCGATGCGGATACGGTGATCGCCGAGTTGATGAAAATCGGGAGTCCACTGTACTTCACCCGTGCTGGCATGGATCTCTAATCCTTCCGGCACAATTTCAAGCGTGAAGATTAAGTCATCATCATCGGGGTCACGAGCCATGACCTCAAAGTTCAATGGGATCCCCGCTGTAGCGATTAAAGTTCCAATAGGGTCGACATCGGGAACTTGATTCGGGGTATTACAGGCAAGTTGTTCTTCTCTGCTAAGAGCCTGGGGGGCTGGGCCTCCAAGGTAAAGGTAACTTAACAAATAGATGGGATCGGTGATGTCATATTCGGTAGAAGAATCGATGTCAGCAGTTGGTAAGCATACAGGGGGAGCGTGACCGAGGTAAAGATATCCTAATAAAGCTACGACATCGGAAAGGTCGACTTGTTCGTCGACATTCACATCTCCGCGAATATAGACCTGCCTAAATTCATTGGCACCTTCTTCGATCCATCGATAGATGATGTCTTGTTGTTCAGCGGAGAGTGGAGGATCTCCCCAAGGCATCTGGTCGCCAAAAGTAGGGATACCTTCAGCAATCTTTTCCCACAGTGGACTGAGGTCGGGATTACCGGGAACGACGATGGGGGCTTCATATTGCTCACCCATACTCATCATGGTGAGGTCGTAATCGCTTAAGTCGGTTCCACTGGTTTCTAAACCTATATGGCAGAACCCGCCCCCACAAGTGTCATCGAAGATCGGTTGAACTTGAGTCCAGTAATCGACCGGAATTTGATCTTGGGCGTGGGTGAGAGGATTGAGAAAAATCCCAACAAACAAGACCAAAAGGCTAGCTTTAAAGGTGGAATGGGCGTCAGTTAAACGCCTTTTCAGTATGGACGTGCGCATATTTTGTTCGAACTTAGAGACGAGTAGAAGGGATTCTACTGATGAATGAGAAACAGCACTTGGTGGAACCGTTGCTCAGATTGTAGATCCAGAGAAACTGGATGTTACAAATAGGTATCTTCGGTGCCAAATGATGCCTATTCAGAGGCCGCTACGGTGGCCTAACCGCTCAAACCCAATTTAGTTCTAGTGGAATCGTCAGATTCTAAGGAGGATCCCGCAGAAACTAATTTCTGTACTGACCTATTCTTAGGGATAATCCCCAGGTCATCAAGAACTGCTTGGGCTCAATTTCGAAGGAGCGATATCTCAGGGATGGAAAGAATGATCAGGACTTCCTTGCTCAAATCTAAAAATTCCCTAGGATGACTGAATGAAAGAGAATAAGAATTGTCTAATATTTTGACAAAATCTATTTCTTTTGTACCAACATTCCGAGAAGGCGTGCACTTACTAAGCTGATACTCGAGCTCGATAGACCTGTGGGGTACTATCGAAGTTCAGCTCAGAACTCTTCTCTTTCAGTTGTTAAAACATCTCAGTTGTGTTTGATTCAAAAATTATGCCTAGAACGACCTTATCTTCATTTGGCTTAATGAGCTTAGTCCTTGTTTTTAGCTTGGGATTCTGTGAGCTCATCCTAGATGCTCAAGAAAAGAACGAAGTCCCCTCTGATGTTGAACTTTCCTTAGCTAAAAAAACGGTTAGGGATCTTTACAGCCGACAATTCAAAAGTCGTAAGAGCGAGGATCGCATTCGTTTAGCTCGTAACTTGGTGACGAGAGGAAGCTTGGAAAGTTCAGAGCTGCCCCTCAAGTACGCCTTTTTAGATGAAGCAAGAGAGATCGCCATTAAGTTAGGTGAAGTTTCAATCGCTTTAAATGCGATTTTAGCTCTGGACGATGCATTTGATATTCGCGAGCTGGAGCAGCGTTATCTCGCTTTAGGAGCCATCCCAACCTCTCGAGCCAAAGGGGAAGTCGCGGCCTCGATGGCTCATGCTTATTTGATGATCTCTCGAGAGCACTATAACAACGAACGATTGAGCGATTCTCGCAAGGCGATGACGCAAGCTCTAAAGTTCGTCAAGAAAAGCCGAATTAAAAGCCTCGCTTATTCCTTTGCTCAAAAAGAACGTGAACTCAAGTCAGCGGGCCTCGCCAAAGTTAAAATTGCCGCTATTGTCGATGAAGTCAAAGCAGGTACTGCGAGCCCTGAAGAAAATCTCGAAGTAGGTTCGTTCTTCTGTTTTCTACAAAATGATTGGGATACTGGAGCTCCTCTCTTAGCAATGGGATCCGATCCTATTTTGAAAAAGTTAGCTGAGACTGAGCGAGAGGATCCTGAGGATGGCGATGCTTGCATGGCATTGGCACAGTCGTGGAAAAGATTAGCTCAAAAGCAAGAAGGAGCAGTTCGTCGAGCTTACTTAAGACGTTGTGAATACTGGTATCTTAAAGCGAGTGAATATCTTCAACATGATTCGGCTAATAAGCTCAATATTGAAATAGATAGCTTGGCAGATCAATTGACGCGTACCGGTTTAATTGAGCCCGAAGATTTTTTAGTTCACTGTTGGATCGAACCGCGGTGGCTTCGTTATCCATTGACACGGTTGGAGTACAGCGAGTCACGGGGAATTTGGACGGTTCGCGAAACGAGTGGAATTCATAGTCGGAGTAAAGTTTTGATTCGCAAGCCCTTGGTAGGAGATTTCAAAGCTCATGTTGAAATCAAAGGTGGGCATCGCATCGGATTAACCGCAAGTAGTGGGTTAGATAGAAATATTAGCGTTGAGCTCAGCGATTCATGGCGAACGTATCAGTTTTCTCGTAAAGGTTCAAAGTTATACTTTTTCGTCGACGGAAGAGCAGAGGAGCCTAAATATCACAAGACGACTTCAGGAATGGAGTCGTTCCTCGCTATTACATTGAAGAGTGGGCAAACGTGTCAGATTCGAGAATTGCGTTTGGAATAGACGGTTACAATTTAAAAAACTGCTTCGCATTCTCATTCAAAATCTTCTTACCCAAACGCAGGGCGTCGCTCTCATTGAAATATCCCGATTGAACTTTTTCCTCAAGCACTTCAGCGATTAATTTACGCGCTTGGCTTAAAGCGGCGTAAGTCTCTTCTAAATGCCAATTGTCACCTCCTAACATCATGCGTGACTCATCGGGTAACACTTCGATGGCCTCGTGAAATGCGAGCTTAAAATGGGAGGGACTGAGAAGAAACGACCACGTTAAATCTAACCAGATATTTCGATAAACAAACGCCATTCCTAAGAGGTCACGGCTCCACGGATAGGCAAAGTGCATTAATAAATAACGGGTTTTGGGGTGTCGTTCAATTAAATGAGCTACGTTAAGGGGATGAGAGCCGCGGATATTCGCCGTTCCTAAATGCATTTGTACGGGAATATCTTTTTCACCAGCTAACCGACTGATGTGATCGACGATAAAATCGCCAAAGGCTTTTTTACGCTCGGAATTCGGCTGTGGGTCTCCCCAACATTCGCGTGCGAGTTGTTCATCAGGAGGGTCGTATTGAAGGCCACGGTCGTAGGCGATGGCATCTTTGAGCGCAACTTGGTGGCGATCTTTTAACGTATCTAGAAGGTGCTCCAAAAAATTCAGGTAGTCATCAAAGGAATTCAACTGAATGCCGAATCGACTCGCAAACTCATGAGCATTCGTTCCATTGTGTTCGCAAGAGTCTGGATGCCAGCCGTAAGCTAATGCATTGATTCGGAGAACGGAAAGATACTTAGGTCCTAAGTTCTTCTTCGCATCCAAAAGAGGGTCGGCATAGCAATCGGTGATGATCGTATCGATGTTGGAACGAGTTAAAACTTCCCATTGCCAATCAGGATCTTTGTGGCGAGCTTTGATCCTTTTATCCAACTCTTGCCAGTTTTCTTGAGTGATCTCAGGTTTGTCTAAATTGTAAAGATCTTTCAAGCCGTGAATTAAAGTGCGAATAAAGGCGTTGGATCCGCTTCCCTCTAAATACCCCGCTAAATCTTCCCACTGAGTTTCATCGCTAAATCCATGGTCTTCACCTCGTTCTTGACCTTCTAAAGGATACGGTCTCTCTTGCGTCCAACCCGGATAGCTTTGTTGAAGAAGCTTCAAGAGTCCTACATCTCGATCCAAGAGAGTCTCGGGCATATGATGCTCATGAACATCGAGGATGGGTTCATTGAGGATGAGGTCGCGGATAGGGTTGCTCATTGGTTGAAGTTTCAGGTTGAAATTTACAGGTGAAGCCTTTAGCTGAGGTTGCTAAGTTTTAAAGTGTTCAATCTACTAAATTCTTTAATTTAGATGAATGAATTATCAATATTTATAGGGGTAAAAGGATTATTTTGTCCTTAATCTTTAGCTTGCTGATTTGATTTGTTGATTCGTGAGGTGAATTTAAATATATAAAATTTAGTATTTAGCAATAGATCATTAGTTTAATTATTGGTTGATTATCAATCGTCTTTGCTTATTGTATTCGTGTTAATAGTTTTTCTGTTCCGTTAGTGGTTGAACAATTTATTTCTTGTTTGAATGAATTAGATAGGGGGGAGAATGGCATTCCGTTTTTCTATTCTTAAGGCTTCTTGTTTATTTAATGCGTTTGTTTTTATTCTTTTTTTGAACCCAGTATTACAGGCCGAAATGCTCCCAGATGTAATGGCGCGTTATCCGCTCGATGGGCATACGAATAATACAGCAGCTCACGAGAATCATGGGGCGGTACATGGGGCAACGACGACGGATGTAACAACCACGGGAAGTCAAACAATTCAGGATGCTGCTTATCACTTTGATGGAATCGACGATTACATCAACTTGGGTAATTCGATTGATATTGTAAATTCGTCTGGATTTTCGATCTCAGCTTGGGCGAAGGCGGATGACCTTATTTATAATAACGAGAATCGAACTCGCCCAATCGTTTTTAAAAGGAAGTATGGGACAACTCCTAGATCATTTGTTCCTCAATTTCAAATCCTTTTTGATGGGAGGGGAGGAGATGACCGCGTTAGTTTTTTTATGGCTAAACAAACCGCTGGTGATGAACGAGAGTTTGTCGAAAGTCCTAAAAATAAAGTAGCACCGCATCAGTGGTACCATGTTGTTGCAACGTATGATGCTGTTACGGGTGAAATGGTTCTTTATTTAGATGGAGCTTCTCAAGGTAGTAAAACCAATGATAACCCTCCCACTTCTTTAAATTTTTCTACTCATGACGTCTTGATTGGAAGAACAACTTATGGCGATCAATTTCAAGGCAAGATTGATGATGTTCAGTTTTATAATCGCGTCTTGAGTGAAGCAGAAGTAGGTATTCTTTACAACGGTGGTGAAAATCCCAATCTAGAAAACACGGATCATTTAACGGCTCACTATTCCTTTGAAGGAAATCCAGATGACGTAAGTGGTCATGACTACAACGGTATACTTCAGGATTTTGGAGGTGGACCTGTAAATGAACCTAATTTGGTAGATGGTTACGACGGGCAATCCAATTCAGCATATTATTTTACAGGTGGTGACTACGGTATCAACCTCGGCCAAATCGCCGACCCCGCAAGCGCTGCTGGATTTACCGTTTCCGCTTGGGCTAAGGCAGAAGATCTTTACTATGGGGGTGAAAATCGAGTTCGACCTATCGTTTTTAAGCAAAAGTATTCAGGGCCAGCTTGGGCTCCGCAATTCGGTTTGATGTTCGATGGTCGCTTCAATAAAGATATCGCTAGCTTCTTTGTTGCCAAGAATGACACTTTAGATGGTCGTGAATTTGTATCTACATTGTCGGCTCCAAATTGTGAGAAAATTAGAATCGATGAATGGTATCACGTGACGGGGGTTTACGATGCAACGACTAGTCAAATAAAAATATATCTAAACGGTAGCCTTAAAGAAACGAAGACTCACACTCTACCACCCAAAATTGGATCTTGGCATGACGTCATGATTGGAAGATCGTCAAACGGGGATAACTTTCACGGTTCCATCGATGACGTTAGGCTTTATCACCGCGCGTTGAGTGATGCAGAAATCGCAAGCCTTGCGGGCACACCTCCTCCAAGTACGAATCCACCAGGCTTAATGATTTTAGAGCCAACCCAGAACCAAATTACGGGGCAAACATCTATTTTCGTAAGAGCTCATGTGAGTCACGATTCGAACACCACGGTTACTTCAACTCCTGCTGGTATGAATGTTTCGTTGCCAGATATTGGAGGTACTGCCGAAGGAACGGTTCCCCTCAGTCAAGAAGGGGAGAATACGATCACCATACGAGCTGAAGACCCCTGTGGATATTACTCTGAAGAAACAGTTACGGTCATTCGAGATACGGAAAACCCAATAGTAATCGTACCTTCTCCTGGTACTACTTTTTCGGTGTCTCAGACTTCAGTTCAAGTTTCACTCGATATATTTGATACCACTCAAACAACCGTCGACTTTCACAATGGTGTTGTTACGGTTCCAGCAGGAGGTGGGCTAGTGTTCGGGGAAATTCAAAATTTAGTCCCCGGGATTAATGAAGTGGTGCTTACTGTGACGGATCAGGTGGGTTTAGCTACACCCGTTACCTTCTTTATCATCTTGGATCAAGATTCACCCATCGTGACGATTGATTCTCCTGATAACGGGGCTTTTTTCGGAGTTGGAGAAGAAATGATCACAGTCGGTGTGACGATTGATGATATCTCTCCAACTGACACAATCTCAATACCCAGTGGGGTTGTTTCAGGTTCACTACCGACTGGAGGGGGAATTTTACCTGGAGTTTGGAATCTATCTGAAGGCTTGAATACTTTAACCGTAACTGCTTCAGACATGATCAATCCCGATGGCTCAGCTACGGTTTCCGTTATCTTAGATACCATTGATCCTTTGATCGGAAATATCACTCCCGTTGTAGGAGCGGTGGTCGCTGAAACTCCGATTATTCTAGAGGTTGATATAACCGATGCCAATACGACAACAGTTACTATCGATGGTAATGTAAGTACAGTCGCCGGTGGAGCTACAAGAACTGTTAGTCAATCAGTAGATCTCCTCGAAGGATCAAATGATATTGTAATTGCTGCAGTAGATCCGGCTGGGAATGAACTGAGTGTGACTCATACGATTATATTGAATAGTCCCCCTGTTCCTGACATTGCTTGCGAACAGATCGTCGACACAGGATCACAGATTCTTTTTCGTTTTGATGGCTCCGGAACTGCCGATCCAGGGGATGCGATTGAAGACCTAACTTTTAGATGGACTCTTAATGGTTCTGTAATTTGTGATGGTGATTCTACTGCTTGCCTAACAGTTGAAGAGAACCTTGATCCGGGGACGCACACCGTTACCTTGCTGGTGACCGATCCTCTTGGAGCAACAGGTGAGACCTCTAAGACGGTAACTGTTGATCCAAATAGTTTGTCGTCTTTCTCAATTGATCGAGCAGTCGTCAATTGGGGAAACAACAATGTTCGAATTGTGGTAAAGGGTGAGATCGGCCTTCCTTTTGGTGTGAACTACTCAGAGCTTTCCCCCGAAGCCAATGCCTTTGTGAATTTGGCAGATTACATTCCGGCGGTTCTACCTTCAACTGCGGTTCAGTTTAATGTTTCAGGAGGCCAGAACCAAAAATGGAAGCACTCAGATACCAACAGCTCGTTCGGCTTGAGAACCTTCAATATCGATTGGGATGGTGCTCGGTATGATTATGTCGAATCCGGTATACCCGTTAGATTAAAGAGTGAAATTATCACTAGCACAGAAACGGTTTTAAGTTTACGGATTCGAAGACGTCAAATTGATACTCCATTTACTATCGACTTTGACGGTCAGGAATCCATAACTATAGATGAAAATGGAAATGTAACTAGTTCAACGATTCCATATGAGGTGGAACGACCTCGTCGACGGTTTACTTTAACTATTCCATTCGGGTTCATCGACACGACTACGATTACGATGACAGGTGGAGTTAGTGCCAGTTTGGTGGCTTCTTCTCATCTTAAACCTTCTGTTGGAAGATACCGAGTCGTCACTCGTGCCGACAGCAACCTCTTCGCGGAAGGCGTTTTGACTGTTCCTCGTAAACTAGACATTCAGGTCGACGTCGGTACTCAGCTTTATTCAGGGGCTGTGAATTTGGATCATACTGAACTCGAAATCGATGGTAGTGCTTGGAGGTTGGTTGAATGAGTATTCGCTATTGGATTGGATTAGTTGGATTAGTCTCCCTAGGGATTTGGTTGGGCCCGAAGCTTTTTGAGGAACAATCGGATGCTCAACAAAAAGAAAAGGTTGTTGAGACTCCTAAGCCTAAGATTTTAGATACTCAAGCTCTCGTAAAAGAAGAGCTGGCCGTTGAGACGGAGTACCTGAATGGAAAGCTTCAAAGCCAAAAGGAAGTCCATCAGCTTCGTTCTTTTACTCAAGGAGCCGATAAGAACAAGGTTCCGATTCTTAAAAGAATGGTTTTAGAAGCGGAAGATCCTATTGTTGTTTCGAATGCACTCCGGGCCTTAGAAAGGCTCAAAGCTGTTCAATTCTCTGAATTAACCCCAATATTAGAGGACGAGCGATTTCGGGTTCAACAAGAGATCGTACGAGTCATAGGGAAGATCGGGGATACTGCTGCTATTGATTATCTTCTAAAGCAGCTTCAAAGGAAGGACTCAAGAATCCGTCCTCTAACTATTCAAGCTTTAGGGAAGTTGAAAAATCCAAAGGCTACTCAAGCTCTTCAAGCCATCTCAAATGATCCATCAGCTTCGGAAGTTGATCGAAAATTTGCCAAGGTTGCCTTGTTGCAGAGTTGAATTCAAATCAGTTGAGTATCGCCTTATAAGTAACTTGAAATAGTAGTTATTGCTCATTGTACGAAAAAAATCCCCTCGCTAGCGCTTCGGGCTAGTTAATGAGTATCAAATACTTCTTAACTAGCCCGAAGCGCTAGCGAGGGGAAAATTTGTGGGATAGTCTTTATATTAGCCAGTTAAATTTTTAATCCCTCTTCCATTACGGCCCGCCCACCGCTTGGAAGCTCGCTTTTGAATCGGGGATCTCGAAGAGTTCACACTTGAGACCTTCGCCTTTACGACTTTCGAGATTGATAGTGAGTTCGAGGGTGTTGATTCCTGGTTTTAAATTCACCACCGTCACATGGTTTTGGAATTGGGGTTGGACTCCTTGAACCATCACGCTGAGACCAGCGGTACTATTGAACTTAAGGCCCACTTGGCCGGCGGTGGTGACTTCAATTTGGCCTCTTAAATGAACGATGCTTCCCTTTTTAGTATCGAAGGGAAGAACACCAGAGACTCGAGAATAAACCGATTTCCAAATGGTATCGTCATTGGGTTTTGGGTTTCCGAGGGCTTGGAAGGATCGCCAGCGACGGATGAGTTTTTCTCTACCCACTGAAAAGGCTTTTGTCTTTCCCAGTTTGGAGGTGAAGCTGATGAGGTCGAGCAATTCTTGACGATTCAATTCATCGATCAATCCATCGGGCATGATGGAACCGCCGGTGGTTCGATTTAAAATCGTTGAAGCGACGATCGTGTGCTCTTTTCCATCCGCATCCCGGAGAACGACTTCAGCGTCGCCATCACGTACGGGGATCCCCGTGATGATCTGGCCCGCTTGAGTGATTACCTGTACGGAGTGATAATTCTCTTTGACCTTCTTTTGGGGAAAGAGAATCGACTCCACGAGATAATCTAAAGGTGCGCTAGCGCCGATACTACTAAAGTCTGGGCCGACGACTCCTCCTGCTCCGCCGATCGCGTGACAAGTGGTACAAGCCAATTTTTCACGGTGATAAATTTCTTCACCGCGACTGGGGTCACCATCTTTGATGACATCGGCCAAGAGCTTTTGAACTTGCGCGGGTTTGAGTTCACCCCAACTGGTTCTTTCTTCCATTCCTTTTTTGAACATAGGTTCCAGAGGTGAATTTTTGATCGCCATCTTGTTGAGGGTTTGAATTCCCACCAAGGAAACTTCAGTGCTCAATCTCGTTTCACCTAAAGCTTTTGCTAAAGATTCGGCTCCATTTTGGCGGGAAATGAACGCACGAAGTAAACTTTCAGCATCCTTTTCACTGAGTTCTTGAGTCAAAAGCTGAGTTGCTAGTTGAGCGGATTTATTGATATCGCCATCCGAGGCGATAGCTTGAGTCGCTAGGATCCTCAAGGCTGTACTTTCACTCGTAGAAGAGACTTGTTCGAGATAAGTCGCACGTTCGCCTCCCAGGCGTGCAAAGCTTTGAAAGACTGCCTGAACGATACTCAAATCCTTCGTCTGTTCTTCCTTGTGAAGCAAGGGAGCGATGTCATTGAGTTTCCACAAGCCGACCAATCGAATGGCGTCGGCTTTTATAGAAGCTGATTTCGAATTAATCGCTTCTTTAACGAAAGACGATTGATCTCCTAAGACGATTTTTTTACTTCTCGAAGTCGAGACCAATTCTTTGATAACGCTTGATTGGACGTCTTCATTCGCTCCTTTTAATCGCTGAGCGACAAATTTGAGATCGTCCGGTTTTCCAATTTTCGTGATCAGCAACAACTGATTTTTTAAGTTAGCTGGAGAGGTATTGGGATCCTTAGCAAGGTTTTTTATCGCTCCTAGTACTTCGTTACTACCAACTGCCGAAAGTGCGTAATCGAGCTTTCTGGTATCGCCCCCAAAAGGAATTTTTCCTTTCTGAAGGTTGGGCACCCAAACATCTTTTAGATCATTTACCGTTCTCCATAAGCTGTATTCGATGAACTTATCCATGGGGTGATCCATCACTTTCATGGCCAAATCAGCAGCCCAGGGCTGTTTGATTCTTGATAAGCCTCGAACGGCTTCCAAGCGAACTCGAGGGAAAGGATCGTTGATGACCTTTTCGTAGAGCTCGTTGACCTTGTAGATGTAGGGTCCCCAGTGTGATAACACGCGAGTTGCGGCGGCTCGGGCTTGACCCTGTTTCGCATTGAGCAAATCTTTCAACAAATTGAAATCGTGATGATCGACACCTTTAGCAACCCATAAACCTTCAAGCTTCATGCGTTCGTATTCAGAGTCTTGAGGGTCTAGCTTAGTTAACCAAGTTTTTAAATGGGGGATGACTTGTGAAGCTGGCTTCTCGTGAAGCAGCCTTTTTGCATTATCACGAGTCCAACCTTCTTCAGCCTTGAGTTGGTCTAAAAGTTCAGGAATCGATTTTTCTTTGAGCTTGGGATTGGGAAGAGCTTTGTTTCCTTTGTAACTCAATCTCCAAATACGGCCGTTGGTATGGTTCCTTCGTTCGTCGCGAAAATCGACTTCACCGTGTTGAATGATGGGGTTGTACCAGTCGCAAAGATAGATGGCTCCATCTGGTCCCATCTTTACATCGACAGGACGAAATGCAACGTGGCTGGACTTGATGACGGTAGGCTCTAACTTTGCTGAGTATCCCGCCTTGTCTTCTGAAATCGAATAGCGGACCACTCGTTGGGCTCTAAAATCACAAGTGATCATGTCGCCTCGCCAATCCTCAGGAAGGTGTTTTCCACTGGCGATAGCGGCTCCACAATACTTGGGTGTTCCTCGGTTGAGGCCGGTGAAGAGCCTTCTCGCTCCAAGAGCGGCTACGTATTTCACTCCGGGCATGAAATAGAGTGTTCCCTGTCCGTACGCTCCATCCGTTCCAAAAGACTGACCCCATTTATCCCAATGGTGTCCCCAGCCGTTGACCATCCCGTGTACGAATACTTCAAGCTCGAGACTGCGTGGTCGGAATCGCCAAATTCCTCCGGCTCTTAATCGTCTAACGCCATGAGGAGTTTCAACGTGACTGTGGATATAAATGGATTGATTGAAGTAAAACGATCCATCGACGCCCCAACGGAAACAGTGGATGATGTGATGGGTGTCTTCAGTTCCAAAACCACTTAGTACGACGCGTCGTTGATCGGCTTTATCATCGCCATCGGTGTCCTTGAAGTGAATGAGTTCCGTACTGTTAGCGACGTAAACTCCATCATCACCCGGGAGAACACCCGTTGGGATCAAGAGACCTTCAGCAAAAACCGTCGACTTTTCAGCGACCCCATCTCCGTCGCGATCATCCAGAACATAGATTTTATCGTTTGCTTCCTGTCCCGGAAGGATGTGCGGATAAATCGGTGAAGAGGCAATCCAAAGTCGACCCTCGGGGTCGAAATTCATTTGAATGGGATTGACGACCATCGGATCGGCAGCGAATAAGTTGACTTGGAAATCGGGGTCAACTTTCATCGCTTTGATTTCTGCTTCAACGTTTGGAGGAGGGATGTCCCTCAAATTGCGTTGAGCTAAAAGTGATGATGTCGAGATCCAGCTGAGAATGAGAAGGGTAAAAATCAAACGAGTTTTCATGGCTTCACCTCCTCTCCGATGTGAATCAGTTCGTAGGTGGCTTTAAAGGGAACTTTCAATTTATTGATCTTCTTTTCTTCTTTTTCGATGAGAGGGTCAAACATTTTGACCTCTTTAGCGTTGTTTCCTTGTTCGTGTTTTCTGAATAAGAAAAGGTAAGTCTCGTTTTGAGGTCTCCAACGGTGAAAGAAGAGTTCATTTTTCTTAGTGATTGTTTGTTTCAGATTCGCTGCTTGTTTTAATCCCGAGTCCTGAACCATGACAGCGCCATTCGACCACGCTTTAGCAGTACCCTCAGCGACCTTTTCTCCGTCGACCATCAATTGGTACTTTCCTTCTTTAAGCCCTTTGATGACTATTTTCCTTGGATGGAGTTCGTGGGCAAAATCTACTTTAGGTAAAGGGAGAGGAATCGCGCGATCCTCAGTTTTAAATTGAAGATTACTCCCTACGGCTTTTAGTTCTGAAATGGTTAAGCCATCGAGCTTCACATGGAGTCCTTGAGTGGTATCGATTTCGAGATTAAATTTAGGAAATTGAACCCCCAGGTTTTTGGCAATGATCTGACTGATCAACCAATAGCCGTAATCATTGGGATGGATGCCATTCGTGGTGATCCCCGTCTTTCTTTGGCTCTGGTTTAAGTTCTTTGTGGCTTCAAATAGATTCACAAATTTTAATTTTCGTTCATCCGCTAACTTTTGAAGGGCCTCGACGTAGATCAGTAGATTTTCGTTGTGTTTTTTAGGGTTTGGGAGAGGGGGGCCGAGGTCTTCGTGGTGAATGGGGCTGATTAAAACGGCTCTGGCTCCCATTTCTTTTATTTTATCCAGTAGGCGTTTGTAATTGCCGATAAAGGTATCTAAAGCTTGAGACCCTTCGAAGGACTCTACCATCCCATAAGACAAGAGAACGGTGGATGGTTTTTGTTCTTGGATTTGCCGTACCAAGATCTCAAAGCCTTTAGACAGAGGCTGAAAAACTGTTCTGGAGTGCCCGAGTACATTGTCTCCACTCCAGCCCAAATTTCTAAAAGTGAAATTCTTGTTGGAGTAATGGCTGGTGAGAATCGACTCTAAGTAATTGTGTTGAATAGCGACTTCTACGGAAGTCCCTCCCACAAACACAATTCGTTCCGTTTCTTTCCATTGAAAAGGAACAGGATGGGATTCAGCTTTCAGAGGAATCTGAAAGAGTACCAGTGAAAACAAAAAGGTTAGGAATAGGCGTTTCACAGTTTAGCCTCAATACTTTTTCGAATTGAATTAGGAAATGAATTTCTGTTGCACCAAGGTCGTTCCGACCTTAATGATTCTGCATTTCAGAGCAGGGTCTCATTATGAAAAACTTGTGCACGGAATTAAATTGGAATTATTGAGATTTGAGAGAATTTAGAGCTCAACTCATGAATATTTCAGAACACTGAATCTGGAAGCAGCCTGAAAGAATCGATGGAATGAAAACTTTTAAAACGATGCAACCTTCATTTATGGTGCCTGCTGCTCTTCAAATCTTATTGTTTTGTCTCTTGTGTACATTCCCCTCCGGGTGCGACACCCAGAAAAATACTCGAGCCGATCTAAAGAAGGCGATCGAAGTTTCTAAGAGTCTGAGGGTAGAGAAGCGGCCTACGGAAGCGCTGTCTTTATTAGACAAGTTTTTAGCGGAATCGCCTGAACTCATTTCCAGTTCAAAGGAAGATGCTACGGCCTTCTATCAAGAGCGAATCGATCTACTTTTGCTTTTAGAGAAAACAGAACAAGCAATTTTAGAGTTAGATACTTTAGAGAAGCAGTTGGGCGCCCTTCCTCCGGATGCCCAACTTCAAAAAGCACGGGCTCTAGTCAAGTTGGGTAAAGGGGAAGAAGCGCTTCCCTTCTTCGGGGGTTGTACTCCCGATAAGTTAGGTCTTTTCTTTATAGACTATGCAAAAGCTTTAGTTAGTGCGAAGCGTTTGGATGATGCCGTTTTAGTTTTAGCAGCGGGATTGATGGCAAAGCCTTGGCATGAAGAAGCGTATCTTGAAATTGGGCGAGTCTTGGCGAGAAGAGGTAAAGATCAAATCGCTGAAGTGTTCTTGAAAAGGCATCAAGAAGATGAACCCCGGCGGATTGCCGAGCAAGAAGCGCTTTCTTACGAGAAACTCGGGCAGTTCGCGAAAGCTTTTCATACCCGGGGAACGGCAGAAGGGAACCGTGAAAATCTCTTTCAATCGATGATCTTTTACAACCTTGCCCTGAAAATCGATAAAAACATGGGAGCTGCGTATCTCGCCTTGGCTGAGATTACAATGTTTCTTCAAAGGCCTGAGGAAGCGATTAAAGTCTTAAAACGGCTTCCTCAGAATCCTAAAACTTTAGAAAAGCTCGCTCACGCTTATTGGATGCAGACTGATGTTCAATCGGCGTCAGAGAAATTTCAGGAAGCGGGTAGTTTATCGCAAGGAGAAGAAGCTGAGCGTCTTCTAAAACTTGGGAATCGAGTATTAAAGGATGTGGAAGGAACTGAGGGCTTGGAAGGGAAACAACTCGAAATTCAAAAGGCTAAGCTCAAGGCTAGAAAAATTCTTAAGAGCTCAACCTTGTCTCAAGGGGTTTCGGCATTGAGACAATTAGCTGAAGATTACTATCAAGCAGGCGATGAAGCTAACGCCCGAAAGCTCGCGCTCTTCTTGCTCGAATATTCTAAAGGAGCTCGAGAGGGTGCCCCGATTGTTCTTAAGATTTGTAATCGCAAACAAGACTTCTTTTATCGCCTGAAGGCGGCCTGGGTCCTGAGTACTGATCAAGATTCCTCTGCCTTCGAAGCCGAGGTGAAGCCCTTAGGGATATCCGCTAAGAACTTAGCAACTCTGTTTAAAGCTTCCTTTCCTGCCTATCAAGCCTTTAAAACCTCCTCTTAGCCCATCTCATTAGAATTTGGCTGCGAATTGGCTGTCTTTTCCTTAAGTGTTTTTATATCAATGGCTTATGCAGGGGCCAAAAACTTATATTTAATTGTCACAACCTTCACCCAATTCCGTTTTATTCAACAGTCGTACTGAGAACTAAAAGCTCTCTCGGGTAGCTCTACTGGTATAATCAGAGGGACTCCCTCCACGAAAATTTGGGTTTTTAGTTCGTGCCCGCCATCCGGGTGAAGCTTCTTTAGTTTAATACTTTTAGCTGTTCATTTAAGGAATTGACAAAGATCACTCATGGAGCTGATCTTAGTCGGTGAGTCATGAATCGTTCAGTAATTACCTTCAGTGTCTGTTTAATTTTCATTGCCATTGCTAAGCCTAGCTTCGCGCTCTCTGGTCGGTATTCCTTGATCTTTGCCGAAGGTGAAGTCATCGGCAATAAGCTCATCCAAAGGCTATCTGCCAGACACGTCAGTCGTAATGAAAATGGAGACCTGGGCCTCGGTATCGAGTTTAGTAATCAAAGCGGTTTCTTTGTCGGTCCTCATCTTTTAGCTCAGGATGGCGACGTCATCGATGGCAAGACGATAGTAAAGATTCAATTTCCTGAGGTGAATTCCAGTGGTGATCACGCCTTCCTGGGGACGTTTCAAACCGTGGATGGTCAGGGAGAGTTAGATCTTTCTACCGGGATCTTTCTCAATGGTGATTTAGTAGTTGAAGCCGGCAACATCATCGCCGGGCAATCTATTCTTGGCTTTGTTGATTTTTCTTTGGCTGACGATGGATCTCTTGTCTTTATCGCAATCCTACCAGGGCCGTCTAATGGCTCTGTCGAACGGGCTCTAATAAAGGACTCTGAAGTTGTCGCAAGAGAAGGTCAAACCATCGCTGACCAAGTCTTAGGGAAAATTCATGAGTGTGCCCATAACAGCCTGGGAGAAATTATTTTCACCACTGAAGTGAGTACGGGTGAAGATCCTCAATTGGCACTTTTCGATAAATTCGGGCCGAGAGTTTCTCCCGGAGATACGATTTCAGATTTAACCTTACAAAGCGTTCGTTCACCTTCAATTAATGATTCAAGACAGGTCGTGATAGTTGGAGAGTTCGTTCATGGTGGTCAGCCATCTGAGGGTATTTTTTCGGAGAATTCTTTACTCTTCCGCGTAGGAGAACAAATTGATTTCGTCGTTATCCAAGAAATCTATTCTGTCTTCATCAATCCAAATGGCGAGTTAAGTTTTGGGGTACGAATTCGAGATAACTATAAGGGAGTTGTTTCACCGGTAGACGTACTTTCAAGCTCTGAGGCATCTCCCACTGTAGCTAGATTGAGTGAAACTAAAAAAGAACAGCTATTTAAATTACCGCTCATCACTTCTGTCGGCTTTAAGGTGAAGCTCCATGGACCGAATATCAATCATGTTGATCTCTTGACTTACAAGTCACAGCGCCCTCCCATCCGAGCTTCGTTTGATAAGAGTCTCGTTTATCCCGAGACGACGGTTAATGATTTCACCTTCCCCGTGCTTAGGGATGGAGTCAGATTTTTAAGAGTTCACGGAAGGGATCTGACGAGCGAGCCGGTCGATATCGAATTGAGTTTTGAGCCCATCAGTATGGCGATTTCAGATTTGTCCATCCGAGGATCGGCACGAGAAGTTATCGATGTTGCCATCTCCGGTGGGGGTTTTACCGCAGATCATGAATTTAGTTTAAAGCATTCCGATGGAACGGTTGTTGAGCCTACTGAATCGTTATTTGTATCCCATACGCGAGTGGAAGTTCGATTTGATCTGACGGGTGCACCTATCGGAACTTATGACGCTATCGTTATGGATCCTCTCGGCCAGACTGAATCCTTAAATAGTAGTTTTGAAGTGATCGAAGGGACTTCTCGGGGCTTTGTCGAGATGGAGGTGATCGGGGTAGATTACGCTCGTTACAACCGAACGGGTCGATTTGATGTCGTCTACACCAATCGGGGTGATTACCCCATTAAAGCTCCCTTGTTTAAAATTGAGGGACCACCCGGTACTCGTTTTTCTTTAGCTCAAAGAAGGCACTTTCAACCACAGCAACTTCTCGTTTTGGGGACTCACGCTGGTGGCGTGCCCGGAATTCTTCCTCCGGGAGAGGGGGGGCGAATTCCAATTTACTTCAAATCTTCAAAGTGCTCCCAACCCGGACCTGAAGAAGATCCTCATTGCTTTGAAACCCCCGTTGAAGACTGCCCTTGTAAGGCCTTTCCAAACGAAGAATGCACCTTTTGTGATCTTAGATTTCGAATTTCTACTTTCGAGCCAGGGCCTAATGAGGTCATCGGTTGGGATTTAATCGATCCTATTGCAACGGGAATAACAAATGCCGGTTGGGCTGAAGCTTGGCCCCAGCTCTCCCAATACTTTGGAGTTACTTGGCGAGAATTTCATCTGAACCTTATTCAAATTGCCAATCGATTAGCTCGAAGAGGAATTAATCCTCAGAATGTTTTAAGCCTCTATCGCTTTGTGGTCGCGGATGCATTGGGGCGACCATCTTCAGCAATTATGGGAAGAGTTTTAAGAGATGGAACTCGTAGGCCCGTCGCGGGCGCCACCCTTGTGGCTTTTGATGAAGATGATAGAGCAGTATCAACGACCCGAACGGATCAAACGGGTTCTTTTGCATTGAGTTGGTTAGAGAATCAAAAAGAATATCGCTTAGCCGTCGTCGACCAGGCTATCACTTCTACGAATGTTAGCCTGTCAGATCGGGTCATGACTGCCTACGAAGGAGATCTTCTGGGATTAGAAGTCTTCACCCAGCCAGAAGACAATGATGTAGAGCCAGGCTGTGAAAATTGTAATCTCGCGGGGCTGCCCACTCGGGCTATGTTCCCTCCTGATGGCTTTTTTATCGAAAAGGCTCGACAGGAAATGATTTTGGTGAGTTCGTGGGATCCCAACGAAAAGGATGGTCCCGTCGGTGAAGGTGAGGATAACTTGATTCCACCGGATGAAGAAATCGTCTATACGATTTACTTTGAAAACTTACCCGCTGAAGAAGGGGAAATTGTCGCCGCCGCGAACTTGGTGACTCTCGAGGATGAATTAGATATTCATTTAGACTTGGATACATTTGAGCCCCGCGAATTTCGTATTGGTAGCGATGAATCCCAAGTTTGGTCGTTCAATCTCAGTGGGCAAGATCGATTCAGTGGTTATGCCTATGAAGATGATCCCATCTTTGATTCAGATAGTTACTACGAAGAAGTACGAGTCCGTCAGATCCTTCCCGATCCGGATAATGAGGGAGAGACGATTGAAAAAGAATACGAAGTTCAGGTCTACGTTAATTTAGAACGAGATACTCGCACGTTAAGAGTAAGCTTCCAGAGCCAATTTAATCCCTGGGATCCACTCGGCGGGTTTTTAGTACCTAATGATGATTTAAGGCAAGGCGAAGGTCAGTTTTCCTTTTCAATTCGAACCATGGCCGATATCGAAGATGGAACGGACGTCAGTAATGATGCTCTGATCGGCTTTGACAACAATCCTGAACAGATTCTGACTCCTGAATGGACGAACGTTGTAACGACCGAGATTCCTCCACAAACTCCGAATAGCCCAGCACCTGTTCATGAAGCTCACGCTGTAGAGCTCGATCAGGTTTTTCAGTGGGTGAGTGAGAACGCCATGTCCTATCAAATCTCATTGTGGAGAATGGAAGGAGACGTTGAGCAACTGATCTATGAAGATGATATGGCGGATGCTTACTTCACTCCTCGCGATCTCTTAGAAATGGGAAAACGTTACGAATGGCAGATCGTTGCCGAAAATGAATTTGGGGAATCGACGAGTGAACGTTGGGCTTTTACCGCGATGGCAGAAGCTGGGTGTCCAGGTGCCGTAACGGAACCCAGTCCGCTCGATCAAGAATTTGTGGATTTAGATTCCGTAACCCTGAGTTGGGCTGAAGTTGAAAATGCAGCTGCGTATTCTCTCTACTTGTGGCTCGAAACTGAAACTCGACCTGACCATGCGATCGTCAGTGGAATTGTAAATCCTAGTTTCAATGTCGATGATTACATTCAACCGGGAAATTCTTACAAATGGCAAGTCATTCCCTTCAGCTCCGTCGATTGTGAAATTGAAGGACCCGTTTGGGTATTTGATTATCGCACTGGGGAACAAAGTATGTTTAAGCGGATGGATGTTGACGTCAACGGAGTGAATGAGATCACCGACTCTATTTATTTACTGACTTATCTCTTCCTGGGTGATGCCCAATTGAACTGTGAAGCCGCCGCCGATGTGAATGCGGATAACAAAGCGGACATTACCGATGCGATCAATATTCTCTCGCATCTTTTCTTGGGAACCTTTGATCCTGCAGATCCATTTGAATCTTGCGGTTTTGAAGACGGTACTTCGTTGGGCTGTGATTCGTATCCGCCTTGTGAGGGGGAGGGATGAAATTAGTAACACCCCTCGCTAGCGCTTCGGGCTAGTTAAATAACTCTTGCTTTAATTTAATTAATCATCTGTAGCGCCACCCCAGATACGTTTCTAAACGAACAATCTTGTGGGTGGCTTTTATTTCGAAGAATTGGGTAACGGATTTTTAACTAGCCCGAAGCGCTAGCGAGGGGAGAAAATCGATCGAGGTAGGAATCGCGGATCGAATCTACTCCTCCTCCGCCTCAACACCCGATGTTTCTTTTAGCTTTTTCATCGCGCGGGAGAACACTTTTCGGACGGTGGTTTCGTCGGAGAAGCCCATCGCTTCGGCCACTTCACCGTAAGACATCTCACAAAATCGTCTAAGGATGATGACCTCGCGGTGGTGCTCTTTTAGACCTAATAAACAGGTTTCGATTTTTTCGAGAAGCTCTTTTCCTCTATAGATAGCCGACGGAGTGGGATCCTTGCCTTTAAAAAGCGTTTGGGTCATGTCTTCGTTTTCGTAAGCACTCGCTTCTTTAACTTTTCCCCCGCCTCTTTTTTGCGCTAACTGACGTCGAAACGAATCGTTCATCGAATTCGAGACACATTTGGCGATCCAATTCCGGAACGTGCCTTCTGATTGATGCTCAAATTGTTTCAAGTTTTGAAAAGCCTTGAGCATCGCTTCTTGAACGTGATCTTCAAACGCAGCAAAGTCTTGAAGTCGGTATCCTAAGCGCAGCGCAACGATTTGTCGTACCCGGGGAAGGTATCGAGTGAACAAATCTTCTTCGGCTTGCCGATCTCCCTTTTGAGCCGCATCGACTAAATTGATCGTAATTTCTAATGGGTCAGTCATACGGTCGAGTTTAGGGGATCGGCTTTAAGAGAACAATCTCCCAAGAAGGGTTTTTTAGCTAGGGATCGATTTCGGCTATAATCTGGGCTTCCCTTCCCATCCTGAATTCAGCTTCTGCTCAATCCTCCCGGAGGGGTCGGCGAAACTTTTATATCTTTACTGCGAACAACTTTACACCTGCCTTTGGCGGGAGTTTCCAAATCTCCATCCGGAGCTGGGACGGAATTCTCGAGGGTTTTCATGGCTACGTTGAGTATTGCGCTTGGGGCGCTCGTTCTTTACTTGGTTGCTTATCACACCTACGGAAAGTGGTTGGCAAAAAAGATCTTTAAACTTGACCCTCAGGCTCCCGTGCCGAGCATCGAACTCAACGATGGCAGTGATTATGTTCCCACTAAGAAATCCGTAGTCTTTGGGCATCACTTTACCTCCATCGCCGGAACGGGTCCCATCGTCGGACCTGCGATTGCAGTGATGTGGGGATGGGTCCCGGCCTTGCTTTGGGTTCTATTCGGTTCGATTCTTATCGGTGCCGTTCACGATTTCGGCGCACTGGTCGTGAGCATGAGAAATCGCGGGCAAACGGTGGGGGATATCGCGGGAAGAGTTTTGAATCCGCGAGTACGACTCTTGTTCCTCTTCATCCTTCTACTTGCTTTAACTATTGTCCTCGCCATCTTTGGCTTGGTGATCGCCGCCGTATTTCGACAATACCCCGCCTCGATTTTCCCCTGCTTAGTTCAGATTCCTTTAGCTATCGGTATCGGCCTTTGGTTACACCGAAAGGGTATTCAATTGCTCATTCCTTCGGTGCTCGCCTTGTTTTTGATGTACGTGACGGTGATCTTTGGGAATGTCGGATTATTAGGTCAATTTAATGAAACTCTTGCAGGCTTGAGCAACATCACCTGGGTGGTGATCCTGTTGATCTATTCTTATATAGCCTCTGTGCTTCCCGTTTGGACTCTTCTTCAACCGCGAGATTACATCAACAGTCTTCAACTGTTAACGGCATTAGCCTTGGTGATTTTAGGTTTGTTTGTAGCGGCTATATGGGGAGGAGCGCCTGCAGAGACGGGAGTTCGTCAAGAGCTCGAAATCGTTGCTCCTGCTTTTCAATGGGCTCCTGAAGGTGCTCCCATGATGTTCCCCTTCTTATTTATCACGATTGCCTGTGGGGCGATCAGTGGGTTCCATTGTTTAGTTTCAAGTGGAACGTCGAGCAAGCAGATCAAATGTGAATCCGATGCTCAATTTGTAGGTTACGGGTCCATGTTGACCGAAGGTTTTCTGGCGACGATCGTGATCTTAGCATGTTGTAGTGGTTTGGGATTAGGTTCCACCGGTCCAAAGGGTGAAGGCTTTTTTACTGGAGTTGCAGCCTGGGAGGGTCGTTATTCGAGTTGGGCAGCAGCTCAAGGATTAGGGGCGAAGGTTGGAGCCTTTGTGGATGGTTCAGCAAACTTTCTTAAAGCCTTAGGAGTCGAATCCCTCGGGGCGGGGACTTCTGTAGCATTGATGGGAGTGTTGGTGGCTTCTTTTGCCGGTACTACTCTTGATACGGCGTGTCGTCTTCAACGTTATGTCATCCAAGAATTGGCTTCGAGACTCGTACTCCAACGAAAAAATATTAACGGTGAGCAAACCGCAATTCGTCCTCTTTCAATGTTAATCAACAAACACGCTGCTACATTGTTTGCGATCATACTTGCGGGAGCCATGGCTTCACTTCCGGCGCCGGGCAAAGCTTGGACTTTAGAAACTGCGGGTGGAGGAGGCTTAGTCCTGTGGCCGATGTTCGGAGCCACTAACCAACTTCTCGGAGGCTTAGCGTTCTTAGTCATCGGATTTTGGCTTTGGCGACGAAAGTTACCCGTATTTTTCATCGTTCCCCCAATGATTTTTATGTTGGTGATTCCTGCTTACGCTACAGTGATACAATTGAAGGCATGGATAGGATCTGAAAATCCTAATTGGGCGGTCATCGTCATGGGAGTTGCGGTCATCCTCTTAGAAATATGGATGGTTTTCGAAGCTATTCTTCTGTGGCCCCGAGCGCGAGGTATCATGGAAGAAGCCTTGCCACCACTAGGTGGTACAGCATCAGCGAGTTCCGGTGAGGGTGGGCGATCTTGTTGATTGGGTTTTGCATTTATCAATAACTAGCCCGGAGCGTAAGCGACGGGATGGGTCATCGCGGTGCACTTGGCGAAGACATGTTTTTTACGAATAGCTAAGGCTATTAGATTTTACCCATTAAACACATTTAGCAATGTCCCGTCGCTTAAGCTCCGGGCTAGTTAAATTGGGTGCTTGGATATTGAGAGTGGATTTTAAATTCATCGGAAACTAAAAACTCACTGCCTCTCAGCGAATTTGGCCCAGGCCAGTTTATATATAATTGTGAAAGCAGAGAACAACGATGCGATGTAAGCAAGCGTTTTTCAGTCGATCGTCTTTTGTCTTCTTGTGGGTTGTTATTCTATTTAGCCACATCCCATCATCACTTTATTCAGATGAAATTCTCTACGTTCATCGCGATTCTAATTGGAATTATTTTCCGGGATTGAGCGAGGCTTCGAGTCCGGACTCATCCACTTGGAGGCAAATCGATTTTGATGATGGGGCTTGGGAAACTTTCCCTTCTCCGATAGGTTTTGGAGACCGCCTTGATTATGGAATGGATCTCTCTTCGCTCGAACCTCCCATGCGAAGGAACTACTCGACATTCTTTGTTCGTCAAAAATTCACTGTCGATGATTTTAATCGTATGCAGGAGTTTTTACTCAGGGTGAACTACGACGATGGATTAGTTGTTTGGATCAATGGAACAGAGGTCTTAAGGCTTCAAGTCGATGGCGTGGCGGGCGATCCCACTCCTTTTGACTCCAAGGCGGATGGAAGTCACGAACAAGGCAACTGGGAAGAGTACTTTGTTAATGACTTTAAGAACATTCTCAAGCAGGGTGAGAATGTCATCGCCTGCCAAGTCTTTAATATTTCGATCACCAGCGCTGATTGTCATTTCAATTTGGAGGCGTTAGATCCGTTTGGCCCTGATCTTGTTCCCCCGAAGGTAGAGAACGTCACTCCCTTTCCTGAATCGGTGATTCGAAATTTAGGTCGAATTGAAGTGACCTTTGATGAGCCCGTCACTGGAGTGACCGCAGGCGATTTACTGATTAACGATGCACCTGCCAGTTCCGTTTCGGGTGAAGGTAAAGGGCCTTATATCTTTCAATTTGATTCTCCGCCAGAAGGCGTGGTGAACATCACCTGGGCGGTTGATACTGAAATTATAGATATCGCTGTAGATAAAAACGCCTTCGAAGGTGGTGAAGGTTGGACTTATCTCCTCGATTCCGATGCCCCTCCCGCTCAATTACGAATCAACGAGATCATGGCGAACAATACGGGGGTGATCTTAGATCAAGATCGAGATGAATCCGATTGGATCGAAATCGTTAATGAAGGGGATCGCCCAGTGAATCTTGCTGGCTACACTCTCAGTGATAACGATGACACTCCCACTGCTTGGACCTTTCCTCCCAAGACACTGGCTTCCGGTGAATATCTTTTAGTTTATATCAGCGGTAAGGACCTTTCTGATCCTGAAGGAGAGCTCCACACTAATTTCAAATTGTCGAATGATGGTGAATACTTGGGTCTCTTCTCACCAGAATTTCCCCCTCGTATCGTCGATGAAATTGCACCAAAGTATCCTGAACAACGCCCCGGTATTTCGTGGGGAAAAAATGCGGATGGACAATTTGCATATTTCTTAGAGCCGACTCCCGGTCAAGAGAATGGAGAAGGAGACTCGTTCGAGGGCGCCGTAGCTCAACCTAAATTTAGTGTAGAACGAGGTTTCTTTGATGAAGCCTTCGATTTGATCCTTTTTAGCGTGACTCAAGGAGCTCAGGTATTTTTCACGATCGATGGCAGCGTTCCGACACCAGGAAACGGAGAAGAGTTTACAGAATCTATTCGAATTGAAGCCGATGAAAATCGAACGGTGGTCACCGTACGGGCCGCTGCTTATTTGGAGGGTTACCTCCCCTCGAAAGTTGTCACTCACACTTATATCTTTCCCGATCAAGTCATCGTTCAATCAACGCGGCCGCCAAATTTCCCCACGACCTGGCGAAATGGTGGTGCAACCGTAGCCGGGGATTACGCGATGGATCAACGAGTGATTCAAGGAGGCGATGGTAAAGAGCGAGCACTTAGAGCACTCGAAGAATTACCTTCATTATCCGTGGTTATGGATATGGATGACCTCTTCGGAGCGAGTCGGGGAATTTACACTCACGGAAATCTATCCGGATTCAATTGGGAGAGACCGTGCTCAGCAGAATTGATTTTTGCTGACGGAACTGAGGGTTTCCAAATGGATTCAGGAATTAGAATCCAAGGAGGAAGTAGTACAAATCCGTGGAAATCTCACAAGCTTTCGATGCGGCTAGCGTTCAGGAACGATTATGGAAAAGGGAATCTTGACTATAAGTTCTTTGAGGATTCCTCAGTCGATGAATTCGATACTTTGATCTTAGATGCTGGATTGAACTTGGCCTACAACCATCCAGATCATGGGCAGCGTGTACGCGCGCAATTGGTCCGAGATCAATATGTCGCCGATTTACAAGAAGCGGCCGGCCATCCTTCTGTTCACGGTCGATTCGTCAATGTGTTTTTGAACGGGGTTTTCTGGGGCGTTTATAACATTCACGAAAAACCCGATGCCGACTTCGCGGTTTCTTACTTTGGAGGCGAAAAAGAGGAGTGGGACTCTATCAAGCACACCGGTAGTAATGTCGTCGATGGGAATAGTCTTGCGTTTAATGAGCTCCGCGTCCGAACTCAGGCAGCTAGAAATGGGTTTGATAGTTATAAGCGAGTTCTTGAGTATCTCGACATCGATAATTTCATCGACTATATGATCGTCAATTTCTACGTGGGGAATGACGATTGGCCTCGTCATAATTGGTATGCTGTTCGTAGAAGAATTCCCAACGCTGGATTTAAAATGGTGAGCTGGGATGCCGAGCACGTTTTAAAGAATGCGACGATCAATCAGACCGGGGTGTCGAATGGAAATACTCCCGCTGAGTTTTACGCGAACTTGAGAAGTAATCCTGAATTCAGAAGTAAGTTCTCAGATCGAGTTGAGAGATTAGTATCTGAAGGGGCTCCACTCTACGTCGATCCTGAAAATCGTTTATGGAATGAAGAGAACCCCGATAACAATCAACCTCTGAAGCGCTATATGAAGCGTATTCAAGAGATCGATGATGCGGTGGTTCTGGAATCAGCTCGTTGGGGTGATTTGAGAAGGCCCAATCAACCTTACACTCGTAACAACGAATTTTTAGCCGAGCTTAACCTTTTACAAAGAACTTATTTTCCCAATAGAACGAACACTCTAATCAATCAATTAAAGACGGCAGGATTGTATTCGAGAGTTCCAGCTCCCATCGCTGATCCCCCTTCTGGGATTGTCGGATTTCGAGAACCTTTCACTCTTTCTCTACCCAGAGGAACGGAAGGTATGATTTATTTTACTCTCAATGGTGCTGACCCTCGGGTAGAAGGAACGGGTGCAGTTCACCCTAATGCCAGAGAGTTTAAAAGTTCCCTTAGGGTAGATGGCTTTTTAAATGTGAAAGCTCGAATCCTCTCGGATGGAGTCTGGAGTCCATTGAAGGAACTCAACTATCGAGTCTCGACAGATTTTAGTCCATTGAAGATTTCTGAAATCATGTACCACGCCAAAGATGGTCAAGATTTTGATTTCATTGAAATTTTTAACTCGGGAGAAGCCCTGATCGACTTAGCCGGAGTGGAATTCACAGAAGGGATAAAGTTCAAGTTTAATACTGCCACTATCCTGGAACCTAAAGCTTATCTCGTGCTTGTCAGTAACGCACAAGCATTCAGACAACTCTATCCCGATGTTGATCCTGGCGGACTGTATTTAGGCGCCCTTGATAATGGGGGTGAGCGAATCACGATGGTCGACCCCGATGGTCAAGTCATCTTCAGTGTCAATTACGATGACGATGGCTTGTGGCCCGTGTCACCTGACGGGCATGGAGGATCTTTAATTCTCAAACAAACTGAAGAAGAAACGGATGTCGATCGTCCCGAAGCCTGGGCTTCGAGTTTAGTTCATTTCGGAAATCCTGGAGGTCAAGATCAACCTTCCTTATATGAAGGTCTTGTCATCAGCGAAGTCCTAAGTCAGGTTGATGGAGCCTACACTCAGGCCATCGAACTTTTTAATGGATCCGAAAACACGATTGATCTCAGTCGATGGGCTGTCGCCAATGGTCGCCTCCTTGGAGCTGAAGTCGCTTACTTAGAGCTCATGCCGGGAACTGAGATTCAATCGGGGAAACACCTCGTTCTTTATCCTGATTCAGACTGGAAACGGTCTGGTTTTCAATTAAATCCAATTTCGGGGAAGGTTAATTTGATTTCTCATCAAATCGATCCTTCGGAAGCTCTCTTTGTAGTCGAACTGCCGTATCGATCGCAGGGAGTTAATCGATCCTTTGGTCGCTTTGAATATATGGATACGACTTACCAAGGTCGGTTACAAGAGCCCAGCTTTGGGATTGACTCTCCTGAAACGGTTGAACAATTCCAAACAGGAGAAGGATCTCCCAATGAACCGGCCATGGGTGCAGAAGTGGTGATCAACGAAATTCACTACCATCCGATCGATGGAGATTTAGAATTCATCGAATTGAAAAATACCACGAATGCGATCATCTCTCTCCACAACTGGGTGTTAGATGGAGTGTTGTCACCCCAAGCGGATGAAAGCTTTTCTTTTGATGAAGCGGTCATCGGTCCCCAAGGTTTCTTGATTGTTTGTGGCACGGATCCAGTCTTCTTCAAGCAGTTCTTTGAAGTGCCGGAAGAAGTCCCCGTGATCGGCCCCTTTAGAGGTGGTTTAAGTAACAACGGTGAATGGCTTCGACTTTGGAAGGGCTCGGAGACTGGACCTCACGCCCTTGTCGATGAAGTGAGATTCAATGATAACGCGCCGTGGCCTCTCCAGGCTGATGGGCAGGGATCAAGCCTCGAGCGAGTAAAACCGACGGGTATGTCTCGAAGCCCAGAAAGCTGGTTAGCTTCAGAAGTGAATGATGGAACACCCGGGCGAGTGAATAGTGTTAGCTCGCCCGATGAGCTCGAGGGGGGAAAACAGATTCCAGGTGACTACAACCAAGATGCTACCTTTGATCGTTCCGATGTGATCGCCTTGCTTGTCTATCAATTTGCTGGCGGGACGATAAAGCCTCCTTGCTCTGGTGGATTAAATGATCCTTTAGGTGGAAATCTTGCACTCTTAGATTCAAATGGAGATGCTCGTGTTGATTTATCCGATAGTATCTACAATCTTAGGAACTTATTCTTAGGCGGCCCGTCTCACATCTTGGGTACTCCTTGTCAAGAGATTGTGGGTTGCCCGGATATTTGTGAGCTGTAACCAAAATTTGGGCGGATTCCGATTCCATATCCCCTCGCTAGCGCTTCGGGCTAGTTAAAAATGCAATCCTCAACAATTAACTAGCCCGAAGCGCTAGCGAGGGGAAGAAAAGCTACATGCCGTTGGTGAAGTTGTATTTCTGGTATCATGGATCTTGTAGCGCCATCCCTGATACGTTAAATGTGTAGCCGAATTTGAATAATTTGGCCAGCTAACCTATTCAGCCAAACTTTGACAAGTTCGGCTACGGGTACCCCCAAAGAAAAGAAGAAAAAGTTTAGAAGAGAATTAAATGTACCAACTCCTAAAAGCTCTCCTCACCGGATGGCTTTTACTTCAAGTCGTGGGATGCAATCTCCTGGTGGATATGAAGCCACCAAAACGAGTCGAAGGAATTACCAATCCCATAAAGCCCTTAACTTCGGGTGAACTATTTAGCTATAGCCTGCAAAATCTAGGGGAAGTCGAGCCTGGGCTTCTCTATCGCTCCCAAAAACCGGGTTCCGGTTTGTTGAAGTTTTTAAAAGAAAGAGTGCGCTTGGGTAAAGTGATCAACCTCATGGGGGGATCGGATCCTGAAGAAGAGAAGGTTCTAAAAGAGTTAGATGTCGATTATCACTTTCTTCCGATGAGTTTGGTGGAGCCTCCACCGTTAGAGTATCTTTTAACTTTCATAAAACTTACTCACGAAGCGAAAGCCGAAGGAAAAAGTGTCTTACTCCATTGTCGCGTCGGCGCCGACCGAACTGGGGCTTTAATTGGAATGTGGAGAAGAATCTTTCAAGATTTCGACGATTTTGATGCCATCAAAAGAACTTCACTTCTCCATCGTCATCTTCACACCACCGTTCCGATGACCTACGAAGCCATCGAGCGATTGAGGCCTGAGTGGTTTAAACCTCTCGTCGATGATCCGACTCTGTTTGACGATGAAGAGTTCATGCAGAATTTGAAGAGTAAGTATTATAAGAATCAACCTCTGCTTTCGGGGGCGAGAACCACCACCAAGGGAAAACTCAAAGCAGGAAGTGCTAAAGTTGATTTGGCAGAGGGTCTTTCTTTTCCAGTTCAGATGGCCACCTACGGTCCCTGGCCGGGAAAGGCTGAAGAAGTGAGATCCCCGGTTTACGCTCGCTCAGTGGTCTTAGAATCGGGTTCAAAAAAGATTGCTTGGGTCGCTTGCGATCTACTTTTAATCCATCAGTCTTTACGATCATCTGTTCTAAACTCATTGAATGAAAAGAATATTCTAATCGATGATCTCATGCTTTCTGCTACTCACACTCACACCAGTATTGGGGGATTTGTCGATCATGGTATGTCCGAGCTTTACATTTTAGGAAAGTACGATGAGAAGATTAAGAATCATCTCGTCACCAAAATTGTTTCATCGATTGAAAAAGCAAATCAAGGCTTGAAAGATGCGAAGCTTGGAACGGGGCGTGCTTGGGGAAACGGTTTAAATTACAACCGTCGAAGGGGTGATACGGTAGATCCTGAAATCGGAATCCTTAAAATTACTACTCTTGATGACAAGCCTCTAGTGACCGTGATCAATTTTGCGGGGCACCCAATTCTTGAGCCTGGTGATGGAAAACTCTCAGGTGATTACCCTGGTCGTCTTAATCAGATGCTGGATCAAAAGCTGGGGATGGGCATGTTCTTAAATGGAAGTTTAGGAGACTTGAATGCTTGCCCCGAGGGAGAAGAGGGAAGCTGGAGAGTTGAAGGAGATGCTAAAAAATTAGCAGATCAGTTATTTTCAAAAATTGAAAAAGCCTACTCTTTTATTGAAACTCAAGAACAGATCACTCTCGGCTCAATGACCGCCTGGATCAGTCTGCCGCCATTAAATTTAGGTTTCGTTCCTGATTTTATGTTCCCATTAGATCACCTCTTGGGATCTCTTGTTGGTTGGCCCGAGAGAGTTCCCCTCCAAGCCATTCGCATCGGTGATCTCGCCGTTCTTTCAACCTCGACTGAGCTGGGAGTGCGCTTGGGCCTATTGATTAAGAGAGACAGCCCTAGTGATCAAACTTTCGTCGTGTCTCACGCCAATGGTTATGCTGGCTATGCGGTTTTACCCCAGAATTATGCGCTTAAGAAACTGGACCCCACTTCGATGGTTTTGGTCAATGGATCGACTGAAGGAAAACGACTCGTCGATGATTCCAGGATGATGCTTTATGAGTTTTGGCCTGAGAAAATACTCTCCAAAAGAGAAAATAGGGAATGGGTTGAAGAAATCATCGAAGAAGATTCCGACTTTAGAAAGTCGGTGGTGCGAGGTCAGACCCAACGCTTGTATCGACAGGGGAATGGAATCTTTTCTCGGTTTAGTTTAGAAGCAAGCCAACTTTACCTCAAAGATCTTCATGGTGGAAATCGTTTAAAGGGGACCTTACGCGAAAGTCGATTGAGTTTGAGGTTCAAGACTCCTAAAGGAATAAATTTTAGTTTGAGCACTGGCTACTGGAGATCTGACTGGAAAACCCTCTCCGGTGAAAAGCGCGATCACGAAGGTGCTACTGATTTAGAGGTTAGTTATGATTACAATTGGCGTCTTTATGAAAATGAAGATCATGGAATTGGATTGTACCTCTCACCTGAAATTGCCCTGATCGCACCAACTGGTGATTCACATAGGTCGGCTCCGTTCGCTTATGCGCCGGCAGCAGGAGTTTTTCAGTCTCGTCTCGGAACTTCTGTCGATTTTGTTTGGAATACTTACCGTACGATCAGTTTAGAAACTCGTGCTGTCATCCCATGGGAGAAAAATTCAGGACGGCGTCCGGGAGAAAGATGGGAGACATCGCTTAGGTACAGTGAGCGTCACGGGTTTGTCACCTGGTACCTCGACTGGGTGGCTCAGGTGCGATTCAAAGATTCTCGAAGAGGTGGAAGAAACGAAAATGATGTGCCTTCTCTCGCTCACTCGATCGGCTTCCGTCCGGGATTAGTTTTCCATTTTGGGAATTATGTAAATGCCTTTGCGCAGTTTCATATTCCGCTCCTGCGACACGGCAAGGGTGTTTCAGAAGGTCGTGGGGGTTGGTTAGGCTTATCCTTCACATTTTGATGCAGATCGTTTAAAACCTGGTAGGACATCGCCCAGGTTTTGACTTCCTATCCTTTTAGGACTACCTACTAACACTGTTGATTCGTGTGATGGAGCAGATTAAATATGATGCTTCGATTCTTACTTTTGGGGATGCTGATGCTCACGGCCTCAGCTTGTTCATCTCAAGTTCCATTTAGAATGAGAATACTCACCTACAACGTGCATCACGGAGAAGGATTAGATAAAAAAATCGACTTAGGCCGAATCGCAAGCCTTATTGATTCTTTGTCTCCTGATCTTGTCGCTCTTCAAGAAGTCGACCAAAAGACCCAACGATCGGATGGCGTGGATCAACTCGAAGTCTTGGCAAATTTGACCGGACTCCATCCTGCGGGTGGGGGGCATTTAGATTATGGTGGTGGAAAATACGGGAACGCCATCTTGAGTCGATTCCCCGCAGTTCAACAAAAACAAATTGATTTACCCCAAGCGGCCACAAATGGGGAAGCCCGCTCTGCATCGATTGCCGAATTTGAGCCGGGGGATCCCCGAGGCCCTCAAAAGGTTGTCTTTGTTTCTACCCATTTCGACATCGGGAGAGATGAAGCTCATCGTCTCGAATCAGCAAAAACGATTACCAAAGAGATCCAAGAGAGTTACGAAGCATCTCAGCCTGTGATTTTAGCGGGAGATTTCAATTCGCGTTTTGAAAGTAAGACGGTTGAGCTACTGAACGAAGATTGGTTTGCTTCAAATACCGATTATCCTCGCCCAACTTATCCTGCCGGCAATCCAAAGATTCAAATCGATTATGTCTTTGTGAGACCGGGTAGAGAATGGAAGATTGTTTCAACCCAAGTGGTTGAAGAGGAAGTCGCGAGTGACCATCGGCCTCTATTGGTGGTGCTTGAATGGCGAGGGCGAGAGTAAATCATTAAAAGAATCTTAATAAGCCCGGAGCGTAAGCGACGGGATTAGTGGAATACCCGTCGCTTACGCTCCGGGCTTATTAACATTTGCGCTTAAGTATTTGAATTAGATCTTAAAGATCGTTGTCTTGATCAATCCCACCTAGTCCCAGCTTGGGTGCGCGGAAGTTTTTAGGCTTTCGAATCAAATCCGTGATGTTGTAGTACTTGGTATATTTCTTAGGCTTGTACTCCGACACGTGCACCAAGCTGAGTGCTCCGTACTGAATTTGGAATCTGAAATCTCCGAGTTGAAATGCGATAAGGTCCAAGACGTATTCCATATCGACTCTTTCGAACGACAAATTAATCTCAGCATCGCTATCCTTGAGTGCTCTCCTCGCCTTTCGACTCACGATGATATTGATATGGGTAAGTTTTGAAAGCACTGCCACCGAGTTGACAATATCGTTCGACTGAAATTTAAACGACAGGCGAGTTCTTTTGATGTCGTTTGCAACTTCTAAATCTCTTCGTGATGAAAACTCGGGATGGACTGTGTCTAAAACGGATGTACGCTTTTTGTTCTTTTCTAAAACGTCTTCGATGAGTTCGATAATGGTTTCAGGGGAGAAGCCAATCGATTCCACTTCTTCATCTTCGAGTTCAATGGTGTAAGAGTGAATGGAATGAGGAGCAAAGGAAAGCAGTAGGACAGTAAGAAGGAAAGCTCGACTTTTTAATCGGAATAAAGATCTAGGCTGGAAAGAAATGTTCATTAGGATGTTTCAATCAGTTCAGAAGGGTAAGCTGGCTGTAAAATTGGATCGGGGCTTTTAATATTAATCGATTTCAAGGGCAGTGAAAGTAATTTGTTTCTGCTGAATAACCCAGGCTCATGAGTATCTGCAACTTGATGAGTTCCCCAAGGGCTTATTTTAACTTAGTTTACAGAGTAGAGACGGAGATTGTGAAAATACCTGTTTTTTAAGGTCTTAGAAAACAGTACAAGTAGGGATTCAAATGAAGTCGTTCACCCCATCGAAGTCACCTCGGATTTTCTCATGAGTCAAGTCGATCTATTAATCGTTGGTGCTGGTCCCATCGGTATCGCCTGTGCAGTAGAAGCGAAGCGTGCGGGTTTCTCTTGTCAGATTATTGAAAAGGGCTGTATCACCGATGCTTTATTTAAATTCCCTCCTCAGCTAGTTTTCTTTTCGACGCCAGAGCTTCTGGAAATTGGTGAGATTCCCATGCTGATTTCCGGGAGCAAACCATCGCGTAGTGATCTTTTAAAATATTACCGAAGAGTGGTGGAGCACTTTTCATTGAACGTCCAAACATTTGAAACCGTAACGAGCATCGACGGTGATTTAAAAAATGGATTCACGGTCATCAGTGATAAGAATCAGTACTCTGCTAAGCGAGTCGTTTTAGCCGTTGGATTTTATGATCACCCTAATCTGTTGAATGTCCCCGGGGAGGAGCTTTCAAAAGTATCCCATTACTATACTGAACCTTTCCCCTACTATCAGCGTGATGTGGTGGTCATCGGAGGACAAAACTCTGCCGCTGAAGCCGCCTTAGAACTCTATCGCAATGGAGCTCGGGTCACCTTGGTTCATCGAGGAGAAGAATTAGGTCGGTCGGTTAAGTATTGGGTTCGCCCTGATATTGAGAATCGAATAAAAGAAGGCAGTATCAAAGCTTACTTTAAGAGTCGGGTTACCAGGGTTGAAGAAACAGAGATCGAGATCGAGGATTCACAAGGGAAGACACATTCGCTTCAAAACGATTTCGTTTTCGCATTAACGGGATACCACGCAGATTTCGATTTTTTAACTCACGCCGGCATCACCTTGGAAGGACCTACTCGTCGTCCGACTCATAGCGAAGATACGATGGAAACCAATCGTCCTGGAGTTTATATCGCTGGGGTGGCTACCGGGGGGACGAACACGACGCGGATCTTTATTGAGAACGGCCGTGAGCACGCCAAACGCATCGCTCAGCATTTGATCTCGACTGCGAGCTGAATTGAACTTTCGCCCGAGAAAGAGCTTGAAAAGAAACATATACAGTTTAGTATTCTTTCTTGGTCAACAGCTCGGATTATTCCTGAGCAAGGCTCAAATTCAGGCCCAAAAGCCGATTATGATCCGAAGCTGAGAAACCTTATCCCCTGCAAGAACAGCTGTAAGATATTTAAAAACATATACTTAGAAATTGGAGCTTAAAATGAGCACCGGTGGTCAACCCCCCATGTACGATCCTGAAGCGGTCAAGCCCATGCGAGAAGAACTCGTGCAAGTAGGCGTGAAGGAACTCCTGACTCCTGAGGATGTGGAGTCTGCAATCGGTGAGAATTCTACCGGCATCTCGTTGCTGGTGGTCAATTCCGTTTGTGGTTGCGCTGCGGGTGGTGCGCGTCCTGGAGTGATGTTGTCACTTCAAAATGACCTCATCCCCGATAACTCCTACAGCGTTTTCGCCGGAATGGAACGCGAGGCTGTCGACAAGGCTCGAGGATTGATGAAGGATGTTCCACCTTCTTCACCTTGTATCGCCATTTTCAACGAAGGCGAATTGTTTGGTGTTTTACCTCGCCAACAAATCGAAGGACGGAGTGCCGTCGAGATTTCGGAAGCACTCAAGAACGCCTTCAATCAAGTTTGCTCTCGTAAGGGACCTTCGATTTCAAAAGAAGAATTTGAAAAAATCACCACTCAGCAATCTTGTGGATCACAGATTCCAAAGTTTGGTGGTGGGGTTATGCCTGGCAATATTTAAGCGGCCAGCATTCCTAAAGAATTCACTATTTTAATAAATTGAAAATCTGAAGCACTTAGATCCACGAAGGGTCTAAGTGCTTTTTTTTGTAATGAGAGGTGAGAAGTTCAAGATAATTCCCCTGAATGATTTATGGAACAACGGGGAAGGTTATTGGACTCGTGATATTTTAGTGTCAACTCTTGGTTAAAATCGCTCATTTTCAACGGCATTTTGGGAATCAAAACGTCCATGCCTTGACCAATTCCTGAGGTTAAAGAGTTTCCCAAAGAATATTGAATTTATCGCCGAATCAGTGACGTGAAGACATTTGTACGAGTCTGAATTTCAGGGCTGGGTGCGAATGGATTTCCAGTCTGAATAACGAGGATTTTTATCTGCACTTCCGGTACCAGTAAGTTCCAAACCGTTGGCTTGTCTCTTTTGTGTCTTTTTTATAAGTACTAATGGATTCCCAAATTAATAAAGAGATTTCAGTATCAGTGAGTTCTAGTGAGTTGAAGAGCTGCTCATCGACTGAGCGAGCTTTGGAAGCTGCTGGTATGTACACCCTCTCTTGGAGTCCGGATCAAGACCTATTTAAATGCTGTAAGAGAACATCCTACGTTTTAGATCTCGCCTTCGTTGATGCGAGTTGTGGGGTCGTTGATTTTTTAGATTGTATTGACCCTGAGGATCGTTATTCCGTTCAAAGCGCCTTCTTGAACTGCCAGGAAAGTGGTTCTATCTCAGAAACAAAATTTCGCTTAGTGGATTTTAATTCCGAAGAACCCCTAGCTTATTCGCTCAAACTCTGGCGGGTCGATTTAGAATCGGATTCAAGGAAGTTTACTATTGAAGGTTATTTTCAAGCTTACGAGGAAGTCGATGCCTATAAAGATCAAATCGAAAATCAAGTAAGCCTTATCGATACGATGTTAGATCGATCGATTACCCCTTCTTGGATTGCTTCTGCCGATGGAGTGATGCTCAAAGAAAATAAAGCTTACCGCGAATTTTCAAGCTTTGGTCTGGAGAGTGGTACGGGGAAGTTTGCCGGAGAATACTCACTATTTAACGACAAGAGCCTTCAAACTGAACAGTTTCAAAAACTACTAAATCGTTGTTTCGATGACCATCAAGTGGTGAGTTGGGCGCTTAGTGATCAATACCCCAATGCTGAAAATAATTTAGATTACACCATCACCTTGGATCCCATCGTCAGCGAGACTAAAGAGCTTCAATTTGTTCTCATTCGATACCAAAGTGATCTTGAGGCTAAGTTAAACGAAAAAACTGACCATATGAAACTTCTGTTGGATATGGTCAAGGCTCAGGTTTGGTATTTAGATACTAAAGGGCGAGTGGTCGACTATAACGGATTGGCGGCAAAGGAAACTGGACTACAGCACCGTCAAATCATCGGGGGGACGATTATGAGTCTCGCCAGTAATTGGGACGATCCTCCCCGTCGCTACTTAGAAACATTGAATGTCATCAAAACGGGTGTTCCCCAATTAGGGTCGATTCAAAGTTACACTTCGAATGAAAATCGCCATTGGGCGAGTGTGGATAAAGTCCCTCTGAAGAACGAACTCGGTGAGGTCTATGGCCTTCTGATGTTTGTTTACGACATCACTCAGTTAAAGAGCAAAGAAAAAGCATTAAAAGAGAGTGAAGATCGTTATCGTGCGTTCATCACGACTAGCAAAGATGCGATTTTTAGAATCGATATCCAGCCTGGAATCTCTGAAAAACTGAATCCTGAAGAGCAACTGGAACAGCTTCTCAAGCAGGGCACCATGATGGAGTTTAATGAAGCCTTCTTGAGAATTCATGAATATGCCAATAAGAATAGCCTCTACCGAAAGAATTTAGGAAGTATCGATCAAACGGGTTTCTGGAGTGAGCTTCTTCACAAGTTTCTTCAACAGGGCTTCTTGATTGAGAATTATGAATGGAAGAAAGGTCAAGGTAGTAGGGAACTCTGGACCTCAACTTCGATCATCGGAACGGTCGAACGGGGAAATTTAATTCGCATTTGGGGAACTCAACGAGATATCACGGAGCGTCGGCGACATCTCATGCAGCTTGAATATCAAGCCGACCACGATCACCTCACCGGTTTACCCAATCGGAATTATTTCTGGAAGAAAATTGGAAATGTCCTTCAGTCCTCTCGAGCTGAGGGAGCCGGAGCCGGTTTGCTTCTTTTAGACATCGATCGCTTTAAGGAAGTGAATGATTCATTGGGTCACTTCTGTGGTGACACCTTGTTGATGAAGCTCGGAGAACGCTTGGATCGACTCCCCAAGTATCAGCATTCTTTCGTCGCCAGGCTTGGAGGAGACGAGTTTGCGATTCTCTTAGAGCGCTTAGAAAGTATGGAACAAGCCAAGCGTTTTGCTCAAAAGCTCTTGGAAGTGATTCGAAAGCCCGTTGAACTTGCAGGCTTAAATGTCGAAGTCGGTGGAAGTATCGGGATCTCTCTCTTTCCTTGGCACGGAGAAGATGGGGCCAAGCTTTTACGGTGCGCGGATGTGGCGATGTACCAAGCAAAAGGTCAATCCACGGGTTATGCCGTCTATAATGAAGATCTGGATGAGTACTCGCCTGAGCGACTCAGTATCATTTCAGACTTGGGTCAGGCTTTAAGAAATAACGAACTCTCCCTTCACTTCCAACCGAAGATCGATCTCAAAAGACCCCTCGAAGAAATTGGCTTCGAAGCCTTAATTCGATGGAACCATCCCACCTTGGGCCCCATTCCGCCGGGTAGATTTATTCCCTATATCGAACTGAGTGATATGATCCGCCCCTTGACTCTCTGGGTCTTGGAATCCGCGATGTGTCAGTGGAAAGCTTGGAAAGATCAGGGGATTATATCTAAGGTCTCTGTGAATTTATCCACTCGAAATTTAATCGATGACAGTATCGTTCGTGATGTCTCCACCCTGATGCAGAGATACGGAGTGTTGCCCTGGTGCTTAGAGTTGGAAATCACTGAAAGTGCGATTATGACAGATTATAATCGTGCTTTGAAAGTGTTAGAGAAACTTCATGAACTCAAAGTCAGACTTTCCATCGATGACTTCGGAACGGGATACTCCTCATTAGCCTACTTGAAGCGACTTCCCGTTCATTCATTAAAGATTGATTTATCTTTTGTTCAAAGCATGCTCCAGAGTGAGCCGGATGAAATCATTGTCAACTCTACCATCACGATGGCTCATAATTTGGGTCTTGAGGTGGTTGCAGAAGGGGTTGAAGACCACCAGACATTAGAGATGCTTCAAGACATGGGCTGTGATCAAGTGCAGGGCTATTACTTCAGTCGCCCTGAAAATGCTGAAACGATGACGACTTGGATCGAAGAGAATTTTAAAGCCAAAGGTCTTAAGAAACTCTTTATGAATTCGGAAAATACCAAATAACCAATACCTTCAGTGGTTTAAATCTCCGTTTTCTTTTTGGAGGATGAGGAATTCCCATTTATCGTTAACGAAGTCAGGTAAATCTTCCTTTCAACGCTTGCCCAAGATCCCCACTTTTCTAAATTCTTAGATTTCTCGCTCTAAGTATTTCATCGGTTAAAAGTCATCCTGCTTCAGTCTCAAGGAGTATCGCTGGTGTCTAAGAAGGCTCTCATCCTTACTGTTAGTTCCTCGATAGTAATTATTATCTTTGGTCTCACTCTGACTGTGATCTCGCGGCCGAAGCCTCCCAAAAAATTTGTTCCTCCTAACGAAAAAGTAAGAACCAAGGCCATCGGTTCACTCAAGGGGATCTCGAAAGAACTCGCCTTAGCCTTAGATCCTAAAATGCACTTTGAGCCTATGGGTAAACCAGGTCTGAGTGATTGGCTGGCCAATCACACCGAAGAGGGACAAACATACGACGACTTCAGGCGATCTCGAGCTAACTTGCCCCGCGGAAAAAGAAAAATTATCTACTTGCAGCCTTTAGGTGACTTCACTCTTAAGAAGAGCCCGCCCTTAGAGAAGTTAAAAGAGTACACCTCTATTTTCTTTGAGCTTCCCGTTAAGGTGCTACCGAAGATCTCTTGGGAAGAAAAGGGATTTAAAACTCGCATCAATTCGTCGACTCAACGCCGGCAGATTTTATCCACCGATATCCTTAGCTTTCTCAAGAAGAGATTGCCGTCCGATGCTTACTGTATGTTGGCGATCACGATGGAAGATCTCTACCCCAAAGAAAGTTGGAATTTTGTATTCGGTCAAGCATCGCTTAAGGGAAGAGTAGGGGTTTATAGCTTTTGTCGTTACAGCCCCGATTTTGAAGGGAAGGAATGGACTTCTAACAGTGAGCGAATTCTACTAAAACGCAGCTTGAAAGTATTAACCCATGAGATTGGGCACATGTTTAATGTACGCCACTGTATTTATTATAAGTGTGTCATGAATGGGTCGAATCACTTGAAAGAAGCCGATTCACGCCCCATTTTTCTTTGCCCAGTCGATTTAAGAAAGCTTCATAAAAGCATCGGTTTCGACATCAAAGATCGTTATGTCAAAATGAAAACGTTCTTAGATCGGGAAAACCTAAAGTCCGACGCTCAATATCTTCAAGAGCGAATTAGAAGAGTGAAGAGAGCAAAATAGGGAACTCCAGTTTTTGAAATACCACATTAACTAGCCCGAAGCGCTAGCGAGGGGTTAGCTCACTTAAAAATGGACCCCTCGCTAGCGCTTCGGGTTAGTTAAGGCGTAGATGTTCATAGATACTCAAGGAAAGTGTTATCCTCAACGGCACTGAATTCCAAATCCCGCTTCAGAGGAAAGTTTCAACTTACCGAATTCATTTTCAGTTCCAGTGTAAGGATCGTTTGAGATTAAGATAGAACCATCTAAATCTAAACAATCCACTAGGGGGCCCAGGTGAGAAGCTGCCGAGATGCCCACTGAAGATTCAATCATGCAACCGATCATAATTTTGAAACCGTGTACTCTGGCGATGTGGACCATCTGCTGAGCGGGATAGATGCCTCCACATTTGACGAGCTTAATGTTGATGCCATGAAACTTTCCCACGAGTTTAGGAATATCCTCAGGGGTGACGGAATTCTCATCCGCATAAACCGGAAGGGCTGATTTATGGTAGATTTCTTCCATTTCCTCTAAGCGCTCAGGAAGCATCGGTTGCTCGATATATTCCACTCCCAGAGCTTTTAACTCTTTAGACATCTCCAGTGTTGTTTCAATGTCCCAAGCGCAGTTCGCATCGATTCGAAGGATGGCTTGGGTTTCTTCGCGGATCGCCTTCATGATTGCAAGATCATCTTCCGTTCCCAATTTCACTTTTAGAATTGGAAAGTGAGCGGCCTTTTTAGCCTTCTCTCGCATGTGATCGATTGAACTGATGCCAATGGTGAAAGATGACAAGGGAGTGTTATCAGGATTGAGCCCCCAAAGGCGGTACCAGGGTTGGCCGAATTTTTTTCCAATCCAATCGTAAAGCGCCGTATCTATGGCGCAAAGAGCGGCGTGGTCTCCTTCCACCACTTCGGGTAATCCAGCTAATAAAGATTGAAAATGAAATGGATCTGCATCGTGAAGATAAGCTTCTGCTTTTCGAATGGAAGCCTCGACGGAATCGCCCGAATGACCGTAGAAGGGACTTGGACTCGCTTCACCGTAGCCAGTGATGCCATCCTTTTCGAGCTTGACGATTACGGTGTCAACCTCATCTTGGGAGGCCCTTGAGATGGTGAACGTTTCAGTTAGCTGAAGTATCGGGCGAAGGACTTCTAGTTTCATGAATTCTTCTAGCCTTGAGCTTTAGCTTGGATGATGGCTTCCACTATGTTTTGAACTCCGTAACGATAGGGATCGTTAACGGGTCTTTGTAATCGATCTTCAGTGGTTTTAATTTCACGTTCTGCTTCTTCGGCGGTCATCTGACTGGTGTTGGCACAGATGCCTACGACTTTAGAGGGACAGATGTAGCTCGCTGAAGTCTCGTAGAGCTGAATCAACTCCTCCAGAGGTGGGATGGGAAAGTCAGGGCAATGTCGTAGAAACTTTCGATTAGCATCGTAGCAAAAGACCATAGCTTGAGGAGCACAACCGTGAAGTAAACCTAAGGTGACACCTGAATAAAGAGGGTGAATGAGAGATCCTTGCCCTTCTACTAACAGGAATTCAGCATCTTGATCTTCAAGGATGAGTCGCTCGGTGGCACCCGCGACGAAGTCGCTGATGACTCGATCGATGGGCAGGCCTTTACCACACACGACAATTCCAGTTTGACCCGTAGCGATAAACCTTGAAACTTTTCCTGCGTTTTGAAGGCCGGCATCGAGCTCTAAGGCAGCTGACATCTTCCCGACATTGCAATCTTCGCCCACCGTGTGAACGCGGAAGCAGGGGGTGTCTTTAGCAATGTTTTCTGAAACGGTTAAGTCATCGGGAGGGCAACGAACATCGTGAATCTCGGCTCCGGACTGTTGGGCCAACTCAGAAAGCTCTGGATCATCATTGAAGAAAACATGGAGACCATTAAGAACTGTCATGCCTCGCCGGATGGCTTCAGTGAGAACGGGCCTCCAACTTTCTGGTAATTTACCTCCGGCCGGTGCGATTCCGATGACAAAGGTATCACCTTCAACTCCATCTAAATTGGCGTAGATGGGGATGTCGCCTCCTAAGCCGTTTAAAACATCGCCACATGTCTTTTGACCATCGGCAATCGTTGAATCGATGAGAGCAACCACTTCATCGGTACGGTACCGCAAGACGGCACACGCTAATTTCCCATCGCTCGGGTTGGTCATGCCTTCAGTTAGGATTACAAGTTTAGCCATAAGTCTCTTTATGAATTTCTGTGTAAGTTCGGTTGAGTTGGAGTCGGCTTGTTTCGAAAAATTGAAGTATCGTACTTCTCTATAACTTACTTTTCTTACTTCTATTCTGTAAATGCCTTTAGAAATCAAAAGATTAATGCTGCGTAGGATAGCATTTTCATTATGATTATTGAGCCACTTTTTTCCCAACTCTGAAGAAATCACTCTTACTAAATTCCAGATCCAAAACGAGTATTATGCCCCGAGATGCCGCCAGTGTAATCCTTTTCCGAACCCAAGCAGAAGAGCCCGAAATTTACCTGGTTCTTAGATCGGAGTCCTTAAGATTTTTTGGTGGCTACCATGCCTTTCCAGGGGGGCGAGTCGATGAACAAGATTCCTCCGCTGAACTCCAATTTGATTTTTGTGACTCGTTCGATTCTAAAGCCTTGAAACTCGCCGCTATTCGTGAAGTCTTCGAGGAGACGGGGGTGCTTTTAACTCAAGCTCCCCTCAAAAATTTCTCTGATCTTAATTTTTGGAGAAAATCTCTCCTCGATGAAGAACCCGATTTTTCCCTTTGGAACTCTTGCTTAGAAAACGAGATTCAGGTTGATCCAGATCGATTGATTCCAATCACGCGATTGTTGACACCCAAGTTTTCTAAGATTCGTTTTGATACTCGATTTTATCTCTGTGAGATCTTTGATAGCGAGGAGCCTGAAATTTGGCCCGGCGAGCTGACAGCTGGAATATGGGAAAGTCCGAAATCGGCTTTAGAGCGCTGGAATAAGGGAGAGTTACAGATTTCGGCGCCGACCTTAACGATTCTTAGAGAACTGAAAGATTATGATTTTTCCTCTGAGAATAAAAAACACCTAAGTTTACGCCTGGAGTTTGAAGGCTCGGGGGAAACGATCCCCTGGACGCCGGGGATTGAAGTTTTGCCGCTTTATACTCCACCTCTTCCTCCCGAGTCTCCAACGAATGCCTTTTTAGTTGGGACTGATAAGTTTTATCTCATCGATCCCGGTCCCAAAGGCGAGGCCGAACTCGATCATTTAGGTCGTGCGATTCAATCTCGAGTTGACAGAGGAGATAAGTTCGAAGCCATTATCCTCAGCCATCATCATGTCGATCACACTCAGGGATTGAAGCCGATTCAAGCTCAGTTTCGAGTACCGGTGTGGGCTCATCCCATCACTGAAGAATTGATGGATATCGCCGTCGATAGAATTTTAAAGGATGGAGATCTTATCGATTTAGGGGTGGCTCCTGATGGTTATCAACCCTGGCAGATGGAATGCTTGTTTACTCCGGGCCATGCTAAGGGGCACTTAGCCTTTTACGATTCCCATTATGAAACTTTGATCGCGGGAGATTTGGTATCGACGATTCTCAGTATGTATGTAGGTTCACCGGGAGGGCACATGAAGACCTACTTAGACTCTTTAAAGCGAATCGAGAAGCTCTCCATCAAGGTCTTGTTTCCTTCTCACGGCCCAGCAACGCTCAAAGCGAAAGATCTCCTTACCAAAAATATAGCCCACCGAAAGAAGCGTACGGATCAAATTCATTCATTACTTCCAAAAGAACCAACCTCGTTGAGTGAGATCGCGCATCAAGCTTATTCAGATATCCATCCGGATCTTGTCGAATGGTTTTTACGGGCTACTCGGGCGACTCTTGAGTATTTAGTCGAACAAGGAAAAGCCGTTGAGCACGAAGAGGATGTTTATTCGAAGAGGGCATGAACCAGATCACAAAACACTTTAAATTTGTTCCTGTAGGGGCGTCCCTTGTGGGCGCCCGATTCCTCGACATGCGTGGTCAGTTTTAAATGATCACATGAACCAATGAATTGGGCAGGGACGAGCCCTGCCCCTACAAGTCTGAATTTTTAAACTCCATGCGGTAGCTTATTCCTCCGCAAGCCAGCTGCCAAATTTGCTGCCGCCATCCGGCCCATCTTTTCGCGGGTTCGTTTCGTGGCGCTCCCCAGGTGGGGCAGGATAATTACGTTCTCTAAATCTAAAAGTGGATGGTCTCGCGGTAAAGGTTCCGGTTCAGTCACATCGAGGGCCGCTCGGGCGATCCATTCATTCTTTAAGGCTTCATGTAAAGCATTGTGATCGACAACGCCTCCCCTTGCGACGTTGATCAAAATGGAATCTTTTCTCATCGACTGAAGTTCATCTCGCCCGATGATATTTCGTGTTTGAGTGTTTAAGGGGAGATTTAAGCTTACAAAATGAGATCTTTCCAAAAGTTCTTCTTTACTGACGTATTCGATATCTAAATCTTTTTCGGCGAGTTCATTCTTTTTTCTATTGTGATAGATCACTTCCATGTCGAATGCCAAGGCTCGTTTGGCGACTTCTGCCCCAATTCTTCCTAAGCCGATGATGCCTAGAGTACTGCCATGAACTTCAAAACCTAAGTGAAGGCTTGGGTCGTAATGAGTGAAGTCTTTACTTCGAGCAAAGCGATCACCGATGAGTAAGTTTCTTGCGGCTCCTAATAAGAGAGCCATCGTCATATCGGCTGTAGCGTGAGTGACCGCACCCGGAGTATTTCCGACGGCGATGTCTCGTCGGTGAGCCGCAGCGACATCGATATGATCAAATCCAACGCCAAAATTGCTCACGACTTTAAGATTCGGGAGGCGATCTAATAGTGCTGCGTCGATGGAAGGATGCCCGTAAGTGTAAATTCCTTCCACCATCTGGAGCCCTCCCGACGAGCCGGTTTCGAGAACATCCCATGGCCAAATTTCGCAGATGGGATCGACTTGCTCTCGGAGAAAATCGGGTAGGGAAACGTCTAATAAAACGGGTGGGCCAGGCATACTAATTTCCGAGTAAGAACTCTATCGTTGAATGAGGTCGGTGATTTGAGGTTAGAAATGATTCAATAGAATGTAACTATTCTAACTCTTCCAACTGCTTTCTGATTTCTTCAACCAATTTAGAGATTGCGGGATCGTCTTTAGAAATGGAATCTTTTTTCCAATCTAAAAACTGTTCAGCCACCATACGCCCTAAAATTCGGTAATGGGAGTCGAGATCCTCTTCGACTTCCTTTTGGTTGGAGGCTTTGACCGCCTCGTTAGAAATCGTCTCTCCTAAATTCTTTGCTGCTTTTAAACCTTTACCCACCCCTCTTCCCATCATTTCCCACAAGGATGTCGACTCTTGTTTCTTCGATTTCGATGCGGGAGATGAGGGCCCGTTACCTGAAGATTTTTCAGGGCTTTTAATGAGATCTTGATCAGGTTCTGGCTTTTTTTCGTTTTCGTTCATGCCTACATTATAGAGGGATTTGAAAATTGAGGGAGCAGGAAAATTCTGGTCCTTGACAAAGAGTATCCAGGCTCGCGACAATCAGGGGGTTTGAAAGAGATTACAATCTACCCTCAAATCAATACTTTAGATTTTAACAATGATAAAAGCATCCATTTGGAGGAGTGTTCTATGTTGCGAAAGTTGATATTCAGCTTGCTGCTATTGGGTTTATGTGCGCAAGTCCAAGCTCAGAGTGAAGAGTTCGGGAAGTGGAAGGAACTCTTTAATGGAAAAGACCTCACGGGCTGGACGAATGCAAAACCCACATCAGGCAATCACGCCGGACCTAATCGCTGGAAAGTTGAAAACGGGACTTTAACCAACGGTAAAGGCGGACAGAACGATATTTGTACCATCGAGGAATTCGAAAATTTTGAACTCGAACTCTGGTACAAGTTCCCTAAGAGAAAAACTCCCAAGTATCGCGGTAACAGTGGAATCTACCTTCGTGGCCAGGTCGAAGTCCAACTCTTTGATAGCTATGGGATCAAAAAGCCTCGGCCCGTTGATGCCGGTTCTATTTACGATGCCGCTTCAGCTTCCAGTTGCCCCCAAAACCCTCCAGGCCACTGGAATAAAATGCGAATTATTAACATCGGTTCTCGCATTACCGTTTACCACAATGGCTTCTTAGTTCAGAACAACGTCTATCGCAAAAAGAACACTCCTGGGGAAGTTAAAGTTCATCCCATTACTAAACGAGTTCTCAAAAACGTTAAGGGCCCCATCATGTTCCAAGGGGACCACTCCCATGTTTGGTACAAAAACATTCGTATTCGCCCCATCTGTGACATGAAGAACCGTTGGGTACCCATGTTTAATGGGAAAGATCTTACCCAGTTCAAAACTAGGGGAAAACACGATATCAACAATCTTTGGAAAGTTGATAAAGAAGAAGCGTTCTTCAACGATAAAGTTCGAAGTGAGGGCAAAGATATTTGGACCAAAGGTTCTTACCGAAACTTTTTAGCTCACTATGAATACAAAGTGGATAAGACCATCGATGGCGGAAATAGCGGATTCTATTTGAGGGATCAGTGGGAAATCCAAATCTACAGCACGCAAAACACTCTCGGGAAAGGCGGCATGCACCAGGATGGAGCTCTCTACTCAAAGAAAAATCCCTCCAGAGCCGCTCGTAACCGTGCGGATCAATGGAACCTCATGGATGTGAAGGTTCAAGGCATGAAGATCTGGGTTTGGCAAAACGGTCAATTGATCCACGATGGTGTTCAATTAAAGAGCCGAACGGACAGCCACGGTACTCCTACCTTGGAAGTGAGTTCGGGCCCATTCAAGCTTCAAGGGGACCACGGTAAGGTTTGGTTTACTAATCTTTACATTAAAGAGTTACCCGATAATTGAGCGCTGAGTGCTGATATTTCAAAACGCCCTGAAGATTCTTCAGGGCGTTTTTTTGTATTTCCAGCGCGTAGCGTTAGCGAGTGACTCTTTGGCTGCGAGGAAAATTGCGTGTAGAGATATGAAGTGATTTCAGAGTAAGCGCTCACGCTACCCCTAATGCGGTATTGTGTTTTTAAGGTTGTTCGAAGCCCGACCCTCGCTTACGCTTCGGGCTTGAAATGGATTTGAAGCCTAACCCTCGTTGACACTTCGGGCTTGAAATGAGGCAGTTATTTTGAGTGTTCATAAATTGCATTTTTACGATGTTGCGGATATCGTCTTTCAATCAAGCATTTTCTGCTACCCACATTAGATTGTTCATAATTTCTGATTAAAAAAATCAACGGAAAGATCAACGATGAAGAAGCTCATCAAAGTTGTCATTGTCTTATTGATATTCGCCCTCATTGGAGCGATCGGTCTCTTCTTCTCAATTAATAGCGCGGTTGAAGAAGGGGTGAGAATGGTTGTACCCACCGTCACCAAAACTGAGGGTGATCTCGAAAAAGCTCAGATTTCAATTTTTTCGGGGGAGGGAGATTTAACAAATTTCATTGTTAAAAATCCCAAGGGGTTCGATTCAGCCCACGCAGTGAATGTGGGGACAATTCGAGTTAAACTCGATCCGATGTCGGTCTTCAGCGAAAAGATTGTGATCGATGAAATTTTCATCGATGGAGCGGAAGTCAATTATGAGGTAGCGTTGAATGGTACCAACATCGGTACGATTCAAAAGAACATTGATGAATTTGCTGAGAAACAAAAAGCCGAAGCCAAGTCTGAAGGTGAAGAGACCTTGACGACAGAGAAATTCATCAAGATTAAAAAGTTCACCTTTCAAAATCCCAAGATCACTTTATTAGCGACTCATTTAAAAGGCCAAGAATTGACTTTGGAGTTACCTAATCCTGTGACTCTGAAGGATATTGGAGGGGAGGAAGGGATCTCGGTCGCTCAGGCAGCTAAGGTCATTGCCAATCCGGTTACGTCTGCGATTGAAATGGTCGTTAATGCTAAAGACCAATTGCTAAAGGATCCTCTCAAAGGCGCAGAAGCACTTCTAAAAGGTGCCGGCCAACTTGAAGGTGGGATCAAGAAGAATGCTGATAGCTTGCTGAAGAAGCTCGGAGGCGAGTGATCTGTAGGGGCGTCCCTTGTGGGCGCCCGTTTACCGGGTAAGTGTGACAGTTTTAAAGGATTGCGTCGATCAAGGAAAAGTGCAGGCCCTTTCTTGGCGTAAGCCATTGATGGGCCCTGCCCCTACAGGCGACATTGAATTCACCACGACCCAAATTATTGCAGGTGAATTTGGCTACAGGTCCTCCGGGGTTTCTAATTTCCAACCCGGTTCGGTTTTACTCTCCTGTCCTTTGGGAAGAGGTTCTATCAGTTTCTGGTACAACTCTGGCTTGCGGGCTTTTAAATAACGTTGACCCGATGACAATCGAATTTTGTCTTCCGTCAAGGTCGCGTAAGCGATGTCTTCACCCAGTTGATGGCACTCGGATTGAATTTCTCCGTAGGGATCGATCACCATCGAGTTACCCGTTTTGATGGTGTCGTAATCCACTCCAACAGCATTTGAGAACAGGGCGTACACTCCGTTTTCATAAGCTCTCGTGGGTAACCAGCGCATCAACCATTCCCGGCCTTTTGGTCCTTCAAATTCCAGCCTAAGAGGAACGGGATCCGTGTGGCGATTCTCCCAAAGTTGGGGATCTATTTTTCCTCTCCCGGGCATAACCGAGGGCAAGCCACAAGTGACATGTGGCATGATGATGACCTCAGCGCCCATGAGCGCTGTCATTCTGACGTTTTCGGGGAGGTTGTTGTCGTAGCAAATTAATATCCCCACTTGCCAACCTTGAAACTTGAAGACCTTGTAGCTTTCTCCGGGACAGAGATGAGGATTCACGAAGGCATGAATCTTTCTGAAGGTTTCGATTCGACCTTCGGGAGTGACGACTACATAAGTATTGAAGACCTCATCGTTTTCAGCTTCAAAGAGACCGGCTCCCACCGCAATTCGATTTTGCTTTGAGATATCAAGTAGTCTTTGAATGCTCGGGCTCTCCTCGATGGGTTCCGCTAACTCTAAGAGTTGATCTTTGGTGAAGGGCTGAACGAAAGAGTAACCGCTGATCGAGCATTCGTGAAAACAGATGAGCTGGGATCCTTCTTGGCTTGCCCTTCGGCTGAACTCCTGAATTTTTCCCAAATTATGCTCTTTGTCTGCATCACGTGCTTCAAATTGAGCTACAGCGACGTCGAGTGATTTCATTGTTTAACCTTTGGAAACAAAATCGCGGTTTATAGAAATTTAAACCCTTCAAGCCCGAAGCTTTAGCGAGGGATCACTAGGAATGCCAATCCACTCCTTCACCGAACTATATTAGTCGTTACACTCTTTATTAAGATACGGCCTTCGAATATCCCTCGCTAAAGCTTCGGGCTTGAGAGGCGATTTGAGCCTTTTTAGCATGCTAATTAGTAGGAGTTTAATTCCTCTTGGCAGGATGAGGGTTATTTAGGTTGATATTATCGTTCAATCGAAAATAGGAGAAGATTCCTTGTATATCAAGCTCAGAGTAGACGTCTATAGAAGAACAACCTATGATATCCCTCTCTGGGATTCCAGCTGATTCTAGGCCCTTCCGCCCCAGCTTCGGGGAAAAAGGGAGGCTGATCTAAACCTTAACTTCGAAAAGAAAGTGACCCCAAGATGAAGAGGAAGATCGAAACTTCGCTCCTTCAATTTCTCACGTTAGTTCTCTTTCTAAGTGGGGGCTCTACTCTCCTTGCCCAAAATGCGAACAAACCGCATATCGTCAGTGAGGGCGGATTGGCGGCGATCGTTGGGGACGAAGTGATCACTTACGGTGAACTCGATCGAAAAGTGCTTCAGCGTATCGCCAAGGTCGTCGGGAATCGCCCGGTATCTCCTGCGCTCATCGCTCAAGCTCGAAACCAGTTCAGGCAAATTCTTTTAGAGGAAATGGTGCGAGATAGCCTTCTCCTTCAAGAAGCTGAAAAAGAAGAGATCGAAGTCTTCCCTCGACAGATCGATAAAGAGATCAATGACCGAATCAGCCGTTTCCGTAAGGCCGGTCAAAATATTCGTGATGCCGATGAATTTTATAAATCTCTTCTAGAGAGTGAAGGCATGACCCGCATTCAGTACAGAGAGAAAGTTCACAAAGAAATCATGATGAACATTCTTCTTTGGACCAAAGCATTTCGGCCTGAGTTTATTACCCCTGGGGAGTTGCGAGAGTTCTATCGAGTTAACCGAGAGAGCTTTCAAAAGGCTTCTAGCTACACGTTCAGAATGATTTTGATTCTTCCTTCAGACGATATCCAAGAGAAACTCAATATTATCGACAAAGCCTTGGATGGTGGGATTGAGTTTAGCGAAGTCGCCCGTCAAACTTCAGCGATTCGGAGTGAAGCAGGGGGTTTTTGGAAGATGAAGGCCGAGGAAGTCGAAAAGATGGCTGACAATCTTAAGAAAGCCATTTACGAAATGAAAGAAGGTGAGATGCGGAGGCGCATCCGAACTCCTCGTGGCTGGGTTTATTTGAAGATGATCAAAATTGAGAGAGGAGAAGTCGAGCCTTTCGAAAAGGTCCAAGAAAAGATCAAAGATCTCATTATTCGAAAACGACGGCTTGAAGATGAAGATCGCTTCGTGAAGCGCCTCAAGAAGAAATACCCGGTAAAGAATTTTCTTCCGAAAATTACGGGAGTGGGAGTTCCTGAATTGATTAAAAGGGTTTCCGACCCAGAAACTCCCCCCAAAGGTGAACCGAAGAAAGTCAAAGATCTCTCTGAAGAGGCTTCAAAGAATAAGCCGAAGCCTAAAGTAGAAGAGGAAAAGAAAGACTCTTAATCTTTTCCAACAACGGCATAAAAAAAGCCCATGAGAAAGAACTCTCGTGGGCTTTTTTTATGCCGATAAGTCAAATACTGTGAACTTTAAGGATCAAGGCTCTTCGTCGAGTTTCGCCGTTGTCTTGAAGACATCGTTTCCTCGAATATATTTGAGAGAGATCACATCCCCGGCATCGAAGCGTTCTAAAACGACTCTCAAATCGTCGATACTTCGAAGGCGATATCCGCCGGCTTCAACCAAAATATCTCCCTCTTTGATGCCGGCTTTTTTGGCGCCGCCATCATCGGAGAGGTTTTTGATAATCACCGGGAGAATGCCGTAACGGCGAACAATTCGATGGGCTTCTTCAGATTCCGTATCGATTTCGACACCTAGAACCGGGTGATAAGGCTTTTCCACTCGGCCGTACTTGATGATCTGTGGAACGAGCTTCTTAACGATATCGATCGGTACGGCGAATCCGATTCCTGCGTTGACGGAGCTCGGGCTTAAGATCATGGTGTTGATTCCGATGACTCGACCTTTTGAATCGAGAAGGGGGCCGCCTGAGTTGCCGGGATTGATCGCAGCGTTGGTTTGAATCACATTGAGGATCTTGGTGTTCACGGGTGAATTGATTTCCCGCCTCAGCGCACTCACGATTCCATTGGTCAAAGTTTGATCCAAGCCGAAGGGATTCCCGATCGCTAAAACATCTTGTCCTTCGAGAAGATTTTTAGATGTTCCCAGTCGAATGGGCGCGAGCTTTGAAGCGGGAGCTTTAATCTTGAGTACGGCGAGATCTTTTTGTTTATAAAATCCCACCAGTTCGGCATCGAAGACTTCGCCACTTTGGAGTTTGACCGAGGCGCGATTCGCACTTTGAACGACATGGTAGTTGGTGACGATATGACCCTGTTTATCCCAGATGAATCCGGTACCGTTACCGCGGGGGATTTCAGTGACATCGAGGGAGAACAAGCTCCGTTGAAGCTGGGAAACAGAGATAAAGACCACGGATTTTGAAGCTTCGTGGAAGACTTCAATTCTTTGTCTTTCAGCCTGATTCAGTTCAGCGAGCCGTGCTGGATCCATCGCATTGAGAGGGGCAGAGATGAATTCCTGATTGCCATTTTGGACTTTTTCACCCGTACCGAAGCTGAGAGTGCTCGCAGCTAATACGAAGCCTAAGAACGCGCTGCCAGTGGCCAAGGCGAATGCGGCCCAACCGTTTTCGATCCTCTTCATATCCTATGCCTCCATATTGAGGGTTTAATCTTCTGCCATATTCAGGGCAAAATTCGGTGATTGTTTGTTTCTCGAAGTTATTTATCGGTCAGATTTTACGCTGAGTACATGCCATAGTTATCAACAGGTTTTTCACTGTATTAAAAACCGGCAGCAGGAAATCTCCAAGCGTGAATTATTCTGACAGATCCCAGGGTGTATTTATTCAAAACACCCGATCTGATTCTTGTCTCAAGTTGTTTATTTGTTTAAACTTGAGATAGTTTTTGTCGGTGGAACAAGGTATGCATAAGCCTTGTTGTTGGATTCTTCGGTTCACGAGAACGTGAACTCATTTCCACCTTTTCTATCAGAGCTGTCGCATCCGATAATGTACTTGCGTCCGTACGCACTCTAATCGGCGTTAACTTTATTGGATAGTTCTGAAAGAGAAACTTCCGAAAATAGCCGATCTAAAGATATGGACGATTCTCGGGTGTTTTAATTACGTCCGAAAATTTATCTTAAAAAGTGAATCACCGGAAACTGAGTCAGCTCTATCTCGTTAGAACTATAGATTTCCAAGATTTCTAATACTTCTCAGACGAATGAACTCGAAACTAACTCTTTTTAGCATCTCAATCTTCACATTGCTCGCTGGAATGTTTTCAGCGAGTGAGTTGGCTGATGCTCAAAAGGGTGCGAGTCCTTCCTGGAAAACCTTAGAGAAGCGGGGAGATTACTTCTTCTCAAAAGCCAAGCCTTCCTTCCAGAAGGCGGTCGAGAGTTGGGCTCAGGTTGAGCGACAAGCTTTGAGATTGGGATCGACTCAAGATCTCGAACGAGCTCGTCTTTCTCAAGCTCAACTTTATCAAGTCTTAGATCTCGCTGAAAAATTTGATTCTATTTCGAAAGCTCATCAACTGAAGTCGGTTTCTCCTTTAGCGACCAGCCTTTCAAGTCAGCTGAGTGAAGCTGAACAAGCTGAGTTTTCAAAATCGATCCCCAGCCTCGTCACTTATTTCTCGAAGGCTGGAAGAGCCTACTTTCGGGCTCCCGACCGGATCGACCGTGACCTTCCCATCCTGTTTGAGGCATTGGCTTTTTCTTATCGTCTCAAGGCGGACCTCGAACGATCCAAAGCCGATAAAGAATATTTAGAAGCTCTTAAAGTTCTTTCGAAGAATCCACAAGCGAGTGCAACTGAATCACTCGCTCGCCTAAAAATCATCTATAAGCTTCGTGATTTTAAGAAAGCTCAACAAGAGTTTGTTTCTCTCGAAGCGAAGCGAACCAGTTTCTCTCGGGAGGAGTTATTAGAACTCTTAAGGTTGGGACGATCACTCGCTCGTTATCGGGGAGATCGCGAGAGTTTTAAAAAGTTAAACGCTGAACTCATCAAGCTGGGAGATACAAAAGGTGATCAATCAGCTATTCAGATCGGCCTGAGAGACTTCGTTAGAGGAACGCCAGCTGAGCTGGTGAATATGGCGAAGACTTTTATTCAGGCTCGAAAGAAGTTAGTCCTGACGGATAAAGAAAAGGATCTCTGCCTTTATTTGGCGGCTCAAGCCAGTATGGAAGTGGGTCAACCCGCTTCGGCGAGTCAGCTTCTTAAGCAGATGGAAGTTCTCCCTCAGAGAAGCCCTTGGTTTCAAGCGAGAGTGTCGGCCCAGGTCGCCTTAGCTCTTCAAAACCAAGGCGATTACGAAGCAGCGAGGGGAGCTTATAAGGATGCGCTTCATCGCATGATGTCCTTATCGAAGGTCGATCATTTCAAAGAGAAACTCCGTTTGAATCTAGCCGGAGTCCATCTTCAATTAGGTGACTTTCAAGCTGCCAAAGCCGAAGCCCAAAGCCTTCTGAAGACATCGAAGTCGCGAGAATTCCAAGTCGCGTCGCGGTTGATCTTAGGAGACTGCCTGTACTTCGCATCGGCTCGGAGTGAACTTCTTCGAAAAAGAAATTTAAACGATGCTTTAAGTACTTATCAATTGGCTCACCGTGAAATTGGAGCCATTCAGTTCAAGGATCTTAGTTTTAAAACTGAACTTGAAACTCAAATCAAAATCCATGCAGGAAATGTGTATCGAGAGTTGTCGCTGTTAGCTGGTTCAAAGCCAGAAGCAAGCCGACTCCGACAACAAGCTATCGACGCTGCCAATGCCGCTTACCAGTTAGCTTCTAAGGGGAAGTCTCCTCGCTTGGAAATGGTTTCCGGCGCGAACTTGGCTGAACTCTACTTGGAAGCAGGTCGTCCAGCTGATGCAAATAAGCTGGCTCAATGGGCGTTGGGTCGAGCGAAGGCTCAAGGTCACTTCGAAAGCCGTTGGCGCGCTCATTGGTATTTAGCTCGTATTTCGGATGCACTTAAAAATTCAACGGAAGCGGATCAACATTACCAGTTAGCCGCTCAAACGATCGAAGCTCAACGCAGTCGAATTTTAGATTCCGATCGCAAGTCGGGCTTTATGTCGAACAAACAATCGTTCTTCGAAGATTTGGTTCGACATTACTTCGAACGAGGTCAAGTTCAGTTAGCTTTCCATGCGGCTGAACGTTCAAGATCGCGAGCCTTCATCGAATCTTTAGGCTTGAGGTTCTTACTTTACTCAAGAGAACAAGATCGGCATCTCTACAACGATTACATCAAGCTCTTAGGAAGAGCTGAGGCCGTTAGAGAAGGTCGTTCATCCTTATACGGATTGAAAGATCATTCACGAGAGACTTACGAATCACTTCGAAGTCAAATCGAAGCTCTACGCAATCGAATTGCGAAGCATCCTTCGGTCTCTCAATTGGTGAAATCATTAGTGCTCGGCCAACCGGCAACCTTGTCGGAGATTCAAAAGGGCTTGAGCAGCACTGAATTATTATTGGAATATTTCTCCACCGGGGAGCGTCTGGTGGCATTTATCATTTCGCGAAATCATTTCGAGACCGTAGAGCTCACGGTCAAGCCGAGTGATCTCACGCGAACGGTAGATGCTTTCTTGGGCGCCGCCGCCGCGGACACTACTATCGGTGAACAACTTTACCGAGAGTTAGTGGTGCCTGTGGAGGCCAAAGTGGAGTCTCTGTCGCGAGGACTCTCTCCCTCAGGCAAGACTCCGGAGGTGACCATCGTCCCCTGGGGCCCCCTCCATCGTCTGCCGTTTGAGGCCTTAGTCTCCTCTAAGCGTGGTTTCTTGATCGAGAAGTGGGAGCTCAGTTATTTACCGAGTGCCACTGTCTTGAAGTACTTGCCGCGCGATGGGGACCAGGGTGCTCCTCAGCAGCTCGTCGCCCTTGTCGATCCCGATACCGATTACAACGGTGATGGGAAGCGGGATTTTCCTCATCTTCCTTACGCCCAAATTGAAGTCGAGGGAATCGCAAAGCTGTTCAAAGACAAGGTCGTTTTAAGTGGCAAGAATGCGGAAGAGTCTCGAGGAACTCAATTGGCCTCATCCGGCCATGTGGTTCACTTGGCCTGTCACGGGGAGTTTTTCCCGGCGAGACCAATGGACTCAACTCTGTATTTGACACGGGGTCAAAATGCAGATGGAAAGCTTCGAGCCAGTGAAATTTTAGGGCTTAACCTTAAACAGAGCCGACTGATCACGCTTTCGGGTTGTGAAACCGGAAGGTACGATGTTGGGCCGGGTGACGATCCGGTAGGCTTAGGCACGGCGTTTTTGCATTCAGGTGCAAGATCTCTGCTTGTCAGCTTGTGGAAGGTTGAAGATGAAGCCACTGCGGGTTTAATGGAAAAATTTTATACCCGCTGGTTAAAAGGAAGCAAAGTTCGACGCTCTCAAGCCTTGAGAGAGGCAAAGCTCGACATGCTTCGAGAAGGAAAATTTAAAAAACCTAATCAATGGGCGTCCTTTATTCTGATCGGAATCCGTTAAGATAGAGGAACGTCAACTTGAAAGTGAAGAGTGGATTCAGATTGAATCCAAAGTCCTAGAAGTAAGAGAAAAATGAGAAGGTGGAGTCGCTCCACCCTAATTTTCGTTTTGCTTTGTGGCATCATGCGCGCAATCAGAGCTTCGCGAGCTCTGTACTCATCAAGGAAACCCTTCGAGGGTTCTGGAGGATCTATGATCTTTCGTCATATGAATAACCATCTAAAATCTCAAGTCCTCTTCGGACTGATCGGTCTGCTCTTTCTTGTGGGGGGATCTTGTAGTACCACCTACACCGACACCGAGCTCGAAGCTCAACGAGTGCTTGAGAAGATGAAAAACTCTCAGCTTCAGGATGATGAGGTCGTCGATTCTGAAGGCTCCAAAGATCCTGAGGGTCTGCTTCAGAAAATGTCGGAAGATCAACGCGCCGAAAAATTGAAGCAGATGGACTTAGCGGCCCAAAAAGGTGGGACTCTTCAGGAAGTGAATTCTGAAGATAACATTCCGAACATCCTTGAAGAGGATCAAAACTCAAAGGTAGAAGAAGTTCCCAACATTATATCGGAAGGGAATGATGAAGAATCTTCAGTTAGCCCGAAAGAGAATGCAAATCTCAACATCGAGTCAGCTCAAGATGAAATCGCGAAAGCACTGGGGGATAACAATCCAGAGCCGACGAAGCCTGTTGATCCTACGGTGAAAAAGGATGAAGCACCTCTTCCTAACGATCCCATTAAAGTCGCTGACTCAGGTAACTCAAAAGCCGTCAAGGCAGTGGGACCCAATTCAGAGCCTACATTGAGATCGGGTGGTGCTCCGAAGCCTGAAGAGAACAAAAAGCCCAAGCCTCCTCGTCCAGCGGGGAAAGTGGAATTCTTTACTTTCCACCACAAGCTCACGGGTGACTTCACACGGTTTTTAGCGGCAGATTTTCCTGAGTATCTGGAAAAGGGGCATGTTGCTACTATCGATGGCAAGCCCAACGAAGTGATGCTCTTCGGTGAAGATGCGACGATCACTAGTTTAGTGCTCTTAGCTTCGCGCTTTGATGACATGGGACTCAAATTAGAGAAAGTGCCGATTCGACCTAAGTACATCGATGTCAATACCTTGATGGAATCCTTAACCTTGGCCAGCGTGGCGAATGTTTGGTCGAGGGTGAATTCAAGTGTGACCACTTCGGGCTTATTGGCTAATGGGAAGTGGAGAACGGTTGAAACCTTTAAGCAAAATGTGTTTTCAAAGGGTGGTATCTCTCATGGTCAAGAGGCACCCCTGCCCTTAGGGCCTAAGATTCCTTATGTTTTTGAAATGCCTTCAAAAGACCCCTTTAAAATGCCCCGAGTGTCTACTGGGCAAGGCGTTTCAGATCAACAAACGATCGAATTCAACGAATCATCCTCAACCGAAATGCGTGGAGTGATGATGGCGGTGGGTACTGCAGAAGATATTGAAAAGATTCAAGCCTTTGTCGATTCAGTCGATCGTCCGGCACGAAGGGTGATGATCGAAGTTCAACTGATTGAACTCGATGCGAACCACCTTTCCGATATCGGAATCGATTCCGTGGCCTTCGGGAAGCGTTCGACTTTGGGGGGCTTTACCGCTCCCTTCCCCGGAGAGTCCTTAGTTCAACCGGGAGTGCCCGATAGTTTGCGTCGCCCGGGCATCACTGTTCCTGATTTAGTTCAGGAAGGCGTAGGCATCATCGTAGATGACACGGCCGATGACATTTCGGGCCGCTTCATGGCGAACGTGCATCTCTTGGTTCGACAAGGTGATGCCAAGATCAAAGCGCGTCCAAAGATCCTAACTTTGGATGATCGCCCCAGTATTCTTCACATCGGTGATGAAGTCCCCACGTTCCGATCGACCAGCGTGAATCGAGATGTGACCGGTGGAAATTTCGTTGAACAAATCAATCAAGTCACCACTCAGTACGTCGGATTCACTCTCAATATGCGCCCCCGCGTCAGTGGTGATGACAACGATGAAATCGCTCTTCAATTGGAAGTGGTTTCGAATCAGCTTCGCGGTCGGGAACGCGTTTTTGCTGAAGATCTATTAGGTATCCCAATTGTTTCTCAGCGAAAGTTTTTCGGACAAACTCGAGTCAAAAATCACCGTCCCATTATTTTGGGTGGTTTGATCCAAGAGGAAGAGGCCGAGTCGACGGCTAAAGTTCCTTTCCTGGGAGATATCCCGGTATTGGGGCGACTCTTCACTCGAGTTCAAAAAGAGCAACGACGAACCGAGGTGATCTTAGTGGTCACGCCTCACATCTTAAGTGAAAGTGGTTGGGATCCTGCGGCCACGCCTAAAGAATCACAGCACTTTGATACTTTTGACAGCGTGCTCTTTAACGACCGCTACATTCTCAAGGGGCGTGACGTTTGGGGTATCGATCCCATCACGAAACAACCTTCGATGATGAATGGAGAGATCTTTACTGAAGATGAAATCTTAGACTTGACTCTCTTAAATATCGTTAAGAGGAGAGAGTTAGTTTCGAAGTTAAAGATCTTTGATGAATACATTCCCGATGAGGCCAAAGTTCTCAGTTGGGCTCAACGACGTTCCCCAGAACGTACCGTAGCTTATTGGCCCGAAGAACTTCAGGTGGTTTATTACAAAGCCGCTGCGATCGTGATCGAAAACATCAAAGAGCTCAATCATGATTTGAGCTTTGATGAAATTGTATTACCTCGTCGAGAGATCGTTTTACCGACGACTCCTTACCGTATGTCGTTGACTTATAACAGGTATAAAACCTATGTGGACAAAGGAGCCCCCGTTCTTCGAGATAACGGTGCGACCTTATCTCAGAAGACGATCGATTTGATTCGCAAGGTTAGTAAGAATCGCTCAGTGCGTCAGTTCGCTGAATATATTGCGAGAAACAATATCGATGCGGATCGACACAATGAGTTACGTTGGGAGCTTCAACGTCTCTACACGACAAATTTTCCTAAGTCGAATTTGGCGGCCACTGATAGCTATATCGAGTTGATGAAAGTTTTGTCTGACGCTGGAGTCGACTTCATCTCTTGGGCGACCTTCTTCCAACAAAACTTGGGTGAACGTTACCTCACTCGAGGGGCGCCAAAGATCGGTACTTTCGAAATGGACTTAGAGAACTTCCTGAAAACTTCAGTAACGATTTCTCAACGTGCTCGTCGGCTGCGAGACCTTGATACGAAGTGGAGCGTGTTACAAGATGGGGATGATGGGGAAGCGCCTAAGTTTTGATTTCGGCGATTCCTAACTTTATATCGTTTGAGAAATCTAACTGCAGGGGCGTCCCTTGCGGGCGCCCGTCTTCCGAGCAATCGTGAATCGTTTATTAAATGATTACTTCGTTCAAGGAATCGGGCAGGGGCAAGCCCTGCCCCTACAAACGTTGTTTGTTTAAGTTTAAAAAAGGGACTCAACGGTGAAGAGAATTGTAATCCTCAGTCTCGGGTTGTTTTTATCTTGGGGGTGTACGACCACCCCTCCCGATCAGATGAGTCTTACCGAACGAGTCAAAAATTACTCTTCCGTTTTAAAGAAGTTGGGCAGTTCCGTTGAAGAGGATCGAAATGAAGCGATCCAACGCTTTCTCAATGCGGGGAAGCAACGCGGAAGTGAAGTTGTTGTTTATTTTTTAGAAGACAAAGCAACGATCACCAATGAAAGAGTTCGCGTTAACCTCGCGGGAATTTTAGCTCAATGGAAGGACACCCGTGGAATTCCTTTCCTCTTGGAACACTTCCACACCAAAGATAAATGGGTTAGGAGCATCGTCGCTCAAAGTTTGGTGGTCTACGGGAACAACATTCAAGTTGTCGATTATGTGGGTGAGCAGTTGGAGAATTCTTCGAGCGTCTCGACTCGAAGACTCGCGGCCTCCGTTTTATCTCGCGTCGGAAGTGAGAAAGCCGCGTGGTATCTGTCTCGAAATCTGAAAGATTCTGATCTCGAAGTTCGGGCTGAATGTATCGAAGGCATCATTAATAGCCCCCATCGAAGAGAGAGATTGGGATATTTGATCGATGCTCTCACCGATCCCGATTCTAGCTTGAGGCAAATCTCGTGGTGGGCGATCCAGAAAACTCTCAAGGGCAGAGAAATTCCCGTTCAATTTAAGCCTACAGATCCCGATGAAGCCAAGCGAGCGATCGATGTTGCGCAACTCAGACGCTGGGCGGGATTCAGTAAGGTTAAAAAATTGAAAACGCGGACTTAGTGGCGGTTCTCGAATAAATCCATACAATACAAATGTCATTTAACTAGCCCGAAGCGCTAGCGAGGGGAAGAAACCCTCGCTAGCGCTTCGGGCTAGTTAAGGTATAGCTAAATCTTATATGCTTCTAAATCAATCTATCCCAATTAATTACCCATGAACATCCCCGACTCCATAACCATCATCACCGGCGCTAGCCGCGGCATTGGTTGCTCCCTTTCAAAGCTTCTCATCGAAAAGGGTGGTAAAGTCGCTGGTTTTGCTCGAGATGAAGGGCGCCTTCAAGAAGTTCGAGAAGAATTGGGCGAATCTTTTTTACCCGTGATTTGCCCGGTAGGAGATTTGGATGCTGTTCAAAGCTCTATCAAAACAGTTTTAGAGACTTGGGGTAAGATCGATGCTTTGATCAATAATGCCGGAATTGGGCATTTTGGGGCTATCGATGAATTGGGGAAAGAAGAGTGGGATGAGATGATCTCGACCAATATCACGGGGACGTTTCATTGTATCCGTGAAGTCGTGCCTCATTTAAAAGAGCAGGGGCAGGGTCATATCATCAATGTGGCTTCGATTGCGGGCTTAGTTGGGAATCCCAATTTAGGTGGATACAACGCGAGTAAGTTTGCTGTTCGCGGCTTAGGGGATGCCTTATTCCAAGAACTCAGAAACGATGGAATTAAGGTCACTACTATTTATCCCGGTTCCGTTCAAACTACCTTTTCTTCGATTCGAAGAAGAAGTCCAACTAAGAATAAACTCACTCCTGATGAAGTCGCTGAAGTCATCGTTCATTGTTTAGAACGGTCGGATAACTTTTTGATCGACACCGTTGTTTTGCGACCTCTGAAGCCGAATGGATGATGGGGTTTATTTAACCTCAACTAATTGAAACTCTCGAATTCCGATTTGGTCTGTATCGAGTTCGTGGCTGAATTCCACTTGGACGTTCTTTAATGTTGTAGGGATTCGAATACGACCGAACTTGCGTTGGTACATACTTTTTCTCGATCCTGTTTGCTCGATTTGTCCCTTAACAACGAAGTTATTGAATTTCATGATGAAGGGATTTCCTGAGTAAGTGGCGGCCACTCCACCATGATAAAAGATTTCGTAAGTTCCTTTGGGCAGGGAATCGATTTCCCAGATCGCCCTGTCTCCTTTTTCTACAAAAGAGATCGCTTGAATGCTGGCATCGAATATGGCCGATTTGCCTTCAAATCGAGCGCTATTCCCTGAGAGCTTGACTGAGCCGTCTTTAAACGAACTGACCCTGCCCAGGGTCGTTAAGCCCTGATTGATAAAGGCAAAGAGGTGACTTGCTTGGTCCGGTGTAATTACAGACTCTAATCCCTCTGGCATCAGAGATATACCATTGGCCTCTACGTTTAAGATCTCTTTCCTCGTCCAGCTTTCAACTTTACCTTCAGTCGTAGCGACTTTGAGGAAGTTGGAGCCTTCTTCTAAGATCATCCCAGGGATGATGCGTCCATCGTTAAGAGTGAACTGATACTGAAGGTAGCGATCTTCGACCGCTCGATTAGGGTCTAAGATGGCAGTCAGCAGGGTTTGAGGTGAGCGATCCGTTAGGGCTCTTAAATCAGGGCCGATCGCAGTTCCTTCACCATGTAGTTGATGGCAAGAGGCGCAGTTCTTTTTGAAGGAAGCCTTTCCTTTTTCTATATCTCCCTTTTTCTTGAGAACTTTGATATAGCTCGAGACGAGTTGGCTTTTATTGTTGTTTATTTTGCTACTTAAAACCGTCTGAGCCAACCGACGGATAGAATCCGCTTTATGCCTCAGAAGGTTGGCTTTTTGAGCGGGTGATAGAGCCAAAAGGAGTGAAGGATCTTCTTTCGCTTGATTTAAGAAGAGAAGGAGCGAATCGTTCCTTCTGAGCATGTAGGAAGCTAAAGTCGATTTTGCTTCTGGTAAGAAAGAATTCCATTGGGTTAAAAGCTTCGGTCCTAACTTCTTTCCATCGATGAAGCCTGATAGTCGCTCAAGTGAAGCTTGGCGGATTTCACGAGGACTGGAGGCTGATAGAGCATCTAGTAACAGAGACGATTCCTGTTCGTTAAATCCGTTTCTTAATAATAAGTGACAAGCTGCAAGACGCAGTTCAAGTGAATGGTTACGTTTTGAAAAAGTCGTGATTGCGCTTTGGTGCAGTTGATTGATTTCAACGAGTAGTTTGGCTAACTCAGGCTGAGCTATCTTTTGTAAGTCTGAATGCGACTTTTGAAGACGCGCTAAGGCGTTGAAATAAATTCGAAGGTTTCCAAATTTTTGGCTTCTCGAATTTGAATTCGAAATCATTTTGAGGACTAAAAGCTCTAAACCTCGTTGATCTTCAGTCCCTAATGCCGTCAAAAGAAGAGGCTCTAAAAGAGATGGGTCAGAAAGGTTGTGATTCTTTAATCCCTCGATCAAAGCACCTACTTTTCCCATTGCAGAACTTAAACAAGCGGTTTTCATGTAAATGTCAGATTGAGGATCGATCAGCAATCTGCCTAAGGCGTGGGCGGCCTTGGGTGAGGAGGATGCTCCCAAAGATAGAGCCGCTTGAAATCGTACTTTCGGGTGAGGGTCCTGAGTTAAGCGAATGACTTGCGCTTCCAAGAGTTTCGATTGACTGAGTTGTGGTTCAGCTAATCGCGCAGCGAGTTTTCGAACTCCCCAATGGCTATCCGTTAAGCCTCGAGATAAATCGCGCTCAATAGATAATCCCGTTGCGTTTAATACTGCAAGTGCGTGGAGTCGACCGTAAGGACTTGAGCTCGTTGTTAAAAGATTTCGGACTTCGGAAGCTAAGCCTTCAGGCTTTTTCCAAATGAGATGCTGGCTGATGGCATCTCGTAACCAGCCGTTGGAACTTTCCAATCCTCGAGTCCAATCCTTTAAATTACTTTTTTGTAGGTTATTGTTCTTGGGCTGTTTTTGGTCTTTGGGAAAGACACGATAAATTCGACCTTTATCGTGTCCATCTCTTAAGTCTAGACGTCGTTGCCAATCTTCGGGGATCCATTCGGGGTGTTCGATGGCGTAGCGGTAAAAATCAACGACGTACATCGCTCCATCGGGTCCTAAGTGAACCGATACGGGGCGAGACCAGTTATCCGTCGAAGCGAAGAATTCACTTTGGCTTTCTTCGGGAGCCCGCCTTGAAGAAAAGCTTGTTCCTTTGTGAAAAACTTGCTCTCTTTTAACTAAATTGTGAACGGGCTCGCAGACGAAGGAGTTGCCCTGAAATTCTTTCCCCAAAGTGTTGTCACGAAAAATCATGTGTCCACAGGCGGAGGTGATTCGATTGGCGGTATCGTAATCGTTGAGGCGAATGATGGTTTTACTTGCAGGGTAAATTTTAGGCGTCGACGGGGGATCTGTTAAATAAACCTTATTGTTGGGGGTTTGAATGTAGGGATTACGTCGAAGATAAGTTTCTTCGATCGGATAATGCCAAGAGGGTCGAGTGTTGTCATTTCCAAACCAGTGACCCCAATCGTCGCGGTGTCGCCCGTACTGGGTTTGCCCGGTGAGGAGTTCCATCTCTCCACTCTCGGGTCGGAACCTGAGATCACGGCTTCTAAGATTGACAATCTTTCCGGTTTTTACCGAACGAATTTTCCCACCGCTATCGCCATTCGCAATATAGATCCAGTTATCTAATCCCCATTCAAAACCATTAACTAAGTGTTGCTGATTCCATAGTGAGAAGCCTGTGAGTAAAGTTTCCTTCTTATCGGCTCGGCCATCTCCATCGGTGTCTTCAGCGTAGATGATTTCTGGCGATGCGCAGACGAGTGCTCCTTCACGGTAAGCCATCACACTGTTGGGAAAACTTAAGCCTGAAAGAAAGAGAGTCGAACGCTCGTAGTGACCGTCTTGGTCGTCGTCGTGTAAAAGTTTGACGCGTCCCCCGGGGGTTCCCTTGCCATCGATTCCGCGAGGATAGCCCGGCATCTCCACGACCCATAGCTTGCCATCGAGTCCAAAAGATAAACTCACTGGATCTTGTACGACGGGCTCACTGGCGATGAGTTCAGCACTCATTTTGGGATTGACGCGAATCGTTTTTAGCGCTTCTTCTTTGGGGACAGGTTTTGGAATCGTTTTTAAAGTTTCTTCACTGTAGAAGCGGTGAGGTACTTGCTTGATCACTTCATCGGAAACTCGATCTTCCGTATCGATCGCCAATCTTTTGGGGAAGCCGTAATAGGTCATCGATCCATCGACTTCATAGCCACCTTCGTCGTACAGCCGCCTAGAGGCGATATAACAAGGCAATCCATTGGAGTAAGCATGAACCCAGAGTCGGTTTTTATCGAGCTCCCGTTTTAATCTCAAGGAATAGTCAACGACGACTTCTCCCGGCAAAAAGACCATAGCGAGTTCATCGCCAAAGATCCAGGTTTGGATGGGGTATGGCAAAGTGCGAGGGAGCTCTTTTCCGCTTTTTAATACATCCAACCATTTATTAGCGGCGTAACTGTGGCGATTGTTTTTTGCGACTTGGGCTTCTAGTACTTTGCGGCTCGGTGGCTCATCGAAGTGCAGGGGGATAGTGCCTAGGCGAGTTTGGGGTGGGCCTTTTAATTGGGGGAGATCTTGTCGAATGATCTTCTTTATTTCCGTAGCCAATTGAGCGCCATGGGCTTCGACGTGTTCAGGTTTACCACGTGGATTTGGATTTTGATCGGCACCACAGCCGATAGTGACCATACAAATCGCGTCTTTATATTGTTTTTCTACTTCTCTTTCGGCAACTCCAGCCCAATCGGAATGAAGCTGATTTAAATTGGCTTGAAAACCTGTACAGTGGCAGGCGTAGGTCGCGAGAACTCCTTTTACCTTACCGATACCGTCAGTCACTTTGAGAATAGGCACATCGTGATCGACAGGGCTAGTGTTGCTCACTCCAAATCCTGACCATTTCCCATTTTTAATCACACGGCGGTTGATGGCGAAGTCGACATGACCCTTACCCCAAAAGACCCTCGAAGGTTTTCGGTTCTTATAAGCTTCTAAGGCGACCTGAACGAAGTGATCCGTTAGCGAATCGCTGTAATCATCGATGACTTTTTTTTGTTCGGGTGGGAGATCTTTCATAAACATGAAAGACAAAACATCTCGAAGATGAGGCCCGGTGTGGGTATGGGTGGCAGAGAGAGCTAGGTCCTGAGCTTGAATGGAGAGCTTCTTTTTGAGTTCTTGAATGACTTGTAGGCGAAGCCAATCAGGAATCCCAATTAGATCCGCCTTTAGCAGTATTTGTGGTGGCTTTGAACCTTGGCTAAAGGTGATGGCTTTGACATAGAGTTTTTGCGAGACTCCGACCGAAGGTGTGCTTCTCGAGGCATAGCCGCTCAAGCGGATGGCTTGTTTCGGTGTGATATCGCGTTTGGCTAAGCCGATGTCGATCAGATGTAAGTTAGATTCCTGAGCGGATAAAACTGAGTATCCGATGAAGGTGAAAAAGAATGAAAGACTGAAGAAGATAGATCTAAACATAACTCACTGTCTGATTCTGGTTAGATGGAATAAAAAATCCTGCTCTCAAACTGATACTAAAACTATTAGGTTTTGTATCTATTTGGGAGCAGGATTTTGAATTAATTTCAGTTTTGCTTAGAAATTCTGATTATTCTTTTTCTTCGAATTTCAATGAAACGGAGTTGATGCAATACCGAAGACCGGTAGGGGGTGGCCCGTCCGAAAAGACATGGCCGAGATGCGAGTCGCAGCGATTACAGATCACTTCGGTTCGAACTGAGAACAGGCTTCGGTCTTCCTTTTCCCCGACCGATTTATCATCGACAGGTTTGTAGAAACTCGGCCAACCGGTTCCGGAACGATATTTTGTTTCAGAGGCAAAAAGGGGTAATTCACAAGCTCGACACTTATAAACTCCATCTTTTTTGTTGTCCCAGTAGGCACCGGTAAAGGCTCTTTCCGTTCCCTTTTTACGGAGAACTTTGTATTCGAGGGAGTTGAGTTGCGCTTTCCATTCCGCTTCAGTTTTAACGATCTTCTCAATTTTATCGATGGCTTCGTTCACATCTTTATTGATCTCGTCGGTCATTTCTTTAGCTTTCTCATTAGCAGTTTCTTGGGTCTCTTGAACTGCTTTTTCGATGGGGGGTGAAGTCGTTTCACCTTCAGTTGTTTTAGTTGCTGAATTGCCGGTACAGGAGGACAGGCTAAGTAGCAGGGCTACTGCAAAAAGGCAGAGTAAGCCAGATTGAAAATGTACTCTTCTCTGTGAGTTTTGCTTCATTTGCTCGCCACTTTGTAGATCGAGGTTTAAATACGGGTTCACTTACTTGTAAAATCCAATAGGGTTTATTCTGAACCGCTCCATAGTTGGAGCTGTTCTTCTTGAAGAATTTTGATCTCAATAGGAAGACGAATAACCTACCCATATGTTACATCATCTTTTTCCCGGAGATGAAAGAAAGTCTAATGGTAACCCAAGCTAAAAAACAGACTAAGTTTATAGCTAAGATCCTGCTTGCCGTTTTGCTCATTGTATTGGTGGGAGGATTGGGCTTGGGCTTCGCTTACCGGGACAAATTCGAGGACTTTTTCTACCCAGAGCGGCGGATCGTAGGGCATTGGAACCTCTTTTCTTCTTCCAATTACCATGCCTTGAGCAGCCACTACCCCATTCGTTATGGTTTCGACGTGATTCTGACCGAAGAGGATGAATTACGGGTGACGAATTTTGACGACCAAGTCTTCTTAGACTACGACACTGAATCCGCTTCCTATAAATTTCGTAGACTGGCGGACCTTCCCGGTATGATCTCCAAAATGGAGCTCGTCGACGACGATAAGCTGAACTGCGAGACGAAGGACGGGGTGTTTTTGCAGTATCGGCGGGGGGATGTGAAATAAGGGCTTTAGTGGTAGGCTCGACCTTCGAGCCGTACCAGCAGGGAAAGTGAGATTTATCGATTCCTACACATTGGCTGGAGAGGCATTTAATAATTCGAATATCCCCATAACTAGCCCGAAGCGCTAGCGAGGGGAAAGATTCCTCGCTAGCGCTTCGGGCTAGTTAATTATATCTTTTAAACAAATTTGCTCACTTGTTTCGGTTCACTCCGTGAGCCGAGGAAGAACCGCAGGCGGAGCCTGCGGACTACTACGAACTACACGTACTTTCACAGCCATCGAGGCGAATGCAATTTAAACCGCCATCGTGGGCAGGGCCGTCGAGGTAGAGGAAGTTGAGCATGCCGATGACGTCGGAATTATCGACGGACGAGTCTCCATTGAAATCGGCGACCGCAACGTTATTGCCATCTTGAATGGTGGCACCTTCACAAGGAAGGGTGACGTCTTCCCCGCGATAAATGGCGAGTAAGAGTCTGACGGCATCCCCGATATCCAGATTATTATCTTGGTTCAAGTCACCCGGTCGTTGTAAGCCACCCGGGGGAGGGCCGCCATCGGTGAAGCCCGGGGATCCACCCACTAAGTTACTTTCGGCCCACTGAGTGCTTTGGTTCCAAGCATCGAGATTGGCGTCGATGTCGATGACATTGAGTGAATGACCTAAACCATCCGTTGCGGGGTGCCAAGAATCAAAGTAGGTGAATTCTTGA
>JANQLS010000133.1 GCA_028280485.1 Planctomycetota bacterium
TCGTTCCTCCGCCACCTCCAGATCCTACATAAATCCAACCGTCGAATCCCCAGCGAGGATTGTTGATGCCGCGCTCTATAGTTTTGATACTAAAACCGGTATAGAGGGTTTCCCGAACATCGGCTTTCCCATCAAAGTCGGTATCTTTAAAAAATATGATGTGGGGAGCGCAAACAACGATGACTCCACCTCGTGCGGGAACGACTCCGTAACAAGGTGGAAGATCTTCCGCCCACACTTCAGCGTGATCAAATTTTCCGTCGCGATCTTTATCGATAAGAAGTTTGAGTTTTCCGTATTGTTTTTGGTGAGCTTCGTCGGCGATTTTTCCGCCCATAAATTCCCAGCGTAATCGACGAACCTTGGTGTCTAACTTCCCCGTTTTATTGAGTTCACGAACATCGATTTCACCTTCGACATTGTACCCGTGGAGCTCGCACACAAAAACTCTACCGTGTTCATCGAAGGCAACACCCGAAGGTTCTTGAATAACGGGCTCTTGAGCTAAGAGCTGAATTTCAAAACCTTCCGGAAGACGAATCTTTTTTTGGCTCTCTTCGGGGGAGAGAGGCTTCGGAGCGTCTTTTGCCCGAGGGACTTCAGCCTGTGAAGGCAGAGAAGCATGAACGGCGAGGAGGAATACCGTTAGGAAAGTAAATACTATGGATCTTCGTGGAGAAGAATTTTGAATGTATCGAAGCATCATGATGGATTATCAGCCGTTAATCGAAATTCAAATCATGTTTAGGATGCCTATTGGGGCTTGACCGTGTTAAGGTATCCGCCTCATTGTAACCAATCACCGAAGAAGGAATTCACTAAATTTACCTCAGAATTTTAGGTGTCAACCTGAATCCCATGAGTGGATTGAAATTGTTCTTCAGTTATCCCGTTATCCTATGTAAAAGTTTCTTGAGCGATGATTCAAAAAACCATTCTCATCTTATCTTTGTGTCTGTTCACTTTATCGTGCACGAATAATGGAAAGAAAGTTGAACTTCCCACTTCTGCCAAACCCAACATTATATTTATGTTGTGTGACGACATGGGTTGGGCTCAACCGGGCTTCAACGGGGGGAATAAAGAGCTCACTCCCCATCTGGATCAATTCGCCAAGGAAGGGATGCGTTTAACGCAGTTTTACACCCATTCCGTTTGCTCTCCCACTCGAGCCGCGTTTTTAACGGGAAGGTACGCCTTTAGAACTTGGATGGATTGGCGTTCAGAAGATTTTGGAAAACCGAGTTACTTAAAGAAATTGGGATTATCTTTAGCTATCAATGAGCGAGGAGTTCCCACTCGTCGTATCCATGCCTTAGATACGAATGAGCGTACGATCGGTGAAGCCTTGACCGAAGCCGGTTACTTTACGGGTTTGATCGGTAAATGGCACATGGGGGAATGGTTAGATGAACACCTTCCCATGGCGCAGGGATTTCAACACCAGTACGGTCATTACGCCTGGGGAATCGATTACTACAATTACACGATCCCTCATAATGCTCCCGCTCGTTTTGCCGTTTACGATTGGCACCGTAATCAAAAGCCCCTCCAAGAAGAAGGCTACGCTACGGATCTCTTCGCTCAAGAAACCGAGAGGGTGATCGCCGCTCAATCGAAAGATAAGCCCTTCTTTCTGTATGTTCCATTTAATGCCGTCCATGGCCCTATCGGTAAGCCACCTCGCTATACGGACAAGTACGATGCCCGAAGTGCTGCACTGAAGTGTTTGGATGACGCTGTCGGAACCATTCTCGCGGCCGTCGAAAAGAACGGTTTTAAAGACAATACTATCGTCATCTTCGCCAACGACAATGGTGGTTTATTTGAAGAGATGAGTAAACCTTATCGTGGAACAAAAAATACGACCTTCGAAGGAGGAGTTCGCGTTCCCTGTATCATTCGTTGGCCCGGGAAAACTCAACCGGGAAGTACGAATGATGGAATGATGTTTATCTCGGATTTCTATTCGACCTTTATCAGTCTCGCGGGGGGAAGCCACCAGCAGGAGCGTAAAGTCGATGCCTACGATATGAGTGCGATGCTTTTCGCGGATGCACCCAGTCCCAGGAATGAAATCGTCTTTGAAGTGGAAGGTAGTGTGCGTTTGCCCACCATTCGGCTCGGGAAATATAAGTTGATGGGAGACATGCTCTTCGATATTGAAGCGGATCCTTCAGAAAAGAATGATATTGCTGAATCGAAACCCGAAGTGGTGAAAGCGCTTAAAGCTCGGTTAGACATCTATAGTAAAGAAAGACCCCCGCTAGGAGATGTGCCTTTACTGATGGATCCTCCATTGCCCTATATCTATGGGATGAATGAGAATAAGAATCCTCCCAAATGGCTCGTGGATCACATGGAAAAAGTGAGAGCGACGCAACCAAAAGAATGGGCACCCGGTGAGACCCCCTGGCCCAAAGCGCCAGTGGGGGCGAATGCGAGTAAGCAGCCGTAGTAGTAGGCTCGCTCCGCGAGTCGTACCGGAGCGAAACAGTGCTAATTTTATAATTCAGTACAAAAAAAGAAGAGACTTTGCTTGTTAGTGAAGCCTCTTCTTTTTTTTGAATTATTTTTATGAAATGAAGAAAAGACGGCACACGGCGTGTGCCTACTACACTGACCGCACACAGCGTGTGCGGACTACAACCCACACGCTTCAAGCACCGTTTTTAAAACCTGATATTCATGCTCAACGGGGAAGTCCGATTCTTTCTCGCCACGGATGATTTTGGCTAAGTCGGCGGCATCGCCCACGTATCGAGGGTAGGAACCCAATTTAATCGTCTGCTTTCCCCTCTTAAACTTGCCTTGGTTTTTATTGAGAGTGAGTTCCACATTAGGGGCATCTAAGGGTTGGATATGAAGAGTTCCACCCGTTCCACAGACGACGAAGTGACGACGACCGAAGCCCTCAACTTCCATCGCGCTCGACTTTACACTGGCGATTGCTTTCGGGTATTCCAAGACGGCGAGCATATTGTCGACCAAGTCATCCTCAATTTTTGAGGCGTGCTGTTTAAAAGCGGTCACCTTGGTTGGAGCTTTGAGCACCCCGATCATTAGATCGATGATGTGGCACCCCAATTCAAACATATTTCCACCGGGGTATTCGGCCATCTCATTTCTCAAAGATCGACTACAAACTTTACTCATCACCGTGTGGATTTCAAAGATATCTCCTAACCAGCCTTTAGCGATAGCTTCTCTCATGAACACGACAGCAGGGTTGTAGCGGTACATGTAACCCAGCTGAACGGTTAGTTTTTTACGAGCTGCTTCATCTAAGATTTTTTTAAAGCGAGGAAGTGAAGTTCCTCCGGGTTTTTCCAGATGGATATGCTTGCCAGCTTGGATACAAGGTTCAGCTTCATCGAGAAAGTCTTTGATCTCTGTTTCGATGGCTACCGCTTGTAAGCCAGGGATGTTTAGAAGTTTTTCGCGACTCATGAAGGGCAGGTCTTTGTAGGTCGAAGATTTTTGTGCTCTCGCTTTTCTCTTGGGATCGTTCTCGACGACTCCGACGACTTCAAACTGATCTGAATTCCGGTAGGAACGCATCTTCCCCGATGCGTGACCGTGGGCTGTTCCGATCTGACCGATTTTGATTTTTTGGGAAGCGGGACTTCCTAACAGGCTGCCTTGTCCCAATATACTGACCGAGGCTGCCGTCAAGCTGGTGGTTTTGGCCTGTTGGAGAAAGTTACGTCGTGAAATGTCTGTTTTCATTGCAATGGGCTTTCTGTTGAGATCTTCAAGCTTAGAGTTTATGGCTTCAAGTCCCACCGAAGCAATTTTATTGAGTCCCGATTTGCTCGGAATTTTCTTATTTTTAGCCATTTTGTAGGCTTTTTAAGCCGAAGACTAAAGTGACCTTCAGGAACACTTTGAAAAAGTGATCAAAATAGCTAAGATCTTGGGTTTCCTCGGGTCCCCGTCGTGAGGCTCGAAGGTTCCATATCTTTAACTTTAACCCAATATTATCCTTCAGGGATACTTGATCAAATGTCCAACAACGCGCAGAAGATCATCTACACCAAAACCGATGAAGCCCCCGCTCTGGCCACTCACTCACTTCTTCCCATCTTGGAAGCTTACACTCGATCTTCGGGTATCGAACTCGAGCTGAAAGACATTTCCTTAGCCGGGAGAATCATCGCCAATTTTCCTGAAAAGCTGACGGAGGCTCAAAAGCAAGAAGATGCTCTAACTGAATTAGGTAAGTTGGCGAAAACCCCTGATGCGAACATCATCAAACTACCTAACATCAGTGCTTCGATTCCCCAGTTGACGAATGCGATCAAAGAGCTTCAAGACAACGGCTACGACATTCCCGATTTTCCTCAGGATCCCGCTAACGATGAAGAAAAAGAAATTCGTGCTCGCTACGCCAAGGTTTTAGGAAGTGCGGTGAATCCCGTTCTTCGCGAAGGTAACTCCGATCGACGTGTGGCTCGTCCAGTAAAAGAATACGCGATGAAAAATCCTCACTCGATGGGGGATTGGAGTTCCGATTCCAAATCTCACGTCGCTCACATGTCGGAAGGTGATTTTTTCGGCAGTGAAAAATCTCATTGTGTTCAAGAGGCGGGAAGTCTCAAGATTGAACTCGTCGATGGTTCTGGAGGCGTTAAGGTGCTCAAAGAAGGAGTCGTCGTTCAAAAGGATGAGATCATCGATTCAGGAGTGATGAGTCAAAAGGCACTCCGCGCATTTATTCGCGAAGCGATCGACGATGCTAAAAATCAAGATGTGCTTTTATCGCTCCACATGAAGGCTACGATGATGAAGGTCTCAGACCCCATCATTTTCGGTAATGTAGTCAGCGTCTTTTTTGAGGATGTCTTTAATAAACATAGCGATCTCTTTGAAGAAGCCGGGGTCAATCCCAATAATGGAATCGGCGACCTCTACAGTAAATTAGAGAGTTTCACTCCGGAGCAACAAGCTGAAATCAAGGCCGACCTCGATGCTTGTTACAGCGCTCGTCCTCGATTAGCTATGGTGGATTCGGATCGTGGAATTACCAATCTTCACGTTCCTAGTGATGTGATTATCGATGCTTCGATGCCCGCAGCGATTCGATCTTCTGGCAAGATGTGGGGACCCGACGGAAAACTTCACGACACCAAGGCCATCATCCCCGACCGTAGTTACGCTGGGATCTACCAGGAAACGATCGACTTCTGCCGAGAGAATGGTGCTTTCGATGTTACCACGATGGGGAATGTTGCTAACGTCGGTTTGATGGCTCAAAAAGCCGAGGAATACGGTTCACACGATAAGACTTTTCAAATTCCTAATGCTGGAACCGTTCGAGTCGTCGATGCCTCGGGTTCTCCTTTATTAGAGCATGCTGTCGAACAAGGTGACATCTGGCGTATGTGCCAAACTAAAGATGCTCCGATTCGTGATTGGGTGAAATTAGCCGTGAATCGGGCGCGAGCCACGGGCGCAGCTACTGTATTCTGGCTCAATAAAGATCGTGCACACGATGCTCAACTCATCGAAAAAGTGAATCAGTACTTACCTGAGCACGACACCGAGGGTTTAGATCTTCAGATTCTTTCTCCGGTCGAGGCCACGCGTTTCGCCTGTGAACGTTGTAAAGAAGGATTGGATACCGTTACCGTAACCGGAAACGTTTTGAGAGACTACCTCACGGATCTCTTCCCCATTCTCGAGTTAGGCACGAGTGCGAAAATGCTTTCGATCGTTCCTCTTCTTGCTGGTGGGGGACTCTTTGAGACGGGAGCTGGAGGTTCAGCCCCTAAGCATGTTCAGCAGTTTGTCGAAGAAGCTCACTTGCGTTGGGATTCTCTCGGCGAGTTCTTAGCGATCGCCGTATCCTTAGAGCACCTCGCAGAAACGACTGGAAATCAAGCAGCTCAAGTCTTAGCTGATACTCTGAATCAAGCGACGGGGAATATTCTCAATAATCGAAAATCACCTTCGAGAAAAGTGAACGAACTCGATAACCGAGGGAGCCACTTCTACCTCGCGATGTACTGGGCGCAAGCATTAGCCGCTCAGGATAACGATGCTGATTTGAAAGCCGCTTTCACTGATCTTGCCCAAACGCTGACTGAAAATGAAGAAAAGATCGTGACGGAACTCAACGATGCCCAAGGAAGCGCAGTCGACTTAGGTGGTTATTACCAACCTGACACCGACAAAGTCAACGCGGCGATGCGGCCGAGTGCGACGTTTAATGAGGCTTTGGGGAAATTAGGGTAGTAGGCACACGCTGTGTGCCGTTCTTACTAACACTCCGAAAAGTAATACAAAAAAAAGAAGAGGCTTTACTAGGAATTAAAGCCTCTTCTTTTTTTTGATAGCGATGTTGTTTTTTAAGTATAGACGGCACACGGCGTGTGCCTACTACCATCAAAATAACTCGTGGATGTGCTTCGCGTGCCCATCGATCATGTGGATGGGTCGGTTGCCGTCGGCGATGTATTCTTTGGTGTAATCGATGCCTAAGGCGTAGCAAATAGTGGCCATGAATTCAGCTGTACTGACGGGGCGGTCGACAACGGTTCCTCCTGGGCGTTTGCCTTTTTCATCGGTCTTTCCGATGGCTTGGCCAGTTTTGAGGCCGCCACCCGCAAAGAAGGTCGTCCATGCGCGCGCGTAGTGGCCTTTGCCGTCTACCGGTGAACGCCCGAATTCACCCATCCAGACGATCAAGGTGTCTTCTAACATTCCGCGCTGTTTCAAGTCGGTGATCAGAGTGGCTATCGCCGTATCCATCCACGGGCTACGTTCCTTAATTCGTTTTGCGGCCCCTTCGTGATCATCCCATCCGCGGTGGAAAATCTCGACGAAGGAAACACCCGCTTCCAAGAGTCGGCGGGCCATCAAGCAGGACTTGCCGAACTTGTGATGACCGTAAGCTTCTCTTAAGTAGGTGGGCTCACTTTCTAAATTGAAAGCTTTTGAGCGATCGGATCGCATCAATCGAACGGCGCGATCGAACGCTGCTTGTTTCGTGCGAACCAGAGGATCGGAAACTTTCTTGGCGAATCGGCCTTCACTTCGTTTGAGAAGTTTAAGCCGACGATCTAGTTCTGTGTTTTCGGCCTCTTCAGGTAAATTTTCTAAGCCCTTCGAGGGATCCCGGACCAATAGAGGAGCATGACGAGTACCGAGGTACGCCGGTACTGAACGGTAGAGGCGTCCACCATTTCCTTTATCGAAGCCGGCGTCGATCGTCACAAAAGCGGGTAGCTCATTGTTCGGATCGCCAATTTCGTGTGAGGCGATGCAACCGATCGCAGGGTGTTCAAATCCACCCGTTCGCGCGTAGCCTGTGTGCAGCAAATACTTCGCTCGATAGTGACCGCCTTCGCCCGTGCTCATCCCTCGAACCAGGGCGATCTCATTCATCACTTTCGCCATCTTGGGGAAGTATTCAGTGAAGTGAACTCCCGGTACGGTGGTGGGAATGGATTTAAATTCGCCGTTAGGTTTGGGATCGAAGGTGTGGGGCTGGCTGGGGCCGCCATCCATCCAAAGGAGGATGCAAGACTTCTTGCGCTTTTGGGTCGATTGAGCGGCGCCTTGAGCTAAAGTTTCAAACCACGGCACGGAAGCCGTGGAGAGAAGACCCATGCTCGAAAGCTTCAACAATTCACGTCGATCGATCGGTCGATTTAAGCTCATAATTCCTTACCTTCTTGAGAAGAAGATTTTTATCGCTGTCTTAACGCACCAGCATGAATTCACTTCGGTTCAACAACATCCAGAGAACACCACTATAAGTTCTCTTATTGTCGGGATCTTCCTGAATGTATTCTAATGCCTCATCAAGTTCATCCGGACTTGGGGGTCTCGATAGAGTTTCGAAGTAGAGTTCGTTGACGGCCTGCTGGGGTTCCGTTTTTGCTTTGATGAGTTTATCTACTTTGGGCCCTCCAGAACTCACCTGAGGATGATTCAAAAGAGCTAAAAATTGAGGGATCCCGTGAGTGAAGTGGGTGGAATCGTTCTCGTCGGTTTCAAATAGCCTTTGAAATTCGGTGTATTCATCGCCAACGGGGGAACTCTCTCCGAACCGTCTTAAGGCTTTCTTGTCGTAGGTCCTCAAGTCGAGTTTAGGGTCTTGGAGAGCCTGCCTGAGAGAGTCGTAGAGTTGGTCGGTCGATAAGACTTTTACGGGGTATCGCCCAAAACTTTCTCTCAGTTTCTTATCTTCTTTTTCGATGGATAAGCTGCTTCGTTGATAAGCGTCTGTGTTCAAGATCAATCGTACCAAATGTTTGACATCGAATTTCGACTGAATGAATTCTTGAGTTAAGACTTCGAGAACTTTGGGATGTGAAGGCTTGTTACTGGGTCTCATGTCATCGATAGGTTCGACGATACCTCGAGCAAAGAAGTAAGACCAAGTTCGATTGACGAAAGCTTTAGCGAAGTAAGGATTGTCTTTCGAGGTTAACCATTCACTTAAAATGGGTCTCAGGGGTTGCTTGGCTTCGACTTGAATTTTCTCACTTAAGAGATAGGTCATTTCGACCACTTTACCGGCATTCTCGAAGGAATCTTTGGGAATTGTGATCAGGCCATTATTCGATCGATCTCTCGTAGTGATCTTCTTCGCTCCTTTTCCCGTAGGTTTCCCGAAAGTTTCGGTTACTGCGGCGAAATAGCGACCATTGAAATTGCTTTGAACGTTTTTAAAGAAAGCGGCTTGAGCCCAAAAATCGGTTTGCTTCCATTCCTTGTAGGGATCGTCGTGGCACTGAGCGCACTGGAGATCTAAGCCCAAAAAGAGGGAAGTGATCGCTCGGGTCGCTCCGGCGGGTTCGGGGATTCCCGTGTCAGTTCCCGTTAGTGAGTAAAACAATCCTTGCGGTTTGTCTTTCAGTTGGCCGTCCACCGTAACCACTTCGTGAACAATCTGGTTCCAAGGCTTGTTCTGATTGAATTGATCTGCGAACCATTTACCGAGATTTCGCGTCGCTTGAATCGGTTGGTTTCCGCCATTGCCTTCAGAAGGTAATTCTTGGGGGGCGATCCAATCCCGCCAGACTCTTCCCTGCTGAGTCCCAAAACCTTCGTCTTGAAGCAAGGTGTCGATGAGTTGAGCTCGTTTATGGGGATCTTGACTTGAAAGAAAAGCCTGAGCTTCCGTTTGGTTAGGAGTGCAACCGGTGACGTCTAAGTAGACCCGTCGCATAAACTCAGCATCGGAAGTGAGAGGATTAGATTGCAGATTTTGGTCTTTGAGTTTTTGCGTGATCTCACGATCGATGATCTGAGTCACTTTTTCGACCTCGAGGGCCTTGGTCGAATTGGGGTGGTCCGTCTCCGCTTGGAGTTCGACTTGGTGGAGCACGAACAAAGCCGTGGTGACCCCTAAAAGAGTTTTTCGCGCCATGGAAAGGAAGGTTCGCGACATGAGAAAACCCTCAGTCTTAATGCTCGGGAGTGGCTTCATTCCAATTCTGAATCAAGCGGTCCCATCCGTTGTTTCTCTAAATCCGATCCGATTCTGATCCTGTTGAACTCCTGGATCTAACCCAATTTCCCAGTGCTGGAGGTTCAATTTGAATTGAGTCGGCAATTTCCCGATTACGGATCTGACTCTCTTTAGTGTTGAGTCAGGCCCTATCAGGCTGTTCTTATACGTCTCAGATCTTATACGTCTCAGACGGAAATTACCTGCCGGCTAATAGGGTCGAGAGAGTGGACTTAGAGTACCCGTTTTGACAATCACTCTCTTAAGCGAAATATTTTACGGCCAGAGATGGCTCGATTCCAGCCCTAAATCCTTGTATCTTAAGTGTATAGGCCAGTTTTGGGTGAAAGTGGGACTCCTGCATAGTATCGATTACCCCTCTGGAGGGTCAAAAATGTTTAGAAATCTTCAATCGAGAACCGGGTCGCGACACCTGTTTTTTACTGCATTGTGTTGTTCTTTTTTCCTCGCGCTTGAGGGGATAAACGCACTCGAAGACTTTGAAACCAACCGGATCGAAATTGAGCTTCAGGAATCTGATCGCAATTATTTGAGGGAGGGGACGAGCAACTATGAGTTTCAACCCGTAAAGATCAAGGTGAACGGTGGGCCAGCAGTTTCATCGGAAATGAAGACGAGGGGGCAATCTTGCCTTTTTTCTCCTCGTCGGTGTTTTTCGATGAAGCTTGAAAGTGAAGTTTCTTTTAAAGGTAATCCGAACCAGGCCTTTAAGTCTAAATACCTTTACCTCGCCAGTCTATGGCAGGACAAGGGTTATATTCACAACCGTATCGGCGCTGGTTTTTTTAAAAAGAGGTACCTCTTTCCCCCTCGATTTCAGTACACCGAGGTGGTGATTGACGGGAAGCATCAAGGCCTCTACATGGTGATGGAAAAGCCTCACATCGTGATGCGGGATCGCTATAAGGCTGAGTTCGTAGGGCGAAGGAGCTATTACGGAATACTTGAGGAAAAGTATCGCGCCAAGGGGCAGCCTGATTTAACTTCCCAGTTTTTTGAGGGGCAGAGTCGCTATTCGATGTCTTTTCACTTCTTCTACCAGCTCTTGGAGCTTGAGGGAGAACAGCTATTTAGGGTTCTGCATCGGCAGTTGGATACCAAGCGATACATGGAATGGCTGGCGCTCAATTCGTTGATGATGAACGGCGATTACACGGATGAAGTCTACTTTTATGTAGTTCCTCCGCGTAATGAAAATCAAAACCGCCAGCGGAACCGACAAACACCTCAAGGTCGGCCCATTCGCTTCTTAATTGCAGCCTGGGATTTCGACGACTTGTTTAAACCCCCTCATCGTTCTCCCCTCAACAACTTTTATTACAAAGATCTCTTAGATCGTGATCTTTTTTATTCCGTTGAAGACCCCATCGACCGTAAGATTGCTAAGGATTCCTATCTCAATGAGAGGTACCGATATACCTTCAATCGGGTCTTGGCTGAAAAGCTAACCGAGCAGGTGATCACCCAAGAGTTTGATCTCATCAAAAAAGAGATATCACCTTATCTCGACATTCCTGAAGTTCTCGAACGGTCGAAAGTTGACCAAGGCCGCGAGGGGAAACCCTACACTCGCCAAGAGATTTTGGATTTACTGAAGGATCGAGAAAAAAAACTGAAGCAAAGACGGAAGCATCTCCTTAAGATTTTGAATCCGGAAAAACCGAAGAAGGTTTTGAAGGAAGCCGAATTCTAGTTTCAACCGTTTCGGCAAATCCACGATTTGTCTACACCTGCGGCCGAGTTGAGTCCAATTCGGCTTAGTCCTTATTTGATTCAACAGGGACTAAAATACAATCAGGAAAAATTCACAACACCGAGCAATTATGAGTCAAGTTGTATCTAAAAGTTTAACAATCCTCTTTAGTCTTAGTTTTCTATCACTAAGCTTCCTCGGTTCTCTCGACGCGAAGCCTGAAGATCAGAAGGAAAAGAAAACCGAAAAAGCGAAACCCATTTTTAAAGATGGGGAAGCCCAAGTTGTCGAAGCCTTCAAAGATCCCAAAAAGTGGATTCAACACGATCTTTGGGTCGAGACGGAATTCGATTCGGATGGAGATGGAAAACGAGATCGCATGCATGTCGATGTGACTCGTCCGGGCCAAACCGATTCTGAAGGATTAAAAGTTGCCGTGATCTACGAGACGAGTCCCTACTACAGTGGGGTCGGGACGAACGATCGCAGTTACTTCTGGGATCCGAAGCAAGAAGTTGGGGCTGAGCCTCCCAAGAGAAAGATCTTCCCCCCTATCAAGCATCAAGAACGAAGGAAGCTCATCTCGAAGTCTCACATCAACACGTGGGTGCCTCTAGGTTTTGCAGTCGTTCACTCCTCTTCACCGGGAACGGGATTGTCACAAGGTTGTGTGACCATTGGTGGAAAAAATGAATCTTTAGCGCCCAAGGCCATCGTCGACTGGTTGAATGGACGTGCTAAAGGATTTACCAAGCCCAACGGTGGCGAAGAAGTGAAAGCGACTTGGTCGACGGGTAAAGTGGGAATGACGGGAACTTCGTTCAACGGAACTTTGCCTTTAGCTTGTGCCACGACGGGAGTCGAAGGTCTTGAAGCGATCATCCCGATTGCTCCGAATACTTCTTACTATCACTATTATCGTTCTTATGGCCTCGTTCGTCATCCGGGGGGCTGGTTAGGTGAAGATATCGATGTGCTCTACGATTTCGTCATCAGTGGGCCGCCTGCCTTTCGTGATCACTGTAGTAGCACTGTTCGTGACAAAGAGATGATGGAAGGCTTCGATCGAAAGAACGGAGACTACAACGATTTTTGGGCGGGGAGAGATTACTTAAACCAACTCAAGCCCATGAAGGCGGCGCTCTTGATGGCACATGCTTTCAACGATTGGAACGTGATGCCTGAGCACAGCGTGAGAATTTATGAGGCGATCAAAGCCAAAGGCGTCCCTTGTCAAATTTACTTTCACCAGGGCGGTCACGGTGGACCTCCTCCCCATAAAATGATGAACCGTTGGTTCAGTCGTTATCTCTACGGTATCAAAAACGGAGTCGAGAAAGATCCTCGCTCCTGGATTGTTCGAGAAGGCGATAAACGAACGGAGCCTACTCCTTATCCTGAATATCCTCATCCTAATGCTCAATCCGTAACTCTAAAGATGATTGGTGGGGGGCAAGCACCGGGTGCCTTGCTCTTAAAGAATTATAAGAATCAGGGAGTCGAAAGTCTGGTCGACGATGTTGCTCACAGTGGATCGAATTTAGCTCAGGCCCCTCGATCGGACCATCGATTGCTCTTTACGACCGGTTTATTGAAGGAGCCTCTTCACATCTCCGGTACGCCCAAAATTAAAATTAAACTCGCTTGTAATAAACCAGCGGCAAATCTTTCAGTCTGGATGGTTTCACTGCCCTGGAAAAAAAGTAAGAGGGTTTACGACAACATCATCACTCGGGGGTGGGCTGATCCCCAAAACTATAAATCGATCCGCAAGGGCGAGCCTCTCGTTCCCGGTAAGTTTTATACGATGACGTTTGATCTCCAACCCGATGATCAGATCATCCCTAAGGGTCAAGAGATCGGTTTGATGATCTTTTCGAGTGATCGGGATTTCACCCTTTGGCCCAAGCCGGGCACAGAGTTAAAAGTGGATCTCGATGTCACCGAACTTCACCTGCCCGTCGTGGGTGGGAAGCAAGCGATTGAAAAGTCGTTGCCGGTCAGGAAACTGAATGCGTTTTAAATTTGGCGTATGAAATTCCATAAATAATCCCAAAATCAAAATCCCAGCTGTAGCGCCACCCCTTGTGGGTGGCCATTCTAAAAAGGCTCCATAAAACCTTCCCGGTTGAATTCCGCACATAAGGAAATGGCCTGGGACTAGCCCAGGCGCTACTGGTCGATAATCATAGTTTTAAATAAACCGCCCCCTCTCACCTATATTCCCCATTGAACATATTTCACTTCCGTTTAGACTCTTCCTTTTGACTTTATTGCGAATGAAAGAGAGCAACATGAAACGGAATCAATTAGGCGATAGCGATCTCCACGTGTCGGAAATCTGCATCGGCACGATGACTTTTGGGCAACAAAATACCCTGGAAGATGCGAAGGAACAACTCGATCACAGTATCGCCGAGGGCATCAATTTTATCGATACAGCGGAGCTCTACGCTGTTCCCCCCAAGGCTGAAACTCAGGGACTTACCGAAGAATACGTGGGGGAGTGGCTTAAAGATCAAAAACGTGAGGACTTGATTGTCGCCACCAAGATTGTGGGGTCAGGGAGAAACTTTGAATGGTTTCGGGAAGGCAAAAACCAAGTCAATCGGGATGAAATTAATCGTGCCGTCGATGACAGTCTCAAGAGATTAAAAACCGATTACATCGACCTCTACCAAATTCACTGGCCCGATCGTTATGTCAGTATGTTCGGTGCCCCCGACTACGATGTTGACCAGGAACGAGAAACTGTCCCCATCGCGGAGCAATTAGAAGTTTTCAAAGATTTGATCGATGCGGGCAAGATTCGGTATATAGGTTTAAGCAACGAGAACGCCTACGGAGTCTGTGAGTTTTCTCACCTGGCGAAACAGCTCGATCTTCCCAAGGTCGTTTCGATTCAAAATGCATTCCACCTGATGAACCGACAATTCCATGAATCCCTTGCTGAACCCTGCCGACACCATCGGGTGAGTCTACTCGCCTACAGTCCTCTCGCCTTTGGCTTTTTGACCGGGAAGCATATCAACGGATACACTCCTGATTCGCGTTTAGGTTTATTTGAAAACTTCGACTTCCGCTATCGTAAACCAAACGTGAAGCCTGCAGTTCTCGCTTACAAAGAGATCGCAGATAAACATGGCCTCTCGCTCACTCAGATGGCGATCGAGTACGTACGCTCGCGCTGGTTTGTCGCCAGTACGATCATCGGTGCGACTACGATGGATCAACTCAAAGAAAACTTGGCGAGTACACAGATAGAATTAACGGATGAAATCATCCAAGAGATCGATGAAGTTCATTTAAGGTATCCCAATCCCGCTCCTTAAGAAGGAATCTTATTCATGATGCAATTAGGCTTTGTCAGTGCGATCCTTCCTGATTTAAACCTTGAGGGCGTGTTAAAAACCGCTCAGGAAATTGGCTATGATTGTGTAGAGTTGATGTGTTGGCCGGTAGGTAAAGCCGAGCGACGTTACGCGGGAGTCACTCATGTCGACGTTACTGATTTTAATCAGGCAAAAGCCGATGAGGTTCTGGCCTTATCTGAGAAGTATGGTGTTGCCATCAGTGGGCTCGGATATTATCCCAATGCCCTCACCGCCGATCCTACCGAATCGCAAACCGCAATCGATCAAATAGGCCGAGTCATCGATGCTTCAGCTTTATTAGGAATCAAGAAAGCTAATACCTTCATCGGGCGAGATTGGACTCGGTCGGTGGATGACAATTGGCCTCGTTTTTTAGAGGTTTGGAAGCCATTGATCCAACGAGCTGAAGATGGTGGTGTCCAAGTCGGAATCGAGAACTGTCCGATGATTTTTACCGCCGATGAATGGCCCGGTGGGAAAAACCTAGCGACCAGTCCAACGATTTGGTCGCGCATGTTTGAAGACATCCCCAGTGAGTTCTTCGGATTAAACTACGATCCTTCCCATATGATTTGGCAACACATGGATTATCTGCAACCCATGCGCGATTTTGCCGATCGCATCTTTCACGTTCATGCCAAGGATGTGCGACTCGATCAACACAGATTAGATCAACTGGGGATCATGGCGCATCCCAATGAATATCACACTCCCAAGCTTCCGGGAATGGGAGATGTCGACTGGGGCAAGTTTATCTCAGTCTTGGGTGATACTGGATACGATGGACCCGTTTGTGTTGAAGTGGAAGATCGTACTTTTGAGGATACTCCGGAAGCGCGGAGGGCGTCGTTGATTCAAAGTCATACTTACTTGAGGAATTTCATTCCGAAGACTTAGGTTGGAACCATGAATTTAAAGTACCGCCGTTCCCTCATCGTATTACTTTTTGTTTCACACCTAACTCCTGGAACAAATCTTTGGTCGCAAGACAAAGCGGAAGCTCCAAAGTACAAGACCGTAAAAAACATTCCCTACCGAAATGAGCCGAACGCTACGGATTACATGAAGGAGCGGTGCCGTTTAGACCTCTACTACCCTGCGCAAACCAAGAATTATTCAACTGTCGTCTGGTTTCACGGTGGAGGATTGAAAGCAGGGAATCGTTCGATTCCCAAAGCGCTTCAGAATAAAGGGATTGCGGTCGTTGCGGTTAATTATCGCCTCCATCCTAAAGTCAAAGCACCGGCTTACATCGAAGATGCTGCCAAGTCGGTGGCCTGGACTTTTAAAAACATCAAGAAATACGGTGGGGATCCCAAGAAGATCTTTGTGAGTGGGCACTCGGCGGGTGGTTATCTCACCAGTATGATCGGCTTCGACAAGCGCTGGTTAAAAGCTTACGGAGTGGACGCCGATCAAATCGCGGGGCTCATTCCCTACAGTGGTCATACGATCACTCACTTCACGGTTCGAGCCGAACGTGGGATCGATGGCAAGCAACCGATCATCGATAACCTAGCTCCTTTATTCCATGTAAGAAAAGATTCCCCTCCAGTTCTTTTAATCACCGGGGATCGAAAATTGGAACTCTTAGGTCGCTACGAAGAGAATGCTTACTTTTGGCGCATGCTTAAAGTGGTCGAGCACCCCGATGCCGAAATCATGGAACTCGATGGCTACAATCACGGGCAGATGGCTGAGCCGGCGCATCCCTTGTTGCTACGGTTTATTCAAAGGATTGTAAAGAAGCGACAGGAAAAGAGTTCGAATTAGATGTTTCAGTGGGGATTCCTCTTTATTCTTCAAGAACTACCCTAAAGCCAACCCCGAGGCCCTCTGAAGATGGACCCAGCGAGTGTCCCCTGGAAGCCGAGCGGCAATTGACGATGCTATCTCTGAAGCGACCACCTCTCGCTCTCTTCGTCTTACTGTCTAATTTTCCGATGGGATCGACTAAGTCGTTTTCTGTTGGTTTTAAGGTGAGAACATCTAAAACAAATTCAGCCACGTTACCGTGCATATCATAGAGGCCCCAAGCGTTGGGTTTCTTGAGGGCGACAGGGTACGCGAAGCCATCGGTGAGTGGGTTATCTTCGTCGTACCAAGCACTTTCCCGAGCGTAACAAGGAGCTTTTGCTTTTAAGCAATCGCCATCGCCTTCTCCCTCAAAGCTAAAAGGACCCGTTGAGCCCGCCCGGCAGGCGTATTCCCATTCAGCTTCCGTCGGTAATCGGTAGGTTTTCCCTTCGATGGCGCTGAGCGCCTTACAAAACTTGTTGGCATCATCCCAGCTTATAAAGTTGATCGGGGAATCGAGGTGCTCACGTTTAAACAAAGTTGAAACACTCCCTTTTCCTAGTACCGTGAGGTACTGACGAACCGTAATTTCGGTGACGCCAATATAAAAGCCCTTGGTGAGTTGAACCTTCTTTTGAAATTCCGATCTCTTTCGAAATTCCTCATCGGCGGGAGATCCCATGGTGAAGGTCCCGGGTTTGATGCGTTTCAGGGCAATGCCTGCTGAGTTGATTTTTATATCCTTGCCTTCTTTTAAATTTTTAACTTTTGATTCTTTTCCGTAGATCGAGGCGAGGGTGTGGGTAAGAGAAACATGTCCTTTTTCTAACTCCCAAAGTCCTCCTCTTTTTTTGAGTTCAGCTAAGGCGGCTTCTACATTCTTGCTGTAGGAAAAATCGTCAACCGATATCTCGTGTAGGGTTTCATTTTTTCCACAACCATGGAGAGCGAATAGGCTGATGCCTGCAATCAGTATGATGCTTATGAATTGAATGTTTCTTGGAAAGGATTGAAGGTTCATTTTCAGTTAGGCTGCTGGTTGAATTTCAACTTTGCATTCGGTGCAACGAATTTTATACGAACTCGACTCGATGGGCTCAATTCCATATCCCGACTGGAAATTAATTGGTGCTTGGCAATGCGGGCAATTCGATTCATGGGGAATTAATGATCGCGGGTCGGGATGATCGGGGTGGCGTTCTTCGATGCGGTTTGTCTTTTCGGCTAGTTGGAGTTCCCTATCCGAAGGACCGGTGACGTTTAAGAAAATGAACGCAGTGACTGGAGTGAAGAAGAGTGCGAGGAAGAACCACATTTTCCTGGAGCGCCCTGTGTTTTTCGCAATGAGGCTCAGTCCATTACAAAAAAAGAGATAGATCCCGAAGAAGGTCATTAAAATGATGGAAGTGGTCAGATCTGCCATTAACGAGCTGCTCCCGGTAGAGATTCTTTCGAGAAGGATTATTCCTCAGTTACTTTATCGTGATTCCATTTTATTGCCAGCTTTATGCCAATGTGGATTGAAACGAATCCCAAAATCCCACTGATCGCCCATAGAGCGTATCCAGACCCACTAAATGGACTTGTAATTAACGCGCCCATTCCTATAGCTAATGTTGACCAAGCTGCGCAGTGAAAAAATATAAGGGGTTGTGTGATTTGAATGGGGTTCTTGTTATGGGCAGGGAGCATCAATTTATCTGGAGAATAAGGAAGTATCATATAAGACGAGATCACAGCTGCGATCATGAACGGAAATAAAATTAACGATAGCAGAGTGAGTACGCTAAAAAATATCAATTCAAGAGTTTTTAAATCGTCAAGGGGGGAGAAGCCGGTAACAAGAAATTGATAGCCCCAAATACAAATTGAAGAGCATAAAAAAATATTCGAATCTTGTACCAGAAATTGTTACTCATTTTAATTTTCTCAAATTCTATAAATCCTCCTCATTTAAGTCCTGAACCTAAACGAGGAGGATTAATTTACCCATTCCTGCAACTAAAGATCAATGGTTCTCAAAAAGAAAAATTTCGAAGTTTCTTTTGGTAGAGAGCGATGACCTCTTCAGTTTTGATCGATTCCCAGTATTCGTATTTTTCGAGTATTCTTTGACGCTCTTCTTTGTCGACTCGATCTTCAGCATGAGGGAGAAGAGAAAGTCTCACATTGAGAACTCTGACTTGTGCCTCTCGAACGAGCGTAGCAAATTTCTCTACCTTTTCGCTTGGCTCATCTTTGTACAAGGCGTGGAATAGCTGGGATTCTCTGTAGGCTAGAATTCTTTTCTTTTTTGTGTGATGGGCAATGTAGTTTGCCATGAGTGAAGTTCCTATTGATGAGGTGATTCTTAATTGTCCTCATGGAACTGGCCCAATATTAAAAACAGAGATTCACCGCCTTCTCACAGAACAATCATTGGGATTTCATGAAAGCCATGATAGTTACTACGAGGAAGGGAGCGGCTGGAAGGAGGGGCATTGATGGCAATAAGATACCATCCGCTGAAGGATTCAGCGTTTCCAGTGAGGATTAATAATTGTAGTGAAGAGAATCACACTCTAATTCAATAAGAACATGTTTTAAGGAGTTCGTTTTTAATTGGGTTTGCCTACAACCAAAATAATGAAAAATGACGACTAAAATTAAGATTGGTTTTAAAGTGAAGTTTGAAATTTATTCCACCTTTATTTGATATCATTTAAAACCATCGTTCATCAAATTGTTAGAAATTAATTTCAAAAAGATCCGTAAGAATGAAGTTCCCCATCTTGAACCTGCTGGTTACATATTTCCTATTTCAACCCGCCTTTACCTGTATTGCCTCTGAATCCAAGCAACCCCTCGCCTGGATCGAGTTCACCCGCTACGAAAAGCAAGTGGCTCAGTTCAATGGCTTCTATATGTATTATGTCGATGGTCGAGAGCTGATCTTTGAAATCGATGTTCCTCCTGATCCCAAGCACAAGCTCGCTTTTCGTTGGATCTGTAAGCAGGGGCCCAAGCGTTCGATGAAGGTTACGGTGAACGGCCGATCTAAGACCTTCACGCATCCTTCAGAAGGGAATGGGAAACAATCTAATTTTTGGGACAAGATTCCGGTGGGGGAATTTGGAATCGATAAAGTTCAAAAGGGTAATTACAAGATCCTCATCGGTTTCCCTGATGATGGAATTGAGGACGCACTTTTCGCGGGAATCCGATTGATCGATCAAGATGAACAAACGAAGCCCATCAATTTAAAAAGCTCGAATCACAAAGTGAAATTTATCTTTCCTGGTTCGATGACCGAAGCGGAAAAAGCTAAGACAAAGGTGAATCGAAAGGAAGCGATTAAGAGAATTCAAAAGGCTTTTGTCTCTAAAACTAGGCTGACAAAGAAGGAAATCTCTGAGGATGAGTTTTTACAAGCCGCAGTCAAGTTTGCCGACATGGTGGTTGAGCACGGTCGAGACATTTACGGTACGAAACACTCACCTCTCTTCGTTAACAACCTTCATGTTGATGCCCTGATGTCTCCGCGCCAATTAGGCTCGCTTCGACCCGATCAAGGCGGCCCCGCCCATCCCATCGTTCCCGCAAATTTTGATCGTGTTCAAAACCTCTTGCGATTATTAGCATCGCTGAGCCAATTTACGGGCGATCCCAAATATGCTATGGCGGCGATGGATTCGGTTATCTATATGTTCGATGAATTCACTTATCCCAATAGTGGAATTCCGGCGATGGGAAATCACATGACCGTCGACCTCTACAGTGACCGGGCTTATAGCGATGGGCGTTTGGGAGAAATCTTTGAATTGGAAGACGTGTGGCCGTTCTATGAGTTCTTTTATCAAGTCTCACCCGAGAAGACTGAAAAATTCGTGAAATCGTGCTGGGAAACTTACGTTCGCGATTGGCACACGATGCACTACAACCGCCATGCTTCTTTCAATGTGCGGCCCGATTTGTCCAAGACCTGGAATCGCCCTCTTCAAGCAGTGAAAGATATGCCCGTCAAGATGAACGTATTGGGTTTTATCGATGTTGGGCTCGATCTCGCCTACGCCGGCTACACTCTGGGGTGTGTTCAAGACCAATTGAAGCCTCGCCAATGGTCGGAGCGATTCTTGCAAGTTATCGCCTACCATCGCGATCCTAAAACGAAGATTTGGCCGATGCTTCTCTACACGCCTCCAATTCGTCGTGGATTGGAGGCTTACGTCAAAGCCTATCCGGATTCGAATCCTTCGGAGCCTAGGGTCATCATTTCTAGTTGGATTCACAATATGCCCATCTTCTTTTTAGGGACATTGGGAACTTTAGAACAAGCGCAACGATTCGGCCACAAGGAAGAGTTGAAAGACATTCAAGAGAAAGTCGATGCTTGGATTCTGGGATATATGAAGGTTGCTTACGATGCGGAAAACCATCGGATGCGAAGTATTCTCTTAGACGGAAGAGATGTGACGAACCATGTTTTTAAGGAAGGTGCTTCTCTCTACGGTTGGGGAGCGGAACCGAATAAATCCTTTTCTTACCAACACGTCCATCCCAGTTTTCACGCAGCTGTGGCTCGAGCTTACCGTTTGACTCATTCTAAGGAAACTCGAAAAGAATTATGGGGGGTCTTGAGGAAGCTTTTCATCGGCAGTGGATTGGGGGACATCGGTGAGACCGCCTACGGAGAGCCCGATTATAATTTTAAAACAAAATCTGCCGATCAGCCTTACGTCTTTGCCCTGGCAGACATGTATCGAGTCACTCGTGATCCCTATATCTTAAAATTCATGGAGCATATGGGCCGTAACATCATCCGCTACCGTCAAGATGCAAAAACCGGATTGTTTTCCATCGAACCTAGTCGGCAATACACGGTTCGTCATGTCAAGGAATCGAAATATCCTCATGAAGACTTAACAGTGAAAGAGTATCTCCAACTGGATCATGGTGGGATTCAGTTGAAATACGATCGACCGAAATCAGTGTCGACGGATGCTTTTGAACCTCATGCATTGTTGGCTATCTACGGTTGTCGAACGGCTGAATTTGACAAAATACCCATCTGGCTCAGCGGGGGACTCTGGGGACGAGGGGGCGTAAGCTTGGGGCATGCGATCGATGTGAGACAAGAGATTTGGTTCGATCGCGAGAAGCTTGAAAAGTATTACGACGGGCAGAAGATCCGTTTGAAGGAGAGAGGGTTTACCGTGACGGAGGATTGGTTTCCGGAGGGGGAGTGAAAATTTAAACTCGCCCAGCAAACTAAAATTTTATACCGCCCTTACAGGGCTTGTTCTCCATAGCTCCCTTAACCCAGGGCGCCGCTTCGCTCTGCCCTGGGCTAGGCTATTGCGGGCTTTCAGCCCTTGGCTAAATCGTAACTTTTAGTATGAATTTAAATATACAAACGATCTACATTCATTTTCATTAAGATAGAGTAGGTTGCGATCCTTTAGTTATCAGGCATCACTTAAATACCATCCGCGGAACGCCTTTAAACAACGGAATAGTTTTGAATCCATTTTTTAGCGGTTGCCCAGGTGTACTTCTACCTCGTTCGATGAGCTTCTGCGCTCTCTTGATCCAAGCTTGAATTCGCTCTGGATGTTGTTGAGCTAAGTTTTTAGATTCGCTGGGATCTTCCTCTAAATTAAAGAGTTGAACGAAGGGAGCTTGGTGAAGCTCTGACCTTGAATCGATTCTCTTCCCGTATGAGCCTAAGGCCTCCCGCCAGGCGGTGTCGCTCTTCGGAACATTTCCCCAGCGTCCGCTCGAGCCACTTCCGGGGCAAAGGGCTAATTTCCAATCTCCAATTCTTAAGGCTCGACCTTGAACTCCATCTAAAATCATGAAGTCTCGAGTTGCGGGTCCTTGAGGATTCTTTAAGAGAGAATAGAAACTTATCGAATCCGGTGCCTGATGATTTTCAAATTTAACTTTAGTGATATCCGCCAAGGTTGCCATCAAATCTTGTAGGGCGATGAGTTCTTTACATTCCAATCCTTTGGGAACCACTCCAGGCCAGCGAGCGACAAAGGGGACGCGGAAGGCGCCTTCATAGATAGAAAATTTATAGCCACGATAGGGACCGCTGCTGTAGTGACCTTCTTTTTCGAGCTCCTTAAGTTGATTGAAAGTGGCTTTTAATTCTCGACCGGCATAAGAAGCAGGCCCGTGATCGGAAGTGGCGATGACTAAGGTGTTACGATCGAGGCCGTTTGCTTTTAAAGAGTTTAAAACTCGATTCACGCAATCATCGGTCTCCATGACGAAGTCACCGTAGACTCCGATTTTGCTTTTCCCTTTAAATTTATCACTGGGGCTCGTCGGAGTATGAGGAGCGGTCAAGGCCATATAAATAAAGAAGGGTTTTCCGTTTTGTGCATTCTTTGCGTTTCTTTTAATGAAACCTTCGACTTCCGTTGAGAAGGTGTTTAAGACTTCATGATCTTCAAAATCATCGGCTGCGGGTCCGACTCGATTGAAGGCGCTCCAGCCCTTTTGGGAATTCACTTTCCCCAACCACTCATTGTTACGAGCGTAGACGTAAGGATACATGTCTAATGATCCTGGTAATATGAAGCTGTAGTCGAAGCCGTGTTGTTTAGGGCCGTCTAATAATGGTTTTTTGTAATCGACATTTTTAGGTCCTTGCACTTTCCCATCGGTCGTCTGCATTTTTGTTCCTAAATGCCACTTTCCAACATATCCCGTTTTGTATCCGGCCTTCCTGAGCATATGACCTAAAGTGTGTTGGCCTTTTGGAAATTGGGATCCAATAAAACCCCAAGGCCCGCTCGGAGCTGAGCGCCCAAATCGCCACGCGTATTTACCCGTCATAATGGCCTTACGAGTCGGAACGCAAACAGAAGCATTGGCGTGAGCATCCGTAAAACGCACTCCTTCCCGAGCCAGTTGATCAAATCCCGGGGTTTCGATTTGGCAGCGTTCTTTTCCGAAGGACTTGATGTCTCCAAAGCCGAGGTCGTCCGCCAGGATGAAGACGATGTTGGGGCGAGTGTTCGGAGTGGCCGTTAATGAGCCGTTGATGACTAAGAGGGTAATAATTGTTAGTGAGCGGATGATGAGTTGAGTGATTTTTGGCATCGGTATAATTGCCATTTATGTCATTATGGATCTTTCCCCTCGCTAGCGCTTCGGGCTAGTTAAATATACCTTGAAGGGTGGTCAACTTAACTAGCCCGAAGCGCTAGCGAGGAGATTTTTAATCTTACAGTTAACTCTTAACGATTCATTCAATATACGATCGAATCGGTGCGCTTGTAAATGCAAAGTGAAGGGAATCCGGGTATTAAATCAAACGACACTCCATGCGTCACACCGATAGGGCACTTCGACATCACCGGGATACTTTGAATTCAAAAACCCAGTCAATTCGTTTAATAATTTCTCCATGGTCTTCGGCCCCGCTTGAGTGTTCAGCCGATTGTGGCTTTTCCATAAATCTTTAAATCGATCTTTAGACATCGGGATGGAGTGATCAACTCCGTGGTAAATTACCTCTTTAAAATGTCCCGTCGAAACGAGAGTCTTCTCCCAGTCAGCTTTTCTGTAGTGGTGATTAAAATCAGGGACATATCGAGTGATCGCTTCCATGACCCAACTGAGAGCCTCACATTCATCGTTTCTTCGGTTGTTCCAAATACAGGTCAGGGGGCGGTCTGCTTTTAATATGCGTTTAATTTCAGGTAAGGCGACCTGGGGATCCGCCCAATGAAAGGCTTGAGCGGCGACGACCCAGGATTGAGAGTTTGAATCTAATGTTGTTTGATCAAATGTGGCATCGATCCAGCGGGTGTTGGCTAGACTCGGAGCGTTATCCCTCATTTCGAGGCTGGGTTCGAT
>JANQLS010000140.1 GCA_028280485.1 Planctomycetota bacterium
ACATTGGCTCGCAGAGCCTATGTTCAGCGGAGTGAAAGCAAATCTGTGATTTGCTGAAACGGTTGAATCAGGCTCCGCAGGAGCAAGATTCAACAGAAACTAATTAGATCCTGTTGAATAACTGGGGCTAATTTGCTTTGAGCATGGGAACAGAGAGCTGAGCTTGGAACAACTCGGTCACGATCAACAATTGAATCAATCCCTCGATTTAGTGATCAGAAGCATTCTGTCCCTGTGGATGTTTGAAATATCAGAATCCCCCCCGCGGTTGAGAGAGCTACTCCTTGCTTCTCTCAGATTGAGATAATTGTCTGTAATTGATGGGTATCCCAAAAAACATTTCATCCAAAGGCGAATAGGCAATTTTAAGAACCCTACAGAATCAGTCAATGGTATAAATAGAGATATAACTATAAGGAATGCTAATAGTATGAAGCTTGATTTGCAAGATCTGCGAACTTTGCAGAAGCAAGTTATCGCAAGTACGAAAAATCGAACCATTGAAGATCCATAAACTCTATCTAAGAAAGCGGGAAGACCTCTTTAAGGCATTAAAAATGAAAGACTTAGAAATATCAGGAAAGAAGATTTTCAATATCAATCTGCAAGCCCTTGAGGTTTTCTGCGAGGTGGTGAGAGAACAGAATTTTTCTCGAGCTGCCCGTAAATTTGAGATTTCTCAGTCAGCGGCCAGTCAAATTATCAGTCATATCGAGTCCGTTCTGGAACTTTCCCTGATCGACCGCAGCCATCGGCCCCTCAAACTGACTCCAGAAGGCAAAGTTTACTACGAAGGATGCCAGGATTTACTCCAGGATCACCGCAACCTTCACGGTCGCCTTCAGCAGGATCTCCATCGGAGCGCGGGACAGGTTCGAGTCGTCGCCATCTATTCGGTAGGCCTCCATTCCTTGAATCCCTACATCAAAAGCTTCATGACCGACTCCCCGGGCTCAACGGTTCAATTGGAGTATCTCCATCCCAGCGAGGTCTACACGGCCATTCTCAATGACAAGGCTGATATCGGAGTGGTTTCCTATCCCAGCCCACAAAAGCATATCGAGATCTCCCCCTGGCTGGAGGAGCGCATGGTTTTAGTCTGTCCTCCTTCCCACCCACTCGCCCAACGAGGGAAAATGCGCGTCAACGAGCTCGACGGAGAAAAGTTTGTCGCCTTCAGGAATGATTTACGCATTCGAAGGGAGATCGATAGGGTTCTCAAGGCGCACCAAGCAAAAGTGAGCATCATCAGTGAGTTTGACAACATCGAAACCATTAAACAGGCATTGGAAGTTTCTGAAGCTGTTAGTATCTTGCCTCACCCCACTATTCAAAGAGAGCTCGAACGTCACAATCTCGTAGAGGTTCAACTAGAAGACGCCGACCTCGTTCGCCCCGTTGGCATCATTTTAAAGAAGAGTCGCTTTCTCTCAAAAACTATGGAGGGTTTTTTAGATACTCTTCACCAAAGAACGGTCTGATCGAACGGAAAATGGGCTTTCTCCCGGTGGGGAATTACTTAGTTTCTGTTGAATCAACAGAAACTAAGCCGAGTTGGGATCAACTCGGCCGCGAACAAAGACCGAAAGTCTTTGTTCCATCATTACTGTGTAGGCTCGCAGAGCCTACATTTAGCGGAGTGTAAGCCGCAGCCCGTCAGGGCTATGCCAAAAAACATAGCGATGATTTGCTGGAACGGTTGAAGCTGCCTCCGAAGGAGCAAGATTCAACATAAACTACTAAGTTTCTACAAAGAACGCATCTTGACTTCGATGGGCCCATCCCCTAGCTTGTAATCTTGGTTAAACTGGTTGGAAAAAGCCCGGATTAGCAAATAAGAATTAAATACGGATTCAGTTGGAACTGGGGTTGTATCAACCATTTGAATTCCTATTATCTGCTCAACTGTTGTCGGAATGTTGATGACTACGAACTTGTAGGTCAACCATTCTCGAAGAATGTCATTTCCTTGCTTAATAATTCCAGTTCAATCAATCCGCTTAGATTTTGAAGAGAACATAACAACAATCTGAACCCGCACGCTCCGAATTCGATCTCTTCCCCAGCTTTTAAAATCGAACATCATTGTAAAGCATGAGGCTTAGTTCATGATCTCGTTGTCTCGGTTCCAAATTGGCTTTCTTCTCTTCGGAGTGATCCTAGCCATCGGGACATTTGTTTTAGATCTCAAGCAAGTCTTCGATTTCGATATCGCCCTTCTTTATCTCTTCAGTGTAGGACTCTCCTTTTTACTTCCTACATTTCATGCCCTACTGTCCTCAGGCTTTGTTCTTACCCTTGCAACCCTTGGAATCACACTCAATAACACCAAAACATTGGAGAGCTCTACATTAATCAATCACGTCCTTGTTATGGGCGTTGTCTTGATGTTCAGTTGCATTCTAATCTTTAAAAGAACAAACCTTCTCAATCTTGAATTCAGAAGAAAACAGCTCAAGAAGTATTTCGAACTCGATATCATCGGGATTGCGATCAACTCTAAAAATAATCAATGGTTAGAAGTCAACAACAAGCTCTTGGATATGTTGGGATACTCACAAGAGGAGTTCCTAAATCTCGGCTGGGAGGATATCTCGCATCCGGATGATCTAAAAAAATCGAATGATAGTATTCACAAGCTTCTCAACAAAAAATCAGAAGGCTTCGAAATCGACCAGCGACTCTTAACCAAGAATGGAGAAGTCGTTCACGTCATTTTATCGACCCGCTGTATAAAAAAAGGGGGAGAAATTGATCACCTGCTACATGTCTTTCAGGATGTATCCGCCTTCGTTCAAGCTAAGGAAGAATTGACCCTAGCAAAGGAAGAATTAGACAATCGGGTGATCGACCGAACTCGTGAACTTCAAGAGTTGGTCAACCAAAAAGAAGACGAGATCGTCAACCGAAGAGAGATCGAAAGTGCCCTTAGGGAAAGTGAAGAGAAACTAAGGTCGATTCTACATAACACTCCGGCAACGATCGCGATTTTGAATCTCCAGGGTTCAATTATCTTCTTTAAGCCTCATACTGCGGAAAAAGTTCCAGACCAAGTCGTCGGTCGCCCGCTCACCGATATTTTTTCTGAACCTCAAGCCTCCAAACTCGATGAAATTCTCGCTTGGGTGAGGAAACATAAAAAAGCCGTCGGTACTGAACTTTTTCAAGAATCCGCTGAGGCTGATCCCAGTTGGTGGTACGTTCGCTGTAGTCCAATTCAGCAAGACGGTCGCCTCACCTCCTTAATTATCATCTTGACCGATATCACAAAGCAAAAACTTGCCGAGAAAAACCTCGCTCAAGCCGAGCGCCTCGCGGCATTAGGAACTTTTGCCGCGGGTATCGCTCATGAGATCAATAATCCGGTGGGATCGATTCTTCTCTCTGCCCAATACTCTCTTTCGCCGAGAGCAACTCCTGAAAAAATTCAGCGATCACTGAATGAGATTGTGGAGTCCGCCAAGCGATGCGGAAAGATTGTCAAAGGGATCCTTAAGTTTTCTAGAAAGCAACAAGAAAACATGAAGCAGCTTTCATGTTTGAACACCGTTCTCAACGAAGGCATTTCACTCACCCACAAATACGCCGAAAACAAAGGCTGTGAAATCGTTTTCCTTCCCGATGAAAACCTCACTCCGATTTTTATGAACGAAACCGAGATCGAACAGGTCATCGTCAATCTCGTTCAGAACTCCATTCAATCTGAAGCCAATAAAATTGAAGTTTCCACCTTTAGCGACAACTTTTCTGTAGGCTTTAAGGTTAAAGATAATGGGAAGGGTATATCCAAAAAGAGCCTCAATCGCATCTTTGATCCTTTCTACACCTCAAGACTGACGAAAGGGGGTACTGGCCTGGGTTTAAGCGTCGTTCATGGCATCATTCTCGATCACAATGGCAAGATTCTAGTAGAATCTACGCAGGGAAAGGGAACGACAATGGTGGTTAGATTCCATCCAACGACACAAAGTCAACGCGATATAGAGGCCAGAAGCCTCAATGTGCCTGCAAACCTCAGTTAGGTTAGTATCATCATGGCTCGAATTCTCGTTGTCGACGACGAACAAATATACACTCGCATTATCAGAGAAATCCTCATCGATGAAGAACACTCGGTTGAAACCGCGGAAGACTATGACTCTGCTATATCGGTGGTTAAGGATTTTGAGCCCGATATGTTGATCGTCGATTTGATGCTCAAAGGTGATAACAGTGGCATCATTCTTTCCCGAAAGCTTCAAACGGTATTTCCGCAGCTAAAAACGATCTTGATCACCGGAGTGAGCACGCGAGAACTCACTCATGAACTCAATGAATCCAATATTTCTTCTGTCTTCCAAAAGCCCTTCGATATGGGTGAAATTCTCGTTGGAATTCAAGAGATCCTGAATGAAACATAGAGCTATCACAATTTTTCAGCTCGTTTCCCGAAAGCTTCGTCGAGATCTCGGATACATTCATTAAAATACTAGCCAGCGATCTGTTATACTTTCACCCTTCATTTTGAAGAGAGTTCTCCACCTGAACGGATGTGAACTAAGCTCGCAACAGGTGTCACCCCTTACCGACCGAGTTGAACCCAACCCGGTTTAGTTTCACCACTAGATATAACAGGGTTTCCAACTCTACTCTGACTATGCCTCCATTTCTCACTTACATTCTCACCCCCTTGTTGGGCGCTTCGATTGGCTGGTTTACGAATTACATCGCGGTCAAGATGATCTTTCGACCTTATAAACCCATCAATATCCTGGGAATCAAAATTCAAGGGCTCATGCCGAGAAGGCAGCCGGATCTTGCGAGAAAAATTGGTGAGACCGTAGAAGCCAAACTCCTCACCCACGACGATCTAAAAAAAGCATTCAACACTCCTCAAGTCCACGATAAGGCGATCGCTCTTCTAGGAAAACAAATCGACACCTTCTTTAAGGAAAAACTGAGCTCCAATCCGATGGTCGCAATGTTTCTACAGGGGGAAGCTGCTGTTAAGATCAAAAGAAACTTAGTTGAACAAATGGAGCAGACTCTTCCTAAATTCTTAGATGAAATCCTAAATTCCTCTGAAGATATCATCGATGTAAAAGCCATCGTTCAGCAGAAAATTGAAGAATTCGACCTGAGTACACTCGAAGAGATCGTCTACAATATCGCCAATAAGGAATTGAAGCTCATCGTGATCCTGGGAGGAGTCTTAGGATTCTTTGTTGGTCTTCTTCAAGTGGGATTGTACCTACTCACCAATACCGCATAAGAAACATAGAGCCATGTCTTCTCAAGATTTATCATTATATTCTTCTCCTGTAAGCCAACTCTTCAAGGAGCCTGAATCTAAAGCTGACTGGGACGCCTACCGACTTACCGATGAACAAGTTGAGTTTTTCCAAGAAAATGGCTATTTGAGTGGAGTCCGCCTTCTTGAGGACTACCAAATTGAAATTTTAAGAGAAGAACTCAGTGAACTTTTCGATCCCTCGGATGCCGATCGCGATCTGTTTTACGAATTTCACTCCAATGAGTCTTCCGTTCCCGGAACGGTACTCTTTCATGCCTTAGGGGCGTGGAGAACTCGGCCCGGACTTCACGACATTCTGTGGAACCCAGCTTTCGTGATGGCTGCGTCTCAACTCTTAGAGGGGGCCGTTCGATTCTGGCATGATCAGTTGTTCTGTAAGCCACCCAAAGATGGCGGAGTCGTCGCCTGGCACCAAGACTACTCATATTGGACTCGCACTCAGCCCATGGCGCACCTCACCTGCTGGATCGGCTTGGATGAATCGACTAAAGAAAATGGTTGCTTACATTACATCCCAGGAAGCCATCGCTGGGAGCTATTGCCGATCACGGGATTAGCGGGAGACATGGAAGCGATACAAACCGTTTTAAGCGACGAACAAAAAGAACAATTCAAACCCGTAGCGGTCGAACTCGAAGCGGGTGAATGTGCATTCCATCATCCCTTGATGGTTCATGGTTCCTACGAAAATCGGACCGAGATCCCCCGCCGAGCGATCGTGCTCAACGTTTTTCGAGATGGGGTAGCCTCAGATTCATCCGAAGCCTTGCTGAACGGAGTTCCCCCCATTCCAAAAGGGGAAAAGATGGAAGGGCAGTTTTTTCCGTTGTTGTATTCAGGCGAGTAGTAACAAAATTAACTAGCCCGGAGCGTCAGCGACGGGACATGGTTAATCTTTCTACTAGAGTGTTTTGTGGGTGGAAACTAAATGCCTTAGCTTTCCATAAAAGCATTTAAAAGGGGAATTCAGGACGCTGACGCCTCCCGTCGCTGACGCTCCGGGCTAGTTAATGAACCAACCAAAAATTCCCCAGCCCGATGTCTTTAGGGAGGGAGTGAGCGTAGCGAACTTTCCCGATAGAGTCGCCATTAGCGACGACCATTATTACGGGGGAGGGAGTGAGCGTAGCGAACTTTCCCGATGAAGTCGCCGTTAGCGACGACCATCATGACGGGCCTTCCACTTCGGATAATCTTTCCTCAACAAATTCTTGGCGTAGTAACCCAACCAACTGTATCCATTACGTCTCTCGTAAGAGATTTCAGCGAGAGTTTCTCGAGGGATGCCATCGCGACTACAAAAAATGGGTTTGTTCGTTCCGATTTGATAGAAACGCGCCCACATCGGAGGAGCGCTGGGATCCTTAACGACAACCCTGTCTTTGCCTTCTTTGGTCTTATTCGATTCCAAGCGAATCCCAGATAGCTGTGCCTCTTTAAACCACTGGATTGCACCTTCGATAGCTTCTTTGACGCGGGAATCAGGATTTTCAATCGACATCAAATAACGAACGATACCAACGGATTCGCTCCCACTAATCGAAGGAAGTTCGTAGCTTCGCGCCTTACGGGGTTCCAGCGATACATGGTCATGCTGAGCGCACCAAGCCGTCCGTTTACCCTTAACTACAATCTGAGTATTAAGAATACATTCCAAGCCCTTTTGAATGGCTTGTTGACATCTTTTTTTCTCTTTAGAGCTAATGAATTCATAAGGGTCATCCCCCGCGGCGATATCTTTCAGCAAAGTCATCACGCCGATCATCGCCCCGTCATTGTAAGTAATATACTGACTGTATCCCTTCAATCGAGGGTAGTACTGGGGCCAGCCCCCGTTTTTATACTGAGCTTTAAGTGTGAAGGTGAGCCCCCTGAGAAAGGCTTTTTTAAATCGATCTTTGCCCGTCGTTTTATAGATCTTCGCAAGGAAGACTAATTCTCGATGGGTCGCCCCGTTATCAAATGTGGAATCTTCTCTGCCTTTATCCTTCAAGACCTTCTGTTGCTCTCTTTTACTGAGCAACTTTTTACGGTCGTAATTTTTGGGCCACCCCCCGGTATCTCTTTGGTAAAGCAGAATGTTTTCTGCAATGCGGAGATCTTCCTCCTTTTTAGAATCTTTCGATTCTTTAGCAAATACCGAGGGAGGGCCAACTAGGAAACTTAAAATCAAAATAATCGCTTGAAAGGAATTCATCGTTTCACTGTTTTTTGATGTTCCCCTCGTCATCCATTTTCCAAATCGCATTGAGGACGGTAGCTTCATCGTTAAAGTCGCCATCACTGTCGGTATCGATTCTCTTTTCATTGAGAACGCCAGGTGCTAAGGGACCCTTACGGCGAAACTCTTGATCCCATCCTTCCGTTCGAGCTGAAGAGCGAACCAGTACGGTGGTTCCGTGATTTAAGACTCTGATTTGAACGGTTTGGTTATCGACTAAAACATCTTTATAGTCACCATCGTTCAAAGGAAGACTGGAGGGAGTCGGAGGAGCTTCTTTTTTGACCTTGACTAAGATCGTAGCGGGTAATTTCGGCCCCAAAGTTTCGGGGACAATTTTTACGGGCTCAGCGATCTCAAGGTTGAGAAGTGGTTTTAGCTCTTCAAATGAATGAGGCTTAAGCTCGGCCGAAGGATCTGTTTTTTCTTCGACCTTGGCGGTCTCATCAACCTTCTCAGAATTTTCGGGAGAGGTTTCTTCGACGAGCTCTTTTTTGGGCTCATCTTGATCTTCACTCTGATTTTCTTCTGTTACTAAATCCGAATTTTCTTCAGAAGAATTCTTCTGGGAAGATTCTGGAGGTTGAACCTCCCCTTCTTCAGTTTTAACGGCTTCAGTCTTAACTTCTTCAGAGTTTTCCGTGAGTTCATTCTCAGGGACTTCCTCATTCTCAGGTTGAACCGACAAGGGTTGACAACCCGACAAAAGAAGGAACCCACAGGGAATGACGTAGAGGAGAGAGTTGCGAAAGATCTTTTGGATCCACACTTTTCTAGCGCGCCCACGCATAGAACGTTGAATCAATTGAGACATTTCAAGTGCCTTCATTTCTCTTATCAAATCTGTAGAGACAATCCCAGCCCGTTTGAGATGGGTGCAGATTGCCAGGCAGATTTAAAATCCAGTTGTTTGGAGGACTAGATCACCAGCTTTCAGGTTATGCGGGAATCAGAATGATGCACGAAAAATCAGTACAAATATCTCTGAGCAGCTGATTCTTTTCTAAAGACTTTGTAGGGAAATCAAACGGCGAGTTCCGTAATCTAAGAAACCCAGGAAAGGCGGATTTTTCTGCTTGGCCTTCTGCTTGAGATCGGATAAACAAGGGGATTCTCAATTCCAACCTCGAACTCACAAAGAGTCGATCCCCCTCAAAAAGTATTCTTTAAGCACTGATAAGCATAGATCCATGAGCGAGCGCATTTTTAACTTTTCAGCCGGCCCAGCCATCCTTCCCGAAGTCGTCCTCAAACGAGCCCAAGAAGACTTGTGGAATGTCGAAAACTCAGGGATCGGCGTCTGTGAACACAGCCATCGCGGCGCTGCCTTCACGAAAATCATCGAACAAGCTGAAGCTCGGTGTCGTGAACTCGCTCAGATTCCTCAAGAATACAAAATCTTGTTTCTCACTGGCGGGGCTTCCAGTCAGTTCTTCCAAATCCCGATGAATTTTTTGAAGAGTGGTGAAACGGCAGATTATGTCGTCACCGGCTCCTGGTCCAAAAAGGCGGTGAAAGAAGCCCAAGCCTTTGGTGAAGTGCATATCGCAGCCAGCACCGAAGAAGATAATTTTTCTCGGATTCCCGATTCTTCTGAAGTGTCGTGGTCCGAAAATCCCACCTATGCTCATTTCACGAGCAACAATACCATCGCCGGAACTCAGTGGGCCAAAGAGCCCGAGGTCGCTCAAGGTGTTCCTCTGATTTGTGATGCCTCCAGTGATATTTTTAGTCGCCCCATCGACGTCACTCGATACGACATGATCTACTGTGGAGCCCAAAAGAACTTGGGACCTGCCGGAGTCACCCTGGTCATCATTCGAGAAGATTTAATCGAGAAGGGCGCCGACAACCTCCCGACGATGCTTCAGTATCGCACTCACGCCAAAGCGAACTCTCTCTACAACACTCCCCCGACTCTTCCCATTTATCTCATGGGAGAAGTTTTTCAGTGGATTCTCGACTTAGGCGGCTTGGAAGCCATGGCTGAGAAAAATCAAAAGAAGGCTCAAATTATTTACGATTATTTAGATCAGTCGAACGCCTTCAGAGCCGTCGCTCAAGAGGGAAGTCGGTCCTTGATGAACATCTGTTTCAGAGGGCCCGACGAAGAAACTGAAAAAGATGTGATAGCCAAAGCAACTGAAAACGGCTTCAGTGGCTTGAAGGGTCACCGCTCGGTTGGAGGCCTGAGAGCCAGTGTCTATAACGCCTTTCCTGAGGCGGGGTGCCAAGCTTTGGTCGATTTCTTAAAAGATTACGAGAACAACCTTTAAGATTTAGCCTTCCGATATTCATCTCAATGGATGCGGCTTTTCCTTCAAGCCCGAAGATTTATCGAGGGATCTCGATCTCGATAAAAGTTTAGTTAATTCCTTTTGCCCCTCCAACTAATGCTCCGGCTTGAACGGGAAAATCACCGCCGTCTTCATTTTTGAATTTGAGATAGAAGCGATTCACTGAGAGAATAGCTATATAAGCCATAAACAATTACGACTTTTAACTCTGATCCTTAAATCTACTGAGTTAAAACCCTCCGAGGCTGTGAATTCTTATTAGGTGCTGAATAATGAATGGTTTCCAACGTAAAAGAAATCTACAGCCTTAACTAGCCCGAAGCGCTAGCGAGGGGTTATTTCATTTAAGATTTGACCCCTCGCTAGCGCTTCGGGCTAGTTAAGAAAAATCACAACCTCTTCAATCCTGATCCAACCTCGATAGATCAATCCCAATCTGGCGTTGGGCTTCAAGCTGAAGTCTGAGCACAGGGCAGCTGAATTCGTTTCCCAAAGAGTGGTGCTTCTTTGTCTTATGCCTGAGTTTACTCTGGAACATACCGAAAGTGGAAAATCGAAAACGGTTCTCATCCAAGAACCGGTGATTCGGATTGGTCGAAGCCCCGAAGCCGAAATTCCCCTCAGAGATACGGGCGTCTCTAAATTTCACCTCCAGATTGAAAAAAGTAAACGTGGGTATTCGTTCCGAGATCTCGACTCGAGTAACGGTACTTACCTCAATGGGATGAAAAGGAAATCAGGTCGGCTCCGAAGCGGAGATGTGATTCAAGTCGGAAGAATTAGAATCACGGTCAATTTAGATCCCATCCTGAGTCCTCCTCCCGTCGAAGACACACCGGCTCCAATTGAAGAGGAAACTCAAGACTTAACTCCCGCCGATGAACAGTCATCCATCTTAGTTTCTCAACCCGACGATCTTTCTGCTGAACCTCAAGAACAATTGAGTTCAGTGGAAACTCAAGCCGAACCTGATCAAACGATTGATCTTGAAGAAAACTCCTCTTCCTTAAAACGCACCTTAATCATTTTAGGAATCGTCGCCTTCGTGCCCATGGCCGTTGGTTTAGGAATTGGTTTATTCATCGGATTAAAGTCACCTGAACCTAAAAATGAATCTTTAGATTTGGTGAACAGCCCAACCCCCCTTCCCTTTATTGAATCTCCAACTGACTCAAATTCGAATTTAGAGAATTCTGAAACCGAGACCGACATCTCTCAACTCTTCCAGCCGACAGAAACTGAGCCCAAGCAGGATGAAGAATCAACAAAAGATGAAACTCCTGAAGCAAGCCTTTCTACAAGTCTAGACTTTCCTGGTTTAGCTCCACAGCCTTTCGGTGCGTACCCTGATCTTGAAACCGCGAACCGAACGATTTTTAGACTCTACTTAGATTTACTCCAGCGCCCACCCAACCGAGCAGAAATCGCTGAGCTTCGAGGACTCACCCACCAACAGACTTGGGACTGGATCATTCAAAAGAACTCATCCAAGTTTTTAGTCTCCAGTGGAATTACTCAAACTTTTCAAATCTTCTTAGGAAGATCGCCTCAGTTAGAAGAGATTCAAAGCATCCAGCAATGGACGGGAGATCAAATCTTGTTTTTAGGTTGTTACCTTAGCGCAACGGAGGAATACCGAAGTCCAAGCTTCAAAAGGCCCAAGGATTTAAGGCAGCTTGCGAACGCCCTGTTAGTAGATTTAACCGACAAAATTCCCGATGATCCAAAACTTGTGGAAACCATTGAGAAAGCCATTTTAAGTGCTTCTGACTTAGAGCAAATCTCAAGAACGTTAGTGTTCAGTGAAACTGAAATTGAGAGACCTTCAGTAAAATCGGAAGCCTTTCGGTTCCTGATGCGAGAATTGAATCAGAATGAAATCCATCAACTCCAATCTTTGGTTCACTCAGATCCACAGGGAAGTCATTGGCTTCGATTAGCGTTGGTGGGCACAGCAGAGTACAGGAGTTATTAAGCGATGAAAAAACTCCTGTTCGTTACCTTAGCCTTATGCTTTCTTCTTCAGGCTCACTCTTCTATCAGTCAAGAAGAACAACCCGTTGAGCAACAAGCTCAACCGAAAGAAGAAGAGAAAATCGTTAAACCTTCACTCGTCTTTGTGATCCGGGTTTTTGAACCCAGTGAAAACTTGAACGGCCCCCAGCCTCTATCCCACTGGTTATCTGAAGCTCATACCGGCGTTCTACTGCCTCGGTTCACGGACTCCACACTATTGGTGAAAGATTTCAATTTTAATAGCCTTCTAACAAAGATCTTTAGTAAAGAGATCGACGAGAGTTTGATCCTAAATAAGATCGCAAAATTGGTTCTATCCAGTTCTAAAGATGATTCTGAATCTCAAAAGGGCGGGCTTGCTTTGTCGCCTTTGCTAAAAACCTTCCCCAAGCCACCGAAGCTCTCCGAGAAGGAAATTGAATTTAGAAATGAAGTATTAGATATCCTCAACATCGCATCTGAAACACCGACGCCGACGGCCCCTGTTCCTTTAGATCAGCAAATCCTCAAGGGAATTCAGGGAGGTTATCAACTGGTGATCATCGAGGATAAAATCAAATTAGATTCGAGTTACGATCCCAAAGTTTCAGATTTTCAAAAGAAGATTCTAACGCTTTCAAAATTGAAAGAGCTCAATCGACCTGAAAACCTTTTTGCTATCTTAGAACTCGTCCCTCAAACCGATGGGAAATTTAAAGGAGCTCTCTTTTTAAGAGGAACCGGCCTCAAGACCGGATGGATCGTAAAAGCTTCTTACTCGTTGAAAAATATTGGTGCGAGCTTAGTTCACCTTCTCGACCCCCGGGCACTTCCCGATACGCTTAGGCGCAATGTCTTAGAAGGCATACTGAAAGATTAACTTAGCGATGAATCAAAATAGAAAATTCAATCAACGCTTCACTCGAGTTTTAAAACTGTCCCTCTGGCTAACAGTTTTCTCAGCGTCATTGAGCGTTACACCTTCGAAGACTCTAGCTAAGAATCCACATTTTGCATTAGAGCAAAAGATTCAACGAGCCGTTGAACGAGGGCGTAAGAGTCTATATAAAGATTTCAAAGACCACCTAAATAACCCTAATAGGGGTTATCCCATGGGATATATGTCCCTTTATCTAACAGCACTTCTTAAAGCTGGAACCCCCGCTAAAGATCCAGTCGTTCAAGAAGCGTTCCAAATGTTAGACCGCATGCCCCTGGCTCGAACTTATTCCGTCGCTTGCTATTTATTTGCCTTAGATGCCTACTGGCAACGAGGAATTAAAGATGCTGCTCGCGCCAAAAAGGGTGGCACGTTTGTTATGACAAAATCTCGTCACGCACAAGGTGTTGTCCGAGCCAAGATGATCGAATGCCTCAATTGGCTCCTGGAAGCGAGAGTGAGGGGACAAGGAGTTTGGGGTTACGGTCAACGCGGCGGCTGGGATCACTCCAACACTCAATTTGCCATTCTGGGCTTGCAAATTGGTTTAGAGAATAAAATTCCCATCGATAAAGAAGTCTTTCAAGAAATTGCCGACAATCAAATTTCTCGACTCACAAAAGACGGAGATAAACAATTACTCAAACTCACGATGACTCCTAAAATCGATGAGTTCTTCGGGAAAAAAGGCAAAACCGTAAGTAGTCAAAAAACCTCAAATCCCCAGGTCCGAATCACACCTGCTGGCTTTGCCTACACCGCCTCTGGAAAACCTTACGCCAGCATGACCGCCGCCGGCTCCTCCAACTTGTTGGTCGCAAGAAAAGGCTTAGAGTTAAATAATGCGCTCAGTCCTGATTATAAAAGAATCATCGATGGAGCGATTTTTTCAACCTGCGCCTGGATATCGAACAACTTAGATTATTATCTCAATAAGGGTGGCGGACACTATTACTACACCATCTACAGCTTAGAAAAAGTAGGTGACTTGGGTTCGATTCAAAAATTCGATGGCAACGATTGGTACCGGTTGGGCGCAGAAAAATTGCTGAGCTACCAAAATCGAGAAGGAAGTTGGGGCCCCCCTAAAAACACCTCGTTTGCTTTACTTTTTCTGACTCGAGCTACTCGCCCTCACTTAGAAGCCGCTCCTCCACCGACGATTCTCACGGGAACAAAAGGCGATAAATCGGTCCAAAATGGAGATCTCGTTTTCGTTGAGATGTTCAATGGTTTTATCTCAGCCCGACAATTCTTGATGTACCTTTATCAAGTCCGCAATCCAAAATTGTTACCCGCCGCTGACCAAGTGATTCGTAATTATCCCATTCATAGAGTCGAGGAACTGATTCCACCATTAATTTCTCTTTGGACCGATCATAAAGACCGTATTTCTACTTGGGCTAAAAAGTCATTAGGAATCATCACCGGGGAAAACAATAAATCTGTCGCCTATTACAGCGATCTCTACAGCAAGTCCCAAGTGGTCTCTACGATGATCGAATCTAAAGAGCGCTCTCCCGCAAAGATTGAAAAGATTTTTCAATCAACCGAAACGTCTTCCTTAAAATTTAAGATCCTGGAATACATCATGGCTATCGATGGTGTCGAACTCACCGGGATGATCATCGATGAATTCAAAGTAAAACAAAAAGACTACCGCTTGAAAATTGCCGATACCTTAGAAAGGTTAACAGAGCACACCGAAGAAATACCCAGTGGAAACCGAAATGCCGATTGGAAAAAAACCGAAGAAGCCTGGCGAGCTTGGTGGCAAAAAAATAACGCTCGGTTAGTTCACAACGTGCAAACTCGCCGATTAGTACATAGACTTCAAGCTTCTGACTTAGATGAAAAAACTAGACGAGATGTATTGAAGAAAGTCATCGAAGTCGGATCCCCCGCCATTTCTGAGTTGGTTTCGATGCTCAGACGATCTTCTTATCGCTACGAACATATTCAAGCCTTAGAGGCCATCACGGGAGAGAAGAGAGGACTACTCTATGAGGATTGGGTGGATCTACTGCGTTGAGCCTGTAACCGATTTCGTAAGAGTATGGCCATCCTCCTCCGTTAAACAAAATTCACCCACATCCACAAACAGGTGCCTAAAAACCGTAACGTGAAGTAAAAAGGTATCCATCACTAAGCAGAGTGGTCCATCGAGAGCTATAAAGAATATTCCAAATTTCGAGGGGTGGTGTTTAGGATCGAATTCTGAAGGCAAGATGGGTCGCCCCTCCCCTTCCATCATCATGGCTGCCGTCACTTTTGAATGATGAACAACCCCGCTGTAGATCCCTCGGTACATTTTCTTTCCATAAAGCCCTCCAATGCTTTGGGTATATAAGCTCATGCAGCTCGGCTGAAGGAGGGCTACAAGCAGCAATAGACTTAGTTTCTTAGACATCTCACTTTACTGTAAATTCACATCTGTAAGGGAGTCCCTTGCGGGCGCCCGCCTCCCGAGCCAACGTAACTATTCAAAATTTCTACGACGACTTAGAAATCGGGCAGGGGCAAGCCCTGCCCCTACATAGATAATAAAAAAACACCTCAGCGCTTTCAAAAAGCCCTGAGGTGTTTCTATTTTAATTCAGTTAGTAATCGTTCGGGAGAGCAGGAAACTTAAACTCCGAAGAGTTTTCCCATCAATCCTTGTGAAGGACCCTTCTCGATCACTTCTAACTGGCCTTGATCTCGGAAAGTGAGCAATGCCGAGTAAAGGAACCAGACAGGTCTCTTTTCGCCATCAAAGAGAATAAGAACATCGGAGTAATCATTATCACGACGTTTTCTCATTTCGACGACCACACCTTCACGGTGTTTGACCTTGAGTCGACCACCGGGATTCACACCCAGGGGCTCACGCTTAGGAGCCGGGCCAATTTTGATTCGTTCGGAGGCGTCTCCCCCGCCAGAGGCAGGCGTAGGCATTCGAACGGGTGGAGGAGGAGCCGCAGCGGCGCCACCAGCATCACCACCACCTTCGTCAGCGACAGCTGAAGGATCTTTGACCGCCCAACCCTTTTCCTTTTCTTTGGCGTGAATTTCATCCAAAGGAATCGCGGAAGGGAGAGCTTCGGTACACTCGGTAACCAACACTCCTGTGGGAGCTAAGTCAGCATTCTTTTTGATCCAGTCCTTATAAACATCCGGAACTTCGGGTTCGGGATAGATCGCGTAGATCGGACATTCGGGAATGCACATTCCACAGTCGATGCAAGTAACCGGATCGATCACGAGCATCGCAGGATCTTTAACCTCTTTGAAACAATCGGCAGGACAAACAGCGCAACAGTCCGTATACCGACAATCTACACAGCGTTCAGTGACGACGTGTGTCATCGTAGGTTCCTTTACTTAGAAGATAGGGGTTTGAAGGCCAACCTGATGGGTCGGCGGGCCGAGAAAGGCCATAAACCTCTATAATAAAACAATTTATTTGCTCTTCTTGAGAGCCCACTAATATTGTGATGGGCGCAGCTTTCAGGGGAGAAAGCGATCTCAAGAAGTCCATCCTAAGAGTTCGTCAGCGACAAGTTACTCATCTATCGAATGAACCCCTAGAAAAGGCTAGCTAAAGACAATTTAAGCCAATAAATTTATAGGCTGAGAACTCGAAAAAGCAAGCCTTTCCGTAAGTATATAAGCACGGATGGGGGTGCGGCAATTTGTCAAGCTGCCGATAATATCAGAAGGAGAATTTGAGGGCTGAGGAAAAGCCTTAGGTTAACGATCCAGTACAGCTTGAACCACTCCCCGCGGTACAGCCCAGGCAATGGTCCGCAGTGCGGATGCGACAACCCACCAGCTCATTCCAGCTTTCGTAATCCCAAATAGTGGGCGGAGTGAAATCTCCCGGCTGAGAGGGCTTCTCGGTGGGGAACTCCAGCATTTGGTTAAAATCGCAGTCGTAGATCTGCCCCTCAAAGGAGATGCTGACCGTCGACAGACACATCACCCCAGGAACGGTTTCCGCATTGAAATGATCCACCAAGAGCCCCATGTAGTGCTCCTCTTTGCCTTCCCGAGCTAATTGCTCTGAAAATCGAGAGATCGGCATATTGGTGATCGTGAAGAGCTGATTGAAAATAATTCCGTAGCGAGCTTGGAGCTCTTTCTTATAGGCAGCTTCTAAGTCAGCTTGAGAGGGTGGGAGGCTCGCTCCGATCGGATTGAATACGAGATGTAGGCTCAATCCGCTCCCCTCTTTCCCGTAACCGAGATTGTTGAGGAGAAGGAGGGCATCGATACTTTTCTTAAAAGTTCCGCTCCCGCGTTGTTTATCGACGTTGTCTTCTAAATAACAGGGGAGTGAGGCGACGATCTCAACTTCATTGTCGACGTAGAGATCCGGCAAATGTTCCATTCCCGGTTCGTAGATCACCGTGAGGTTACAGCGAACAATGATTTTTTTACCGAGACTTCGAGCGCCCTGAACCAATTTTGGAAACGAGGGGCAAAGCTCAGGGGCTCCCCCCGTGATATCGACGACTTCCACCTCCGGACTTCGTTCCAGGAGTAACAGGATGCGATCGACCGTCTTCTCCTCCATGATTTCAGTCCGCTTGGGACCGGCATCGACATGGCAATGGTGGCAGGCCTGATTACAAAGCTTCCCCACATTAACTTGAAGTGTCGTGACACTCGAGCGGCTCAAACCCTTGGCGTAACCCGACTCCTGGAGCAATCCCTCAAACTTTCCTCCCGCTAATGGCTGCACGAGACTGGGTAAATCCGAAGGGCATTTACCGGGAATCTTGGAAATGGGAAGCTCAACAAAGGATGGAGATGCAGGATCCGTCATAGCTCGCTAAAACTCAATTTAAAGGGTTGGCCGGAATTGGGAGAATAATCAAAGAGGAATCGCCTCCTCCATCATTTCACCCAGGTGACGGCCAGGAACACTGAATTATTACAGTTTTGCGTGAGCACCATCACAAAAAGGAGCATTTCCCGTTCGTTTACACTGACAGAGCGCACAGCGCTTTTTGTCTTCAACTGAAAATTCTTGGGGAGAGAATTCGGTTCCCGAGTGACTACCATCACAGAAGGGCTGGTTCTGAGATTCTCCACAAGTACAGTAATAGTAAGTACCTGCCTCTAACTCAAGAACCGAAGGACGCGTGTCAGCAATTTTGGGATCAGCCATAGTTGATCTCCCTCTTTTAAAAATCCACGGTGATTTTCAACTGGAACGACCGGAACGGGTATAGAGTTCCGGCATCACGATTATTTCTCTCAGGCCCTTCCGATTTCCTCACGGAATGAGCCCTGTCTCTTCACTTCTTACTTTTTCTAAGGGCTCTCCCAAACGTTCGACTCGGCCGAACGGAAAAGAGCTTCTAAGACCTTCATATTCGAGACCGCATCTTCTAATGGAGTTGCCACTTGGCCATTTTCCTGAATGGCCTGGGAAAATCGATCTCCCTGTACGGTGTACTGATCACAGATCGGCATCTCGGTGGTTTCGACACTTCCCCCGTCGAGTTCCGAGCCATCATCACTAAAAATACGGCAGGGTGCATCCGGCGGTGCATTAAAGGGAATTTGAATCTCGAGACGCTTCTTCGTTCCGAAGAACATCATGCGTTGGTAGGGAACCATTTGCGTTGAGCACGTAAAGGTGAGATGCCCCGAAGGAAAATCGAGTAAGCCCGAGGAGAGGCGATCGGTTTTAAACTCGGGATCCCTATCGATGAGCCCAACGACTCGAGTGGGTTCTTCATTGAAGATAAATCGAGATGTCGTTATGGGGTAACAACCGATATCGTAGAGGGCTCCCCCGCCGATTTCAGCTTGGTTTCTAATGTCCTCCCCGTTTCGGTTGAAATAGCTAAAAAAGCCCTGAATAGCTTTAATTTCACCGATCTCACCCGACTTGATTCGATTTTTAACTTCGAGCCACTGCGGGTGAGTTCTCACCATGAAGGCCTCGGTGATCAGGACTCCCGTACGATCGCGGGCATCGACCAAAGTTTGAGCTTCTTCAGAGGTCAGCGCGATCGGCTTTTCACAAAGAACGTGCTTCCCTGCTTCAGCCGCTTTGATCGACCAGGGAACGTGCTCGTGGTTCGGCAAGGGATTGTAGATGGCATCGATATCAGGGTCAGCTAAGAGATCTTCGTAGCTCCCGTAGGCCTTTTCGATTCCCAAACGATCGGCAGCAGCTTTAGCTCGATCTAGTGACCGACTAGCAATTCCTGTGATTTCACTTCGTTCACCTTGTTGCATCGCGGGGATAACTTTTTCAGTCGCGATCTTGGCAACTCCGATGACCCCCCACCTCACTTTTTTCATGTTTAACTCCGTGATAAGCTAATGAGTTGGTGATGTCGCTCACAAACAGAACTCAAATTTCCTATTAATTTAAAAGACAGATTGAACTCACAAGCACCACCTGGAGTCAAGTCCAGTCAGAAAATCTCTCAAAAACTTCCTAAATTAAGGTCATCCAATTGGTTGATTTCAGCAGATTTAGCCCATCTTTCGCCAAATCAGCTTCAATTGGAATTGAGTGAAATTCAATCCAAAACAAGACCCGACAAGAGCACCCGCAAGCGCCAGTTAGAAACACTTACAGTCAACCAACTGCTCTCAACCACTGCCTTAAAGAGCGTCAATCTCTCTGGGGAACAAAGAATCGTGAGGAAATCTGAGTCTTTTCCTTTCCCGGGCGGACTGCGCACTCTATTTAGAAGCTCTTCAAGTTTTAGAGAATTTCAGAGTCTGACTCAACTTTTAGAACTGAACATTCCTTGTTTTGTTCCAGTTCTAGCGCACGAGGTTCGTCGAGGTCCCCTCATCGAACAAACGAGCTTAATCACGATTGAAGTACCCGATGGTATCAACTTATCTAAATGGTTCCGTGATCCCCAAAGCCAAAAAGATTCTTCGATCGAACCTCAACTTCTGTTAAAAGAGCTTCCCAAACTTTTAAAGATCTTCAGCGAAATTCATAAAAACGGTTTCTACGGCCAAACTCTATTCGCTAAGAACATCTTTATGGTGATAAAGGAAGGGTCGTTGATGTTCTACCTCTACGATCTTCCCAGAAGTAAGAACCGACCTAATACTTCACTCCATTTCCCGATGGCGAGTTATGATCTGGCTTGTTTAGATCGTTGGGCCCACCTTTGGTTGAGCCGTTCCCAACGCCTGAGGTTGCTCAAGGTTTATTTGAAGGAACTGAATTTAAGCCCAGATTGGAAACGCTGGGCTAAAAAAATTGAGCTCCGTCGACAGCGTTTCTTAAGAGAGACATTCTTAAGTTGGGCGAGCCATTGGGTGAGGCGCAGACTCAAACAAGTCCCGATCATCGGGAAATGGGTCAGATAAAATACGTTTTCAGAATATCTTTTAGTTCCCAGAACTCTCAATCCAACCTCTTCTGAGTAAGAAGTCGAACTCATTCGTCTTTTTGGTCGATAGATGAGGACGGTCAACATTTTTTGGAGGATAACCAAAGTGGATAAGCTTCTTAGTCAAAAAAGGATTATCGTCACCGGTAGCGGAAAAGGCCTCGGCCTCGCGATCGCGGGTGCTTTAGCGGTAGACGGAGCAAAACTGATGCTCGTCGGAAGAAACGCAGAAGCATTAGAAGCCGCCAGCCAACGTATGCGTGATTTGGGTACGGAAGCTAGTCACATCGCCTGTGACCTCAACGACCCCGATAGTCCTCAAAAAATTGTCGACGCCACAGTAAAAGAATTGGGTGGTATCGATGGTTTAGTGAATAACGCCGGTATTTTTGTTTGGAAAAAGTTCACTGATCTTTCACGTGAAGATTACGAAAACACGATCGCCACCAACTTAAATGCACCGTTTCACCTCAGTCATGCTGTCGCTAAAGCGATGATTGAACAAGGATCGGGTGGATCGATCATCAATATTTCATCGATCCACGGTAAAACTCCTGATCCCAGTGTCGTTCCTCACTGCGCTTCAAAAGCTGGCTTGATCGCATTGAGTCAAGCGATGGCTGAAGCGGTAAGGGAACACTCGATTCGAGTGAACGCCGTTTGCCCAGGAGCCATCCAGCCCGACAGTGGTGATCGACGATCATCCAATCCCAACGAAAAAGTAACTCAATCCGATGTCGCTACCGTTGTTGCGTTCCTCTCATCGGATCTTTCTTCAGCAATTACAGGAGCCGCTATGGATGTCAACGGCTCAACCCGAACAGTTATCAAAGCCTAATTTCGTCATGTCAACTCAAGTCACTGCTAACGAACTACTGCAAAAGCTAAAACAGGGAGAAGGGGTATGTGATCTCGATCTTCGAGGTATGGTTCTCGAAAAAGCGTATCTGCGCGGAGGAAAGATCACTCGCTGCGATCTCTCAGACGCTAGTTTACTAGGCGCAGAGCTTCAAGAAGCCACCATCAATGAAAGTCGATTTGAACGAGCTGACTTGAGATTTTCAAATTTTAGCCACTCCCAGGCTAAAGGAACGGTCTTTTCGAGCGCCCGCTTACAATCTTGTAATTTTAACAAGATCAAAGCTAATGGCTCAGTCTTTAGAAATGTTGAGCTTGAAAAAGCAAACTTTGAGGGCGCTCGACTCGACCACACTCACTGGGATCATTCCACGATTAGAAACATCAATTTTTCCAAGATTCATTCCATGAATCACGCTTCCTTTTTTGAAGCTGACTGTGAATCCGTTTTATTCATCGGATTAAAAATTGATGGTTTCCAAATTCGTGAGGCCTACCTTCGACTCGTTTCATTTTTAGAAGCCCAGCTGACCGGATCGGTCTTTGAGGGTACTCGGATGTCTCGTACGATCTTTAGTGACGCCGACCTCTCTCGATCCAATCTTAAAGACATCAAAGCTTCACATTGCCTTTTCAAGGGAACGGATCTTGAATACGCCGATTTAAGCGATTCCGTTTTAGAAGATTCGAACTTAAATGGATCCCGTTTGGTCAAAGCTCAGCTTAAAAATCTAACGACCATCGGTAATGTCACATTTGTTTTCGCCAATTTGGAATGCGCTGATTTAAGCGAAGCTCTTCTAGATCAAGTTGATTTCAGTTCAGCAAAATTAGATAGCGCTGTCATCAGCCAAGCATCATTAAAAGGGGCAAAGTTCATTGATGCTTCCCTCGAAGGAATCGATTTATCAAAAAGCGCTCTCAACGGAAGTGATTTTTCAGGGGCGAATCTTCAAGAAGCCAATTTAGAGGGAGCTGATTTAAGGAAGGCGAATTTAAGCTCAGCCAACCTTCGTGAAGCCTTACTCATCGAGACCAATCTCTTTGGCGCCAATCTCGAGGGAGCAAAAGTCAATTGGGAATCGATTACTCAAGCTCAACTCGGCGAAAAAGAACTCATCGGCCTACAACTTTACGGCCCGATCCCCGGCTTCCCTCAACCGACTGAAGACGATGCCATCACGGTGACCCAAGAGATGGCCGCGAAATTGTTTAAGAAGTTGTATTAGTAGTAGGCTCGCTCCGCGAGTCGTATTTCTCCACTCGCCCAAACGATTTCATCTTACAAAATCTAAAACTCCCAGGGCTGAAAGCCCGCCACTTTATAGCCCAGGGCAGAGCGAAGCGACGCCCTGGGTAGAGGATTGGAAAAAAATTAGCCCTGTAAGGGCGACACTACGGTGAGTTTCATCTGCAATACTGGACTAATTAACCCGAAGCGCTAGCGAGGGGATGGATTCACTCAGAATTACGTTTTGTTGATTCCAATCAATTGACCCAATTAGACACTTTCACTTCGTACGACTCGCGGAGCGAGCCTACTACTACGCCCCGCAACATTTTTTAAACTTCTTACCACTACCGCAAGGGCAAGGTGAATTGGGGCGAACTTTGGTATCTTCTACTTGGGGTGTGGCCTTCGCCTTCTTTTCTTTGATCTTTAAGAACATGGGAAAGAGAAGAAGAATGGGAATAACGGGCGCTCCAACAATAGCATGACCTTGGACAACCTTCCCGAGGAATTGAACCATCTCAGGGTCTGCGATGACGAATCCCATTTTGTTTAAATATTCCCAAGCGAGACTATAGAAAACATTATATGCAATGATGAGGGAATGAACGTTGTAGAGAATGGCAGCGGATATCACCCCCCACCACCAACGACGCTTTATTTTTTCAAAGGGGATTAAGAATATTAAGGTAAGAAATAAGATGAGATTCCAAGTCACTTCATGAGTAACTAAGGAGATTTGGTAGGGAACTTGTTGATTTGATGTAACCTGATCTTCGGTTAGATATTTTCCTAAGACTGGATCGTAATAAAGACCGGTTTCGAGTTTGTATTTACCCTCTTTTTGATCCCAAAAATAAATATTTTCAGCTGGGGGGGCCCCGTCAAACCAAGTGAGATAATATCCACTTAAATCAACGACTACATCTTGGTAGAACCCCCGAATGCCGTACCAAATCCCAACCGATACTCCCAGAAAAGCAAAGATCTTAAGAACCGTCGACAGCTTGAGCTGGGGTAGGTTCCAAGCCGCGGAGGGCGCGTTGGGCCCAGAGGTACCAGAAGATGAGGGCGACGGCGATGGTGATGGCTTGCCAGATGTAGAGGTGGACATCGTCAAATATTTCTGGGTAAGCTTCCCCGATAAAGAACAGGCTAACTAAGCGAACAAGATTGAGCACCATGATTAAAGAGAAGCCGGCGACGATCCCTTTAATCTTCATTTTCAACTTGGCTGGAAAGGCAACAAGCATAGAGAACAGAATCAGCATTGTAAACTGTCCAGTACAAGCTGAAACCACCACCACGGCAAATTTGTTCGTCCAAACCTTGTTCCCCGACATCTCAGCTCCGGCCCCAAATAAGTTGATCCCCCAATAGGTCAACAGGGCGTTGAAGTTCATGAAGGGAGTTTGAATCCATTCCTCGTAGAAGGAAGTCAAGGTCACCAAGGTCAGAAGGGTCAGCAAGGGGATCACCCGCAAGACGAACCCGACTTGATCTGTTCTCGTCAGGTAACGAATAAAGAAATTCTGGGAACCTTGGGTTGTAGAGTCCGTCATGGTGATTTACTTTCAAGCCTTATTAGTTCCTGTTGAATAAACAGGAACTAACTCAGAGACAAGTTTGGGCCAAGGATAGCTTGCAATTAAAATGCCGAAACTTGCTTTTGAGGGATTTAGAAATCCTGAACTCCCTTAAAGACTTGGACCCCGCTAAGGATAGGAGCTTGGTCTCCCTTAGCTTGAAGCTTGATATTCAAGTTTTTCTCAACCGGGATATTGTAGAACTCTTTTACTAAAGTTCGATTGATCCCTCCGGCTTCCTTACTGATATCAAAATCTTCTAAGACGACCTTGTCTTGAAGAAGCACATCAAACTTACGCTTCCCTTCAGAGAGGTCTTCGAGCTCAGCGAAAATCAGTCGAACCGAAAATCGTTTTGTAAGGCTCTGCTTTGAGATCTCTTTGTTGAGTTGATTGAAGCTCCAATGAGCGATATGCTTCTTAGAGTCGACTTTGTTCTCTTGGTTGAGCGAGAACTCCTTTGGATCTAAAACCTTATTTGAAATCCTGATTTCATCGATTGCGCTTCCAGGCTTTAAGCCGGCTCCGACCGCCAAGTCGGGTGTTGCACTATCCCACCACAGGGCTTTCTTGCCTTTACCTTTGGCTTTATTCTCTGCGACCAATTTTCCAGAAATGTAAAGGGATCCGGTTCCCGATTCTGCATCGTAAGTGAAGGCGACGTGAGTCCATCGATCTTTGGGAATTTCATCTTTGGCTTCTAAGGTAATCACACCTTCATTATCTTTTCCGCGTCGGTTGGAAATGAAGTAGCGTACTCGAACTTTTTTATTATCGATAACGAAGCCGTGCTGTTTATCTTTTCCACTGATACGAGCATCGAGGTAATCAAAGTTTTCTTTCGCTTTGACCCAGACTTCGCAAGTTATCGAATCTGAACTCAAATTTTTGAAACCAGAAACCTTAGCGGAGAAGCCTTCCTTTCCAGTCGCAGTCAATCCCAGTTGGTCTTTTTGACCTTGGGATTCGGAGGCACTCGGAGCTGCGCCAAGAACTTTTAACTCCGCTGAGTGGATGGAACTCTTAACGGTAACTCCGGCATCTTGACCGTGAACCAAGTTGATCGATAAATCACCAGATCCCACCAAGGCAGAGGCGCCGACCCACTTCAGAGGATGAGCTTCAAGTTCCGATTCGTGACGACGTACATAGCGAGCACCCCCAGCCAACTTCGCAGTAATGGGAAGGTCAGGTGACTTACCCCCCACGCTGGGGAAATCCAACCAGTAAGTTCCTTCAGGACCGCGACGGTCACCAGGAGCCCCTAAATTGACCCCCGCACGCGCGACGGAAGCATCTTTAAAGGAGTGAGGACTGAAAGTCCACATTTCGACATCGGGAGCATGAACCAAACCGACAGACGCTTGGTTTTGGTAAGAGCAAGTACAGGTTCGGGTATAGTCCGGAGCACTCAAAATTCCACCGGCAGCGATGAGGTTGGAAGTACATCCCGAACGGAATCCACCTAAATTACCCGTTCCGCTTTCACCTAAAAGATCGTAATAGCCCGCAGCGGCTGAACGGAATGTAAGCAGATTGGGGAATCCAATCGCGGTGTTACAACCGTAGTTACGAGTGTATTTCCAATCCGTAGGTTTCCCCGAGATGGGATGTTTAACCGTGATGGGTTTTCCGGTGAAAATATCTAAGGCGTAACCCGCATTACCGTAACCTTGAGTGATCACCCATTCGCCCAAAAGAATACAGGGCCCTTCGTACTTCTTACTGTTCTTCCAAATAATCTCGCCCGTCTTACCTTGATAAGCGGTCATGCCTTGACCGACTTCATCATTGGCGCGGTCGCGTGCTTTGGAACCGGCTTGGAGGACAACATCGTGCTCTACTGAATAAGAGAGCCAAGTCCCGAAGACACTTGTTTTGTCTTCCCAGACTTCCTTACCCGTTTTAAGATTTAAAGCGACAACACGAGCTTTCTCGTTATAGGGCAGACCACGACGTTTGAAGTATCCTTCTTGAGCTGTATTCATCTTATCGATGAAGAAAACCTTGCCTCCACCAACAGCAATCGAATTGTGACGGATACGATAAGCACCTTCATGTTCCCACAAAACTTTCCCACTGTGGCGATCCATCGCTACTAACCGCTTACTTCCGGTTCGAAGATGGCTGTTAAACTTACCCGCTACGATAGAACTGTAACCGGGTAAGCCGAAACACTTGTTGAGAAGCTTACGCTTGATCACTAAGGCACCGTGGTCATCCGCTTTTCTTCCGGGCACGGCGGTTAGATATTTCTTGTATTCTTCAACGATCCCCTCAGCATCCTTTTTGATGAGGATACGCTCGGTGATGTGCTCATAAATCTTTTCGGTATGAAGAAGCTTATTCACGTTGGCGAGCAGGTAAGCTCGCATCGGAGCATCCTTCCCTGTCTTTCGCTTCCGTTCATCGACCGTTTTGAAATTCACCAGGGCATCGATTTTAGCGGCAATTTCCTTTTTCAGGCCATCACCCTTTAAACCGTTGAAATTCTTGATGGTGTAATCAGGAGTCACGAAATCTTCAAGTTCGGCTCCAGCGAGGAGGGTGTCTCCAGAAATACCGATATAACCCCACTCTGGATCATCCTTTTCACCGGGACGTTTAGGCAGTTTAAAGGCTGAAATCGTTTTTCCGGTTTTAGGGTCTAAACGAAGACATTCCTTCTTGTAGACCACGTAGACCCCATCCGCGAGGGAGACGTAGTTACTTCCGATGGCATTCGCACCCGGCTCATGAGAGGTGTAATCGTAGTAAATCCCCACATCTTTGAGCTGACGTTCCCAGAGGAAACGGCCGGTGTAAATGTCGATGGCTCTCAACATACTACGCCCTTCGATGAAGAGCCTTCCCGCAACGATTTGAGGCGTGGGGCCATGACCGTGCCGAGGCAAAACTCCTTCATTTGAAGGACCACCAAACCAGAGGACTCCAAGGGGAAGTTTCACCCTCACATCTTTAGAGGTCACACTGTTGGCGACATCGCCATTTTGGTGTGTCCACTCTGAAGATCCTTCAGGGGCATCCGTTCTATGAAGCACAAATTGCTGACCTTGATGAACCGCCTTACCGGCATCCAGAGGTTTTTTCTTAACGGACTGAATCCAGGTGTCGGAATCGGCTTTTGAACTGAGCCACGTTGCTCGACCGGAGTAGGGTCTCAAGCAATGATAGACCTGTTCTAAGAATGGACGACCCTTTGAGGCACCAGCAGCTTTGACATCTTCAGTCACGACCCAATCAGCAAAATAAGGAGGTAGCTTGGAGTTCATGAAGCTGCCTTCGATGATCGCAACCCTACGTCCATAAACGCCGGCTCGATCCATTCTCTCACGAAATTCTTTTACGACTTCTGATTGAGTTTCGACGACAACAATATGAAGATCGGTTGAAGACAACAAGGTGTTGATTAAGGTGCCCGATCCCACTCCCATCACTAAAGCGTAACCCGCTTTCCTCGCTCCCGAATCGAGAAGTGTTTTTACCAGTTGGTTCGCTTCTTGATTTTGTTTTTGCTGCTTTTCAATTTCTGATTTTGGAATGGTAGGCGTTTCAACTTTCTTAGCCCGAATCAACTTGCCTCCCATCTCCAACCGCATGATCAAGTCACTGCTAGTCGGCTTGACCTGGTGAACTTGAACGGCGAGAACATTTCGTCCCGGTTTGAAAAGCTCGGTAGGAAGAACTACTTTTTCTTTTTTGTTTTCTGTTGCTCCACTTTCAGCCTTGGTAGATGGAGTAACTTTTCCCTTCGGCATATAGAGTCTTTTAACTTCTTTGCCGTTGAGATAGATGATGGCCCCATCGTCGAGGGTGATATCTAAATCGAAATCTCCTCCAGCAAAATCAGTGGGCATTTCAAAATGATGCCTAAAGTAAGCAGCGAGGCGTTTCTTATCTTTATTTCCACCGTAACTGATTTCGGTTTTAACGAAGTCTTCTCCGTAGCCTAAGGGACTTGCCCCTTCACCCCATTTAGAGTCATCGTAATCGGGACTCGTCCAACCCGGGATATCTTCAATGACATTGTCATTGAATCGCCATAAGGCTCCCTCAGGAACTAACGTGAGTTGACCATCAAGATCGTCAGCGGGCTTAGCTTCAGGCTGATTTTCGACTTTATCTTTACCGAAACAGAAAATCTTTCCCTTCTCCGTAGAGACAAAAAGCTTTCCATCTCCTGAGATCATGTTGAGGGGCTTTTCGGGTAGCGTAGTCGTCCAATGAACATCCGCCCCGTAAAGACCTTTAGGAAGATCAACTGAAAAGACTTTGTTGCCATCACCACCACAGTAGAGGCGATTTCCGCTTTGAATGAAGATCTCTTGGATCTTTTCTGAAACAGGGAATGAGAAAAGTTTTCTAACGACGATTTTCTTCGTCACTTTTCCCTTACGGTCTTTTGATTCAACGATGCGATAACGAGGCTCAAAGCCGACTAAGCCATCGCTACTCTTTGCGAAGATGGCGATGTCGCTGACGACTAAGGCATCGATGGATGTGATGAATTTTCCGTTGTCTAAACGGTACATCTTTCCACGGTTGAGATAGAAGTTTTCACCCACAACGACTTCAAAACCACCTCCACCTTTACTTCCCATCGCCCGACTGTCGACGACGAAGTGTTCAAACTTCCCGGTGTTTCGATCGAGAACTGCAGGGATAGTTCTTCCCCCTGAAACGACGAGCTTATCACCGGAAACCGCTAAGTATCCTTGAGGTGAGACTCCCGCGAAGGCGGGACTTGAATGTTGTTGTGTGAGATAGTTCGAACCCGTTCCGGTGTTACGCCAAATTTCTTCTCCCGTTTTGGCATCGAGAGAATGAAAGAAGATTCCCATGAAGGGCCAAATACTGGCGCCGAAGTAAACTTTACCGTCATGAATGACAGGAGCACCCCGAGCTGGCCACGCGCTGACCATCCGCTCGTTACCGAGAACCTTTCGGTTATCAGGAGCTCCTTTAAACTTCCAGATCAACTCCCCATCTTTTGCTGAGATGCAATAAAGAAAACCATCATCACTGGTGAAGTAAACTTTGCCATCCCAGTAGGAAGCAGCGAGTCGAATCGGACCCTCTGCGTAGAATCGCCACTTCTCTTTTCCCGTATCCGCTTCGTAAGCGACAATCTTGTCACTCCCCATGAAGGGAACAAACAAAGTATTCTCCGCAAGGATGGGTTCGTAAAGACGATCGAACTGTAGCTTACTTTGGGTTGAGGTTGGCCACGCGGGCTTTGGGAAAGGAAGCTCTAAGACGTATTGAAGATGAAGCGTCTTGGGTAAGACTTCGGGAGAAACTCCCCTTCGGCTGGCGTCGTATCTCCACGTGGGCCAGTCTTCAGCTTGAATTTGTGCTGTAAGTAAGAGGAGCGAACTAAGAATGAGTACTTTGCGCATTGTAGACAGGAACTTAGTTAAGGTTTTCTTAATAGGAACTATGCCGACTTGGGATCAACTCGGCCATGAATAAAGACCGATAGGTCTTTATTCCATCATTACGGCGTAGGCTCGTAGAGTCTACGTTTAGCGGAGTGAAAGCCGCAGCCCAGCAGGGGCTATGCCTAAAGCATGGCTGCGATTTGCGGGAACGGTTGAAGCTTCCTCCGAAGGAGCAAGATTCAACAGAAACCAATTCGTGATTGTTATCGGAAGGCCGTATTGCCTTTTATCCATGGCGGTGGCCCACTGAAGTGGCCCGACCCAACGGGTGAAATTATCCGCAGGATAACCTTTATAAAGACAAAAATTGCGAGATTTTTCAACGAAAGGCCAATCCTTAAGTTTAGCGTATTTAAGGCTTAAACTCCGCCATCGGATTAAAGTTCATCAGTTTTTCTGTGGGATATCGTTCACTCGATGTACTACGACAGTCAAAGGATGCCTACCAAAGCCGCCATCCAGTACTTTCCAGCCCCCACAGACAATCATAAATTATTATAAAACTGAAACTTAACAAAAGCACCTGGTTTGGCCTCTCGCTTGCTTTTATACCGATATCGTCCAAAAAGGAGATAGCCCTATGATGCTATCGTGTGAATGGCCCCTTCAGATTCAACCTGTTTTAGGATTGTGACCCATGAATCTCCGCGTTCTCTTAGCCAGTTTCGGCCTGATCTTACTCTCGAGTAGCTTCCTTTCGGCAGACGATCGTCCTCAAAACATTAAGTCGCAGATTTATAAGGATCCTAAAACCGGGATACAGGTTTTAAGGGTCGAGTTCCAAATGCCAAGGGGCGAATGGGGCCTAACGGATTGTGAAGATCTCAAGTACCTCGATTTTGCGGTAACCGAACTCTCCGTCATCGCGGACTTACCTCGAGGGCGCATGGCGCAAAAAATCGAATTGAATAAAAGAGTCAAACGGGCTTCAAGTTCGATGAGTGCGCTCTATTGGGCCCACCGCCAACTTCACGATCCGATTTATAAGGCAAACCAATCGGAACGTAACATCAAACGCAACGAGGGAGTGATCAAAGAAACGATCAACAAATCTCCCTGGCCTCAAGATCGCGCCTCTACCGGAAGAGGGCCTTACTTTCTTCTCGTCGATGGAATTGACTGGACCCAAAATCGATCAGGGCGAGCAAATCGTACTGAGATCATGATCATCGAACTCCATCCCTATCTCGATGATGGAAAGCATTACATCATGAGAGCCAACGGAAGGTCTGAACGGGTGAAGATCGATCCCAAGCTTTTGAAAAAATATGGTATCGAAGTCACCCCGATCCATGACCCTAAAACTCTGCAACGAGAACTCCCCCTGGAAGACAATTCACTTCATGCGCGATTGAAAGGATTAACTCAAGAAGATCTCGCCAATAAAACTCTTCATATCAAATTGAAAGAATACTTTCATGGCTCCGATCGTAATTCTGTATTAAAAGTCGACCTTTCAAAGGCCCAGGCGGGAGAACGAGAAATTTTTGAAGAGTGGGTAAGAAGCCGAGCGGATCAATGGAGTTATTTAGCAGAGCAAGCGCCTACCTCCGCCCTCAGCCATTGGCTCTCTCGTCATCATCAAGTTTACGATCTGAAGGGCTATAAAGATCACTCTCCCCAACAACGTCAAATGCGAGACTCTTCTTTGCTCAACATTCTTGGTGGAAGAGCCGCAATTCAAGAAACCCTTCAACTTCAAGCCATTCAGGTTCAGGTGCCTTCAGATGCGTCCGACCCTCCGAATGTTCCCATCCAATCCATCGCCGGGGTCGAAGTAAAGTCCCACGATTACCATGAATTGTTAGAAGGTAAAGAGGGTGGAAGACTTCCTTTAGCCGAATGGGTTCCCGCCGATCGGTTTTTCGCTCACTTCTCCGATCCTAAATTTTTAGGAGACACCTTAGAGACAGGGCTCGATTTCGCCTTCAACGCCAGCTCGATGTTTAATGCGAGTTCGCTCAAATATGAATTGAAAGATCGCTACTTCAAAAAATTTGGCGTCAATGAGCAATGGGTAAAAGCCCTACTAAAAGCAGGAATCGTTAAAGAGATAGGAATTGTTGTACCCGACCTCTTCTTTATCGATGGCACCGACATCTCCGTCATCATGACTGTCCCTGAAATCAAAAAGATGTCTCCCATGCTTCTTCTGCTTCAAGTAGTACTCCAAGGGGATGACGCCATCTTCGAACGTCAGCAAGCGAATGGATCGACGAGCTATTGGGCAAAGAGTAGAGATAAGCTCATCATCAGTACTAATAAAATTGAGTTACAGAGAATCCTGGATCTCAATGCTACTGACGGAAAAGATAGTTTAGGCAAAAGTGAAGAGTTCCGCTACATGCTGACGCAACTTGCGCCTACAGAAAAAACAAAAAGCTTCATTTACTTTAGCGACCCATTTATTCGTCAGTTAGTCGGACCGCAAACGAAAATTGGTCAATACCGCCGCCTTCAAGCACGCGCGACCTTAGAGAGCATCAACGCAGCCGCCCTTCATGCGAAAGTCGACGGCATAAAAAATTCAACAGATCTCGATACTCTCATCAAATTGGGCTATGCCCGAAAAAAAATTGACCGTGAAGAATATTCTCTTTCAAAAGACGGCGTTGCAAGCTCTAAGACTTACGGCTCTATCGATAACTTAAAAAGCATCCTCGACAATCCTGTCACCCATGCCCGTAAATCGGAACATGCGGGATACAAAACTTACGTCAGGAACTACTCACAATTCTGGCGACAATTCTTCGATCCGATTGCGATTCGACTCGATGAAGTCGCTAAGAACGAATTTGAAACCGAAGTCTTTATTCTTCCACTCATCGACTCCAGTATCTACCAAATCGTTCGTCAATCCCTGAAGAGCAAAGGGGATGACAATCCCTTGAGGATTCCTAATTTGGGACCGGAGCCTGTCCTTCTAATGTCGATGAACTTTACCCAAGAGGCCTGGATCGAATACTTCAGAAATATGACTTACGCCTTACAGCAAGTTGGAATCCAAGAGTCAATCTTCGACTACATGGGACCTGCCGTACACTTCGCTGTATTAGATAGCGACCCCGTAATCGCCTTAGGTAGCGGTGATCTCTTCGGAGGTACGAACGGGGGTTGGAATAATTTAAGACAAGGTCGAGAAAGCTTAGCCTATTCCTTCATCGCTTCGATGCTCACCCGCCCCTGTAAGGCTTTCATTCAAGTCAAGGATGAAGAAGCTGTTAAACAAATCTTAAGAGATGCCGTTCGCTTTGAACCGCGCGTGAATTCACGCCAATTCGGCTTCGGTAGTTTCCACTATGATCTCAGTCAGTACGGAGACGGTGACGAATGGATTATCACCGCTAATTTATTCGGAATCGTTAAGTATCGCATTGGTGTCGGAGTTCAAGACGGCTTCTTAGTGATCACCAACCAACCCTGGAACAAAGACGCTCAAATCGATACGAAGAAACAACCCGCAAGCAGTTTGATGGGAGCGAAATTAACCGTGGCGCCCGGAGCGGGAAACAAAGGCTTGGCGGGACTGTACGCCGCGGCGATGGAGCAGACTAAAGGTGCTTGTTATAAGAGTGAAGCTTACCTCGCACCGATCATCGGTACGGGAGCGTCTTCAGTAGAAGAAGCGCAAAAGATTCATAAGAAGCTCTTCGGCTTCGTACCCGCGCATCCCGGTTTCGGTAAGTGGAAATTAGATCAAGGGCATCTGGAGAGCAAGCAGTATGGATCCGTCTTCGCCCCCCGGCAACCCAAACACAAACCGGGTGACACTTACTTCGGGCTTCTTCGAAGAATTCATAATCTTTCCATCGAACTTCAAATGGAAGATGAAGGCCTGAGAACACGCCTTCGTTGGAAGATCAGGAAAGCTGCGAAGTATTGATCAACCTGAATATAGAGATTTAACTTAGCACTCCATTCACACGACAAGCCCATCGTTCTCGTTGAACGGTGGGCTTTTTTTAGATAATGACACCTGTAGGGGCAAGGGCTTGCCCCTGCCCGATTTCTTGAAGCGGTCACCCACTTTTAGATTTATGTGCTAATTAAGGAAACGGGTACCCACAAGGGGCACCCCTACAGGATCAATTTCAATTTAGCGTTAATGTTTCAGCGGCACGCCTAAAGTCGAAATCGCTTATCTCAGTTCACGCATCGCTCAAATGACTCACACGTCAGTTCGTCAGCTGTCGTATCTTCACCACAGTTTTCAATCCCCGGAGCCGCCGGAGGAGCCGTACCTAAGAATTGATAACTTAAACTGGCGATGGGATCTGAAACATCTAAAGCGCCTGAATCATCAAAATCGCAAGCATCGAAACAAGTGGGGATCACCGTACCGATGAATTGATAGGTTAAACTCGTTACGGCATCGGCGATGTCTAAATTTCCATCAACATTACAATCACCACGCTTGAAGGTCACTTCTTCGTTGCCGGTAAAGGGACCCAAGCACACAATCATTTCGCCGGGTTGATGATCAAACTGAAAATCAGTAGTGAACAGAAGTTCATCCAAAGTTGGGATTTCGTGAATGACAAGGTACTCTTCATTATCATAACCGGGATTTAAAACCACTCGATCACCCACCGCAAAGTAAACACCTTCGGTTCCCAACTCTTCTTGAGTCGTAATGTGAATTTGGTGTTCACCGGCGTCTGCACCATTAGGGCAAGAGGTCATGGGAGCCATGTCAGCACGATCGGGATTTCCCAAAGCGATCACTTCTTCTTTAGTCGCGTTCTGCCAGCTATCGGCTTCGGTCCAGACTCGAAGTTGAGTACTGTCGCGAACGACCACTCCATCTTCAACTCGACCGGCTTGGACGATGGGACCGTCTTGAGTGAAGGTGACGGTTTGATCTTCTAAACCACCACCGCCGCCTTGACCGGTAACTTCAAATAAGATTTCTCGACCGAGCATGGCAGGGAAGTAAAAGGGAAGTCGCTGAAGGAACTCATCGATCAATTGATCCCAGAGGACTGGAACGTGATCAAAAATGATTCGTCGTTTAATATTTGACAGTGGAGCGCTTCCGTTGATAAGTACAAATTCTCCATCGGGATTTTCCCTTCGAAGCACGATGCGTTTAGCATCCCCATTGGGAGCTCTCTCAACAATCCCGAGTCCTTCTACTTCAACAAGCCTGGGCTTAAGATGAGTTTGATTGGGACCTCCTCGCATGATCGAGAGGTTATCGACGAAAAAACCTGCCGTAGGGGTTTGGCCCCTACCGGGCCCAATGGTCACCATGGCTTCTCCTCCTTCAGTACAACACCTCAAGTATTCCACTCGGGTTTCTTGAAGCCTGAAGGTAAAACTTTCTCCGTGTTGCATATCAGCAAACTGAACTAGAGCTTCATAAACTGCTTTTCGTTTTTCAGGATCCTTGATCATAAATCCATCTTTATCAAAGATTCCCAAGAAATCGATGTCGCCGGCCACTGGAAGAGGCCCATTGGGCCCAGACATTTTAATTTCCCACATTTTACGAGTGGAATCGGGAGAAACTTTATCTTGAATAGATCCAGCAGGCGATTGAATGACGCTTCTTGTGGACTGAACCCCAACTTCTTCAACCCCATCGGGTATGACATGCTGAGCGTCATGGCCGAAGCTAGTATCAACCTGCTTGGCTGAAGTGAGATCGGGATGGAGATTTAATTCCGGAACATACTTATTCCATTCCTTTGTCCGCGTTTCTACTCTTTTCCGGACTTCACGCCTCAACACCCCATTAGTTTGCAATTCAGGATGAATGGATTGAAGGCGATCCATGTATAGATCCAGCTGAGCTTCTAATGCAGCTCCCGTTTTACCCTTAAATCCCGGAGGGGGTTCGACAATAAACACCTTGGGAATTGCCGATTCAGGGTATCCCAAATACTTCACATCGATATCATTCGTACATTTAAACTTCAAAGCCTGAGGCTTGGGGTAGGCTTTAGGAGGAATCGCCTCGAGGAGAGCGCTTGCTCGAGGATCTCTTGATCGGAAAGATAGAATCACATCTAAATCTTCAGCAATAAATTGAAGTATCTTTCGTAGACGGGCTGATACGCCGTACACTTCCCGAAGAACATCATCCGACAAACCATCACCGGCCTTTAAAACAGTGGCTAAATTGGTAACGTTGGGATCGGCCCGACCGGCTGCAAGTCGGTCAGGAATATCTGCCTGTTGACGCATTGCTTTTTGTCGCATCGCTCGGTAAGCCGTAAACTCACCCACTTCACCAGCAGTTTTACGAAGCTGTTTCCACATTTTTAAGAAGCTTTTCCCGGCGATGAAGGGCTCCAGTAACATGTCAGGATTCGCACCAAAGAAGAACCCCAATTTAAACTGCACCTCTTCCATATCCCCTTGTTCTACTGCAAACAAGAATTCTGAAATGGCCCCTACTCCAGCAATTGAGAATTGCTCGAAAGCCATGGGAGCTCCCTTAATCCCCATGACTCCTAATTCCACTCTTTTTCTGTAAGTCTCATAGATGGTGCTCAGGAAGAGCTCGAACGCTTCGGGGTCTCCCAACAAGGCCTCAAACGCAGTTTTCATTAACAGAATTCTGTGAGCATTCATTCGATTTCCGACCTCGAAACCATACTCCCATAAACCGTGCATCGCCGGAGCAAAATCATTGACAAAGCCATCAGTAAAACCACAGACCCAAACGAAATGACCATCGTCGATACAATCTTGCCGCCAGGTATCGGGAGTGGGATCGTTAGCATTGAAACGAACTTCATAGTTCGAGACAAAACCGTTCTTTTCATCCAACTTGGCTTGGGAGTCGGCTTCGGTTAAGCTTCCGTCGTCTTCAATGATCCAAACTCGAACTCCGTACTCCACATGCCCGGTAGTTCGGCCTACCGTAGGTAAGGAATGAAACGTCCCCACTAAATCTAAACGTTGACCTTCCCCTTCAAACGGAACATGGAAAAATTTATACTCATCAGCTGATTCACCGATGGTGGCTTTATCCATGAAACCCCCACCTAAATTCCCGGTGTGCTTGGGAAAGACCAAGACAATGAGGTCCTTGCCCACCCCTTCATTTCCCTCGACATCTTCAGTCGTTACATTTTCAACGAAAGCTTCCACTCGAACGGCACTTCCAGACAGAAACTCAGTTCGAGTATTGGCATCGAGTTTAAGCCCCCACTTAAGAATCACTCGATCGAGAATGTCTAAATTCTCTTCTTTAAAACCACGTACTTGAACTCCATCGATACTTCCTAATACCAGAGCTTCGACCTCAAGGTTGGATGGAGCTTCAAAGGCATTTAAATTCCATTTGAAAGTCACTTCTGAACCGGGACCCGTGGGGTCTAAATCTACTGGAGCCGGTTCGGTAGGCGTTCCTGCAGGTGGGGTAAATCGTAGCTGGGTTAAAGGAACTCCAATATTTTCCGGATCTCGACTGGTGATCATCGAAAGAGCATCCGTAGCTCCCTCCAAGGTGACTCCCCTCACTTGTTGATCGGAAATATTCTTAATTTTGATGGTCAGTTCTAAACAATTTTTGACGTCAGGAGAATTTTCAAGTTCCACACAATCAGAAGTTTTTTCGGCATCTTCACTTTGGTTGAGTACTAATTGATGCGGAGTCGTGCTTATTTCGATTTCAAATGGAGAAATAGAAACAGATTCAGTATCGGTGTGCTCTTCGGTGACTTCTCCTGAATCAAACGTGGCGTTGATTCGGGTTTCTATTCCAGTCACTCCAGGTTTTAAGGCAATGATCGGAACGTATATAGATCGGTGAGGATTATCTACGGTGAGCGTGAAGGGTTCTCGGGGAAATTCTTCTTCATCGATTAACAATAATTGTTTCTCAGGATCAGCTTCCGTTTCTGAAACCAAAGGATGATGGAGAGTGATGGTTACCGGCTCTTCTTCAAACGAGGTAACATTTATAAAGCAGTCTACTTTGTCACCAGGCCTCACCCGATCTTGCTCGATCACTAAATCTAACTTCACTCCGCTTTGATTTAAGATCACCCAATCTAACTTATGAGTAATGGCATCCGAAACTTTTTGACCCGGGCCATTTCCAACAGTGGTATAGACTCCCATGATTTCTAGGGGTACATTCTCAACGGGGTGACCCCGTAGGGTATGTTCTCCAACCTTGACATAGGCTAGCCTGGATCCATCCGGAGACCAAGACATCGGAGTGTTACGAATTTGCTTCGATCCATCGAGGGAATCGGGCCAAAGGAGATTATCACTGGTGATGAGTGAGACCCCTGATTCCGTATCAGGAGAAATGATTCCGATGTTTGTTCCAAAACCATAATGCCCATCATCACGCGTGAAAAAGTTTTTATACCTTACCGCTAGACGATTTCCGGTGGGCGACCAAACGGGTGAATCACAATGTTCTAGCAATCGTACCCAGGACCCATTGCTCATCTGAAAAAATTCGGCTCTGGGAGTATGAGGAATAGAAATCTCCCCAGTTTCCACATCGAGAATTCCGATGGTTTTCAATGTAACCTGAGTTTGACGTTCACAAAGAGTGTCGATCGGCCACGGGCAGTTTGGGATGACAACATCTTTGTAATAGTCGAAGGCAATCCGTTTCCCATCCGGAGACCAAGATAGGGTATGAACTGGGGTTACAGTATTATTCCCAGGGTCAGGGAAGCTATTTAATTCGGTCCCGTCGGGGTGAAAAATTTTAATCACTCTTCCCGAAGTCAACACTGCTATCCGGTTTCCCACCGCAGTCCAACCTGTCGGGAATAATCTGTTCGACGTCCCCAGCATGAAATCACCCACTCTCACTTGTTGAGTGATATTGAAATCCGTATATCTCAGTTCGCCGTTATAAACATAGAGAAAGAATTTTCCATTCGGAGAAACGGACGACGGGTAACTGACTCCACTCCAATGAAGAATTTCGTTAGTGTCTAAATCTTGGATACAAATTCCAGGCCCCCGCGGAGGGCACTGATAAACAAATGCCTCTTGGTTTTTGGGTTGGGCAGATAAGTTAAGTAATAAAAATTTGAATATTAATATCCCAACGACGAAACATTGAGAGATGAGACGTTTATTAACCGTCATTTTGTATCTTTTCTACTGGATTTGAATATATAGATCTAAAGACGCCCAAAGGGATTGATGGATATTCGAGTCGGCCACCTCAATTATAGGCTTTGTTTAACCTAGGAGTGAGATCATTGAATTGAAACTTCAGAGATCGGTGATTAAGGGGAAAATTTCGCTTTCGAAACTATAATTTGCATTAGGTGTATTCAGAGAATTCAAGCAACGTCCCCTCGGGATCTTTGAAATAAACTAATCGTTTTCTCTTACCACCCTTGTAGGTGACTTGAGTTTGGGGAACGTCTTGAACTTCGCTAAAAAAATCGACCCCTTGTTTCTTTAATCGTTTGACGAGAGAGTCGATGTCTTCAACTTGAAAAGCGATATGACGTAAGCCGAAGGTATTCGCGAGATCTAAACCATCGAGCTTGAGTCCTTGGGGAGAATGATAATAAATGAGTTCTAAGCGAGGGCCTTCATCGAGGGTGAGATAGATGACATCTCCAACTACATTTTTCAAACCGACGATGGCTTCGATCCAATCCCCTGAGATCGTGGCTTCTTTGGATACAGTGAAACCTAATTTGTCGCGATAGAATTCAAGCTGGAGAGAGAGATTTTGTACCACGATATTGATGTGGTCGATCATTCGGATACGCCCCTTCTCAGGCGCTTCCGTTGAATTCGAGGAAGGTCTGTCGTCGGAATTCATTTAAGGCAATAGGAACTCTACCTGCTTGAAATCAAGCAGGTCGCAAACATAGGTTCGTCGAGCCTATGTTTAGGCGGAGTGAAGGTAATTCGAAGAATTGCCGAAACGGTTGAAACGAAGCCCGAAGGGATTTGTTTCAACATAAAAAAACTCAGTCTCAGGCAATCGAACTTCTAAACTGAGAAGACGGCGCTTGACGAGAAGTCTCTCTCATAAATTGCCGCTGAATGATAGCTGAGCTGCTATTCTCTACTTCTTTAGGTTCTGATCCTCGGTGAGAGGAGTAGTTGGATTCGATACACTTTCGATCTTCATTTGAGATCTTGAATGCTTGAATCAACTGTTCGTAGAACACTTTTTGGGCCTCAGTGAATTTATGATTGGCTTGGGCGAGAAAGTAAGCCCGCATGGTGATAAAGAAACCATCTTTTCTTTCTTTCACCGATGCCACCAAAACACCAAATTCAGCGTCTATGGCTTGAGCCATCAAAGCCTCAAGTTCGATGTCACGACCTTCTTTGCGGATGAAATCGATAAGAAATTCTCTTTCCTCAATCGATAGATCCTCAGCAGTCCTGGCACCGCCACATATCGCCATCTTGGCTAAGATCTTCAATGCGGTAAATCGAGCGACCATTGATCCCTATTCCTCCAAAACTTTCGACCGGCTTTTACTGAACTCTGAAGTTCAACTCGCATCCATCACAATGCAAGTTGATCAAGCAATCCAAACTTGAAAAAGTTCAGAGGTATCGAAAGTGAATCCTCACTATTTGAGGGTATCGAAATTTCGGTTCAATAAACTGAACGCTGATAAAAACCTAACCCAAGGTGTAGAACCGATATTTCATTAGAAGCAGTTGGATTTATTCCCTACCAGGCCATCACCCCTGAGAGGGACCGCTCCTGCAACCTCTTCCGAATTGAATGTTTCGGAAAAGCTTGAGAGCGAAAATCTTCATAATCTGCTCACTTCTTCTAAACAGAATCTTCTCAGAAAATTTTCCAAGAATCCATCCTGTTTTTACGATCTTTTAATCCGGAAAAATAGGCCATTGAGATCTTAGCTATTCCAGGTACAGTTTTAAGCCGATTCCGACCCTAACTCGAAGCTGTATCTAGCTTCCCGAAGCCATTCTTTGAATAGTCAAAGTCCGATCTATGAGCCTGTTAACTATCACTAAAAAACTGGTAAAAGACTTAAAAAAGCTCGAATTTGAGCATCCAGTAGCCTACGTCTACAACCCCCTCGAGTACGCGATCGAGCCCCACCGAAATTATATTGAACGCTTCGCCAATCCAGGTTGTGAGGCGATCTTACTGGGCATGAATCCGGGCCCCTTCGGTATGGCCCAAACGGGGGTTCCCTTCGGCGAAGTTTCGTTAGTACGGGATTGGATGCAAATTAACGGCAAGGTAAAGAAACCCAAAGACGAGCATCCCAAAAGACCTATCCTCGGATTTGATTGTCAGAGGAGCGAAGTGAGCGGCCGTCGCCTATGGGGCTGGGCGAAAGATACCTTCGGTAAACCCGATGCGTTCTTTAAACGATTCTATATCGTGAACTACTGCCCTTTGGTCTTTATGGAAGAATCGGGAAAGAATTTAACTCCGGATAAGCTTAAAGCTCATGAACGAAAAGAACTTTACGAAATTTGCGATGCCGCACTACGTAAAACAGTGAAGTTTATGGAGCCCAAGAACATCATCGGCGTCGGTAACTTCGCCGAAAAGCGCGCCCAAGACACTCTGGGCGACCTCGGTATTCCCATCGCTAAAATTCTTCATCCCAGCCCCCAAAGCCCCGCCGCCAACAAAGGCTGGGCCGAGGCCGCCATGAAAGATTTTTCAAAAGCAGGAATTAAGATTTAGGGTAGTAGGCACACGCTGTGTGCCGTTTAGTAGTAGGCTCGCTCCGCGAGTCGTATTTCTTAAAATCCACAATCCTTAATACTTTCATATTTAACATCAGCACCATCATTCCAAGCGCGAAGCGTCAGCGAGTGCCCACAACTGACTTGAATTCCCAGTTGGTTATGAATTTCAGCTCAGTATGGAATCTGTATCCTGAGTTCACCTGCATCCATTTACGTCTCTGTTTACTAACCCTCGTTAACACTTCGGGCTTGAAATATATTAATTGTTTAACGATTACGGCACACAGCGTGTGCCTACTACCTTGTTGCCAACCAGATTAAACCCATCGCTCCGGCGGTGTAGGGTTTTTCGCTAAGCTCTATGCGATCCTCAACGCTGTTGAAGCCAGCGTTGAGGATGAGGTTTTTAAGCTCTCGAAATGAATGCACTCGATAGGAAGCGCTTTTTACTTCCGTGATGTCGTCTTGAATGAAGGTGTATTCCGTTTCAAGACGAGACTCCTCGTGCTTCACGACCGCATTCCGAAGCATCAGCATGCCGGCGATGCGCCCCCATGAATTAGGCGGGAAGGATGAATAAATCGATTCCGCCACCAAAGGAGCATCAAGAATCAACATTCCCCCCGGCTTGAGAGTTTGATAACAAGCCGTAAGGAACGCTTTATTCCCTTCATCATCAAAATAGGCGAAGCTATTCCCCATACAGAAAATCGCATCGAAACTGGAATCGTTGGGAAGATCTCGCATATCCCCCAACGAAAACTCGATGGGCAGGTTCGCTTCCTGAGCATTCGCTTGGGCTTCCGCGATCGCTTCCTTACAGATGTCGACTCCAACCAAGGAATGGCCACGTTTAGCCAGTTCAAGGCTCAATCGTCCCGTACCACAGGGAGCATCTAAGATTCTCAATTTGTTTTTTGAGGGAAGGACAGACTCGATAAAGTCGGCTTCTTGGATGGTTTGTTCTTGGGGATAAATGCTGCCTAATGTTTTTGCTGCCAAGCCCGTGAAAAAATCAGCCCACCATTCGCTATTAGCGTTTTTAGAATTCATTTCAGAATGTTCCTTAATTTCATACTCAAAGTTTATGCCCGTAGATTGAAGGCATAGTGACATGAAGGCTCGAAGCAACTTTGAAACTGCTGAGCGTTCAGAAAACAGATTCCGCTTTAGAAGCGGTTGATTTGAGTTATGAAATTAAACAAACATAGGCCCCATGATTATTGGGGCTGGCGGGATGAAAATCAAGAGCAATAGTTGTCGTACCGCTCCGCGGGGCGGTTCCTGACGACGGTTTAATGTTTTGATTAATAAATGTCGCTCGATCGAGTTATCGCCAAATCGAATTAGTTAACCTTACTGCCGCCCTTACAGGGCTCCGCACAATACACATCCAGAACCCAGGGCGACGCTTCGCTCTGCCCTGGGCTATGAAGTTGCGGGCTTTCAGCCCTTGGTGATTTGGAAAATCCATATTTAAGTAAGTGGGTAAAGATTTAACTAGCCCGAAGCGCTAGCGAGGGGTGTTTGCCCATCAGACAAGTAAAACCTTTATTTAAGTTCTTAGCAGTCAGAATTACGGCATTGCTTCGCACGGCTCGAAGGTCGAGCCTGCTACTAGCGCTTCGGGTTAGTTAACGCAAATTTAGAATGACTACTTACCTGGCATCCGCCGTACGGTACCGGGTACCACCGGCTCTCCCGTATCAGCACTTTGGCAGGCCGCGAAACACATGGCTAAGCTGTTGAGATTACTTCGAGCGGAGTTATATGGATCGCGATCTTCTTCGATCGCCGTCAAAAGTTCACTCATCGTGCCCAAGAATCCTTCGTCGAACCAAGTTCCCTTGAGGTCGGGCTTGGCAATTCCCTTTTCATTCGACAAGGTCACTTCTTGAACTGAAAGATTAGGACCAACACTTGAAAGCGTTCCTTCAGTTCCCGCCACAAAAGTTCGATCTTCGGGACCGAATTTAACATCCGCATCAAAGAGAGCTGAAGCTTGAGCGCCTTCAAATTCCACCAAGGCTTGCCCTAATAAGGGTGGTGTGGCTTTTTGCGAGGGTGAACGCACATTCGATGCAAATACGCGAGTGGCTTTTTTACCACCCAAGAAACAATTGATCATGTCGAACCAATGGATCGCGAAGTCATAAAGAATGACATGCGGAATATCGTTAAAAGGTGTATCGGCAACCCAACCATGATCCCAATGCACATCGAGATGAACTGAGAATACATCCCCGACGATGCCTTCAGCGACGGCTTGACGCATATAAGCGAAGTGAGGTGCCCAGCGACCGTTTTGATTCACGGCGAGTTTCTTACTAGATTGTTCGGCCAGGTCAACCATGCGTTCAGCTACATCTAAATCGATCGCAAAAGGTTTTTGACTGAGGATGTGCTTGTCGGCCTTCAGAGCATCTTCGATGATTTGCACGCGTTCAGGAGGATGGGTCGCGATATCGACAACTTCAATCTCATCGATTTCTAAAACCTTCTTATAGTCAGTGAAGACTTTGCCATCGGGATAGAAATCATCTCTTCGCTTTTTTGCGTTCTCTTCGTTGATGTCAGCAAAGGCTACTACGTTAAATCCAGCGGCCTTGTAAGCTTTAAGATGGTAATCCGTAATCCCCCCGCAACCGATCAAGCCGATCGGAGGGTTATACGACTTCGGCATAGGAGGCTCGTAACTCAAGACCGGAGCGGGGATCTTTTCCGTACTCGCTGAACCCCCTAAGGCATAATCTCTATCATCATCAGACATGAGCTTCTCCTATTCACCGTTAACATTTTCGTAAAGTTTAGCCAAGCGATGAGCGTGTTCATCGTAAGCGGATTCGAAGAGATCGACCGCTCGTTCATTCCCGACGATCACCGCACCCGTTAAAACTTTAGGTGCTTGTCCCGCATCGGTGAGCCGTTGAGCGACTTCCGCTTTTAAACTGTTGATCACTAAGCACCCCCCCACGGTTGATCCAGGGGCTACCGGGGTATCTAATCCTTCGATGCTGACCATCGCATCTCCAGGAGGAGCGCCGGTATCGAGGACGATATCTGCGACATCCCCCAGCTTTACCCCGCTTGCATGCTTACTAGTTGAAGCATCGCTATGATCCTTGCTGATCAAGGCCACTACTGGAATATCTCGTTTCTTAAAACCTTCAGCCACTTCGATGGGAACCACATTACAACCACTCGATGAAATCACGAGCGATGAATCTTCCGAGCTAAAATCGAAGTTTCTTAAAATGCGATCCGCAAAGCCGGGTACATTTTCTAAGAACATCGCCTGTCGTTGTCCGTTGGCTCCTACCACTTGATTGTGAAAGGTCAAGGAGAGCTCAACGATGGGATGGAAGCCTGCAAAGGACCCGTATCGAGGCCACATTTCTTCCACCATAATTCGGCTGTGCCCCGATCCGAACACATGAACCACTCGGCCCGCTAAAATCGAATTAGCAAAAAGATCGGCGGCTTCTTCAATTTGTTTTTTTTGATTGGCGACGGCTTCAATGATCGCCCGACATTTCTCTAGATACGTCTCACTAGGAGTCATCACGAAAGTCTCTTTCGAACTAAAATGATAATGATTTGAGGGTATGACTACTGCTCTTTCAGCAGCTGGGGAGAGCTGTAAAGAATCGCATTGTAAGCTGCACCTAAGGCTCCCGCGTTTTCACCCAATTTTGCACCGAGGATTTTGACAGAATGTCCTCCGGGACGCCATTCCATATCCTTAAGAAAATCATTGAATGGCTGAAATAATGCGTCTTCAGCTTTGGCGATGCCTCCACCGATGATGATGGCTTCGGGATCTAAGGCATTGATCAAGGATGCACAAGCAGCCGCTAGAGCCTTGACGGAACTCAGCCAAATCTTGCGCGCTTCTTCATCTCCTGAGACATACGCGGCAACTAAAGCATGAGTCGTCGGGTATTTTCCATCCGTTCGTTTCTCGATGCTCTTATTTCCAATCGCTTCTTCGAGACTCCCTGGAGTCTTCACGCAATCGGGTTCTCCATCACTGTCGACGGTCACATGGCCTAAATGCCCCGCTCGACCGATGTGACCCTTTAAAATTTTTCCATCAGAAAGAATGGCCCCACCTACTCCCGTTCCTAAAGTTAACATAAAGACATCTTGCATACCCTGAGCGGCTCCCGCCCAAACTTCACCACTTAAGGCTGAATGCGCATCGTTTAAAACCGGTACGGTGAGTGAATTGTCACGCAAGAAAGATCCCCAGTGAAATCTCTCTAATCCTTGTAACCTTCCCGGCATATACTCGATCGCCAAACCATCTTTTGCTTGTAAACCGGGAGCAGAAATCCCAACCCAATCGGCTGGACGCCCCACTTCATCTTCAAGTTTATTGAGTAAGACTTTTAAGTTCTTACGCCAACGGTCATCCCCATCATCTTCAGTGTCAACCGAATCGATCGCTAAAATCTTCCCACTCGAATCAGCAGCGATTCCCTTAACTTGAGTGCCTCCTAAATCTAAGCCGATGGCAAAGGCATCCTTTTGAGACTCTGCGGGTGCACTCATCGTTTTTTCCAATCAGTAGGGCGACCTTCAGAAACATTCCAACCACCGTCGACATGTAAAACTTGACCCGTTACAAAATGGGAAGCTTCAGAGAGAAAGAAAACCACTGCTGCATCTAAATCTTGAGGAACTCCCACTCGACCTCCATCCAAGGGTTGCTTCGACTGAATAAACTGAGTGATCTCATCGTTTTGAACGGCTCGTTGTGCCATCGGTGTCTCAACCAAGGCCGGGGCGATCACATTAAATCGAATCCCATCGCTTGCGTAGTAAGAAGCCGCCGATCGAGTCAATCCAACGATGGCCGCCTTTGAGGTTGCGTAAGCGTGAGTGGTGAAGTATTCAGGGCTGGGATAAGATCCGAGAACAGATCCCATATTTAAAATGCTTCCCGATTTTCCTGATTTCAATAACTCTTGGGCCGCAGCTCGATTGGAGTAAAAAAGAGAGGATAGATTCAAATCTAAAGTCTTTGCCCAACCCTCATCGGTGATTTCATGAAGAGGGCCATCTCCAAATCTACGACCGCTGCCACCTGCAACATGGTAGAGACCATCGAAGGCTCCAAAAGAATCAACAGCTTGTTGCACCGCGCGAGCGGCAACCTGAGGATCAGAGGCATCCCCTTGAACGGCTTCGGCTCCTTCACCGATCTCTTTCAATGTATCAGCGATCTTCGCTTCATCTCGGCCAACGATGACGACTTTTCCACCGGCTTGAACGCAAGCTAACGCAGCCGATCGACCTAAGCCGCTCGTTCCTCCGATGATGACGAAGACTTTATTGGATAAGGAGAGTTGGGGTGGCATGGTTTCAGTTTCTATTTGTAGCCAATCGCACTTGTAGGGGCAGGGCTTGTCCCTGCCCATTCCGTAATTTTCCAAATAACTCAAAAGGGATTACTTTGTCATTGGAGAGGGCGACCACAAGGGTTGCCCCTACAGGACGATCCGAATTTAAATCAGAATTTGAATATCAGGTAAATACGACAAAGACCGATACCCAATCAAGCTATTTATTCTAACCTACTTAGGATCTTCGTGACTTTTGAAAAAAAATAGTGAAACTGTGAAATGACTGCATGATTCAAAGACTGTAAATGGTTCCCCCAAAGTCTCACACTCAATAATGATCATGAATTCTCATCGAGCTTGCCATTGCTGCGGATTGATCCACCAACTTCCCGAGAGCACCAGCGACCAACGATTGGTTTGTACTCGCTGTGATACAACGCTCAAAGAGCCCGGTGATTCCGTCAAAAGTACCGCCCGCACATCGGCCATCACCTTAGGGGCTATCGCCCTCTACTTTCCTGCCATTCTTCTTCCCGTTCTAGAAATTGAGCAGTTAGGTCACAAAAGCTCATCTAGCATTTTAGGTGGAACATTAGATTTGCTTCACCATGGAAATTATTTCGTGGGTGGAGTCGTACTCCTGTTCTCCATCGTCTTCCCCCTCGCCAAACTCCTTTTACTCTTAGACCTCAGCCTTTTAGGTGTACTCAAAAGGAAACACCGAGCGTTCACCTATCACTTGGTGGAACTCGCGGGTAAGTGGAGCATGATGGATGTTTTACTCTTAGCCTTCATGGTGATGCTGATCAAATTGGGAACTTTAGTGAGCTTTCAATTTGGACCTGCCGTCATCGCATTCACTTTATGTGTAGTGATGAGCCTAATAGCATCGCTTTGTTTCGACCCTCACACCATCTGGGAGCGAGACGAATGAATACTGAAAATCAAAATCAACAATCTACCGAATTCCCCCAAGCCCAAATCCAACCCGCAAACTCAACGAGTATGTCTGTTCTCAAAGCTACAAAGCTTTGGTGGCTGACCTTGATTTGTGTTCTTATCAGCTTGGGGCTCGTCTACTGGTCAAGCCGTCCTCAAGGAATGGAGATTCAAATTCATTTCGATGAGGGGCATGGCTTGAAAATCGGAGATGCCCTGAAATTTAAAGGGATCGATGTGGGGACGGTTAAAGACATTCAGTTGTCGAAAGATTCTAAGCAAGTCGATGTGACCGCCGTACTGTTCGAGGAATCGAAGAACTTAGCTCATCAAGGATGCGATTTTTGGATCGTTCGGCCTCAGGTCAGCCTGAGTAAAGTGAGTGGACTAGAAACAGTAGTGGGTGCGAGATACGTTCAAGTGAGACCCAGTCAAAATCCAGGTCCAGCAGCTCATTTCTTTAACGGCATGACTGCGCCCCCCACAATCGCCAACATATCGCCCTTCAAAATTCATATCAACTTCGACGAAGGTCACGGTTTGAAAAAGGGGGATTTGTTACTTTACCGAGGAATTGAAATTGGTGAAGTTACCGAGGTGGTTCTTCAAGAGGATCTTTCCGGGGTTCAAGTCACGATCCATTTAGTTAAAAGTGCTCAATCGATCGCCCGTACGGGAACGTTGTTTTGGATCGAAAGGCCTTCCGTCAGTCTCAGTGGAGTCCGAGGACTCGATACCATCGTCGGTGGAAGATACGTCACCCTTCTTCCCGGCCCCGATAACACCTTCACCCAACTCGTTTTTAAAGGCTTGTCTGAAGCCCCTCCCATCTTGGAACGTTCAGAAGGTGGATTAGAAATCATCCTTGAAGCTCAAGAAAGAAACGGCTTACAGCCCAGTTCCCCCGTAACGTATCGAGGCATCTCCGTCGGTTATATCACTTCAGTGGGATTGGCTAGTGATGCGGGTCTCGTTGAGGCCCGGGCTTATATCAAACCCACGTTTAGGCATTTGGTTCGAGTCGACTCCATGTTTTGGGCAATCAGTGGAGTGGAAGTTGAACTGGGATTCACTGGAGTCAAAATGAATATGGAATCACTCCAGACGATCACTGCCGGAGGAGTCGCCTTCAGAACTCCAAAATCGAATAGCGCCAATGCGACAACCGGTAGACGCTTTGATTTAGCGACAGAAGTCGAGCCTTCATGGCTCGAATGGGAACCCCAACTGGCAGTAGGAACGCATCTGCTTCCAGGGGGTTTGACTCTCCCCTCGCCCGCGAGAGCCTCTCTCAACTGGAGTGAACGTAACTACGTCGGTTTACTTCGAGACCGTCAACGCGACGGTTGGATCCTTCCCTTATCAAATTCAAAGTTGATCAGCTTGTCCGATATGCTCTCTCCGGTCGAAGGAGCCCACGAGGGAAAAACAACGCTCGCCGTAGAAGGACAGGAACTTACCATCACTGAAGATAACTCGGTTTCAAAATCTGGGGTCAGCATCTTCACCCTTCATTCATCTCAATCCATCTTCACCAATCTTTGGCCTTCAGCTCGACTGCGGAGCCCTAAAGAACCTGAAGATTGCATTCTCTGGATCAGCGCAAGTGAACCAGCTCTACCCATCGCTCAAGGACGAATGGAAAAACAGACTCCCGAAGCCGAAGGATCAACACCCCACTGGCAATTCAAGCAAGAGCTCTCCTTTGAAGACAGCTGGAATGGAGCCTCGGTCATCTCAAGGAACGACGGTAAGTTGATTGGCTTTTTACATCTTTCGGATGGGAATCCAAAGATCATTCCGCTGCCGGAGAAGTTGTTTTCCAAGTCATAAAAACATGAACAGGGGGAAGGTTGTAATGAGGGGCGATTACGAAGCTCAAATATGTTACAACAACGGCAATAATCGAATTGAAGATAAATACGGGCATGACTGCCTTTACGATTAATGTCAGAAGATTCCCTTTGATGAAAAAAACAGAAAAAGCCGAGAAGATCCGAGAGGCCTTAGAAGATCTTTACCCTAAGCCCCCAATTCCATTAGATCACCGGGATCCCTACACTCTCCTGGTCGCAGTCTTACTCTCAGCTCAGACCACAGATAAGAGAGTGAATCTCGTTACTCCCGATTTATTTAAGCGGGCTGACAACCCCTTCGACATGGCTCAAGTACCGGAGCCAGAGATCCTTGAATTGATTCGTACTTGCGGGTTAGCACCAGGTAAGTCCAAGGCCATCAAAAAGCTATCTCAAATACTGGTCGATGAATACGACGGCGAAGTTCCAGATAATATTGAGGCATTAGAGTCACTTCCCGGAGTAGGGCACAAAACAGCAAGCGTAGTGATGACTCAAGCCTTCGGCCAACCCGCCTTTCCCGTGGATACTCATATTCACCGACTAGCTTCACGCTGGGGCCTATCTAAGGGAACAACGGTTGAACAAACCGAAAGAGATTTGAAGAAACTCTTCCCCGAAGAAACTTGGGCTAAGCTCCATCTCCAGATCATTTTCTTTGGAAGAGAATATTGCCCCGCTCAACGACATGATTTAGAGGAGTGCCCCATCTGTTCCTGGGCAGCGACGAAGAAGAGAAAATTGGAAGAAGCAAAGAAAAAGAAGAAGGCCAAGAGAACGAAAAAATAAGGACATGTTAGTTCTTTAATTGAGTCGGCGAGAAAATGCCTCGATTCAAAATTGCTTTCGATTGTCTCAATAAATATCCCTTATGGTCAGGATAAGCTTCAACCAAGGGTTGAACGTGGTAAACCGCATCCGCCCAGCGATTTTCTTTTTCGCTTTGAATCAATTCTCGTCGATGCCAAGCCAACACGTCTTCTTTGCTTGTGGTAAATAAATCGTTTTCTTTACTTTTTAGTTCTTCCCAAAGACTCATGAGTTGATGGCGGTTTAGGCGCGTTTCACCTCGAATGGAATTCATTTTTTGAGTGGAAAGTAAATTGGCGATCTTCACTAAATTTTCTGGAGATCTATACCTTTGAGGTAAATTCCAAAGAAGCGGAGGCCCTTCATAATTACAAAAGGCAATCTGATGCCCACGAGGATTGAAGGCTATTGAAACTCCCGCTCTTCCCATCGAGAACGGGTAGTTGACTAACTCCCCTGTTTTACGATCCCACAGCTTGTGATACCCATCGTATCCGATCGTAGCAATCCACCTTCCTTGTTTATCGAAATCGATATCGATCACTCCTCCCTTGTGACGAAGGTCATCTAACCAGAGTTCATCCGTTTCAAGGTTCCATATTCGAGTAATATGATCCGATCCAAACGTGGTTAAGAATTTCTCATCGTCACTAAAGAGTGCGTATTTCAACATGGGTGAATGGTAAAAACTTTTTACCTTTTCGCCGTTAAGTGGATTCCAAAACTGGGCTTTCCCACTTTTTCCACAGGTTACAAGGTAATCTCCGCTCGGACTGTAGATCACTGAAGTGTAGGTTTCTTCCCTTCCTTCAGTCTCATCGATAATCGGAGTTATAGGCTTTAAAGTGTTCGCATCCCATATGATTAATGTGGCAACTTCATCGACACTTGCACAAGTAGTTCCGTCAGGGCTGAAGGCCACGCCACTGATCGCCCTCTTCCCATGAACCTTCCAGGGACTCAGTTCTTTACCTGTTTCAATATCAATGACTTTTATTTTTCCACTTTGAGTCCCGGCTAGAATTCTTGTCCCAGAAGCATTGAAACAAATTCTCTTAACTCTTCCGGCCCCATCGATTTTAGAAACCATGAGTTTCTCATCTTCGACTCTCCACACTCTGGCTATATTTTTATTATCGATAGTAGCAAGGTAGGTCCCAGTAGGATCAAACTCAGCAAAGACTGTTCCTGGTATGTGAACGAGTCCCTTGGAGACGTTTCCATTATTCGTGTCATGAAGCAACACTTGCCGATAGGTTCCAGCAACAGCAACCTGAGAGCCATCGGGTGAGTATTCAACTTTTTTAAACTTTCCGGAGTAACCAATTTGAGTTAAGGGAATAAACGGAGTTGCAGTTGACGCATAATCCCAAACTCGAACTAAACCGGTGTCGTCCCCAGTGACCAAATACCTTTTACGCTTGCTCGTTGCAATAGCTGAAACTGCGGTAGGACTCCACAACTTGGAATAAAATACACTACTTCCAGACCAAGCCGACAAGGTATTAACTCTTCCTTCTATATTGGAGGAAATTAAAAAATTTGAATCTTGAGTAAAACATGCGAATCTTCCTGACTTATAAGGCTCTAAAGGGTTAAATAAAATTCTTCCCGATTCCGAACTACGAACCGTGATCTCCCTGCGAATACCATGAACTAGAAATTGTTGTCCACCAGGAGAAAATTCAAATCCTCTAATTTTATGTTTTTCACTTACTCTTTGAATCACACCGGATTCTAAATCGACGAGAGCGACATAAGAACTCGCCCCACCGATGAGGACTTTATTTTTCTTAGGATGAAATTTTAGATACCATAGTTGCTCACCTCCCGTGTCAATTTTCCTTGTGGGGTAAGCTTCCTTTGAATTCTTCCAATCCCAAACATCTAATAAATTATTTCGAGTTACGGTGGCAATGAGTTGGTCATCAGAACTAAACAGGCTAGCGTGAATCGGTCCAGCTACTTTTCTTTGGGAAACAACTTTCAGAGTATTCAACTCCCATACGAGTAAATCCCCCTTCAAACCAGAACCTAAAATATGCTTTCCCTGAGAGTCAAAGGTGGCCGAAGTAACTGGGGATAACTCTTTGATTTGTTTGTGAATTTTAAAGGGATAACAACTCCCGACCACCAAAGGGCTTCCCATGTTGTAGGTAATGAAATGATTGCCGTCCGGAGAAAATTGAAAATGGCTGGGGCGATCACCTAAAGTCAATGTGGCTTTATTCTCGGATTCCTCCAGGCCCCTGATGTGAACCTTTCTTTCCCAAGTGCTAATAGCGATATTCTTATTATTAGGTGAGATGGAGACGGAGTATATGGGGCTATCAAAATTCCATTGCTGAACCAGTTTGGGTAAGCGTTGAAGAACGCACTCAAAGCGAAATTGATGAATCAAAGCGCGCTCGGGATCATTTTCCTCATTTTTGAATGCTTCGGCAATTCTAGGTAGTGCGCTGACCGCATCGTCATTTTCAATATAACGGGCGGCCTCCGCTATCATCAGGCGTGCGCTTTCTTGTGCTGTTTGCCTTTTCGAATTTTCAGCTTCGATATTTAAATTGATGGTAGCGGTTATAAATGCGACAAATAAAGAAGCCGCTAAAAGAATCAATCCCGCAACAAGAGGCTTCCTTTTCGCCCATCGCCAAACTCGCTCCAGGTTCCCTACAGGTCGAGCTTGAATCGGCTCTCCATTTAAGAATCTTTTGATATCAAAAGCGAGTTCACCAGCGGTCGCGTAACGTCGAGTTGGATCTTTTTCGATCGCCTTTATGCAAATCGTCTCTAAATCTTTGGGGATATGATCATTGAGGCTTCGAGGTTTCCTAGGCTCTTCATAAAGAACTTGGTAAACCAACATCGTACGTGATCCTCGAAACGGGCGCTCATGACAAAGCATCTCGTAGAGGATGACACCTAAGCTATAAATATCTGAGGAAGCATTAACTTGATTATGTTCCCCCTTAGCTTGCTCGGGAGCCATGTAAGCGGGGGTTCCCAAGAGTTCACCGTCTAAGGTCACAGTGACGTCTTCGCCCTCTAAGCGAGCTAAGCCAAAATCAGAAATATGAGGCTTTCCATTTGCATCGAGAAGAATATTGGCAGGCTTAAGATCTCGGTGAGTCACTCTCTCGCTATGAGCGTAATCTAGAGCTAATGCTATCTCCCTAATCCATTCAGCCACTTGTTTAAAACTGGGTCGACTCTTCGACAGTCGTTCGGCGAGAGTTTCCCCCTCGATAAACTCGCTGACGATATACGGCGTCTCATCAAAACAACCGCTATCATAAACTTGAACGATATTGGGATGACGAAGCTTAGCACTACTTCGGGCCTCTCTGAGGAACCTTTCAATGTCATCATCGTGAACGAGCTTACCTTGGCGAGGAATTTTGATGGCAACTTCACGCTGAAGTTCTCGGTCCCTTCCTAAATAAACAACTCCGAAGGCCCCTTTGCCGAGGGTATGCAGGATATCAAATTTCGAAATTTGAGAAGGTACTTGGTAATGACCCAGTGAAACTCGGTGCCGAGAAGCAACGGTAAAGGCTTGACCACAGTTGGGACAGTCGATCAAGCTCGAAGGGTTACCTTCTAAATCGATGATCTGTTCACAATTGGGACAACTGTATTCATGGATGCTTTCCGGTTGCGCTATGGGGGGTAATTCGCTTGAGCCTTTTCGCAGGAACTCGATAACGGAGATTCTCCGCTTCAAATCACTCGCTAGCTCAGGGTGGGCTTCTAAGTAATTTTCTAACTGAGGAGACTCACCTCGCAACTTCGAATCGAGATATTCTTCGGCAAGTTCTTCTATTCTTTCTTTTCTGGATAGCTCATCCGACATCGAAGTCCCCCAACTTCTTTTCGATCATCTCCATCGCATTCTGGTACTTGTAGCGCACTTGATCATAGCTGAGCGATATTTGGGTCGAGATATCTTTTAAAGAAAGTCCTTCGATAAATCGCAGCCGAACGATGAGTCGTTGCTCTTGGTCGGGAAGCTCTTCAATCACTTGGTGCACAATTTGGGCGTGCTCGTCGTGCCTTACAATGGAGCTGGGGGTCGGAGAGGAAGAAAATAAACTGGGAGTTCCTGGGCTTCGAGTAGAACTCGATGTGCCATCGAGTAAAGGAAATATCTTTTTTCCTTCTGGCTTTCGTTTTTTAGCTTGTCGATCTCGAACAGCGTTGAGTCCCAAGCGGCGAACGATTTGATCGATCCAAGAATTGAGCATGAGGCGGGTTTCTTCATCGTCAGCCCCACCTCTAAATTGATTTAGGTTTTCCCACGCTTTCAACCAAGCTTCTTGAACAAAATCGGATGTGCTCGAATCGCTATGCTCATAACTTGAGAACTGACTCGCTGAATACTTGATACGAGGTCTCAGTTCTTCGAGAAGCCTTTTGATGGCTTCTTGGTCACCTGATTTCGCTTGATCGATAATGTCTTGCAAGCCTTCGAATTCAGTCATTGTACCTTTGAATGAGTTCCTATTGAATAACAGGAACGAGTTAGTTTTGCGACTGAGCTTCTTCCGCAAGAGCCCTAAAATAGGCCTCAACCAAAGCCTGGTATTTTATTGAAATCCCATCCCTGTGGCTTTTTAACAATTGTTTTTTAAGTTCGGAAGAAAGTTTCGCCCAATTTCCTTCTCCTAATTTACCAGAGAGTAAGAGATTTAATAACTCTTGATCGAATCCCTTTCCATCCGCATTCGGGTTACTTTGATTTAAATCATTATTGTTATTAGTACTCTGGCTTCCGGCATTCTTTTGGGAGGATCCTTCCTGAGAAGATTTTCCCTGTTTTTCGCTCGATCCTTTAGAGCGCTCCATTTGAGAATTACGTTCTTGAGCCATCGCTTTTGATTTTGATCGCAGGGCTTTAGCCAATGAGCGTACGGCCTGACTTTGGTGTTGAGTGGCCGATCGAGCAGAAGATCGATTCAAGGACTCCCGAGCTGAGCCCATCTGAGTGAGAGCCTTGGCTTGAGATTCTGAACCAGCTCCAGCATTTTTTTCAGAATCACTTTTCATCTCGTTCGAATTTGATTTTTTCCCGGCTTTAAGCTGAAGCAAGAAAGACTCTATCAGCTTGATGACCTCATTGAGACGCGCTTCTAAAGTTTTGTTTGTGGATTGAGCCTTTTCAAAAGAAGTTCCGTCGCCGTTAAATATCTGGCCCCGTAACGAATTCATATGAACGATGACCTCAGAGCTCAATATTCTTTCTGCTTGAGCAATCGGCTCTATGGCTGGAATTTGCAACAAACCTGAAGCTTTGATGGCAACCCTCAAAGAATCGGTCACGATGATGGTGGTTTCTTGAATCTGTCCTTGTTGGCCGTTGAACTCATCAATCTTGTTTTTATAAAACTCAATTCGATCCTCGGAAACATTTAAGAGGTTTTTCCAGGACCGTTCTAAATCTTTTAACTCAGAGTAATAGTCAATGTACACATTCAGCTGAGTTCGCTCTTTACCATTCAATTGAATCCAAGCGGTCAACGCCTCTTCAAGCCACCTTTGAGCTGAGGGCAGATCTCGAGTTTCTAATTTTTCGGCGGCCCAGGTCAGACGATCGGTAATCTTTATAAACTTAGATTTTAAATTCGCACTTTCAGTCACCGCGGCGTTCTCAAATTTGCGCGCCGTCAGGATGATACTTCTTCCAAGATCATCCAAGCGACGGGAGATCTGTCGTTCTTTAAACTTTTGTTCAACTTTGAATTTCTCTTTATTTTTAATAATTAGATCTAAATCTCGACGAAGCACTCTCAACTTTAAACCCAATTTTGCTTTGGCTTGGATATCAATTTCATCAATTTCTGATTGTTGAGCTGAGATCGAAATGATCTGTTTTCTAATATTCAGTTCGCGCTCGCGGTAATCTTGACCTGTACGTTCACTCTGCTCGTTGAAGCTTTCCAATTTTCGGATTCTTAATCGAATCTCCCCTCTTAACTCTTCTAACTCTTTTAAAAGAGTTTGAGATTTTGAAAGAGAGGCTGGGGGAACGGCCTTTAGAGCTGGATGCGGTTCAAAATAAGCCTGAGATGTTTTCAAAGCGATCGCTTGAAGATCTTTACTTCCTTCCTTAAGGACGAAATGAAGATCTTGAGGCCTTTTAGATTCCGCTTGGTCGAGCCGGGAAATGGCTTGGAGCGTCTCATCGATGACCCTTTCACCCTCAAGAATCTGAGCTTTCTGATTGTTGGATAAGCTCGCACTAGACTGAGCTTGCTTCAAGCTTCCTTCAATAAGAACTTGCGCCTCAGCTTTCCAAGTCTTAAGAACTTTATATTTTTCCTCTTCCTCCGCTAAAAGCTGAACCCAAGCCTGATCCCATCTCTGCCCTAATACACTTTGTTCTTTTCGAACTTTAAGAAGCTCAAGGAGGGCTTGCTCCACCGCTTCTTTCATCGAGTTCTGGAGAGCTTTCTTGGTATGAGGAGAAGAGAGAACATTTTTGGCCAAAGCGTCTTCTACCTCTGATTGACCCTTTTTGAGGGAATCCAATTTTTCTTGATCGGGTGATCCGGATTCTTGAGCTTGCCCTAATTCTTTGGTCTGGTTTAAAAGCTCTAATTGCTTCTGGTAGAAACCAGCCAGGGTCTTGAGTTCTTCGTATTTTTGATTGAGTTCTTCCTCAATTCCTAATTGGTCCTCCATCTTCTGTCGTACATTATCCGCTTCATTTTGCCCTCCCTCCTCTTGGGCTTGGAAAAATTCAAGGAGTAGTTCCAATCTCTCAACTCGGATGCCTTGAAGCTCGGTTGCTTTCGCTAAACTTTTGTTAAAGTTTTCTCCCTCACTCACCGTCGCCGCGATTAAAAACGCGTCAGGGCCCGGAAATTCCATTTCGAGCCACTTCACGGCGACATCGAAGCTTCGCATTTGTACTAAGGACTGGGGATCTTCGATCTGAAGGCTGGAAGCCTCATGCGAAAATCGCTCGCGCAATCCATCTAAAGAAGTCGCCGCCAACAATTCTGATTGGAGCAAAGCATCGGAAGAAAACTCGATTTTCTTTTCGATCACCTTCTGAGTGGCATCAAGGGCAGATTTAGATAGAGTCAATGCTTCTTGAATTTGTGAAATCAAACTGGGGGCTAAAGATCGCAGACGCTCCCGTGCTTGATGAATCTGGGGCACTTCTTTGAATTCTAAATCGCGAAGAGCATGGGCGACTTCAGAAATGGATTCAACGATTTTGGCTTGTTGTAGCGAATCGAAGGGATAGCTGTTTCGTTCGCGATCCCGATAAAGGCGGCTCAGGCGAGTCGATTCGAGTTTTTTAATGACATCCTCTAACCTCAAATCGAGTTCTTTGATCTGTCGATCTTTCGAAAGCTGAGCGACCACCTTCACTTCATTCAATAGGTCTCGAAATTGAAGCTTCGCATGTTTTGCCCAAAGAAGAGATCCTGCGACAGATTTCTTTTCCAGTTGTTCCAAAACTTCGCTGTAATCAGCAAGAAACGCAAGGCGATGTGAAACTTCTAAAATAGAGTAAGCCTCATAAGCCTGTTGCAAATTCTCTACTTGTTTATTAACCATCCCTGACGAGGTCTTCTCTCCCCAATCAGTTATCAGTTTTTCTAACAAGGTTAAATTAGGACTGAATCGGGCTTCTGCAAGTTTTTGAACAGAGTAAATCGAAGTGAAAATTGCGGGTAAACTTTGAGATTTCTCGATGATCTTTGAAAGCAACAAAACATCGGTCGATTGCTTCAAACGATTCGTGCCTAAAGCTCCAATTTCACGTTGAAGGGCACCTAAATAGGCGCTTAAGCGAACTTTCCCGGTTTCAGTTAATGTCAATCGAGAATGAGTTTTTCCGGGGTGGCTAAAAATCTTTTTAAGATCGGACAAGGGCAGAGCATCGGGTAGCTTGATCCTCGCAGCTTTTATCTCATCTTGAGTCTTGACGAGGGCTTGACCAATAGATTGCTCAATGTCGGTGAGAGACTTTGCGATCAATTGAGTTTCCTGAGCGTAGCCCGGAAGGAAGGCCCACCAATTCTTTCGAATCTTTTGTGGCTGATCTTTTAGATATTCTTCTAATGAAGAAAGCGCTTCCGTATTGCGGTCGAATCCCGTTAAAAAATCCCGCCAGGCTAAAAGGTCCTTTTGAGACGGGCCTTGAGGGATTTTTAGCTCTAATCCCGTCAAGTCTCGGGTAAAAGGATCGAGTACTTCTAACCAACCCGACGTACCTCCTTCGATTGGAAATTTTTTAAACACGGACAAAGCCAGTTCAATTTCCTTACCGAATGCCTCCAGACGAAGCTTAAGTTGATTTTTTTGCTTAGGATCGTTTTCCTTCGAGCTTAATAATTCAAAGTCATTTCGGATGGTTTCCACAATGGGCGTCAGCCCCTGAAAATACTTTTGGTTTAAAAGATTTTGAAAAACTAAAACCGGTACTTGTTCGCTCACGGTCCTGAGCTTGTACTGGCCTTGCCCCCAGCGTTCACTCGCGATTTGAAAAACGCCGGCAAGCCCGCCCGAACCGAAGGCCCCCCGATTTTCACTGGGTTGATCGATAACTGAGTACTCTTCCTTCAACAGTAAGAACGTGGGCTCCCAATCTTTCATTAAAACATGATCGAGCAGCGATTGGGCGAGCTTCAAATCTTCTTGATGGCGAGGTTGATAGGAGCCTTGAGACTGAGCCCCCAGTTTCCTCGACAAGTTTTTTGAAGACTTGAGTAAGACTTGAGCCACTTGAAGCCACTTATCCATTTTGACTTTTATAATAGCTTTAGGTCGACCTCGACGTGCATCTGCCAAAAGAGAATTCAAGGAAAGTAATAACTTTTGACCTTCCTTTTGTTGAGTGTGAAGCCCCTTGAGTAACTGAAAGAGTTGATCAAAGCGCTGATCTTCGAAAGTGTCTTCGCGGCGATTACTGATGATGATTTTATGGGCTTGAGAAGTTGTGACGGTGCCCCTTAAATCTCTAGCTTGGTAAACCAGCTCGACTTGACTTCCGTCAGTGAGTTCCAACAAGGACAAATCTAAGTGAGCCTCAAAACGAGCGTGAAGTTCACCGTTGAGTTTTTTGATTTCGCGAAAGTGGGGATCATTTCCTTCGACCGTGATTTTTTCCCAAAAGGAATCCAAGCCCACCGCATCTTCAGCTTTGAGCTCGACAGGGAGGGTGGCATTCGAACCCACCAGGCTTAAATGGGGAGGTTGAAGCACTTCCAGCTGAGGAGGGGCGTCGACATCCACTCGAATGGAATGATCAGGATGCCACACATTTTTAAATTCAGTTTCGGCCGAAACTAAGTGAACGTTGTAGTGACCCGGTTTTTCAAGGATGATTCTCTCGATCGTTGCGGCTTCTTCTTCCACAACCATTGGCAGAATTTTTTCTTCTTCCCCTTCGAGAAAAAGATGAAGGCTCGCTTCCTTTAAAGGCTGATCTGCCTTCAAGATCAGCTTAGCTTGACTGCCCTGTAAAGCCGCGAGGTCTCCGTGATCTTCAGTAGCTTGAGCGACTTGGGCTCCTCCCAAATAATCGGGTTGAAAAATCTCTTTGTTGTAAGAAAGAACTCGAGGCCGAGGAAAGACCTTCACTTCAAAGGAAGCGCTCTGAGCCCCCTTGGAATGAACTGTTCCTTTTATCGATGACTGAAGCCGAGTTAAGGTGGTTTGGAAGCGTCGAACCTCCGCTTGAGGAGAATCATCTAAAACCGGTAAAAGCTGAATTTCACCGTGACTCTGCCCCTTGGAGATTAAGTTTTCTCCCTGAGCAAAGTGATGCTGAACTTCCTCCTGAACGTTCGTCACCTCCCATTCCAGTCGACATTCCTCGACGGACTTTCCCTTCACCAAAACTGAAAGCAATAGATCATCGCCAGAGGGAAAGAGAGAAGGAATATTTTCAAGTTCAATCTGTGCTGAACGGCTCTTCGCCCAATCGGAATGAGGTGCGAAGATGTGGACCAGTCGGGAGGAATATTCGATGCTCGGTAAAAAAGTGAGAACGAGGTTGGCTACAAGTCCCACCACTAAAATTTTCACTGCCCAGTTCAACTGAGGGGTGCGCCAGGGAAAGAGCTCCTGAGGAAGAAGAGTTTGAGCTAATTGCCCGGCTCGATCTTGGAGTTGCGAACGAAAGGCTGGAGAATCGCCTGAAGCCGTTTGAATCCCAAAGGGAAGCTCATAAGCGGCGAGTAAAAATCCAGAACACTCTTCCTTCTTCGACTCAGCCGTACGCAGGAAGAAGGCCTTTGAGAGCGGCCAAACCCACACCCTGAGGCTAAATGCGATCAAGGTGATGAGAATGGGAGAAATCACCAAGGTCCAAGCGATGGCGGCGGGAAGAGATTCTTGACTGAAGAGTTGGTCTAATCCCAGGATAAAGGGAACTAGACAAAGGAGAGAGCTGAGCCCAAAAAGCAAAGCCGTTAAAAACCAGCGTGCGCGCCAACGACCTTCTAACCGTTGGCAAGCGTCTAAAAGACGAGGGTCGACACCCTCTTCTTTCTCTCTACCTAAATCTCGGTTTTGATCTGTGATTTGAGTAGAAGAAGAGTTCATCGACCCTCGGTAAGAAAATTAAATTACTACTGCGGAATATGGAAGAGCGTATAGTAAGCCATATCGTGAAGCAAAGGCGCTCCTTTATTAGAACGTACTCCAGGGGCGTGGAGTTCGTGAATATGACCCACTTTTCTTCCATCAACTTTTAAAGTTACGGACTTCCCGTCTTCTCCCACTTCGACACCCGTGATGGTGGCTGTAGAATGATCGACTTCGGGACTGCCGTAATTGCTCTGATAGACGTAAGTGTAAGTCTTTAAAGTATAAGAATCTACCTTTCCAGCCGCCTCTTTATCAATCGGCTGAGTGAAGGTCAATTTGAAGCCATCTTTCGTGACTTTCATCTCATGAACTTCGAAGGGCACTTTCCCGGTCCAAACCAATCGCTCTAGTGCGTAGGGACGCCCGCCGACTGATCCCCAACCTCGACTGGTACCGCCGACAAAGAATGAACCATCGGGAGCTTGAACGATGGGAACGTTCCCCGACTTGAATCCCTTTCTGAAGGGGATACAAGCGCCTTGGTAGTAACCATTCACCTTTTCAAGAACGACTCGCATAACCGTCGAGTGAGTTTGATCGCAAACAAACATCTGGTTTTTGAAAGGACCAAACTTCCCATTCGATTTGTCGGTGACGATACCACTGGCGGACTTACCCATTTTGTTATAGGGAAAGAAAATCGCTGGGGTCATCAACTTAGGAATCTTGGGCTTTTCGATGTGCCAACGACTTCCACTCTTGGGATCTTGCGGGCGAGGCCCCATGTTGGGTGCTTGGTCGTACCATTTGTTTCCTCCAGGATGACCCATGAAGTACCCAGGGCGAAGTTCGCGCAAAATAGACGTTCCATTCCAGGGTCCTTGATTATCGGTGAAAAACATCTCTCCGAGATGGTTTTGGCCGATTCCCCCGGGAGATCGCACGCCACTCGTCGTGGGGATACACTCTCCTTCAGGAGTCACTCTGACACACCAACCTCGGAAGAGAACGTTACTTGAGAAGGACCCGGTTAAACACAGGACGATCCAAATATCGCCATTCTTATCAAACTTCGAACTGAATGCGTATTCGTGGTAGTCCCCATTGATTTCCCAACCGTCACTTATTGTTTCAAAGAGATCTCCAGTGCCATCGCCGTCTTCATCTTTGATACGAGTCAACTCTCCGCGCTGAACTACGTAGATCCATTCGTCTTTACTGACGATACCTAAAGTCTCGTGGAGACCACTGGCATAAAGGGTATGTTTCGCACTGTAAGGTGGCTTACCGTAAGCCCCATCGATAACCCAGATGTCACCCAAGCGAGTACAGACGGCGACCTTTCCGTTCTTGAGGGGCTCGATGCCACCTGGCTCATACTGAATACCTTCAGGAAGAGGCAGAGTGAGGATTCGGTAATACTCATCTTCTTTAGTACGGGGAAAATCAGTATCCAGCTGGTATTCCAATAGAGCGGTAATCTCTTTGGACACCGTGAGATGATTTTTTAATGTCGCCGTCCGAGTAGCGTCTCGAGTTTCTTTGAGAACGTACTTCAGTTTTTCGGGGGCTTCATCCGCTGAAACTAAAACTTGGCTCAGAAGAATAAGAGCCAACAGTGATCTAACGAGAGTTTTCATTTTTTGATTCTTTCAGTTTGTGATTCAAGTGGAGGCTCGATCTAAAAACGGATCGAGGGAAAAAGCTAAAGGATCACCAATCGATCGTTTCTTCGATTTGGGTTTCTCCCGTTGAGGCGACGGATACCAGGAGTTCTTTAGATCCTCCCTGGTCTCGAATCCATGCTTTTCCTCCATTTGAAATTTTTAAATTCAGAACCAACTTCCCATCGACACGGTACTTGCCCTGACCTAAGTCTTCGATTGCTCCTCGTGCCAAACGGAAATGTAAGTTTTCGGTTTTCTTGGGGACGGTGATTGAAAGCTGACGTTTGAAGACCGTCGAGACATCGCTTTCATAAGGAGCGGGAAAATCGGTCACCTTGATGTCCCCCATGGTGTACATGAAGGTAGGCTCCCGTTTCTTATTGAGACGATATCCCCGCATTCTCAATCCCATCCTGGAAGTCTTGGCTGTGCCATCCGGCCACTTTTGATCGGGTGAACTCAAGATAGCTAGGGGAACTCCACCGACGAGTTTTAAAATATCTTTACCGGCTGGATTTTGGAAACCAGCCCCTCGGCCCGATCGGTGCTTTTGAGCATCGATGAATCCACCTCGCCAAACCATGGCGATATTCAAGCTGTTGGCATCCCAAGCGAGATTGACCTCTTCGGGATAACCGACTCCGATGGCCCTAGAACCAGCGCCTTCGATGAAGTGACGATAAATTAAAGCGTGGTCATCGGGAACGAGCTGTTGACCGATTCGAACCAAACCATGAGGGATTCGTGAGCTCTCACCCTTGGCGAGATAACTCCAAATCGCATCGATTTGCTTCGGAGTGTTACCGTCTAGGATCGTCTCTAACGAACTTTCCCCATCTTCCCAGAAAGCAGGCATACGCGTTTCTGGTTTGTACTGTTGAGGATTTTGCACGTACCTGAAAAACCAATCCTTGCGAAGGCGTTTAGCAGTGGTGGCTAAATCGACGGCAGGAATTCCCAGGGATTTATACTGGCCGTAGGTGTGGCAAGTCACACAAGACATCCCTTTCGTCCCAACGAGTTGGCGTCCATCTTTGTTGAGTTCCGAGGTAATTCCTTCAGGTATGGTTTCCTTTTGAACATCGACTTTCGCGATGGCTTCCGCAAAATCACCCACACTGGCTTCACCGAATTGCGGCATTCGAGTCGCCATGTAGGGGCGAGCTGTGCCCTTTCTCAACAAGACTCGATTGAACCAAGCCGGCTTCAACTTATCTCCCACTCCTGTCAACGTCGGGGGAATACGACCTTCATCTCCTAAGTCGACTTCGACCATGGGATGGAAGTAAGTATTCCTTTTCATATCAGGTCCTCCGATCCCATCGCGGTCGTGGCACTGGAAACAATTGAGAGCAGCTAATCTTCGTTTGACGAGTTCCTTTTCTGAAGGAGCTTTCTTACGAGGATTTTTGATGACGTTTTTAAGAGCGGCTCGTTGAGCGTTTGATAACGAGTAATGTGGAAAACCCGTATCTGTCTTACTACTGAGGCAACCCTCAGCAGTTGTGCCTGCCAAGACTGCTAGTGAAGGGCCTTTAACTTGACTTGAAATATCTTTAAGGCCGTGCCCCATGCTGTGACAACTCGCACAACCCAACTTGGCAAAATGGGACTTCCCTCGTTCAGCGCGTTGGGAATCAATTTTTAATTCTTTGAAACCCAGGGGACGCATCACCAAACCGATGTGAAGTAATTTATCTGACGGGATGGGGCGCTTACTGATAGCCGGTCCTTCGTACCGAACATGAACATGTTCCCCACCAGCATTCTCAAAGTAGGCAACTTTGATCGGGTGATCACCAGCTTGTAAATCGATAATGCCTTTGTGCTCTCGCCCTCCGTGGACACCATCGTTATTCACCACCTCTCGATCCCCAATCCAAAGGATACTTCCATCATCACTGTCGGTGAAGAAACGATACTTCCCACTTTTCTCAATTCGAATCAGGCCGCTGAAGACGAACCCGAAGTGATCGTTCCTCTTCCTCTTTGAGATATCGAAAGACTTTGCAGAACCCGTCGCGACGGGAGTCATATCGAAGAGTTGTTTAACACTATTTAAATTTTTACCCCCGAACTCATAGTATTTGTACTTTACTCCCGAGACGACCATACGCTTCGTTTCACCTTCACTCTGTTTTCTCAGAAGGTACTGGGCGATGGCATCGGCTTCTTGTTTCGTTAAATTCAGAGAGGGCATACGGCCAGAAGGTCGGATCCTAGTGGGATTCATCAAAAAATCTGAAAGATATTCGACGGACATCTTCTCAGCTAATCCGACGATTGGAACTCCGCCAGAAGTCTTTTCACCTTTTTCCGATTGAGCATCGTGACAAGCCACACAGCCCACCGAATGAAATAACTTCTCCCCTTGAATGATGTACGCCATGTCAGCTTCGAGAGCAGGTAACTTTTGCTTCCTCTTAAGGGATGACAGGAAATGAACCAGATCTTCGACGGTTTCTTTTTTCTGGTCAGGGGAGAGTTCCGTCAAGAGATCCGGCATCAAAGTACCCGGCTTGACCTTGTGGGGATTCATAAGAAAGGATCGAAGATACTGCGGGGTGATCCGTGAACCCACCTCACCTAAAAGAGGTGCTTTCTTTTCAATCGACTGGAATCCGTATTTAGAGTCCGCAGCGTGACAGGCAACGCAATTGAGTTCATTGAGAAGCAAATCGCTGTTTTCTAATCCAGCTTTTTTGAGACTGGGAGCCGTAACGGCTGGCTCAGCCGAAAGGTACCCACCGAGAAGCCAACAGAGGGCTAAACACCCAAACCAACTGAAGCGCCCAAAACGGGCACAGTCATTCCAATTCATCTTTTCCTTACCTCATCGTTGACAGAGATCGCAAAGCAGGAAGTGTGGAGGCTCCTATAAGATAAGAACTGCTAAATGCTCTTATTTTAGACCGGACTTCCATCCCGCTATTTATTCATGCAAAACCCACATTATAGCACCGAACCGCCCTTAAATTTCAAAGCCACAGTTGAGATACTTTTAAATCAGTCAATAAATCACTTGGCATCCAAGGCGATTCATGATTCAAAAATGACTTAAATTTAATTTTGGAGTGATCTATGAATCGAAATCTACCCACCACCTATTTGTGGATGAGCGTTATCTTTCTCAGCTCCCTGAGCTGCGAGCACTTACCCAAAAACGAAACGACCGGAATCCAAGCACCGATGGCAAAAAAGCGCCCCCATTCTTTAGAGAAACACGGACACACCCGTATCGACAACTACTATTGGTTGAACCAGCGGGAAGATCCCGAAGTGATCGATTTTCTCAAGGCTGAGAATGCTTACACCGAAAAAGCTGTGTCGAGCACCAAAGAATTGAGAGAGAAAATCTTTGAAGAGATCAAAGGGCGCATCAAACAAGATGATTCTACTCACCCTTACTTTGACAATGGTTACTATTACTACCGCCGATTCATTGAAGGTGGCGAGTATCCCATTTACGCTCGAAAGAAAGGTAGCTTAGAAGCTGAAGAAGAGATCCTTTTAGATGGGAATAAGATGGCCAAGGGGCATGACTTCTTCAGAATCGGCAGAAGAGCGGTTCATTCAAACAACAAGATCTTAGCTTACTCTTTAGATACTCAAGGTCGACGGATCTACAACATCAAGTTCAAGAATATTGAAACAGGTGAGACCTTAAGTGACGAAATTTCAAAAGTCACTGGAAACATGACTTGGGCTGAAGATGAAGAAGGTACTCTCTTTTACGCCCGCCAAGACCCCCAAACTCTGAGATCGTATCAAATCTATCGCCATAAGCTAGGCACACCTGCCACTGATGATGTTTTAGTTTACGAAGAAAAAGATGACACCTTCAGTGTCTACGTTGGTAAATCAAAATCGAAGAAATTCATTCTGATCGAGTCTTACCAAACTTTGAGCAGTGAGTCTCGTTTTCTACCCTCAAATAGCCCAGAGCAAGAGCCTAAGGTCTTTCAAACGCGTCAACGTGACCATGAATACAGTGTAGATCATTTAGGGGATCGCTTTTTCATTCGATCGAATCTCAATGCGAAAAACTTTCGTTTGCTCTCCTCAAGTGAAACGAAGACGAGCCAGGATGCATGGGAAGAAGTCCTCCCCCATCGCAAAGATGTCTATTTCGAAGACTTTGAACTGTTCGACAAGTTCTTAGTCATCGAAGAACGAAAAGAAGGGCTCATCAATCTTCAGATTCGCCCCACCGATGGATCAGAGGCTCACAACCTCGACTTTGGTGAACCTGCCTATCTCGCAGGGACTTCGATTAACCGCGACCCATCGAGCACGGTCTTGCGTTATCACTACACCTCGCTGACGACTCCAGTATCGCTCTTCGATTACGACATGATCGGCCGCAAAAAAACGCTCCTCAAGCAAGAAGAAGTACTGGGAGATTTTGATCCCGCTCGTTACCAAACAGAAAGAGTTTTCGCGACCGCAAAGGATGGCACTAAAGTTCCTATCTCACTCGTCTACCGTAAAGATTTACGAAAAACAGGGCAAAATCCCTGCCTGCTCTATGCTTACGGTTCGTATGGAATCAGCATCGATGCTTCCTTCAGATCTTCTCGTTTAAGTCTTTTAGATAGAGGGTTTGTGTTCGCCATTGGCCACATTCGCGGCGGGCAAGAATTAGGTCGTCAGTGGTACGAAGATGGAAAATTACTGAAAAAGAAGAATACTTTCACCGACTTCATTTCTTGTGGCGAATATTTAGTCGAAGCCGGGTATGCTAATTCGAAGCAAATTTATGCGATGGGCGGAAGTGCCGGAGGTTTATTGATGGGAGCGGTCATCAATTTACGTCCTGACCTGTTTAATGGCGTTGTTGCTCATGTTCCCTTTGTCGATGTCGTTACGACGATGCTCGATGACTCAATCCCTCTGACCACCTCCGAATACGATGAGTGGGGAAATCCCAATGTGAAAGAGTATTACGATTATATTCTTTCTTATTCCCCTTATGACAATATCGAAGCTAAAGATTACCCTAATCTGCTCATCACAACCGGCCTTCACGATTCACAAGTTCAATATTGGGAACCCGCAAAATGGGTGGCTAAACTTAGAGAATTAAAAACCGACAACAACCTCTTGCTTTTAAAAACCAATATGGAAGCAGGCCACGGCGGGGCTTCTGGGCGGTTCAAACGTTTTGAAGAAATCGCATTCGACTATGGATTCCTTCTGCAATTGGCTGGGATTCAAAACTAATTTCTGTTACTCAACAGAAACTAGAGAATAAAGGAACAAACAATGCTCCGACTCAACATTCTAACTTTAGCTCTTGTATTTGGCTTAAGCTCTCTTTGTTTCGCTCAGAAATTAACGACAAAGACAGCGACTAAGCTTTTAAAAGAAGGTAGTGTCGTTTCGGTCAACGCGAACGGCCAACCCATCACAAAGCTGCTCAATTACTTAGAGAAAAAAACCGGAAACAAAGTCAAGTTCACCGACAAGTTCGGTCGCCCCCACGCTAAAACGAGTTCCATCAAAGTGAATACGGTGTTCAAAAAGAAAAATTTTTGGACGATCATCCAGCACTTACAAGAACTTACCGAATTTGACTTCGACAGCATCAATAATGGTGAATTGAAATATACAGAAGAAAGCTTCCACAATCAGAATCAACTACCTAATGGAGACTCTGTGGTTGCTGGTGCATTTCTCATCACCCCCGATTTTGATAAATTTCATAAGTATGCCAACATCAAGCTCCGACCAGAGCCCAGAATCCAAAACGGAATCGTACTTGGATTTAAAGGCGTTATCGAATTTAAGGATGGATCAAAGGAAGATTTTGAACCGAAGTTCTTCAGCAATGGATTCAAACGTTTCGGGGAAGTGGTCTTTTCTCTTCAGGGAGATTTTGATAGCCCCAGTAAACACGTCGCAAAGAGTTTTGAAGCCATTATCGATTACGAATTCCCAGTCAAGTTAGAAACATTGACAACTCCAGGCTTTAAAGAAGTCATCCCCCAAGACATTAAAAAGGGAGCCGTAACGATCACTCCATTAGGGTTCAACGATGCAAAGAAAATGACGGAGTTAAAGTTTCGACTGCATGGAAGTAAAGTCTCTCGTGAAAATATCAAAGTCATCGATGACAAGAAGAAAGAAGTGACTCCTTATCATTTCAACTCTTCCAATTTCAGCGGAAATCAAGAATTCACGATCGTTTTGAAGGGTAAGAAAACCCAAAAACAAGTCGACAAAATGGGCCTGAAAATGGATCTACCTAAATTTAAAGAGATAGATCTGGGCAAACTGAAAAAGCCCTTCGGCAAACCCATCCAGGCGGGATTGGCAAAGGTCACCATTTCCCAAGCTGAGAAGAAGAACGCCTACTACGAAATCAAACTTGAAAGTGATCGAAGTGATGTCGACTTCGATAAGGCAGTACTCGTATCAGCAAGCGGAGACGAGATTGAAAAGTCTGGAATGTTTAGCTTTTCAAGAAAAGGTAAAACCCAGGCAACAATGCAATTCCAAACCGATAAGGTAAAAGGAAATATTTCTAACTATTCCTTGAAGCTGAATTGCCCCACTTCCATTTTCAGTGTCGAAATTAAAGACATCGGTCTGAAGATGGCAAAGACGGCGAAAGCAGGTAAGCATGAAGTGAAAGTCATGGCTGCCATTAACGCCAACGACGAATTCAATGGTGATCACTTAAAAATCCGATTCCATGCTCCCACCTCGGTAAACGTGAATGACGTCAAACTTTTAAAGGGGAATGAAGAGCTCAAAAATATCGGCTGGTCTTCTTCCAACTTGGAGGAATACCAGGTGATCGAACTTCAGTTCAAAGGGAAATTCAGCCAATCCGTAATCGATAAATTACGGTTGCAAATGCCGATTCCCTCCGAAACTGTTAAACACCAGATTCGAGCGAAATTGAAGAACTTAAAATTAAAGTAGTCGGCTCAGGTAGTCCGCACGCTCCGAGGCTGTGAATTTTTAATCATTTCTGGCAGCCCAAATTAAAAAAAAATGGTCGTGTAATTTATCTTTAATTACACGATCATTTTTTTGGGA
>JANQLS010000180.1 GCA_028280485.1 Planctomycetota bacterium
CGGCGGAATTAAAAATGGAATTCGAACGACCTCTCGTTACGTCGACAAGGCTTCTGCAGCCTTAATCAAAGATTTAAAACGAAGAGGGATGCTCGAAGAAACCCTCGTCGTCTGGGGAGGAGAATTCGGACGGACTCCCATGGCTCAAGGAAGTGGACGAGACCACCATATTAAGGGTTTCTCCTGGTTCTTAGCTGGTGGCGGGGTCAAAGGTGGAACCAGCTATGGAACTACCGATGATTTTGGGTATAACGCCGTTGAGGATGTCTGTCACATGCATGATTTCCACGCGACCATGCTCCACTTGCTCGGAGTGAACCACAAGCGCCTGACCTACCGATTCCAAGGTCGAGATTTTAGGCTCACGGATGTCCATGGTCATGTGATTAAAGATATTTTGACCTAAGAGGTTCGAAAGTCCTGGGAGACTGGAAAATTGTGGTGGAAGTGTATGAATTTCGAGTATTAAAAAGTTAGCGAAATTGGGGGAGTTCCTGTATCTCTATCGGGAGCTCCCTGTTTTTTTTTCCGTCCGCAATGAAGGGCGTCTGCGTTAGGTAGATGGAAGCTTGTTTCTCGGAACTCTATCGTTGAATTAGGGGTGATAAAAATTAGGTCAGCACTCTTTCCTAAGTGAGGCCGTCAAAGTGACTATTATTTTTTGATCTTCCTAACTTTCAGAAGGTTTTTAAAATCAATTTTGACGACAAAAGAGTAGATAAAGTCATTGTCACTTAGGTTTTAGTACAATCGGTATTCAAGAGTGCCCCTTTTTCAGGACCACTCGTTATCGATATGGGGTGAAGCTGGGATGTGTGAATTCACTCCGGCGGATAAGAACTGGTAAAGATTGAAGAGTTTAGAATGAGTTCTAAATCGGGTTCAAATGTTGAAGATTACACCGTAAGTGGAACCTTTAAAATTGAAGATTCTCACCCACTCCCCGATGTCCTTGACGTCCTCGTCGTCGGCGGAGGACCCGCCGGAACTGCCGCTGCTTTTCGGGCAACGGAATTAGGATTGTCTGTCCTCGTCATCGATTATGACGACATCATGAAACGGATTCGGGATTACCAGAAAGAGAAGCTTATCGATCCCAATTTTGGTGGAGGCGATCGAGCGAAGTTTCCCGAGGGCGGTAACCTCATCGAAAAGCTTCATTTCTCCAAGATCGATAAAGACGACATGGTCGCGGAATGGAAGTCCTTTTACCGGGATGGAAAAGTGCGGGCCAAAGTAGGGATTGAACTCGTCGGCTTGGGTGAGCGAAAAGATGGCGTTTGGACTGTCCGAACCTACAATCACAACACTCAGAGTGAAGAACTGTTTCAAGCCAGAAATTTACTCTTAGGAATCGGAAGGGGTGTTCCCCGTCGTTTTGATATCCCAGGTGATGCTAGTGGAATCAGTTTGCGGCTCGACGATGCGAATCGTTATCTCGGACGACCGGTCTGTGTGATCGGTGGAGGTATTTCAGCCGCGGAGGCTGTGATCGCAATTTCCCACGCGAAACAAGATGCCGAAGACCCTACTCTCGTCTATTGGTCTTACCGGGGAACGAAGATGCCTAAATTGAGCATCGATTTAGCGAACGATTTCTTTTCGGCTTTCGTCCACAACGGGAATATCAGCTATCTTCGACAGAGTGAACCGGTTCAGGTCGTCAAAGGTCCGGATCACAAAGATTATCTTTCGATTCGAGTCGATCGACTGGAGGATCCTTCTCGCCCTCCAGAAACCGTTCATATGGAATTTGAAAAGAGTGATGTCATCGCCTGTATCGGGGAAGACATCCCGAAGAAACTTTTAAATTCACTGGGAGTAGAGATGGGGGTCGATGAAAAAGGCCGAGAGAAGATGCTGGTCCTCCCCACTTTAGAATCTCAACAGGAAGGGATTTACCTAATCGGGGATATCCTTGCCAATTCTTATTGGGAAACTCCTTCATTCGACGCTCCCTGTACGGATTGGAAATTAGTTAAACACCCCGGAAATATTAAATCCTCACTGGCCGATGGAGTGAATGTGATTCACGCCATTCAGGCGAAACTTAAGGGTGTTGCCCCACCGGAAAAACCCGACTTATCTGTACCCAAAGAAGTTGATAAACCGGAAAGTAAAGTAGAAGTTCCCCTTCCGGTCGAACCCACTCCCCCACCAAAAGAAGAACCGGCGCCCCCTCCCACTCAGGCTCCTCCGTCCGAGCCAGTTCCCGTTCCGGAGGTGACGCTCTATCGCATGGACCGCTCGGGAGAACACGAAGCTTTCGTCAGATCGGGAGCTGAAATCAGCATCGGGCGATCGGGTTGCGCAGTTCAGCTTGAAAATGATGATCTCGTCAGTCCTCAACATGTCAGCATTTGTTTTGAAGAGAGTACACGGGCATTTTATTTACGAGATGATCAAAGTGAAAACGGAACTTTCATTCGTCTCACTCGAGAGATCCCCCTCTTGCCTCACACCCTTTTCATCGCCGGGCGCCAAAGATTTCACTTAGATTTTTCAGGGGATACCGGCGGACCCGCATTGATTCAAAAGAACCTTTATGACGAACCGGTCGGAGTCCATCCCCTGCCTGATGGGGTAACGGTCATCGGACGGGATGCGCCTTTGACCTTAGGTTTAGAGGACGGATCGGAAGATCCTGCTTTATCGAGAAGGCACTTCGCTCTCATTCGTCGCGGGAGCCAGGTCTCGATTCGAGACCTTCAAAGTGTCAATGGAACTCTGGTTTATTTAGCGGGAAAATTCCAACTCGAAGATGGTGATCAGTTCAGAATTGGAAGAACGATCTTTAGCTTCAATCGCGATCCCAGTCTGCCCGAAGATTCAAAACCGGTGATGAAAACTATCAGTAAACCCGAACCAGCGACTAAAAGCTCACCGAGTGTAGCTTCTAAAGCCAATGAAGAATCTCGGGATCCGGCTTCACAGCCTCCAGCTCAAGCCGAGCCTGAATCGCCCGCTCCAGCCTCGGTTGAAGATTCTTCCCCCATTCCTCAGAGCGGTCCTCCATCTGTAACTTTTGAAGGACACGGCACTTTCCCTGTGGAGTCTGGGCAAACGATTTTGGAGGTCGCGGAAGCTCACGATCTTCCGATGGATTACAGCTGTCGAGTTGGAAGCTGCGGAGCGGACCCCGTTGAAATCATCCAAGGGCATGAACATTTCAATGTCATGACGGAGGATGAGGAAGAAACCATCGAAACGTTCTGCGATGTTGAGAACGCGCAGGGTTGTCGATTAGCTTGCTTGGCTAAAATCACAGGCCCAGTAAAAGTTAGAATTTTGGATGTGCATTAACTGAATTAGAGAAGTATGACTCGTCACGAACACCTTCAAATTTGGGTCCGGGAAGAGGGAGAGGCCGATCGCGTCGTCGAAATCGTCGATGGGATGGTCTTTGGCCGAGAGGAATCCGTCGACGTCACCGTGGGAAAAAACGGTTGGACTTCGAAAATGCACGCTCGAACGATCTATCGCGATGGTCGTTGGCTCATCGAGGATTTGGGGAGCCGAAATAAAACTCGTCTCGTCGATGGCCCCACACTCACGGCTGGTGAACGCCACGAGTTAGCTGAAGGGCAGGAATATCTCCTCGGGAAAGTTTCATTGAGTGTGATCGCTTCAGTTAAAAATGAAAAAGTATCAGAACCTGTAGATCGACCGGTCGGATCCGACACGGACTTTGTCGATGTCGACATCCACGATGAAATCGGTCAGCCCGAAGCGACCGTTGATGAGTTTCCGGTTCCGCCTTCAACTCCGCCAGCTGAAGATAGGCCCGCGGCTCAACCGACAATTTCCTCTAGTGGTGGAACGGCATTCGATGACGAGATCCCGATGCTACAGGCTCGGCCAAAGGACAAGGTGGTGGATCCTGCTCCCCCCAGTTTAGATGCTCCCACATCTCCAGGGCCTATATTTCAAGCTCCTCCTCCAACGGCAGAACCTCCGCAGGAGGCCTCACCGCCAGCTGCTCCCGCCGCTGCTCCGGTTCCCCCTCAGCCTTCCAGATCCTCTGAGAGTGACGTCGGAGGTCAAACGATGTTTGTTTCAACCGGGCCACAAGGATCGGACCAAATTTTAAAGGACGGTCTCCTGAAGGCTCGTCCGCGCTTGATTCTTACTGACGATGCGATTCGAAAAGTCGTGCCGATTGAAGCAGCCGAGTTCATCATCGGAAGAGAGGCACAAGAATCGATCGAGGTTCATTGTACGATTGCACACGATGCAGTGAGTGGCCTCCACGCTAAGATTTATTTTGATGGGGATAGCTTCTTCATCGAAGATTTGGGCAGTCGAAATGGAGTCTTTGTCGATCAAGTGAGGCTCGCCTCGCATCAGCCTCAACGTCTTCGACCGGAGTCGATGATTCGTATCGGAGTCATCGATGCTCTCTTTGTCATCGATCAGGATTCAGGAGGGCGTGTCATCGAAAAAGAAATTTATCTTCAAGCGACGAAAATATTGAAAAAAAGAGGGGCGATCACTCCTCAACAACTCACGAGAGCATTGAGCCAAGTTCAGGGAGATCCCCGGCGTTTATCTGAGGTCCTGTTAATCGATCGCATCGTCGATCTTCAACAATGGATTCAAGCCTTTCAGGATGCCGAAAAAGTGGGATTGGTGATCGCTCCCGGTGAGAACAATTATAAAAAACTCATCATTATTCTGATCGGTTTGATCGGGGTCGCCAGCATCGTAGTGATCTATTTGTTAATCAAGGTCCTCTCCGATAAGACCTAAAGCAAATAGAAATAGATCAACGCCCCGGTGATCACCAGAAGGGCTAATACTCCCAACATCAACAGGACGAGCATCTTTTGGGAGTCGGATCCCTTTTGAACGGTGAATCCAGCTTGAGCCCGTCTGTAGTTATCCGACCAAGTAGAAACATCCATTCTCTGGGTTAACACCAAGGCTTCACCCAAGGTCACTAAATTCTTAAAGGCGTAGTCCTGCGCTTCCTTCAGGTGTTTTTTCTTGAGGAGTCCTTTGTAGGTCAAGAAGGAGCCTGTGGCAGCGT
>JANQLS010000181.1 GCA_028280485.1 Planctomycetota bacterium
AAATTCACAAAATCCCAACGATCAACAGAACCAACAGAACCAACAGAACAATCAAAATTCACAAAACCCCAACGATCAACAGAATCAGCAAAACAACCAGAATTCGCAAAATCCCAACAACCAACAGAATCAACAAAACAACCAGAATTCACAAAATCCCAACAATCAGCAGAATCAGCAACAGAATCCCAATAGCCAACAACAAAATCAAAACCGACAACAGCAACAGAATCCTGAACTTCAAAAATTGGCAGAACAACAACGTGAGCTGTCAAATCAGCTCAATGATCTCAACCAACGGATTCGCGAGATGACTCAAGCTTTAGATGCCAACAAGCTTCTTACCGAAGAAGAAAAGAAACGCTACGAAGAAGAAGTCAATCAACCTCTCGAAGAAATCGCTGAAGATCGTCTGCCGGATGCAGCTAATGCTTTAAACGATCTCAACAACTCTCCCAACCCTCAAGCTGATGCTCAGCGAGCTCAGCAAAACATGGAAGAGATCGCGAAAGAAATTGAAAATGTGGCTAAGAACTTAAGCCAATCGAAAAATTACAATGAACTCCTCCTCCGCCTCAAAGGAATCATCGAACTGCAAGAAAAGGCCGTCGGTGAATCGGAGAAAGAGCTCAAAAAGAGCGAAAAAACTAAGCCTCTTAAAACTGAAGAACTTTGATAGGAGTCTGACTCATGAAAACTAGAGTCCCTCTATTCCTCCTTCTCTTAGCGTTAGGGCTTCCCCAGAGCTTTGGGCAAGATCAATCCGATCTCGCTATCCAAGTAGAGCAACGTTTTTTAAAGCTCCAGGCTTTCATGGGAAGCCTCCTGGCTCAAGAAGAGCAAGCTCAGCACTCCGGCCGATTGAAGGCTGCTTTAACTCGATCTAAAGACCTTGAGATCGTCGATCGTCTGAGTTTGATTCGAAATTACTTAGATAAAAAGCTCGTTCGAGATGCTCACGAAGAACAAAAGCTTGTCGAGAAGGACCTCAGGCGCATCCTGAAAATTCTTTCTGGGGAAGACGAGCTTGAACAAATTCGTTCTGACGCTGAAGAACTCAAAGAGCTAAAAGATCAGCTCGAAAAGCTTCAGCGAGCGCTCAAGAGGCAGGAGGAAACTCTTAAAGAAACAGAAGACTTACTCAAGAAAGCTCAAGAGCAGCAAAACCAACAACCCAACACCGGGACTCAAAACCAAGAACAAAACAAAAAAGAACAAGAGCGCCTACAGAAAAAACGCGAGGAATTAGCGCGAAAGCTGAAGGAAACCAAACGCCAAGTTGAGCGCGTTCAACAAGCGATGAACCGTCAAGCCCAGAGGAATCAGGGCAATCAGCAGAACCGCAACAACCAGCAGAATCAGCAAAACAATCAGCAGAACAGTCAACAAAGTCCCAACGGGCAGCAACAAAACCAGAACAGCCAACAACAAAATCAAAACAATCAGCAGCAGAACCAAAACAATCAGCAACAAAATCAGAATAGCCAACAGCAACAACAGCAACAATCTCCTCGTCAGCCCTCGCAGGAAGAACTAGAGTCTCTCCAACGCGCTTCTCGCGATCTTCAAGAAGCTTCGCAACGAATGGAATCGGAAAACTTAGAAGGCTCCAGAGAAGATCAACAACGAGCGCTCGAGCAGTTAAAAAACGCTCAAGAAGAAATGGAGCGCCGACAGCAAGAGCTCGAAGAAGAACAACAAGAGAAGATTGCTAAAATCGCTCTGGGAAAACTCTACGAGATGAGCGCAGAACAAAAACTGATCTCCCATGAAACTCAACAGCTGGATAAAAATGAAGCCTTGCAAGCAAAGAAGAGAGAAGAAACTTCTCGTTCACTCGCGAGGCGACAAAAAGATCTTGGAACGAGTGCTCAGGAAGTTTTAGAACTGTTTAACGAAGACGGATCTTCAGCGATTGCCCCAGCAGTGATGGAACGAGTCATCGAAGACACGGAATCATTAACCAAGATGTTGGAATCAGGTAAAACCGGCTCGTTGACCCAAGCGATTCAAGGTGAGGTGGAAGGAGCCATTCAGGAGCTCATCGAAGCCCTCGACGACAAACTTAAGAAAAACCAAGAACGACGCCGACGGCAAGCTCAAGAACGTAGGAACCGTCGAAACCAAAATCAACAACAACAAAGTCAGTCTCAACAACAACAAGGCGGCCAGCAACAAACGCCCCCTTTGTTCGATCCGTTGAAAGAGCTGCGTCTGCTTTTGAGCATGCAAACTCGACTGAGAGAACGCACTGAACTTTTATCGGAAGCTTCAATAGAGAAATCTCAAGGATCGATCTCAAAAGAAGATAGAGAGGAGATCACTCGGCTTCAGAAACAAACGGTCGATCGCTTATCCGTCAACCAAGAGAAAATGGTTGAGCTATTTAAAGCCTTGATCGAAAAATACCCTGAAATTGATGCCTTCTTATTAGGAGCTGACTTAGAATTAGAGGAAGAATCCGAAGGAGAAGAAGGCAATTCTGATCCTGTATCTGATTCTGAAACTGAATCTGAAGATGATTTAGATATCGTTCCCGATGAATTTAAGAAAAAAGATTCAGAAGATTTAGATCTCGATGAGGAAAAGGAATCCGAAGAAGCTGATGAAGATGATCTCGGCTTTGACGATCTCGATGAAATCTAAGCTCTAAGCCAACGATTCAGCCCTACTCACCGTTAACGCGGTACATTTAAAAACGAAACTCAAACAGTCCTAAACTTAAATCTTTAATTAGGAAACTGAGGTGCAGATCATGCGCTCTAACAAAAGGTCCAATCGATCCATCCTTAAGGGTGGCGTACTCCTGGTTACCAGCTTAGCGATGGTTCTCCCTACGATTTCGGCTCAAGATCAAGCCAAAGAAATCGTCGACTTAAGTCCTCGCAAAATCTGGCAGGCTTTTGTGAAACACGTCGAAACACTTGGAAAGAAAGATCAACTTCCCAAAGCAGAGGGATCCAACGAAGTCGCTCCTTTAGATCTCGGCAAAGGTGACCCGATCCCCAAAATCCTGATGAAGATCTCCCCTGAGTTCATCCGTTTGGATGCGCAATTTCAAAAGGATGATAATCCCTTCGCAAAAGAGCCCGAAGATCCAGAAAAAGCCAAGAAGGATCGCATGACTAAGATTCGCAAAGAAAGCGGAGCTTTACTCAAATCAAACGATCCCTACTTAAAAGCCTACGCAACACTCTACAGCGCTCGTGCCGACATCGAAGAAGGCAAATATAAGGATGCGCAAAAGAAGCTAGAAAGCTTGAATGAATCTCGATACTTCCTTTCTGGCCCTGAAACTCACCGCTATTTAGCTGAGATTTTTAGAGCTCAAAAAGAGGACACCCTCGCCATCCTCGAACTTCAACTCTACTTGGTGGAACTCGGCGATGATCAAGTCGACGAAAAACGCTGGGTCAGTGAGCAGCTCAAGGAAATTCGCGACTCAGGTCACAAGGGTCCTCTCAAGGATACTCTGAATAAAGCTGAAGAAGCTTCAAGACTCATCAAAGAGTTAAAGGTCGAGTCTGAGAACGTCGACTCTGAAGATGATCAAACAGCTGAAGAGGCCGCTGAGAAACAAAGGGAAGTCGAAGATATCCTTCACAAGACCTTGAGCTTACTCTTGGGTGAAAGCAATTCCAGCCCTCAGCAGGCTCAAGCTTCTCAGTCGCAGTCACAATCTCAAAGCAGTAGTAGTTCTCAACAACAGCAACAGTCGCAATCACAGCGCAACCGGCAGGGCCAAAGGAGAGAGGGCCAACAACAAGCTCGACAGGGGAACCGACAAGGTCAGCAACAAGGTCAACCTAAAGCCGGTCAAGGTCAGCAAAGACAGGGCCAGGGTCAAGGGAAACAAGGCCGAGGAAAATCTCGCTTAGAGCAAGTTCTTGAAAAGACGATTCAAGTTTTAGAAAAGAACGGACAAAAGAAAAACGGCAAAGGTAAGGGTCAAAAACCAGGGCAAAAGCCTGGAGAGGGAGATCCGCAGCAAAGCCAACAACCTAATGAGCCTGCAAAAGACACTAAAATTAAAGACGATCCCTACGCTGGAAAAATCAACCGCCGAAAAGGTGCTGACGACAACGAAGCCTGGGGAAAAATCAACAATCGCGAGGTAGCTCGATCTCTGAGAGAGCTTTGGGGAAAAATTCCGATTCCCTACCGTGGAATGGTGTCCCAATACTTTAAAGACATCACGGACTTAGCTCCTGAGAAGAAGTAAGACTCAACAATTCTGACGATCAAAAAAACGACGGGTTTCATTCATGAAGCCCGTCGCTTTTTTTGTGTTTTAGTAGCCGAATTTGTAAAAATTTGGCGGAATAGGTTAATCGGCCAAATTTTTACAAATTCGGCTACGACCTAACAGCTGTCATTCCCCTCGCTTATCCACCACACTCTGAACCTTTTCTTCCATCGTCTGATCGCGATCAGTACGAGTCCCACATTTAATCGTGGTGGTAATTCGGGGAGCCCCCATTTCGTGGACCACCTCGTGACATCGTTTGACAGCTGAGAACACCTGATCCCACTCCCCTTCAATATTCGTCCCGTAGGCGTGTAAGTTCGTTTTAAGACCCGCTTCGTCCAAAACACGCTGACAAGCGGCAATGTACGAAGAGACGGATAATCCCACTCCCAAAGGCACAACGCAAAGGTCGATCATCACTTTCATCGGGAGAATTCCTCAACTAATATTTTTTTAACTCATTAACATCAGGCCAAAGAGGGCCCTTTTCTAAACACACCCAGGTAATTATAATGATCGTCCTGAATTTGAAAACGGTTTCAGTATCTCAAATACTTGCAAGAATGCTTACAAGACTGAGCTTCGATCTCAGAGGGTGAAGGCTGAAACTGTTGAACATCCACTTCAGTTCAACTTGTTACTTAATTCCTTGGAGCTCTCCCTTGCGCTTAAATTTCCGTCGAATACTACCAGCAGAATCGATGCGATTTGAACTGGATACTCAAGTCGAACCCCCAGCTGGTTTTTTCCCAGATGATGACTACGACCTAGAAGATCCAAAAAACTTAAGAAGGATTCGCGAGGAAGTCATCGGAGAGATGTGTGACCTTTTAGAAGAAACCGGTCAAATTGGAAATAAAAGTAAGCTGTTCAAAGATCTTCACAATCGAGAGAAAAAGGCGGTCACGGCGATCGGAGAGGGAATCGCCTTCCCTCATGTCAGAACGATCCAAGCCCGACAATTCGTCATGGCCTTCGGGAAGTCTTATCAAGGCTTGCCGTTTTACGCCTTAGACGGCGAGCCCGTGCATTTGTTTTTCTCGATGGTGGCCCCTTCGCACGAAGATCAACTATATTTAAAAGTTTATAAGTCATTGTCGACAGCGCTTCTTCAACCGGAGCTTCGCGAGGAGCTTATGGAAGCTTATAATCCTAATGACGTTTGGCGAGTCTTAGAACCGTTTCAATAGTATCGAGAGAGATATATTAAAACTCCATGGCCAAATCTTCTGGAAGCACAAAAGGATCAACGGGACTGTCTTTCGTCACCTTGATGAATAAGAAAGATTGGCAGCCTCTTCCAGCATTTTGTGTACTGACTGGGGATGCCAACTTTTTTAAAGACGCGATCGAAAAACGCTTCGTTCAAGAGCTCTTTCCCGATCCAGAATCTAAATCGATTCTAAAAATCGACGCCAAAAAAAATACCGAGGGATTGCTGGCAAAGGTTCTCGATGAATTGCGCACACTCTCCATTCTTTCCCCCAACCGATTGGTGATCATCGACAACGCCGATTCTTTCCTCTCGTCCCACCGCGATGATTTTGAGCCTTACGTCCGAGAAGGATTTTCGGGCGGCCATCTGATTTTAAAATTAGATAAAGCTTTAGATTCCCGCACAAAGTTTGGTAAGGCCATCAAGGAAGCCGGTTGGCCCGTTGAATGCAAGCAACCCTTCGATCGTCCTCCTCCCTGGATGACCGGAACTCCACTTTGGAAGAACGATCTCACCGACTGGTTGGTGGGCTGGGCGAAAACGAAAAAGTTAAAAATCGATCCCCAAACAGCCTTTCACTTACAAGAAAGAGTGGGAAATGATCTTTCCCAGCTCGATAAAAGCCTCGAGAAGATCAAAACTTTTTTAGGAGATACAAGGGATGTCGATGAACGGGCAGTCGATCAAGTCACCGCCGACATTCGCGAAGATTCAGTCTTTGACTTAGTTGAAAAATTTATTCTCGGTCAACGCACCAAGGCGCTCTCGATCTTTGAGCGCTTGATGCAAAATGGGTACACCCCTCAAAAAGGGCAACCCATTCACGATCCGATGGCGATCAGCTTATTGTTCTTAGGATCACTCATACCCAAGTTGAGAAACTTAAGGCGCGCCCATGCCCTAAAATCTGAAGGGCAAGGCCCTCAGAGTTGGATCGAAGAACGACTGACGCCAAAGTTTCTCTTAGAGCGATTCCAGCGTGAGCTTCAGGCAATGCCTCCCAAACGATTACACAATTTGTTTCCGACTCTACGTGAACTGGATCGGAAATTAAAAACGGGTGCGAATCCGAAAGAGGCTTTGACGTTGCTGTTGATTCGGCATTGAGGCACGCTAAGCGCGTAACTGATACGAGTAAAATAGTAGAAAACGTTTCTGTAGCGCCACCCCTTGCGAGTGGCTAATTCACAAAAATTCAATTGAGCCTTTAAAGATAAATTTTCGCTTTTAGGAAAGGCCTGGGACAAGCCCAGGCGCTACAGGTTAGAATTCGAGCTAAAACTAAGCGAAAGCAGCAGTAACTTTTCTTTAAAATTAGAACCTACGCATGACCGAAAATCCCACCAAGAGAAAATTCAACTTCCCCCATCCCTTGGTCTTAATCTTCTTCATGATCGTCTTGGCTCAAGTTCTTTCTTACATTTTACCTTCCGGCGAATACCAAACAGTTAAAGACAGTCGTAACATCGATCCCAAGACTTTTTCGTATGTCGAGGCCGATCATTTACCCTGGCACGCCTCTTTAAGCTCAATACCAAAAGGATTGGAAAAAGGTGCCGACATCATTTTCTTTGTTTTTATTATCGGTGGAGTCATCGGAGTACTCAGAAGTACTGGTGCTATCGATGCGTTCATCGGGACTCTTATCAACAGCTTTAAAAATCAATCCACGATTCTCATCTGCGGGATGATGACCCTCTTTGCCATCGGCTCATCTACCATCGGTATGGCGGAAGAGTATATGCCGTTCATACCCATATTAATCACCCTCTGTTTAGCCCTTAAACTCGATGCAATGGTGGCGATGGGAGTGGTTTATATTGGTGCTGGAATTGGTTACGGTTGCGCAGCGCTCAACCCTTTTACCGTCCTTATAGGACAAAAAATCGCCGGTGTTCAGTTAACTTCCGGTCAGATTTTCCGCTGGTCACTCCTTTTCATTTGCCTCATTGTCGCTGCCCATCATCTTTTACGTTACATGAAAAGGATTCGTACAGATTCAAAACTGAGCTTGACTCACGACATCGATTATTCAAAAGGGTTTGATCTCCCCGAAGGAACGCCCTTAACTTCCCCTCGAATCATGATCTTAGTCCTCTTTTTTGTAGGAATCAGCCTCTTCACTTGGGGAGCTTTGTATAAAGGATGGTACATTCACGAACTCGCGACTATCTTTCTAATCACCACCCTCATCTCTTCAATTTTAGCGACGCTCTCCCCTAACAAAGTTGCAAGTTCATTTTGTAATGGGGCGATGGAGATGACAACGACCGCGTTGTTGATTGGATTCGCTCAAACCATCGGCGTAATTCTGACAGAGGCAAAAGTCATCCACACTGTCGTTCACGGATTGGCGTCCGTCCTCAACAACTTTGGCAGAGAGGGTTCAGCTATCGGTATGCTGGGCGTCCAAAGCGTTTTTAATTTCTTTATCCCCTCGGGATCAGGCCAAGCCTACGTCACGATGCCCATCATGGCTCCTTTAGCGGATGTAACTGGAGTCTCACGCCAGATTAGCGTTCTTGCTTATCAAATTGGTGATGGATTTACCAACATGATAGTCCCCACAAACGCCTTACTCATGGGGATGCTTTCTTTAGCCCGAATTCCCTTTCAACGTTGGTTGAAATTTATATTTCCATTGATGATCAAACTTTACTTAGTTGCGATCGCTGCAATATTGGTCGCGATTTATATCGGGTGGTAAAAAACCATTTCAAGCCCGAAGTGTCAACGAGGGTCGGGCTTCTAACAAACAACAAAGCCTAGCACCACATAAGGCGTAGCGTGAGCGTCTCCTCACCTTGATTTAAAACGATTTCCCTACACCTCACTGAATTTCATTTCCATCAAGACACTCGCTGACGCTTCGCGCTTGAAATGTTTTTTTAAGTGTTTATTCAAATCTTTTAAACAACTAACACTTTCAGGACATACTTAAATCTGGCTTCGAAGGTTCAATTAACAATTTTTTGCATTGTTCGTCCCGGCTCACGGGGAGGCTATGAGTTTTTATCCCAAAACCGATGAAGTTTCTTTTATCCCTCGCTAAAGCTTCGGGCTTGAGGGGTACGAATCGCTTTCAATGTTTAAGCAGTGAGAGATTTTATGCAATCCACATATAAACACGCATTAAATAACCAACCTCCCAAGCCCGAAGCTTTAGCGAGGGATAATGGAGTGCTAACTGACTTAAAAATCTATTAACCCTAAAAATTCACAACCTCGGAGTGTGCGACCTACGGTTCGTACTACTTTATGAATTCCAAAAAACGAAACCTCACTCTCTTATTAGCTTCCATCGCACTCGTGGTTGGATATTTCGCTCTTCATTCGGGCAGAGATTATTTTGTCTCACTCGAAGAAAAAGAGTTTGAAGAGAAGCTTAAACAAATTAAAGTCGGTGCCACACCCAACGAAATTACTGAACACTTAGAACTCTCATCACCCAAGTTCATTTATTCGTCGAGCTCAACGATCCTTCCCTTAGGAAACACCTATTGCTCAAGTGGATTTGCTCCCATTTATTACGGAAGACATTGGTATTGCATTTATACACAGCTTGAACGCCCTCCAGCTCCATCTCCAAGTATGGGTACGTTTAAATCGAACGTCGTTCAAGTTTTTAAAATTCCACGCGCTCCTAGAAATTTTGTACCGGTTACGGAGCACGGCAAAGCCGCTCAAAAACATGAAAACAATGAAGCCTGGCCCTTTAATGAAGACTTTGGCTATATCTTTGAATTTATTGAATTTGTCAGTCGGCGGGAATGGGAAGGAGTTGATATTCCCTTTGAGTTAACTCATGAAGCCATCGCTGATAAGACCTTCGATCAAGAATTGATCGATAGAGCTCTTAAAGAATTGAATAAACCCCGAACCAGATCTTCGATTCGCCTTGAAATCGTTCAGAAGCTCAGCCGAGTTCGATTAAATCATCGGGACGTGATGTCTGAATTAAAGAAATTTCTCAAGGACGAGAATCCTGAAATTAGGAAAGCGGCTGAGGAATCATTAAGAGCGTTGGAAGTGAAATAATTAACCGCTCAAATTTGATCGACTTTTGCAAATGGGCGCCCGCAAGGGGTGTTGTTAGTAGTCAATGAAACTATCTGCAAACCGAATGCATCCTGTAGGGGCAGGGCCCAGTATTCGGCGTACGCCAAGGAATGGCCTGCCCAATTCCTTGAAGGCGTAATTGGCCTATTGAGGAAAAATGCCTTTCAGGAAATGGGCGCCCACAAGGAACGCCCCTACAACTGTGTTTCGACTTAAGACGTACTCCGCGCCGCCGGCTTCCAGATCGAAAGCAAAATACTCAGCAAGGCGGGAATCAAGAGAAGCGTAAATACGGTCGAAACTAACAAGCCACCTAAAACCACGGCTCCCAATCCGCGATACAATTCAGAACCCGATCCGGGAAAGAGTACTAAAGGCAACATTCCAAAGGTGGAAGTCATAGTAGTCATAAAAATAGGGCGAATACGACCCCTGACCGATTCAACGATCGAATCATGAACCAAGAGCCCTTCCCGGACTCCCTGAAGAGCTTGGTAAACAATTAAGATCGCATTGTTGACGACCACCCCCACTAAAATCACAAAACCTAAAAGAGTTAAAACATCGAGCTGAACCCCCGAGAAGAACTCTTGGACCCCTCGCAGGCACAAGATCCCCCCCACTGCTGCCAAGGGTACGCTAAATAAAATGACAAAGGGATAAAAGAAACTCTCGAACAATGCCGCTAAGAGCAAGTAAGTGATGATGATCGCCAAGAGAAAATTCCACTTAAAAGCATCGAAAGCTCGATCGAGATCGTCGGCCGTCCCCGCGAGTTCGATCCTATAATCCACTCCGAGTTGACCCGACGCTTGAAGCGGCTTGACGACTTCCTCTTGCAATCGCTCAACCGCTTTTTCGAGAGATACCTTCGTCGATGGTACAACTTGAATCGTGATCACTCGATCTCTCTCGACGTGATTGATCTGCTCAGGTCCCCGCGTGACGGTAACTTGAGCCACGCTGTCTAAAGGAACGATACGACCTTCTGGAGTGTAGATTGGAATACGCTTCAAGTCTTGAGTGTGCCACGTTTTCCCAGGCTCTCCACCCATCACCGTGAGGTCAATCTCAAGCCCCTTGTGCATGTATTCACTGGCGCGAGCACCGTCGACAACGGCATCGACAGTTAAACCAATCTCACTCGCATCTAAGCCTAAGTCTCTCGCCAATTCTCGATCAGGAGTGATATGAACTTCAGGAGCTTCTAAATCCAAGCTTGGAATCGGCCGAGACTGATGCCCTTCTGCGAAAGGGAACATCGCCATCACTTGCCCAAAGACCTGCCCACCTAAACCGATGAGCCGTTCAAGATCAGGACCACTGATTTCGATGTCGATTCTTCTTCCCGTCGAGACTCCACGCTCGAAGAGACTCGATTGTTGAATAATAGAGATCATGCCGGGGATATCGCCTAAACCCGATTTGAGATGAGGCACGAGTTGACCTGCATCTTCAGGCTTCACCGCAGCTGCACCCAAGAAAACCCGTGTTCCCGCTCCCACGAAGAAGAAATGCTCGATAACTTTTTCATCCCCAGACTCGGTTGTGGTTTCACCGCCGTAATCTGAAAACAAATGCCCCAATTGAGATTCGACCTTCTTCCCCATCGATTCAATTTCAGTCAGGGTGTATCCCGGAGGAGGAAGTAAAACTCCAAAGGCAAGGTTACGATTGCCCTCAGGCAAATATTCGGCCTCAGGTAAGAAGTACCACGAGAGGCCAAAAGCAGAGCTGGTTAAGCCCAGGATGATGACGATCTTTAGGATCACACTACGATTCACCCAACCTACGGTATTGGCGATGGCATCCCGAATCGAGCCAAAGAATTTCCCGACCCACGAAACTTTCGGTTCACCATCAAATTTCGCTCCTTTAAGGAGACGCGCCGACATCGCGGGGATAACGGTAATCGAAACGATCAACGACAGTCCCACCGAACAACTGATCGCAAGAGCGATATCTTTGAACAATTGAGCGGCTTGTTCTTCGACAAAAAAGATAGGAAGGAAAACGGCGATCGTGGTTAGAGTACTCGCGAGGATGGCTCCCCAAACTTGTCGAGCCCCCTGAAGAGCCGCTTCAAACGCCGAGAGACCTTGTTGCCTCAATCGATATATATTCTCAAGACTGACGATGGCATTATCGACCACCATCCCCGCGGCAAAACTCATCCCCGCCAAACTGATCACGTTTAAGCTTCGCCCGAAAACCGTCATCAAAATAAACGATCCGACCACGCTGATAGGAATCGCCAACGCGATCACCAACGTCGATGCCCCACTCCGCAAGAATAAAAACAAAACGATGATTGCTAAGGCGCTACCGATCAGTAGATTCTTGACGACGCGATCGATCGAATCATGAATATAGGTGGTTTCGTCGTAAACTTGAGTGAGTCCCAACTGACGCTCATTTAAAAAACCGGCATTCAGTCGCTCAGTGACCTCGCGAATGCGTTTCATGGTCTCCAACACATTCGATCCGGGTTTAGCAACACAATTGATCGCGATCGTGGGAACTCCCTTTTGACGAACGAAGCTGACCTTCTTTTTGAGGCCGATCCTCACCTCCGCGACATCGCGAACATACACTCGTCCTTCAGGTGTCGAAGCGATAACCACATCGTAGATTTGGTCGGGATCGACATACTCACCGACGGTTCGGACGATATACTTACGCTTCCCTTCATCGAACTCACCTCCCCGCCAGTTCGCATTCTCGCGATCCAAAGCTCGCATCAATTGACTGATGGTGATGCGCCTCTCTGCTAACTCTGCGGGACGAACGATGACTTGAACTTCTTCTTCTCGACCACCGAAAACATTCGAAGCACCCACTCCATTGATCTTTTCAAATTCAGGACGAATTTTGTCATCACAGAGTCGAAAGTAATTATCGATGGAATCGGTGTTGCCCTTTTTACGGTACAACATGAACCAAGCCATCGCATTGTCGGTGAGGTTCGAAGTACGAATAACGGGCTTATCGGCTTCTTCAGGGTATTCTGGAACTTGCTCTAGGCGATTAGAAACTCTAACTAATGCGGTATCGAGATTCGTGCCTGCCGGAAACTCCAAAATGATACGTCCGAGACCATTGGAGCTCTCACTCGTGATGCGCTCGACTCCTTCGACGCCCTTGAGCTGATCTTCTTGCTCTTCAACGATCTCTCGCTCGATCTCGTGCGGGCTAGCCCCGGGCCAGATCGTTTCGATGGTAATTTGGGGCTTGATAATTTCAGGAGTCAGCTGGACGGGGATTCTCGACAGGCTGATCCCCCCAAAAAGTAAAATGAGAAGTACACCGACAGCCACCGAAACCGGCTTACGAATGGCAAGTTCTATCATTTATATAAAATCGTTATTTGGTTGAAGACACGATGCGAACGGCTTGACCGGGTCTCAATCGTTCATTACCTTTCACCACAACTTCATCCCCTTCTTTTAAACCATTGAGAACTTCTACCGTCTCTCCGTGGGAATCCCCGATCTCAATTTTCTGAAACCGCACAATACCTTTTTCGGCAACATACACTGAGATTTCTTTTCCCTTTTGAAGCAAGGCATCCTTGTGAACGACTAAACTTTTCTTGGCTTCACCGACAGGTAAGGCAACTCTCGCGCTCATCGCGGCTTTTAATTTACCGTCATTTTTAACTAATACCCGAACTGGAAATGTACGAGCACTTCGATCGCCGGACTCAACTATCGATGCGACTTTCCCTTCGTACTTATTTTTAGGGAGTGAAGGAACCTTGATCGAAACGCTTTCCCCGACCTTCAAGAATCGAACGTATCTCTCGGGAAGATTAATTCGCATGTAAACGCTCGACAAATCAACGATTCGAGCTGCTTGCCCTCCCAGCGTTAACCACTCACCGATTTGCGTGAGTTCTTCGACGATCTGACCATCAAATGGCGCCTTGATGATTTTCTTCTCAATATCGGCCTGAATGATTTGAACCTGTGTTTTTGCCTGAATGAGCTGAGACTCTAAAATCGTTGCGGCTGATTGAGCATCGTCGAGTTCTTTTTGGGGAACGGCCTCTTGCTTAAATAGTTTTTTAGTTCTTTCAAGATGGCGTAGGGCTTGAAGGTGGCGTTCCGTTATCTCTTTAATTTGAGCTTCACCCGATTTTAATTGAAGCTTTAAGACTGAATCTCGAAGTCGGGCGATCACTTGCCCCTTTTTCACATGGTCCCCGATCTTAACCTCATAGTGGGTCACCATGCCCTCGATAGAAGAGGCGATCACACCGCTTCTAAGGGATTCTACGATCGCTAAAAAGGGAGTCTTTTGCTCTATCGGTACTTTCTCAACCTTATAGATCTCAACGGGAGCTGCGATTTGACTCCACAATAATCGAGTCGACAGAATCGCCATTAAAAATAGACTTAGAATGATAAATTTTTTACTCATAGTCTTGTAAGTTACTACGAAACTTCCCTCCGAAAATAAAACATTTACGGAGGGAAGGTTCGAAATTTAAAAATGACTCTTTAATTATTCTTGAATCTCAAGCAATTCAACGTCAAAAATCAAAGTAGCCTTCGGGGGGATGGGTCCTCGTCCCCTTTCTCCATAAGCCAATTTGTATGGAATAATCAATTTTCGTTTTCCACCAACCTTCATTCCACTCACCCCTTCAGTCCAACCTGGGATGACTTGGTTGAGAAAAAAGGAAACGGGTTTGCCCACTTTTTGTGAGCTGTCAAATAGAGCGCCATCAACAAACCAACCTGAATAATGAACTGTTACCTTTTGAGTCACAGCGGGGCTTTTACCTTCTCCAACTTTTATGTCGTAGTACTGAAGCCCAGATGGAAGAGTTGTAGGTTCTCCAGTGACGGCCTCCCCAGGGAATCGGGGAACCTCTTTTTTCGAAGCGACTTTTCCGGTGGTTCCATCGACAACAACATCGAAAGCTTTACTCTCTGAATAAACTCTTACTTCGATGTTCGTCTTTTTGCCTTCTTGAACCATGCTAGCCGATTGAGCTAAACCTTTGGTATCTTTTTGAGCCGTGTCGATGGCTTGGCTTAAAGTTACTTTTGAGCCTTTTAACCATTTGTAAAGAGTAGAGGCTGCTTTGGGAATCGAGGTATAATCGGGACCAGCAAAGAGAGTAAAGCTTGCGACTCCCAGTAGTAATACCACGGGGATGATCTTACGTGACTTCATGAAAAATCCTTTTCTAGTTGAAGGAATGAACTGTAGCTATTTGATCGAGAATTCAAAGGGACAATCTTCGACGATTTGGGGGAAGATAGCAAAACAATTGAGGGGAAAGTGTAGCCAAATTAATGAACGTCCCGTAGCCGAACTTGTAAAAGTTTGGCTGGATACGCTGACTAGCCAAATTTTTACAAATTCGGCTACGAGGTTTAATCTCGCCGCTTCCTCGGCATTTTCCTTGTCGGCATAAACTGAGCGGGATCTTGCCGATAATACTCACTCAACTCTTTATAGAGATCCTCATGCTTTTTCTTCAGTTGGTGAGGCTTTTCAAAAAAGGCTTCCGTCGCTACGGCAAAAAATTCAGCTGGATTCGTGGCGCCGTATTTATCTAAAACGGTTTTTTTATATCGTTTCTTAGCTCTCTTTAAATTCTCGAATTCTTCGCCCAAGACTCGGGCCCAGGATAGATAACGACTGCGATGGCTTAGAATGGGCGCACCATTTGCGGCGTTATCTTCGAAATCAAGTTGGTGAGCAAATTCATGAAGAGTAACGTTTCGGCCGTCACCAATGTCAGCCGCTCCGCGATCGACATCTTCCCAAGATAAAACGATCTGGCCGGAGTTCCAAGCTTCTCCTAATCGAACGGTTTCCTCTTCGGTTACGATTCCAGAAGCATCTGAACTCTTCCTCGTTGATGTAAAGGCTCGAGGGTAAATATAAATACACTTCACTTCATGGTAATAGTCGACATCACGATTCAATAAAAGGAGACAGGCTTGAGCGGCAATGGAAACTCGCATCGATTCCGTGACTTCTAAACCACCACAGCCTTCAAATCGCTTTTCCGCTAAAAAGACCTTCATGTGATCGAGAAGGGCTTTTTGATCTTTGGGGCTTAGAAATTCAAATTGCGGAAATTCTTCATCTAAAATTTCTCGCCAATGATCGGGCGTGGGTTGTGAAAGTATTTTTTTTCTTCGCCAGTTACGAATAAATCTAAACATGGGATATCAACGCGGCAAAAGAATCGTGGAATAAACTTCTTCACGAGATTGCGATCCATAGCCCCACTTGATCGCAATACGTACGACCATTTCATGAACTCCCCACTCCCCCTTTCCGGCGAAAGAACCTTCCCGAATCGCTTCCCGGGTTCGAGCGGGGCGAAAGAGGATAACCTCCCAATAGTAACCTTGAATTTGTTTGGGAAGGTTGGTTTGCAAGGACTTGATGATATCTTTGGGCTCGGCTTCGATATTGTAACGAACCTGAATTTCACTGAAGAGTTCTTCAGCTACGAGTGCAGCTCGAGTACGGTCGACCGCCCGTTTGTGCGTGGTACTTCCAGAGGCGAACAAGGCGATTAAACTCGTCGCCCCGAAGGTTAAGATCGCCATAGCGATCAACACTTCCATCAGGCTGAAACCAGAACCTCGAACGATTTTTGGCTTTCCCAAATGAGAAAGCCCCTGCTTTTGAATCAGTTGATTTCTCATTATCTGCGCCTCGAGGATTGGGTTGAAAGATCGACTTTTCTCGGAGTGTGAAATCCGGGGATCTCGACGACTCGAGTGAACGTGGTACCCACATCAACAGATGCTAAAACATCATGCTTTTGGGCTTTCGTTCCCCGAGCACCGCGTCCTGATTTTTTTAGCCTCACCGTATCTCCGCTGATCGATTCATACTGAATCCACTCCGAACCCACCATGATAAATCGATTAGGGCCTTCGGTGGGAAGTCCCTCCGCACTGATCAATTCAATCGCAGTGGCCCCCAATGAAACGGGTTCCGCCAAGGCCAAGCTGGGATGATCGACACTCCCTTTGATCACCACCGTCACTTGAATCCGTTGAGGGAAAATATCATCCGAAATATCGGTTAAACTTCCCGACTTTGCGGTAAATGAAAATTCAGTCGAACGCGTTTTTGATTTTTGTGTGACTAAACCCCGAGTGGAGTCCCAGTAATAACTTGGCCCACTCTTCTTCGTTTTTGATGACTTTTTAAGAGGAGGATGTTCGGTATCCCAAGTATTGGTCGTTGGAGTCCAAAAAGTAAAGCCAAGATACAAGACATCGCTCATCAAAGGCCTCGCGACTCTCGCTAAGGGAGCGAGGTGAGCCTCTCGCTCAAAACGAGTGGGAACTTTGGGCTTAGAAGATTTGCCTCCTCGACGTGAGGTTGATGTCTTCAATCGAGGTTTTAATTGTATCTTCTTCGCATCTTTGGGAACGGTCGCCGAGATATTGCGATTTGAAAAAAGAGTTCCCGTTCCGCCGATCGGAGATTTGATCCCCCGCCAAACGGCATCACTCGTCAATGGCTCTTCTAATAGATCACTGACTTCAGCTTGATCTCCCGCCAAGCTCTCAGGTGCTACGGTATAAAGAACTTCTTGATACCCCCCCGTGGGTAAGATGCGACCCTGACCCGCTTCGGTTAAATCATCACGCTGATCGTAATAAGTAGAATTGTCGTGGGTCAGAAACTCTCCCCCATATCTTGCGATGGGATCGGATGCCTCTCCCGCCAAGGAACGCACGAAGCGCAATCTCTGCCGACCGTTTTCATCGATATCACAGACACAACGAATCCAGAAACCCGTGCCGTCCTCTTTTACGTTTGTAGCCATCGAGCGTAGGTCTTCCGAAACCGTATCCATTAACGAACGCGCGCGTTCGTAGATACGGCCACGCTTCTCGGCCGTCTGCCAGATGTTGATCCCTTGTCTCATGAGGGTCACGAGAGCGACTCCCAAAAAGACGAAGATGCTGCTGGCCATCAAGACCTCAACAAGTGTGTAACCTTGTCGTCTTGAAACAAACATAGAGGCTATCGATTTCCTTTTCACAAATTAGAGTAACAGTTAGTTCCTGTTGACTAAACAGGAACTAAGCCGAGTTGGGATCAACTCGGCCGCAAGCATGGGCTCTCAGAGCCTATGTTTGCGGAGTGGAAGCAAATCTACGATTTGCTGAAACGGTTGAAACAGGCTCCAGCGGAGCTTGTTTCAATAGAAAGGACTTAAAAATCAGATTCTTCCCGACGAAGAACTTTTCCTGATTTCTCGTACTCGATTAAGAGAGATTCCAAAACCGGAGACTCTTTCCAGTCGTCCCTGAAATGATCGGCGCTAACTCTTTGGAAGGCTCCCGTTTTGAAACGGAAATAAACTCGCACTTCCATCTGATCCGCAACGACATTAAAAACCTTCCCGGGCAAACTGTTTCTTCCCGTGTTGCCCCCTTCGATCAAATAGAGCCCGCCGGGTTTATTGGTCGGCGTAGCCGACCAATCGGGTTTGCCATCGAAACGTACCGCCATGACTAAGTCCGACAAACGATTTCGACGATTCGGTTGTTCTTGTTCTTTCCACGCTAACTTTCGCCACAGCGCTCCCGGTTCGCGGAAGGCCTTTTGAAAGTAAGCGAAATATGGGCTATCCGCTTTGGCTTGATAGCGATCGAAGTAACGGTAGGGCATCGCGTAAGCAAACATGCCTCGTCCCACTCCACTCGGCACCGTACCAAAAGCCGCACGACAAACTCCCCTTCCTCGTTCATCCAAAGGACGGCGGAAGAGGTTCTTACCTAAGCGACCGGTATAGGCGACCATTTCAAAACGATCATCCCCACGAGCGCTATCCATCAACAAGTAACCCACATCGGGGAAACCTTCAGTGGTCAACACCGGAATCCCCACATCGGTCATCGGCCCTTGGATCTCCGTCATGTCGACGTGGTAGGCCAAACTGATTTGATCCCCAAAGCCATGCGTTTGCGGGCGTGACCCGAGGAGGGCGCGACCGATCAAACGGATGCGTGTGGTTATGTTTTGGAGGCTTCCCCTGAAGGGACTTTGGTTATTAACTTGAAGACCCTGTCGGGCTGCTTGTTGGTTTTGCTGAATTTGAACGGCACGATTTTCATTACCTTCCGTCCAATAGAGAGAAGTACTGAATTGCCCACGAAGACAGTTGTTAAAGTTCCCACCGTTGCGACTCTGATAATAGAAGATCTCGCGGAAACCACCCAATTGACAACTGTTGTAGTTGATGCGAGCAAATCCTTCACGTTCAAAGAAACCATTGACTCCCGATTGAATCGACCAACGTCGAGTTCGGTTTTGAGGTTTACTCTGCCCACCAAAATAAAGATTAGAAACACCTGGGGCTTGATTCGTGTTCGTATTGACGGGTCTCAGGTTTTGTAAAGAACCCGACCCATGCCCTCCTTGGGCAGCACCACCTTGAGCAGCGGATCGCCTCCCTCCATTGTTGCTCGATTGAGCATTGGGGTTTTCAAAGAAGAAGAACTCTTCATTAATTCGAACGACCCCGTGCTTTTCATTTTGAGCAAAGAGGTAAGTCCCCCGAGCATCACCCGTGAAGACCACCAAGACTTCCATCGGATTAGCCCGAGAAATTGTGCGCCCCCTTGAAATCGATCCGGTGAGAGCTTCACCTCCATCCGAAGTTTGTACTCTTCGAACTCGACCATTCTCTAATGGAACGACAACAAAACGGCCTAGACTGGCGTCGCGAGCAAATTCACCGTGATGGTAATAGTAATTACTGGTCACTTTGACTTCATCGATCACATGACCCGTCTTCGGCTCTTCTTCCGCTTCTTGATGCGTTCCCCCAATTTGATTACCACCATTAAAACTTCCTCGGACGGCATCGCCAAAGATCACAAGCTTTCCTGATCCCATTGAAGGTAGAGATCCCGTGGGGAATTTCACTAACTTCGTTCGATTGCCTCCCCCTTTGTAGTAGGGCTGATTCAAGGTGAAGGGTTGATACCCTTGACCATCACCGGGTGCATAAAGTGAAACGAAGAAACGCCCGTCTTCACGTTCGAGGACTCGGAAAACTCGGAAGGGTCCTGAACCGGGATCGCCTGGGTCATCGGTAACGATCGAAACGTAGTCACCGTAGCCAGCGCCCCCCTTCATCAACTCGACCACTTGTCGAGCAGGTTCTCCCGCCGGAGCACCTCGCCCTCCGAAGGCGCCACGAGTATCGCCCGTACTCATTCCGGGTGGTGACGCTCCCCGGTGATACATGTGGTTTCTGTTTCGGGGATAATCACGATGTGTACTTCCTCCCGGATGGATAAACATATCGTTTTCCGTCCAGTGATAACGAATCCACTCGACGGTATCATCGGGATGCACGTTGCTGAAAACACTGCTTCCTCTCAAATCGGGACGCTGGGGCTTATGCCAAGGTGCAGGGGAGCCTCGCATTTCGATCAATCCAGCTCGTGGATAGAGAGTCTCGGCAGAACCGTTGACCAGAACGGATTGGAGCCTCAAGCGACTTCGATGCGACATCGCCGTCAGTGGGCCTTGACCCTGAGGGAACCTTGAGTTCATTTGAAGTCCAACGGTCTGAGCTTGGCAAAGAACCACGATTCGGCCCGTCGGAGGACCATGAACAGCAAAGTTGTATTGGTTCACATTGATGTAACCATTGATGTTAGCTGCTCGGATAAATGCGCCACTTTGAGTCGCCGAATGATTTGCATCTAAAGATGTTTTCTGGTAACGCAATGATCCTTGATGGGTACTAACTACACCTCGACTTTGGAAAAAATCGGCGGCATTATAAGTTTGTCCTCCCCACTGAAACACCGATGAGAATATTCGGGCGTTTTGAACAAGCAACTGAATGAGTTGTTGTGAATTGGGAATTGCGCCTAAGCGTTGAGCTAAGGTGGCTTGTAATTGATCAAAGTCAGGGCAAGGAGCCGCCAAAGTCCTTCCTTGGTTATTGGGATTTTGAGGATTTTGTAATTCGAATACCGGGGCTGCGATCGGAACCGATTGAATTTGATTCTGACCTTGGTTGTTGGGATTCGGATTCCTACCACCTACAGGGGGAAGCGGATTCGGGCCTTGGCCGCCGGGTGTAGCGGGTCCCTGATTCAATTCGATTTGATAGTGAACGGGTCCACTCACATCATCCGGGAACACCCAGGGCAGGAGGTCTTCTTTTAATCGGAGTCCTCCCTGACCTAAAACAATTCCATTTCCGACTTGGCAAAGAGTGCTCGTAGGACTTTGTCGAGTTTTTCGAACAACTTCGAGGGAATAACCATGTAACGAAACCGGTGTTCCCGACTTGTGATTCGTTCTGACGGAGGCTCTTCGGTTACCGGCATCATCCCCCATCGATCCTCGCTTAACGGAGGATTGAAGAGAGGAAGACATCACTTGAGCCGCATTCAAAGTTCTCGTCCCACCGGGAACATTCGTATTTTGAGCTTGTTGTTGAGCCCGTAATTGAGCTTTTCGATTTTCTTCCGCCACTAACCATTTTTGGAAGTAGGAAGTCGGTTGTTCTCGAATTCGTCCCCCCGAATACTCTACCAACTCACTTCCAACTCGAGCGACTCCTTCCCGAGGAAGGATTTGCGAGTTTGCAATCGGAAGGTTTCTAGAAGAGATCGCGAGGTCTCCGGCTAAATCGGTTTCAAAATTCGAACGCCCCACGGGCAAACCATCGATAAAGAGTTGAAGGCCGCCGCGATACATTCCGTCCCAAGCCATCTTGATGTGGTACCAAGTGTAGAGTTCGAGAGGCTTCCGGGCTCGGACCTCGATCTTTTGATCTTCTTCAGCGATCGAAGGATCAGGAAGACTGTTGTCGAACATTCGAGCAACGAACTCTTGTCGGCCTCGATCGTAGAGTAAAGAAATACGATTACGTCGTTCTTCAAAACCGGCGTCCATGAGGATCAATAAACCATCGTAGGACAAAGCTTGTGGGAAAGTTCTAAAACGAACCCAAGCTTCGATAGCTGAAGGAACGCGGGTGAGATCGAAGGTAGTGCCAGGAGTAGGAGTTCCGCGACTGGTCCCTCGAGGTTGAGGTCCGCGTTGAAAGTTTTGGTTGCCTCCACCCAATGAAATATTGACCGCCCAGGGTTCACCACCGGGAAGATCTAAAGTTTCATTACGCCCACCTCTAAAGTTGAAGATGCCACCTCTTCCTCCAACACTACCGACTCCAAATTTTGAGGGCCAAGTTTCTCCCATCTCCAATCGCAGAGTTCCCACTTCCCCCCCGGCGACGGGGAATTCATCGAGAGTCCCGTTGTTTCCTTGGGTGCCACCTCGGATACCACCGCCACCACGATTGAAGGTCACCTGAGTGTGAGTTTTTAAATGCACGGGAGTCGTGCGCACCAAGTGCGATTCCATTCCGGGATAGTTCACGGAGTTGTAGATGTGATCTTCAGGATAGGCGAGTTGAGAGGGAATGGATCGAGTGGGACTTCGATAGAAGAGTTCCGTCGTAAAATCAGCCTGAGAAAACAGAGTATAGCGAAGGGGTCGTGCGGGCGAGACATCCACGATTTCTCTAAAAGCCGTTCGGTAAATTTCTCCACCCGCATCGTCACGGATGATGCCACGACTTTCGATGGTGTAGATATCCCCAAAGTCGTAACAGAATCCTAAGGTTGAAACCTTTAAGAGATCATGGTTAGGTTGAACCGCATTCACGATGAGGGCTTGAGCATCTAAACCATCGATCGTTCCTCCGGCTGCTCCTTCGATCACATCTCTGAGATCTCCAATCCCTTTGTAGGGTCGTCCACCGTAAACCGCAGCAGCTAAGGCTTTAGCCTCATGAGGAAGAACAACCCCTGGGCTCACATAGCCGCGATTGGCACCCTTCTCTGCTTTTGACCGCGCTGCTTTTACATGCGTAACCCCAGTAAAAACAGCTTCCAAAACTTTCAGTGAAGCCGTATTCACATTCACCGGATGGCGCTCATAGAAGTCGACGAGGCAATCTCCCTTGGTGTACGACCTGAAAGTGGGGAACATCAAGTAGAAGCCTTTCGGACCTCCCCCTAAACTGATGTTGTACTCGGGCTTATCCGGTTGACCACGGTGGCGGAGACGAACTAAAGTTCCCCCTCCGTGATATCCAGGGCGAGGAACTTGAAGACTTTCCTTTTCTTCTGCTGCCACAGACGATGGGGTAATCGTATTTAAAAGAGTTTGAGCTTCGCTCCACTCGGCCGCTCTTCGGGAGGTAACGGTGATATGTTCGCGAATATGTTCAAATTCTTGAGGCGTGATCGTTTCGATTCCGGGGGTTTTATAAACCTCTCCCAAATTCTTGAGACAAGCGATCAGGTAATCTTTATTGATGCGAGAAGAACGGCGCTTTCGCTTCTTTAAAACATCTTCGAGTTCTTCTGCAGCTTGTCGAGCTTCTTTAGTTGAAAGATGCTCCACTCGATTGGCAAACTCGATGACAGCTCGAGGGCCTAAGGCTCTTTTGATCTTCAATGATAGTGAAGATAATCGCTTCTTTCTCAAGATGGAGAAAGCTTGATCTAATTGAAGTTTTAAGTAGCCCGATTCGTAGCTTTCTTCACTTTCAAATAAAGCAGGGTCGAGTCCCACCTTGGCGAGATCTTTAGCTTTGATTCCATTCGATACTAGAAACTCTCTAGTTAAGCCTTCACCGCGGTAACGACCTAAGAAAAGGGAAGACACTTGCCAGTTCGCGATTTCGCGAATGGCTTCAATACTTTGGAAACGATGGAGTTTTTCTGAAGTGAAACCATTCATCGCCCCCGCACGCATTCGGTGGTAAGCTACTTTCCAACCGCGCAAATCCCAAACCATGGTATGAGTAGGGTAACGTAACGAAGCGGCTCCTTTTCGTGGCACACTAAAAAATGCACCTCTAAAAAGCCCGGTGAGTTTGTTTCCTCTTCGATCACGATAAGTGACGACTTCACCCCAATTTTCACCTCGCTTCGTGATGACCACCGCCCCATCGATGGTTTTTGGATTTCCATCACTTCTGAAGACGCTGGCATCATCGACCACCATTTCGTCATCTTTAAGATCGAAAGGTTGGATCAACATCGTTGAACCGAAGAGACTCGCGATGACGTTTGCGGGAGCAGAGTTAATATTGACCTTCCCTTGTTCATCGACCACTCGAGAGGTAGCGTAGACCCCCCGTGGATTCTTGAAGATCGCTTTATCTTCAATGACGATTCTATTTTTAGAAGTGGAGACGATCTCTTCTTCCAACGATGTCGAATAACTGGGAGCAGAATCCGGAAGAGTTACTTCTGAAGGAATATCGCTTGCTAACTCTGAATCTTGGTCGAAGCTTTTTTCAGTGGGTCCTACTCTCGATTGGCTCATGCCAGGGAGTCCGTGATTTTCTCCCGTAAGGCCTACGTTTCTTCGATTTCGGCGGTCACCTGTTCTCCGGGGTGCTTTTTCGCCGAGGTCTTCTCGAATCACCGTTCCTCGACGTCGACGTCGATCTTTGGTAGTCGACCTTCGCTTAGTGTTAGAGCGAATCTTGATGGAAGCTTTCGTTTGCTTCGATTCTTCGTCCAAGACCCCTTTGTTCTCGTACTCCTCTAAAATATCTCCCTCTGGAGCACTACGAGCGACGATTTCATTTTCGACGGCACGGTGAGTTTCGTGGAGTCGAGCTAAAGCATGATTCCTCGCACCCTCAGCGGCGCGGCGGGCTTTAACTCCCCCTTCAAATTGGATACTCGATTTTTCCTGGAGAGCCATCGAGATCACAAAGGGTGTCCCGATGATGGCAAGAGCCAACAAGACGAGGAGCACCATCACGATGGCGACCCCTTGACGTCTGTCACGTATAGAGTGATTCAGATAAAATTCGATTCGGCTTAACGCTCGCATTGTTCCTCCCGAAGCTGGCCCCCGCGATTAAATTTGAACCATCGATTCATCGGAAAACCCCCAATCGATCGATCGTAATCACCTCTTTGCGCCGATTTAGATACTGATTCTCGATCTTTGCCTCTTCAACTTTTTCAGTGAGCCCCTCTAAATCCATCCCATTGTCGTGAGACCATTCTTGGAAAGTCTTTGAATAATCTCGAACGACTTTTGTCGATGGCGTCTTAGATTTTCTTCGATCATCTGCTATGGTCTCAATGAGCACCAGTCGGATAGGCTTGTCGTGATAATTGGGGTCTAAGTGACCTCGCTTATCGAAGTAGACGATCTTTCTCCAACCCAATATTTTTTGAGTTTCGGGAATCACAAAACTCACGGGCTCGACCAATCCTCTCAATTTAACTTCGTCGACTTTCCCTCGAAAGGAACTCTTCGCACTACCGATCGTGACGGGACTGTTGTTAACTTGAATTTGATCCGGTAAGGAAGGTAAGTTCTCAGGCTTTGAAAATTCGTACCCGACGATGCTGAGGGGACGATCAATTCCATCGACAGCTAAAACGATGGAGTAGCCATCAAAGGTCATCGAAATCCGTTGCCATCGTCCAGGACGAACGGCTTCAGGAGGAGTGCGAACTCGATAAAAATCCAATCCTCCATGTTTTCCGATACCGGCTTCCAATCTTCCATCGGGAGTGACTCCCACGTAGTAGGCTGATCCTTTTTGAAGGATGATTCCCACTCCTTCGGCTCGCTTTTTAACTCCGGTACGACGGCTCGTTGATTTTTTTTTCTTAGTCGTCGAAGGCTTAGAGCGGCGGAGAGACTTCGATGACACGGTGGTTCCAGACTCTGTGGGGTCCGTCAGCTTTCCTTCCATACGAATCCAGGCCTGAACTTGAATGCCAAGTCTCAAATCAAAGCTCGCCAAGTTTCCGCAGTCGATATGCCCACCACTGATATTTGCTCCCAGGCCGATATGCCCTTTAGTGATGCTAGCTCCATTGAGATTCGAGTAGTTCATCGGAGCCCCTAAGGTCGAGCCATCGTTGTTCTCTTCAAAACTCCATTCACCGAGAGTTTTAAAAGCTGACGCTTCAACGGTTCGATAAACCGGATCGACAATCACCCGAACGGGAGATGCGCTGGAGATTGCCGTGTTTTTTGCGGCTTGAAAAATACCCTCAATCTTTAGACGACTTCCCGACAGATCTAAATTCCCTTTGACGACCTGGTAGACTCCGGCGGATATGCCACCGAGCATCGAGATGATCAGTAGCACCGTAAGGAGTTCCATCAAGGTGTAACCCCTCACCGAGCTTCTCGGCTGAATATGAGTTGGGAAGATCCTAGAGGAATGGGTATTCATAAATTTATTCGCGCCAGGAAACGATGTCGTCGCCCTCTCCGTTCTCATTGATTCGATTCGGACCGAAAGACCAAATCTGCATCGTGGTCGCGTTGACATAAGTGCCGGTCTTTTCACTTTTGACGGGCTTCACGGTAACGGCTTGACCCTCTGAATCCATGTACTGAATGGCTTGCTTGGCTTTGTAATTCCGATGCTCAATATAAACAAAAGGATTCCCCCACATGTCGGTGTACTCTAAGAGTTCATTATTTCCTTGAGTCCAATTCAATACCGACCTGACTTTCATGTGGGACTTCTTAGCTAAGTTATCTTTGTCTGTATTGGATAAACGATCATCGGGAAGGTCCACCAAGAAGGGACCATTTTTCTTTTGCGTAGTTCCGTAGGCGATCAGAGCTTCAATCCCTTCGTTATATCCATTACCGGAAATACCCAGCGGAGCATTCTTTAGTGAAGACGGAGGGTAGTAGCCGAAGTTGTTTTTAAAGTTCTCACAGGCTAATACCAAATTTTGAATTTCGTTTTTGGTCGCCTTCACGTTGGCGAGTCCCCGAGCAAATTGAACACTCACCGTAACCAAGCCCGCTAAAATTGAAATGATGGCGCAAACGACCAAGACTTCAACCAGCGTAAAACCACGGCTACGACGACTCAACGATTCGGTTTTGAATCTCATCACTCTTATTTACCTTGATATTGAGCTCTCACTCGATAAAGCCGAAAATCATCGGCTGTAAATTCAACTTCTCCATCGATCGCTTCCGCCTGGGCGAAAACACTAAAATACATAGGACGAGTACTTCGAGACGTTAAGCCTGAAACATAAACGTTTCGCGCGATCTCTTTGTCATCGAAATAGAGATGGAAGCCTCGCTCACCTTTTTTCGAATTGGCTTTAGCGATGGTAATCGTGTGGAACTCCCCATCTGTGGGCCAGTTGGTATCCGCACGGAAAATCGTGGTTCGCTTAGCCGTGTAAGATCCTTGAAGTGCTTTGGGATCGGTTTTCTTACCCATGACCCATTCGCCTCGAGAAGCCTTCGTGGCGAAAGTGATCAAACCATTATGATCTCGCACCAGCGCCATTCCGACAGAGACATCTTTAGGATCGGTCATGATTCGAAGCCCGATGCGAGCTTTCGAGTCATTAGGAATCTTCAGGCGAACGCTCACTCGCTCAAAGTTCTTCTTAAGTTCTTCACGGTAAATTTGAGTAGCTGCTTTGAGTTCGGTTTTTTGTGCCCCCCTAAACTCTACTTTTTCCCCCGCGAGTGAAATGAGCACTCCAAAGTTATCGACTTTGAACCAACCGCGAAGAATTTCAGAAGTATCTTCACGATCAAAGCCATCCTCCCAAATTTCTAAACGCTTCACATCGAGAACTTTGTTGAGCCCTTGCTGAGCGTAGACTCTCCATTGCTCTTGTTGCTTCTCCGTTTCAGTCGGATTCTTAATCGGCTTTGAAGGCAACGTTTTCAGTGCTTTTTGAAAGGCCTGCTCTGCTTGAACCAATTCTCCCCGTGAGTAGTGGTAGAAGCCCAGACTGCAGAGCACATCTGGACGAGTCCCATCAATCTTTTCAGCTTCGGTCAATTGTTTGTAAGCAGCATCGAGTCGTCCGTCACTCATCAAGACTGAAGCATATTTAGCTCGAAGCTTGGCGTCCTTACCTTGAAAACGAACTGCGTGATCGAGAAGGCTGAGGGCTCGATCGAGCTTCCCATCTTTGAGTTCGACATCCGCTAAGAGCCTTGCCGACGCCACAAAGATCGCGGGGTCGTCGCCACTGGTCTCGATCAACTTTTCTAAAGTCGTTCGAGCGGTGGTCGTATCTCCATTGATAAAACTTGAACGAGCATAGAGAAGCCCGGAATAAATTTTTAAACCGGAAGAACGGTTCCAAGGAGCCGATTCCCAGGCCGTTTTGTATTCATTGACCGCCTTGGCCGGATCTGACAAATAATCTCGCAGCAATCCCCTTACAAGGTAGAGCTCACATCGTTGAGGAGAAGGTTGAGTACTAGTACTTAACTTCGTCGCACTTTGAAGGTTTTTTACCGCTTGAGTAAACTCACCTCGCTCGAGATTGACCAAGGCCAATGCGTTGAGAAGGGAAATATCTTCTCCCGCTGAAGAGAGCTTTCTCGACAGTCGCCCCGCTGCCGTTTGGACTTTTCCTTCAAGAAGATCTAATCCCGCAAGCTGAATGTCGATACCCGAAAAATCTGGCTGCAGTTCTTGCGCCTTTTTAAGGTGATCGCGTGCTTTCTCGGTATCTCCCTTAGAGAGAAGTAACAATCTGGCCGTCAAAAAATGACTCTCGAAAGGATTCGCATTCGAATTGGACAGGGCGAAGAGAGCTAATGCTTTGTCGACTTCCCCTTCAAGAATGTGAATCTCTGCGAGGTAACGACGACTTCGGCTATCGAAACTTTGATTGGCGGGTCCTTCATCGGCCAAGACATCGTTAAACATCTGCCGAGCTTTTTGTTCATCGCCAAGCTCAAGGTATTTCTCACCGAGCTGGAAGGAAAGTTCTTTCGACTTGTAACCTCCCTTTTTAGCGAGGAGGAAAATTTCCATCTCCTCATCGTTAGAGAGGTTGGTGGTCTGTTTTCTTTGAGCAACTTCATCGAAAAGATGAGGATAAACTTCGATCAAACTCGGCTGAAGTCGAGCCGCTTTCAAAAGCAACTTATAAGCTTCAGCGGGTTTGGGTGGATCACCCGAATTTTCAAGCAGAGGAGTTCGCGCCCACACGGCTAAATCAAAAACGGCTTTAGCTTGCTCTTCAAAAGGGCTATTAGCTTTGGGGAGTTTTTTAGTTTTGGTAATGAAGACGGTATCGGCGTCTTGCTTCGGAACAATTTCCTTCACATCCGTACGCTTTAATCTGAATTCCCCCACAGACTTTCCATCATCATTGATCCGGTCGATGACAACAGTCGACTCAGACTGAGCTTGAACGATACAACGCATCGATTCTTCTCTTCCTGAGGCATTATTAAAGATGATGAGGTCGTAAGGACGCACCTGCTCATCGGGCGGAGCATCTTCTTGAGATGAGACCCGATTCTGAGGAACGAAAAAGAAACAGACGAGACCTAAGGTATAGATCAAAGATTGACTGAAGGCATTCTTCATCATTTCGAACCTCCCTTCACTCCATCGGTGGTCCCCCGCAAGGGGCTTCCACTCCCAGCACTCGAACTCGATTTTTTACTCGAAGTGTTCAAGCGCACTTTAGGTGTTGGGACATTTTCTTTATAAGTGATCTCTTGCCCCTTTTGGCGTTCGTTGAGAAATCCGAACAGGATTTGAGGACGAGCTTCATTCATGATCGGCGGAGGCAACATCGGAGTGGGAGGAAGGTCCGCCCAATCTGAAGCAAAGTGAAAGGGGTTTCTGCTACCAGAACCATCCTCCTCGATGAGCCGAGGATCGATTTGTAAAAGCTCAGGAGAGGCTTGGTTCAACTTATCAGGAATCTTGCGGTAAGATACGCCAGTTCCAATTTGTGAATTCACCATCGAATACACACCATGAACAAGCAAAATGATCAAGCTAGCTCCAAAGACGACTTTTTCTCGATTTAATCTCATAGCTCTCCCTCCTCTTCTTGTAACTCTTCCAAGAAAAAGGTTGAGAACTCTAATACACCGCGAAGCCGAGTGGAATCTTTTGATCCTTTAGAGTTCAGGTCGCGCAGGTGAACTTGCATGAAGCCCCCTTCAGTTTTTTGCCCAAGATTTAAGGCTTTAACGAAGGCTTCGTAAGGGCCGTATGCGGTATAAGATATCTTTTGATAAATGATCTTATGAGTTTCGTTGTTCTTGATGTTGTACTCTTCTTCTCCCTGACTGCGGAAGCGCTCGATCTTATTCATTCCTGAATCTAAGAGAATGTTTAATCCCCTTTTGATGAGCTCAAGCTCCACGTGATAAGAGAGGTGGAAAAGCTGACTAGCATTGGTTTCAATTTCTAAGTCTTGCGGAGAGAGCTGTTGAGGTAAATCGCAGGCTAAACTGAAAGCCGATTTTTTCTTTGAGAGACCTTTCCAAATTTGAGAAAGTTTTTCTCCGTAATAGATTTCGACATTCTTTTTAACCTCGGGAACCTTAACTCCCGGAGGGCGCATAGAAAACTTCTTCAAAAGAGCTAATTCCACTTCTTTGTAGTCTTCACCTAAATTGCGCTCGATGTTGTAACGATCTCTGAGAAGTTTATGCAAACTTGCAACTTGAGATTCTAATCCCTTTTTTGGTGCTTTGATTTCTCGGTTGAGCTTTTCGGCTGCCGATTTGGATCCACTGACAAAATAGGAATTCAAAATAAGGAAGATCAACAAGCCTCCACCTACGATGAGGCAGAATTTCTTGTTCTCTTCCCACAGTTGTTGAAATGAGATACCTTTCATGATTATCCCTGATATCCCAAGAAGGCTGGCTCGATGACCAACTCGAATTTGTAAATTGTACTTTCGGGGCGAGAGTTTTCGATTTCCACTCGGGAGACTCGATTATCTGCCGCTAGACGATCTTGAAGTTCACTGATAAGTTGTAAAGCACTCTGATCGGCGTTATCGGCGATACAATCAGCGACCATACGGTATTCGAAATCCGTTCCGTCATCGTTATCTTGAATGTCTAAACGCATCCTCGACAGGCGAATTTCCGGGCGAAGCGAACTCGAAAAATAATTCATGATAAAGGTCTGAAATGAAGTGATTTCAACTTCTCGAAGAATGCGATTCACCCGTTCGCGAATCTCGCCATTCTCGATGGCGAAGTTTTCCATTTCGGATTTCTTTAAATTCAAACTCTTTTGAGTGTCGACGAGTTTCTTCTTCTGATGTTTCGCTTTCGATTGGCTAAATCCACCATCGATTCCCGATAGGATCAAAGACAGGATCAATAAGCCGGCCGCGATGTAGAGGAAGAGGGTTCGCTCTCTAAAATCACGTTTCTTTTGGTAAGCCTCGGGAATGATCCTGACACTGATGTCGGACTCCCGAACTCCTGAAACGGCTAATCCTAGAGCACAAGTAAAGTCACCAGGATAGTGAGCGAAAGTCTCTCCTGCCTTACCCGGCAGTTGACCCGGTGCACTCAAGCCTTGGGGTTTAAAGAGCTCGACGGGAACTTTTAGACTTCGCTCTAAGAAAGACGCCAAGCCGTTCAATCGAGTTGCACCCCCGGTAAGAATTACTCTCGACAAGTTGGGTAGAGCCACTCCAGTTTGCGTTTTACAAACTCGAACCGATGCTTGAATCATCGATTGAATCTGAGTCGCTCCGGCTCTTACCGAATTCACTAACGATTCCGTACCGGGCGCGGCTTGTGCTGGATTGACGGTTCCTTTTTTGATTTTGAGTTGTTCAGCTTTAGCGGGATCGATTCCCAAATCGTTGGCGATACTTTCAGTTAAAGTCTGTCCTCCGAACTTGATACTCCGAGCGAAAACTAAGTTATCGTTCAAGATCACGGAACAGCTTAAATTGGTATGCCCAATATCGATGATGACCGCCAAATCATCTTCAGGTTGATCTGGGTCGACCTTCTCACCGAAAGCATCCCAGGCTGAAGATAAAGTTAAGGGAGTGGGAACACAGCAATCGACGAGGATGCCGGCGTCTTCCAACTCCTTTAAGAATTCTTGAAGGGGCGCTTCTTTACTGAGAGCGACCAATACGACCTGTTCATCGTCTTTATCTCGGCGAACATTCAGAGTTGTAAAATCACTCGCCAAGGTCTCGCCCACTCGCTCGGCGACCTCAGAGACTTCGTAGCCCATAATGATCTTTAAGCGCCACGGTGGAACTGGAGTGATCGAAGTGTATCTCAAGATAGAGTCTTCCCCACTGATCCCTAAAATGACGTTCTTTGTAGGAATCCTGAGTTCCGCCATCTGAGCCTTCAGGAACGCCACCAAAGCGGGGCGATCTTCTAAAGTCACTCCGCGAGCTTCTAAATCATCGCGGTCAAAGTAGAGTGCATTTTGAACGAAGGCTCCCTTGTCGGTGATTTGAAGCTGCACCACTTTCACTGAATGGGCTCCAATATCTATACCTACGCTCGAACGATTAAATGCCATGAAGTTGTCCTAAAAAATGTTTCAAAGGTGTAATTTCAGTGTGAGTTAATGAACGTTTAGGGTCTATTAACCATCGCCAAATTTTGCTCGGCCCTCACGCTTCTTATCTAAAAGATCGAGGCGTTGCTCAATTTTTCTGGCGATATCGGGATCTTGGATCTTTCCTCGAACTTCTTCGAAGAAGAACTCGGCTAAGCTGAATTCACCTTTCACATAGTGTTCTTCAGCGGTTTTGAAAGTGAGCAAGAGATCTTTCGACTCTCGTTCGGTCTTACTATCCGTCCAATATTTTTCGATCTCTTGAATCTTGTTTCGAACGCTGGCCTCGTGCGGAGTTCCCTTCAACTGTTGAACGTACTCGGCGCCGCGAGCCAACAAGTTTCTGTAAACCAATGAAGAGCCGGTTTCTTTAAGAATCGTGAAATCAGCATTGAGTGCTGCTAGTGCTGTTTTTCCTTCACGGCTCCATTCTTTGATCAAACTGTTGACCTGACGGAGTTCTTGCTTACGCCAAGGATAGTTTTCTTTAACGGCTTTCAATACCTCTAAGGCTTGGGCGAAGTTGCCTTGTATTTTTAATTTTTGGGCTCGAGCAATCAAAGTTTTGACAGCAGAGTCCTCACTCCCCGAACTTCTCGACAAACTCACCTGAAGTGAATTACGGGGACATTTATCGGGATTCACTGAAGCGAACAAACGCCAATTTACAAAGGCCCCTTCAGGCTTTAAAGCACTGAGCTCAACTTCGGGAACAAAGAGGCAAACCACTTGCTCTTCCCCTTCTCCGATAACGAGCTCCGAGACCTTTGCTGGTGATTTTGACTCTTTATCGATTTGAACCAATCCTTCTGAATTGAAGGCTTTCCATTGAGGATCACGCGAACTCAACTCAAAATAGATTCCCGCTTGAGAAGGAAGGTCTTCACCGGGAATCTTTCGGTAAAAATGTTGGCAAGTCATTTGCCCGCCATTGACTTGGATTTGAATCTCGATGGGATGCCAGGTGCGATCCTGGAAGTTAGGCAACTGACTGGAGAGTCGATAAACCCCTTCTCCTTGAGTGGGTACTGGAGTGGTACTGAGACGAGGGCCAATTTCGATGGGATCCATGCTCTGAGGAAGACCGGGCCAAAGTCGAAGCAGTTCTGCCCGAGGACCGCGACGCACTTCTCTTAAGACTCCATCTCGATTCAATAATGCACGAACTGGTAAAGTGTTTCCGGCAGTCTGTGCTTGAGCGAGAAGAACGAGGGGTTTTTCAAATTCAGGGATCGGGCCAAGCTTCGTTTCTTCTGTTTCCTCAGCTTCAGTATCGAGCTCGGGATCGATGGGTTCGATATCAACAAAATCATCAAGCTCTTCCTTGAAGGGCTCGGAGCTGAAATAAAGTCGATCAAAGATGGCCTCACCACCTAAAACGAAGGCGCAAATTTCCACATTGGAAGCTGCCTTAGGGGCTGTCACCTTTCGACTGAGTCGACCTTCATCTCCAGGTTGAATGATTCCTGGGGTGTAAGTGCGCCCGAGTTCAGTCCCATCGGGCCTCAACCAACGAGCCATCAAACCCGCTCCGAGAGCCGTGCGATTCGAAACGTAACCTGAGAGAGTGTACGAATTGCCCTCGACCACTCGAATACGATCTTTATAGGCAACGAAGGAAAGAGGACTTTCTTCGTCTGCTGAATTGGCTCGAAATTTAAGCGCGCGTTCACCGGGGAATCGAACGCCATCCGAAGTTGAGATCTCGATATGACCTCCTTGTTCGGCATCCACTTGCCACGCGATAATTTCATCGCTTTCTTGATCTTTCTTCTCGAAGGACCAATTTTCGATGAGGATGTTTTCAGCCGGACTCGGATCGATATTTTGCTTATGAATCATCTTGAGAGAAATATCGACCGCAAAGTAAAGAAGGGCCCCCATAACTACCACTAAACCTAAGGCGACCAAGGGTTGCCCTGAATTTGAAGTTCTCATGAACTCATCGGGATTGAACCTCGAGAGTTGATACTCAGCATTGGGATCTTCATAGGTCGGTTCGGGTGCTGGACCGCCGGGAACTTGAACTCGAAATTGAGAGTCACCGATCTGCAACCTCGCACCTGCTTGAAGGGGCTTTTCTCCGGTGAGTTTTTTCCCGTTGAGAACCGTACCATTACGACTCTTTAAATCTTCAACGTAAAACACATCCCCGTGCATCAAAATACGCATGTGGTATCCGGAGGCTCGCTGATCTTCTAGACGAAAATCATTGTCTCCTTTTCGGCCCACTGTGTATGGCAGTTTGGTAATCGGAATCTTTTGCCCTTGGTGCGGGCCTTTGATGCCTTCGAGGTAAGCTTCTTGAGTCGTGAGTGATTTTGATTTCTTTGCTGGGGCTTGAGTCTTCTTAGCCGGCTTTGCTTCAGCGGGCTCAGAAGCTGCCAGTGACGGCTTACTCTTTTTAGGAATTTCTTCGATGTAAAAGACAGTCTTTCCAATTCGGAAGTACTCTCCGCGAGACAATTTTGCTAGAGTCGCTTTCTCTTTTCCTACGTAGACGCCATTTCGGCTTCCGAGGTCTTCTAGGCGGTATCCTTCTGGAGTTTTTGAAAGTTTGCAATGATGTCTCGAGGCCCGAGGATCGTCGATAACGAGTTCGTTATCCGTTCCCCGGCCGATACCAATGGTTTCGATATCGGACTCGAAAACTTTCAAATGATCTGGTGTCTTAATGTGAATCTTCACGAATAAAGCGCGCCTTGGGTCAAAACAAGAGAAAGTGAGAGAATTAAATCGAGCACCTCCAGGATCACATCGAATCGGTTATGGATAGCACTCAACGAAAAGAAAAGAACTTAGCGAGATGAACTCTCGCCGGTAGGAATCCCGAAATTGAGACTTAGATCATTCTGAACCGGAAGCAGGCCTTTCTCGGGTCAATCCGTACTTCAGTATTTTTGAATCTAATGTAGGTCGAGAAATGCCTAAAGCTTCTGCAGTTTTAGACTTTTTCCAACGGTGATGTGAAAGTGTACTTTTGATCACTTGCATTTCCACATCTTCAACAGTCCTAGCGACAACTTCTTTCAAAGACTTACCTTCAAACGAAGGAATACGTCGATTTGAAGCTTTTGCTAAAATATTTGGGCTGAGAAGCTTGGCTTCAATTTGATCTTCGCTCAATGCGGCCAAACGCTCGATTTCATTTTCGAGCTCACGAATGTTTCCGGGCCAATCGTATTGATAAAGAAGATGAAAGGCTTCTCGGCCTAAAGTCAGTTTGTCTTGCTGGTTTCTTTGAGCGATCTTACTGAGGAAGTGATCGATCAAGATTGGAATATCTTCTCGGCGTTCTCTGAGAGGAGGAAGCGTGACGGTAATCACATTGATGCGATAGAGCAAATCCTCTCTAAACTGCGATTGGCGCACCAAGTCGTAAATGTTTTTGTTGGTCGCCGAGACGATCCTGACGTTGACTTTGAGGATGTCTTTTCCCCCGACTCGGCGAATTTCACCATCCTGTAAAACACGCAGAAACTTGGTCTGCATCTCAGCGCTCATGTCAGCAACTTCATCCAAGAATAAAGTTCCGTCGTCAGCGATCTCGAAAAGCCCTCGCTTATCGCGGGTCGCTCCCGTAAACGCACCCCGAACATGACCGAAGAACTCACTTTCGAGGAGATTCACCGGAATCGCAGCACAGTTTTCGCTGACGAACTGCTTCTGTTGTCGAGGGCCGTTTTTATGAATCGCACGGGCGATCAACTCTTTACCCGTTCCACTCTCACCTAAGATTAAAACGGGCACGTTGGAATCGGTGACTTTGTCTAAGAGTTCGAAGACTTCAAACATCTTAGGGCTTCGAGTCACAATATAGTCATAGTCGTACTTAAAACTTCGCGAGCTATCTTTAGGAAGAAGCTTGATCGCTTCTTCAAGCTGAATACTTTTAGAGAGAACTTTTTCTTCTAAGTCGAGATTGACTTGCTCTAAACGTTTACGCACTTCTTCGAGTTCGTGCTGACGGCTGCGGTTTTCTTCGAAGAGACGAGCGTTCATGATCGCAACAGCGGCTTGATCGCTCAAGATCTCGAGCCAACGGAGATGATTCTGACTAAAGGCTTCTTGATCGAAGCGATTGTCGACGTAGATCACTCCGGTCGTTTGCCCGCGCAACTTAATCGGCACGCAAAGAACAGATTTCATGTTGAGCTCGTAAACACTCGCGTAGCCCGTAAATCGGCGATCATCCACGGCATTTCCCGAGAGAATCGCCGCGCCTGATTCCATCACAAATTCAGCGATCGAACGGCTGACCTTAAAATCGGGGCCCTTGATTTTTTCTCGATCCACATTGCGAGCGGTTTGGATCACCATCTCTTTACCGTTCTGGATCATGAGGAATCCGCGTTCGGCGGTGGTCACCTCGACGACGGTATCGAGAATAAGATCTAATAAGTCTGCTAACACCAAGGTGGAAGATAAGTTCCTGTTAACCTCTAACAACTTCAAAAAGATCTCACGTTCTTTTCTAAGAACTTGAACCTGAGCTTCTTCGCCGATCTCAGCCAAAGGCTCGAGAAAGAAGTCGGTGTTGAGGTCGATGGTGTCATCCGAAATCTCGGTGGGAATTCGATCGAAATACATTCGAGTTTTCCCGATTTCGATACAGTCTCCCGGTCGTAGCTCTTTGCGAAGAACTAAGATCCCGTTGACAAGAGTTCCGTTTCGACTTTTTAAATCGGTAACTAAATAACCACCGGCCTTGCGTTCGATCTGGCAGTGTTTTCTTGAGGAGTTGAGGTCATCGATCTCGATGGTGTTCTCATGAGAACGACCGATCGACGTAACTTTCGTTGTTAACTCCACCACTTTTTCAGATCCATTCTCACGAATGATGAGTCGAGGATGGCGAGGACCAGTAGATCTGGGGGTCAAACTTGATTTAGAGACCATGAGTTTAAGTGAGATAAGAGAAGATGGATTCAGGGTAACAGGGTTCGTCTAAAACCCTTGAGTATCGCAAGTTCAAACGTTGCATTATCGGGAGATCCCAGAGGGAAAACTCCGAAGAATGAAGGCCTTGGGAAAAAATCCAAGTGTAAAACGATTTTAACAATCAACCCTGGCTACGCAAGCCTGATTTATATAGCCATTAAGTCTTTTATTTAAAAATATTTACAGTTCTGATCTCGAAGGAAATTACAAGATTATGCATCCAGAGAACGTAAAATTAATTTCACGTCTTTGATTTTGGGGTGAGAATATCGGCTTGGAGGGCATGAGCAAGAAAACTTAAGGCAAATAAATATAAATACTTAGGGCTATTGAAGCTCAAGACAGGGGCGCGTCGATGAATCGAGCTTGCTCTATTGAATCGAAACTCGCTATAGGCCACGCGGTCGCCGATAAAGCCCCTTAATAAGCCCGGAGCGTAAGCGACGGGGCCTTTTTTGAAGATCTCCTCAGAAAACTTCCTCATCTGGATTTCGGTGAACTCTTGTTAGTAGCACGAAGAAGATCCCGTCGCTTACGCTCCGGGCTTACTAAGGGAATTCAAAACGGATTCATAATCAAGAATTTGGCGCCGCAATCTCTCGAAAGATGGTCTCCACAATCGACTCTTGTAATTGACGAGCCGCCCAGAGGCCCCCTTTCTTAGGGAACTTGTTGACGAGGATGGAGAAGCTCCAATACTTCACGCCTTTTGATGATGTCGAAGAGGATGATCCCACGTAACCCGACAAGGCTGAAACCGAATTGATATAACCCGTCTTGGCGAAGACGTGCCCTTTAGCAGATGAGCTTTTGAATCTTTTTCTCAATGTTCCATCGATACCACCGATGGCCATACTGTTTCGGAAAAGATCAAAGTCGGAAGTCCGCGACACGGAATGAAGAATTTTGGTGAGAGCCAAGGGCGAGATCCGGTTTCCGTCAGATAGACCTGAACCATCTTCGATAATCATAGAGGAATCTGAAATCTTCGACTTCTTGAGGTACTTCTTAACCTCTTGAGCTCCTGATTGGATGCTCCCAACTTTCCCGGCAGCGCCGCCGAGGGCCTTCAATAAAACTTCGGCGTGCATGTTTTGACTGTTCTTCAAAATGACCGGAAAATCACGCGTCATTTTCGAAGCGTGTCGGTGCAATAACTTCCCCGCTTTTTGATCGGGAAGGCGAGTACGATCTCGGATGACTTCTCCTACGATTTCAATTCCTTCTTGAGAAAAGATGTTACGTAAAACGTAACCAAAGAAGAGTCCCGGGTCATCGACCGTCACATGAAAAACACGAGTTCCTTGCCTGTATTTACTGGGGATTTTGCCTTTCAAAACGATGCGATTACTACTGGGATATCGGTCTAAACCGATGATGAGCTCTCCCCCCGAGACAGTCTGACAACGATTTTCTATTTGAACGTATGTAGTTTCTGGCACGCACTGGTATCGAGCCCGGCCACCGGAACGAGTGGGAAAAATGGTGAAGTCCAAGCAGTTATCGTTGAAGTTTAAAGCTCCGACTTGGGCTGAATACCAACGGCTTTCGTACTTCTTTTTCCAACTGGGAGGAAGTCGTTCTGAATCGAAGTAAAAATCATCGATCAGCAAATCTCCGGCAACTTTTTTCAATCCGTTTTTCTTTAGAGAACGAGCCCAGTGGCGAAAAATGACTGTAGGGTCATCAGAAGTGAATCGACCGGAGATATTAGGATCCCCCGTTCCACTGACGATGAGATCACCCGTCAAGATGCCGTCTTTGTTGGGATAGCTCTTAGCCCAAAGCTTAGTAACATACTCATAATCACTACCTAGTTGTTTGAGTGCGGCAGCGGTGATGAGTATTTTTTGGTTCGAGGCCGGGGTGAAGGCATTGTTGGCATTGATAGAAACGATCGAGCGACCGTTCTCATCTAAAATCGAAAGCCCCAACATGGATGAATTGAATCCATGCTTATTGAGGATGCGATTCCAGGATGCTCGAGTGGGCTTCGAATAGAGCTGGCTCGATAATGGGCAGAGGACGAGACTCAGCAGCCCCACCATCAGGAGGAGTTGAGATCGAGTAACGGCTAATCTAGAAAACGACTTTGCTCTAGAGGCACAATGACACCATTGGGAGGTCATCATGAATTGGGCTCCCCAAAATTCTTTTTCTCTTCTTAAGTGGATTCTCTTCTAAATCCACATAACCCGCAGCTGACTCTTGCAACTGCTTGGATCCAAGGACTTTGGATCAGATCTTCTTTTCTTTCCCGCCACGACCGCCAAAAGAAATATCCTAACGGTTTTTGATTCCTTATCAAGGCTTCGCTGAACAAGTACCAGCTTTCACGCTCTATAACTGGTAAAATTCCCCGTAGGAGCGAGGCTTCTCCCTGCCCGATCCATGAAGTGAAGTGATAGTCCAAAAACATTCACGCATGCCAGGGCAGCGGGCGCCCGCAAGGGACGCCCCTACAGATGCAAATTACCCAGCAACAATTCCATTAGATAAAAATTAGGGAGCAAAGAAAAGCTAAGTGCGGGTCCTACTAGGACTGGAAAGAATCCGAGAAAAATTTGAGCAAAGGAGATCATTCATGAACTCCAAACCCACTCCCCCGAAAAAAAGATCTTCAAGACCCAAGCGTAATAAGAAGAGCAAAGTCAAAACCGCCGAAGATCTCTACTTTCAAGCCAACCAGCTCTTCGAAAAGATCTTAGATCAAGAAAAGATACCGACAGGGAGAGGAACTGAGATTCCGCTCCGCTTAGATCTAGATCTAAGCCCTCACGCTTCCAAAGAATCAAAATCTCAGCGGGCGAAGAAATTCGCCTCCAATTTGATGTCTCGCCTAGAGCTTTTAGCCGAAGACCTCAATGCTCAACACCAACCGTTCCCGCCCGGTAAACTGAGATGCCATTGGTGCGAGGGTTTTGACTGCCAAGATGCAAGCCCCCCTGAACCTAAATCGGTTTTTAAAGGCTACTCTGCGACAGGCCTCCCCATTTGGAGCGATTTCGGCTCCTTGGCACTTGAACGGAGCCATCCACGAGTACAAGAACTCTACGAAGACTCCCCCGTTCCTATTACCATCCTTCAGCCTGGAGACCAACTGAACTCCGATCAGTTGAAAATCTACGGGAAAAACTCGAGCTTCTATAAAGTCTTAGCTCAACTCACCGTTGGATATATGAAAACTCGCGGTGAAAGAGGAGCCCGAAGCCAGATCTCACTAACCATCCAAGCCGTAGAAACACGGCGAGGCCGACCCCGAGTGCATCTGAATGTCTTAGGAGTCTTAGCGGATGGTCGCCCTATCGCCCCCTTCTTGGAAGAAGTTCTCAGCTTCCGATTGGCGGATGCCATCGAAGCGACTCGACGCACAATGAGTGAAATTCATTTAGTCGAGCCACAAAAAAATACCGCTGAAACAGAGAAGAATTCTCCGAAAAAGCAATCCCCCAAAGCCAAAGCCCACCAACGCGCTCGTAAAGCTTATAAAGCTCTTCAAAAGTTGGAAAAAACAATCGATCGGATCTTCAGACAAAACACTCGAAGAACTCTCCACTCTCGTACGCGCCACCGCGATCGCGAACGCCCCGCGGCCACCGCCTTACGCGATGCACTGAAAGCCCGCACTGAAAGTTTCTATCGTGACATTCAAGAAAACACTTGGGTCGTTCTCGGCCCGAGAAGACGTGTTCATATCTTCAACGACGAAGGGCAGCACGTCACCAGTGTCACCTACCCCGGAGAAACGATTCGTAAGCGAACTTCTCAGGGAAAATGGCGACATTCTGAAACAGGAAAGCTTTCTGAATTCCAGGCGAAACTCAAAGATTTGGTGCAGGCAACCGGCGGAACTGAAGAATCCTAAGGTTTTAGCTTCCAGGTGCGGCTCTTTGATCTAGGAGTCGAGATTGAAAGTAAATAAATGGTGAGAATTCACTCGTGGTTAGATACCATGCGAGTATGAAATCACCAGTTGAGGAAAATTTACCCGAACAAAATTCCGAGCGAGAACTCGGACAAGAAGATAACCCCGCGAGCCAACAGCCAGCGGGAAGGGGTGATCTCATGCCTCAATCCAACGGTGAATTCCCCGATTGGGTGGAATACCGAAATCCTCCTGTAAACTTGGAGGAGTCTGTCAGCTACTGCACTCAGCTCACCCGGCGAGAAGCCCGCAATTTCTATTTCGCCTTTCTTCTCCTTCCCAACATCAAACGAAGGGCGATTTCAGCGGTTTATACGTTTAGCCGGCGCGTCGATGATGCCGTCGATGATTTGGTTGAAAATAAAAAGCCAGGCCAAAGTCACGAAGAGTTAGTTGAACTGGGATACCAGGGACTCGCTTACATGGAGAGCCTCCTCGGAGCTCAAGCCCCCAAAACCGATCCCCTGACCTTAGCCTTAGCTGACGCCAACAAGCGCTATAAAATTCCATTGAAGCCTTATCAAGAATTGATCGAAGGCATGAAAATGGATTTGGAAGGTTATCAATATAAGACCTTCGAAGATACTTACCGTTACTGCTACCACGCCGCTTCTACTGTGGGCTTAATCTCCATCGAAATCTTTGGCTACAGAGACAAAGACAAATTGGATGCGCAAGAGGGAAGCGATCGCTCTCATATCTTCGAGCCGGCGATTTCGTTGGGAATTGCCATGCAACTCACCAATATCATCCGCGACATCAAAGAAGACCTGGGACGCGGGCGAATTTATCTTCCTCGCGATGAAATGGATCAATTCGGGGTCACCGTAGAAGATCTTAAAAACAATCGAATGCACGACGGAGTTCGGGACCTCGTCAAACTTCAAGTCGAGCGTGCCCGCAAGTACTTTGAAGATGCGAATCCTCTCTTCCCCTTAGTGGATCGCAATGCTCGTTACTGCCCGATTCTTTTAAAACGCATTTATTCTGGGCTCCTCGATCAGCTTGAGGCTCGCGATTACGATATCTTCGGCGAGAAACTGAGCCTTAAAAAATCTAAAAAGTTGTGGATGGTGTTTTCACAGTGGGTGAAGGGGCTTGTTGGGGGGTAGGCAATTCAAAGTGGGCGCAGAATCAAGACACCAAATTTCTTTTCATTCCATCAATGCCAAGATCTGGATCTCGGTTAAGAAATTCCATGTTTAGAACCATGCTCAAGAATTATCAATTTATCCTTCTATCTCTACTTTCAGTTCAATTATCAAGTTTCAGCTTGGCTGAAGATAAAAACAATCCTAATGACATCACGATCTATGATCAGCAATTTTTAGTGGCTCCAATTCTAAAAGGAGCCTTCAAATTTGATAACACCATCGTCCTCGCGCTTGAGAAGGCAGGACCGATTACCGAATTTGTAGGAGTAGATTTTTCGAGCAATAAAGTTTTATGGAGACTTGAGGAAGATGCCCGATCTGATCCTTTCAAGTTAGGAAACCTCGTGTTCACAAGAAATAAGATCCTTGTTCCTCAAGATGGAAAAATTAAACACTCTTCTTCTTCAAAGTTTTTAACGTTCAAAAAAGCGGGCAAATTCGCCCTCGCGTTTAGCGATGCCACAAAGACACTTTATACCTTTTCACCTAAAGGAAAAATGCTGAGAAAAACGAACTATAAAGGGGGCTTCATGGGTTCTTTTTATCAATTAGATAACGGAAACCTACTTACGATTGATCGAGACCGCGCCCAAATCAAAAACCCCTTGGGAAAAAGAGTTTGGAAAACTACACTCCGTCGCAACCCTCAACTCAACCATTCTCGCATCACAATCATGGAGCCCGAAGGAGAAATGTTCATCCTTCAGTACAGCACGGGGGTCAAACCCTTCTTTCGATTTATCAAACCGAAAAGTATTCGAGTCTTTACAATCCCAAAGAAAATTGCCGGGAAATATGAATATTTTGGTGGGATACCCAGCGATGTTTTCAGAAGAAATAAAAAATGGAAATGCACAATAATTGACACAACCAAGGGAACCATCTGCTGTATCGATGTGAAAACTGAAAAGTTAGATTACCTTTTTAAGTTTACACAAACACTCAGGGTCCTTCCGCACGGGCACGCCTTCTACCAAAATAAAATTATTGATCTCTCAAATGGGAGGGCTGTACTTAACCTGCCGAAGGGTCAGACAGCTCTAATGGATGACAAATCATTTCATTTAACCGATGATGCGGTTCATTTCATTTCTTTTGAAAAGGATCAAACCCATCATTTTAACTTCATCAACCTAAAGACTAAAGAAACCTGGAAAGCCCCAAAGCCCTTCAAATATAAAATTGAAACGACACCCGTTGAGGGCAAGGAAAACTTAGTTGTCGTCGTACCTTCAGCAATACCTACATTGCTACCAGTAGGATTAATTGATTTAAAAGCAATGCAAATGAAGCCCATCGGGGAAATTCCTGCGCATGATAGCGCCTCCCTTCTAAAGTGTTGGATTGAGGGCGATAAATTCATCGGCATTTTCTCGGATCAGCAGGTAGCAGAAAAAACCAGGCGGATGGGTGTTCAGTCGTTTACGATTTCGAAGTGAGTATGGCCGCCCCTTCCTGCGGGATGAGAATTGCCTATAAAGTTACAAATCAAAAAATCTCCTAACTGATATTTTAACTATCAGCCGTCTTGCATCTATAATACAACGATAACATTACGTTATACCAGTTCTGGATGATGCCATTTCATCTAAACAATAGTAAGATTGAGCCTTCTCAAATCCAAACCCCATCCACAAAGCCAAAATGATCAACAACAAGTCAACACTTCTCGGAACACTTGCACTATTTTCTTGTTTACTGTTCCCAGTTGAATCCATAAATGCCAACGATTCATTCCAGGTTAAAATCGATGAAGAGTTTTCAGGAAAATCCCCCTCATTTGATTCTGCATTTAAATTTAAAGACACTGTCGTGCTTGTTGTAAGCCAAGAAGGCCCTCTTAAAACATTCTTGGGAGTAGATTCTTCAAGCGGGAAAAAGCGATGGAAACACACTGAGAATAACTATTACGAGCCTTCAAAACTAGGAAATTTCATCGTCACCCAGAATAAGTTAATTGATTCAAAAACGGGGAAGATAAAGGTAAATACAAAAAAGCTTTATATGTGGAATCGAAAAAAATATGTAATAGCAGATGGTTTCGATGATCCAAATTACTGGGTTTTCGGCGAGAACGGTCGCTTAATAAAAAAGATAAAAAAAGACAAGATTAGATTCACTACTAATCGATGGCTACCTGATGGGAACATATTTAGCTTCGGTGCTTATAAAGCTCATATTGTGACCCCTACAGGGAAAGCGGTGTGGAAGTGCAAAATCCCAGCATCAAAAAGTGGGCTTGGACTGAACTTCATGATCAGGAAGGACAAGAGTAGGTATCTCATCGTTCAATTCAGCCGAAACTCAAAAAAACAATTACCATTTCAATTTAGAACTCTAGGCCCCAAGGTCAGCAAGGTATCTACAATTAAAAAGGAAGGCGCTGATTTATATGGAGATTTGTTTAACATATTTAAGTTAAACAAAAAGTGGAAATTACTTATCTCCAATAAATATGAGAGAAATTATTATTTAGTAGATCTCGCCTCAAAGAAAGTTGATTCAACATATACTTATAAAAGTTCGCCAAGGTATCTCTACGATAACTATATCGCTCAGCATGACAAAATCATCGACTTAAAAACTCAAGAGGTATTACATACGTTCAAGAAAAGTGGAATTGGGGATCATGGGAACTCAAATTATCAAGACAACCATCTCTATATTTATGCCTCGAGAGTCTATGACAAAAAGTTTCGACAGCACCACTTCTTTAATACATTTAATATAAAAACTCAAAAACACTGGAAAGCTCCTCTTTCAGAACAAATATTGTCAGTCTCAATAGAAAAAGAGCCTTATCTTTTAGCCTGGAAATCTATGTTTTCTAATAACAAATCTAATTTCGGAATCATTGATCTCAAACAACAGAAAATATCTACCATTGGATCCTTTAATGAAGGTACTGATATCAACATGTACAAGGCTTGGTTCGAAGAAGATCATTTATTAGCCATTTTCAGTAGCAAAAAAAACAAGGATTCAAATCGCGAGTTTTACTTAGTTTCCCAAAAAATTTCCAAAAACTAAAACCTGCTGGAGAGAAGTCTCATCTCAACTCAGACAGATAAGATATTAACGAGAATAAAAGCGCAAGATTATAGGTATCTTTTTCAACACCAATTTCGATCAAGAAATAATTCGGTTGAATGACCAGAATCGGGCTATGCTGGGCTTTATCCCAAAAGGTTTTGGGGAAGGATATTAGAAATTGAGCGAGTTTAATGAAGTTTATAAAACTCCCGTCGCTTACGCTCCGGGCTTACTAAATGAATTTTAGGCGGATCCAGCGCCAAGGGCTGAAAGCCCGCAATACCATAGCCCAGGGCAGAGCGAAGCGGCGCCCTGGGTTTGGATTGATAACATAGTTAGCCCTGTAAGGGCTGCACTAAAGACTCAAGCTGCAACAACCATTTTGAAATGAATACAGCCTAAGTTGGAAGCACAGCATTTCTGTTCTTTAAGTTAAAACGGAACAGCCAGACGTATTTGCTTCGACGGCACACAGCGTGTGCCTTCTACCTTACGACTCGCGGAGCCCGCCTACTACTACTCTGAATCGCTGATGGCATCGAGGTATTTGTTGAATTTTGAATTACCTTCCTTTTTTGGCTCACGAAGGGAGTCGGCAAGCTCTGCTTGAATGATATCTACTTGCTTAAATAGCTGTGCTCTAAATGCATTGAAGGCGTCTTTGTTTTCAAACAGCTTTTCTTTGATTCGGTATTTTTTTCTACCCACAACAAGAACCAGAGTATTTCCTCTTCCAAAGTCAACTTCAGAAACTCTGTTTATATCTTTTAAGTAAATCGACAGCTTTGGTTTCCAAATTCGCCATCGATAAATATCAATCTTGTCGGCCTCTAAATGAATCAACCCCGGACTTAGTTTGTTTCTAATAATTGCAATGAGACAGCAAAAGGAAAGGAAGACAGACGGTAGGTGTCTCCTGATCAACTGCTCTTCATCTTTTCCTGCAATTCGTAAGAATCGATTCAAGGCTTCAGATGCAGGGTACCCGCCAAAAAATAGGTAAGAAGCAAAGTCGCTGAAGATTAAGACTTGAAAGGCGAAAAAAATCACACCCAACAAGACTGTTTCAACTTGATATTTGTATCGAGTTGCTTCCACTTATGTTAACCCATTCAATAACCAGCTTAGCCAACTTGTGGTGACTCATTTGCGCCCAAAATGCTTAACTATGAATTTATATCCAATAAATTCTATACCAAAATTTGTACCCAGAACATCAGATTACTCTTACTCGATCTCTTCTTCGAGCCCACTTATCTCTACTCTATCAAAAAGCAATTTCTTAAACTTATAATATGCCATATTGCTTTCAAATAGATTTTGATAAATACGATAAGTTTTACCCTCCAACTTAATTTCCAGGTGCCTCTTATTATGCACTACACACTCGACTACATCTGAAATCTCGTTCAATTGAATCGTAAAAACTGGATTAAATAGCTTCCAACGAGACAACTTCATTTCATCATCCCCAATCAGAATGACACCAGGACTCATATAGTTCTTTATTAATAATACCAAAAATAGAACCGAAAGGCCTGAGAGTGCTAAGCCACCTTGTATGAGATCAAATTCAGCCTCACCTTCCAGTCGAATTAACCTTCTCATACTTACTGAAAAAGAGTCGTTCGTGAAAAAGAAATACCTAATAATTGAGAAAAGTAGAAAAGTCTGAAAAAGAACAAAAAACAAATACAAGATCCACACTTTTACTTGGTATTTAAATTGAATTGTTTCCAATACCATAGCCCTGCCTATAAATTGCTAATACTTGTATCGAGCTGCTTCCACGGGTGTTAAATTGCGCTTCAACCGACTCCATCAAAAATAATCTTCGTCCTTAATACTGTAAATTAAACTTTAATTATTATTAAGCCTTAAGGTGAGCTTGCTCAAGTTGAATACCTAGGTTTCCCTTAATCCCGCCGAATTAAGGGATGAATCTTAATTAGGCGGGAAAGCTTGTCTTTGAAATCGTTATAGCTTTTTTTGTCGTCAAAGTAAGCTACGTGGCTTTTTTTGATATCGATATTGAACAGGTTTCAGAACTGAGATCCTTTAGATCAAAGTAGTCGGCTCACCCTGAGGTTGTAAATTTATTCAAATTCATTAACTAGCCCGGAGCGTAAGCGACGGGAAACGTCATCGCGGTGAACTCGTTAGCGGCATGTTTACATGGATAGTTATGGCAATTAGATCCCGCCCGCAAAACACTTTAGCAATTCCCGTCGCTTACGCTCCGGGCTTACTAAAAGAATTTTAGGCGACTCTAACGCCAAGGGCTGAAAGCCTGCCATATCATAGCCCAGGGCAGAGCGAAGCGGCGCCCTGGGTTTAGGTTGATAACAAACTCAGCCCTGTAAGGGCGGGAATAAAGACTCAAGTTGCAACAACCACTTTGAAATGAATATAGCCTAAGTTGGAAGCACAGCTTTTCTGTTCTTTAAATGGAATCGTAACAGTTGGACGTTTTCGCTTCGACGGCACACGGCGTGTGCCTACTACTATAAACCGCACGTGGAACGTGCGGACTACACTGTGCCTACTCCTTTAGGGAGTGCGTGAGCCAAAGGCGAACATGCGCGAAGGAGCGTAGCGACCATCATTTCAGACCTCATCCAGGTAAGCGCGGTAAAGATCTTCATCTTTATACCCACACTTCGTGCATTCAACGCCCAACATCTTTTCTTTGTCGGGTCGAATGAGGCCTTCCTTGTCTCCACATTTTGGGCATGTGCGGTCGGCTACCGCTGAAGTGAATGTACATCCTAAAATCCAGAGCAATGCAATCAGTCCGATGCCACCGCCCACAATCCATGGCAAGTATTCTTTGAAGGTGAAAGCCAAAAGTAAACTTCCACCGACTAACAGAATCCAGATCAATGGAAGAAAGTGGCGCAAGACTCGCATAAATCAATTAGTAGATAAAAGTGTGTGCCTAAATCGGCCAACGAGGTGATTTGGGATCCCGGCGTCGAATTTCACCCGTTACTTTACGGCGCTTCCAGATGATGATGAGGAAGACCAGAATCGCACTCAAGAATCCCATTTGAAATAATAGGATAAAGTTGGGATGAAGGAATTCGTACTCACAAGCTAAATAGAATTCAACGGCCGAAACGACTTCATCACCGTCGTGATCGGCATTGGAGTAGACTTTGAATGCCCAACCAAAGAACAACAGAATGAATAGCCAAATGTAGTTACTCGACAAACGTCGGGCGAGAGCTTCGAAGAAACTAATTTTATACGTAGGAAGCAACAGGTCATTCGACAGCGTTTCTCGCCAATTCCCCTGCAAGAGATTAAGCTCAGGATTTAAACAAGGAACGATGAGATGCCCTTCTAACATCCTCGCCCGAGTCCACCAGACATCATAGTATCGATACCTTCTACTTTCGATGCAAAGAAGCAAAAGGATGATGAGGTTATTGAGGGGAAAGATAATATGAGCTTCAGCGTCGTTGGTGAATGCCCAAGAGAAGGTTGCTGTTGAAGCGAGGATCGCCCAGTTCGTCGTTACATCGAGCCGAGTTCTCCACACCGCAGAACGATAGATCTCACCACGGTAAAAGTGAGCTAGAACTTGTAAGTTCTCAGGGCGAATTTTGGGAGGATCAGGCTTTTCGCTCAATGGGTACGTTCTCTTCAGTTTTCACTTCACGAGGAGCTTTTCTGGATTTCTCACAATAACTCAAGAATGAAGCACTCTAATTCTTCTGTCCCAATTTCAGGGCATTAAATTCAGAGTGCTAAATCCCAGGTGCATCAACAAGATCCACCCTTGAAGCACCAAGGCAATGTAACATATATGATACTGAATTGGGAATGTCTCTCCCGCCAATCTTCAACGTCCCCTCAGTTCTTCGTTAATAACCTCGGCGAGGCGATCCGAATTCAGTAAAATACTCCCACGAATATTTTAGAAGATACGAAGAGTTACAGTAAATCCCAATGACACCAACAAACTCTACAATAAAAAACCGCGGACTGGTGGTCGCCCCGCAGTTCGAAGCATCCCACGCCGGAAGCGAAGTCCTTCGAGCCGGAGGAAACGCCGCCGATGCGATGGTCACCGCAGCTTTAGTTCAAGGCATCGCTGATCCCCATCGTTGCGGGATCGGTGGATTCGGCTGCGGAACCGTGTACTGGCGAAAAGAAAAGGAAGCCCGATCCTTTGGGTTCCACGGCCGAGTCGGTTCCCGCGCTACCGAAGACCAGTGGCTCAAAGCCTTGGAAAATCCGGCACCCGATGGCTTTGGTTATATTATCAAAGGGAAGGCGAACGACGTTGGCTTTCAGAGTATTACCACCCCTGGAACCATCTCCGGCTTAGCGAGCATTCACAATAAATACGGGAGCATGCCCTGGAAAGACTTAGTCCTCCGCGCTGCCCAAGCAGCCGAAGTGGGCTTCCATGTGGGGCCCGGCCTCGCTGAATTTTGGATTCGACCCGGTTTGCACGGACGCGTTTCAACTCGAGACCGATTAGGCTTCACCAAATTCGGAAAAAAAGAATGGTTTGATTCTGAGGGAGAAACCTTCAAAGCCGGCCATCACAAAAAGATGGCAGCCCTCGCTGAGACCTATCGAATCTTAGCGGTGGAAGGTCCTGAATCTTTTTATGAAGGAACAATTGCTAAGACCCTTAATCGAGAATTCAAAGCTCACAGCGCTTGGATCACCAGCGACGATTTAAAAAACTATCAAGCCGATGAAGAAAGTCCCGTCGAGAGTACTTATCGCGGAATTCAAGTTTTAAGTTCTCCTCTTCCTGGTGGAGGCATCGCCTTACTCCAAGTCTTGAAGCTCTTAGAGCGTTGCCCGATGGCCGAACTGAATCCAGACTCATCCGAGTTCATCGATCATTTAGCGAAGGCCTTCAAAGTCGTTTGGGCCGATCGCCTCACCTTTCATGGAGATCCCCGCTTTGATTCCAAAGAAACGGAAGAGCTTCTATCTGAAAGCTACCTCGATCAGCTAGAAAGCAAAATGAATTCCCCTATAGGTGGAGTTCAAGCTCCTCCCGATTCCCCAGACACCACTCAACTCTCGATTGTCGATGGAGAGGGAAATTGTGTTTCGTTCTCTCATTCCTTGGGCTATGGATCGGGAATCTTTGCCGGCGACTTAGGCTTCATGCTCAACAACTGCATGCAGGGCTTCGACCCTCGCCCCGGCGCCGCAAATTCAATCGCCCCAGGTAAGGCACGATCGACTGCCATCGCAGAGACCATCCTTCTAAAGAAGGGTGAACCTTGGTTAGTTTTAGGATCTCCCGGCGCCGCCAGAATCACCGCAGCCATCGCGCAGGTGATCATCTTGATGGTCGACCACGGATACACCGTTTCAGAAGCCGTCTTAAAACCGCGATTCGATGCTTGGGGTGACAACACTCTCTTCTTAGAATCACGATTCCCCTACCCCATCATCGATCAGCTCAAAGCTAAAGGCTGGGACATCATCCACCACCCCAAACCCTTCGGGATGGTGGGAAGAGTCTACGGAATTCAGCGAGAGGATGATGGCCGGCTCTTGGCGGGAGTGGATCCCGGAGAGCCGGGCGCGGCGTATTTTGCGTGAGGGAGCCCCTTCTCTATAGATTTTTAATCGCTTAAATGCTGTGTTAACTAGCCCGAAGCGCTAGCGAGGGGAGCTTCCCTCGCTAGCGCTTCGGGCTAGTTAAAGGATTTTAAAATCCGCTCACAAGAGTTCTATCGATTTTGGCTAACGGAAGGCGAATCGACATAAAAAAAGCGTAAGTGGTTTCAAAACCACTTACGCTTTTTTTATTTGCTTCAGTTCTTTAAAGGATCAGATTACCAGGTGAAGGCGATACCAAAACCAAGGTTCAATCCAGAAAAGTTAACCTGTCCGTCGAGGTCGGTACGGTCACTGTCGAACAGGGGACCGCTGACTGACATGTTGTCACTGGGGATCAAGTCGAGAGCGAGTTCCCCGAAGAGCAAGATGTTCTCGTGAACAGGATATCGAATTCCTACAGAAGGACGAGCTAAGAATTGAGTGAAGACACGACTGTCGAATGATTCTGCGAAGGTATCAGCAGGAACTTCTTCAGCAGTGATAATCACAGCACCCAGTCCGACTCCAAATCGGAAGATTGGAGCGTTAGGATCTTCTTCCCAGAAGGGAATGTCGTAGTCGAAGAGAAAGAGGATGTTGAAGCGATCGAAGCTTTCCATCCATTGCTCAGCGTCTAAATTCGCAGCCGCATTGAGAGCAGCTTGAGAATTTGGATTCGACCTAAATTGAGCCAAGACGTCAGAAGCATCTTCGTCGGTATTTTGTGTCATATAACCGAGTTCTAATCCCATAAATAGGTTGGGATATACTTCTAACTCTCCCTTGATTGAGGGACCAACTCCGATATCGAAATCGGTATCTAAGGGAACTAAGAAATTAGCTTTTAGGTCGACGATAGCGCGCTGATGCAGCATCTCGTTTTGCCCTAGTTGCTTATTAAACGATTTCTCGTCCTGATAGTAGTAATCCTCGACTGTCATCGGAGTTTGACATCCGTAAAAAGCTCCGACTGCGAGGAACAAACAGAACAAGCGAATCCAGCGACTTCGCCGTATTAACATTCCACGACCTCCTGATGGTACTTGCTTCGTAGAATTCTCTTCTAGTGTGAATGAATTAAATGGGCTGAACGATCTTAGGGTGAATTTTGTCTCTGAACTTAAGATCGGGAATTGCAATTTGTGTAATGCAGATCAAATAAAACAGGTGGTTAATTCAATCATCACACAAAACAGTCCCGAACCCTCACTCAAGCTAACAACAAGAGTGAAAGCAAACTCAAGGACAGAGACTCCCCAGCTCACCCAAGGGTGAGATGAAGAAACCGTTCAAACCTTTCAGTTGGATTGGAGAATCGACTCAAGACAAGGTGAGCTCGACGCTTGTTTAGGCGAGACCCAAAATTCAAACGCAGAACTTCGAAGAGAAATGGGTCACCATGTCTTTTGTGAGAAGACTCTTAGGACTCGTTTACTTTTTGATTTTCTTGAGCTTTGTTTCAAATGGCTTAGCGCCACCTCAAAACCCAAAGAGCAAACTCAAGAAATACCACAAGATGCCTCAGAAATCGCCTTAGCTTTTTCCTAAGCCTCTACTATTTTAAAAGTCTATTAAATCCCCGTACATAATCTGTCCAATTATCGAGATTTAAGGGATTTCTAATAGACGAGAAGAGACGATCGAAAAGATGACGGAAGTCCGTCATGCTGAGCCGAGTCTAAGCAGGTCTCTTGCGGCCAAAACTTAATTTTGTAATTTACTTTGCAGATACCTTGCCGAGCTTTCTAAATTTCTAAGAAGTACGCAAGTTTTGATAAAACTTAGCTATAAATCTTAATAGTTACGAACATGACAAAAGTGAGATTTAATGACATAAACTCTCTGTGAGTGCTAAGTCACAAACTAAATCTTACTCTTGGATTGGATCGAAATTAGTTTAGGCTTGGCTCAACTGGGGCCTGGGACCGACTTAGCACTGAGTTGAATACATACTGAGTCTGGCCTCAAATGACTTCTGCTTGAAGTTAATTCAAACTCGAAACTTAGCAGATAGAACCGCGATTTGCAAGGGTCATGACCAGGACGGAGCCCGACTTCGTTCACATTTTTAGAATCGTCCAGGATTACTACGGATCGACCTATTTAGAGAAGCTTCCCAATGCCCTGCTTGAAAATGAGTGTGACTTGAGGTGATTTCGAACACTCACCCAGCGAAAGAAGTCATAAACAGCAATTATTTAAAAACTTAAGGCCAACCCGCTGCCTGAGAGGCTTCCACTAGAGACCGAGTCGAAGCCGGAAAAAACAGAGATCGAAGAGTTGGGACCAAATCTTTGGGTTCGAGCGTTTTCGATTCCCCACCCCCCGCGGCCGCCAATTGAGGAAAACCGGGGATATGGTCGAAGCCCGCTTCGGGAGAAATTCCCAGTGTGTGGATGGTAAATTGAGCATCTCGACGAGCCCCGCGAGCCAAACTGTTCAATGCTTGTTTTTTCTCGTAAGGACAAGAGACGTCCCCGATCACCACTATCTGCTTCGAGGCGTCGGGGCGCCAAGGAAATCGGCCAAGTTCTAAAGCTCCCTTGATAGCTTCGTAAACTCCCTCGGGGACATCTCCCCCTCCTTCAGCTTGGATCTCATCGAATCCGGAGATGAATTCCGTTGGGCTCGAACCAAATTCGATCACCTTAACGATTTCATCTCGGTAGAGAAGTGCGCCAACTCTGACCTCAGGAAAGACCCAAGAAAGCTCACGGTAGAGATTTCCGATTTCCAACTTCAATGTATCGTAAGGAGTTTTCATGCTTTGGGAGACATCGATCGCTAACACGATATCGAGAGGAGAGAGGACCGATTCTTTTGAGAACTGAAAGAGATCAGCGAGTGGCGAATCGGCTTGAATAAACTGATGGGCTAAAGCGTTCAATTGATCCCAAGGAAGGGAATCGGACGAGATCTCTTGAGATCCTCCAATGTGGGCAATCAATTTTTTCGCCATACGAGAGTTCCCTAACCACGATTCTGAAGCTTGAATCAAGGAAGCTACCGACTGCCAGCCTTCAGAATCGAATTCGTTTTGATCGACCCAGTGATCCATGATATGGAGCGCTCGACTGCGAACCCGAGTATCGGAATCATGGAGAAAAGCTCCGACAAGCTTCAACCTATTCACCTTTTTGTTCGGAGATGAATCCTGAATCTCTCCCCGAAGATGAGCGAGGAAGAACCATTTAAAATAGGAACTCGATTCTGCTAAAAGTAGCGGTTCAGAAGGCCCTTCTTCTTCAACTGGATCGTCGTGAGTCTCTTCAGTTTGATCTTGAGTTGTCGACACTAAAGAGCCTTCAGCGGATTCATCCTCAGTAGGATCTTCAGCTGAATTTTGCGATTCATTCTCTTGGGTCTCTTTAATCAGCGTCAGCGTGTTTGTCAATGAGACTTCACTGTCTCCGTCATCTTGAGGTGCTAAGGGGTTGAGTTGACCCGAAAAATTTACCTTGAGGGCTGAAGACACTTCCTTGAGGCTTGAAGGAAAAGTGGCCTTCTCAGAAGAATCCTTTTGTTCAGATGAGTTTGAGGTGGGCTCTGACGGAGATTCGATAACCGTCCCCAACTTCTTATCTTCTTTTTCAATCTTCTCCTGCTCAGTACTATTCTTTTCTTCAGAGTCTGAATCGGGAAGATGCGTAAGAACGATAACCAAGGAAAGAATGCTGAGGATCAATGAGAAGACGCACAGCCCCACTAAGGCGTAGACCCACTCACTAAATTGAAGAACGACGACGTCTCCAGAGCGAGTTTTTATTTCAAAGGGCATCGATCCATCGCCTCCAAATGTCTTGATTTGCCATTGAATCCCTTCCGTTGAATTGAGCGAGTAAATTAATTAAAAGCTGGAAGGGCAAAATGGAAATTGTCATGGGAAATCCATCTTACTGTTATTCTCTGCCGGTGGAATCAATATCTTGGGATTCTGGAGCGCTTGCCCCTGTCCTGATTTTCTTTTAATACCTAATTAACTAGCCCGAAGCGCTAGCGAGGGGAAAATCTCCCTCGTTAGCGCTTCGGGCTAGTTAATCCATTTTAAAAGTTTACCCCGCCCAAATTCTGGCGAATTTGGCTACATGTGAAATCGATAAAAAAAAAGCGAAAACCCGCTCTACGGATTTTCGCTTTTATATTTAGATCGAACTCAAATGTAAGTTGCGACTAAAACTTTCTCACCAAACCGATGACGACTCCTCGTACTTCTACCTTGTTGAAGTATTGAGGTTCGATGTCCTGATTCGCGGGAACGAGTCGAACACCTTCACCTTCACGGTAATACTTCTTTAAAGTGGCTTGACCATCTTCAAGTATAGCGACGACAGTTTCCCCATCGTTAGCATAGTCTCGACCCTCAACGATCACATAGTCACCGTTTTGAATTTCGTCCTTCATAGAATCCCCTTGAACTTGAAGTGCATAACAATTGCTTTCAAGTGGAAAGAGGTCATTCAACTTCAATGATCCTTGACTCTCGGTACGGGGTTGTTGAGCGGGAGCACTGGGAAAACTGGCTTGAATGCAGCCTAGCAAGGGAAGTGAATCCGTAGCTTTTCTACGAGGAGGAGGGGTGATGATTTCGATCGATCGAGCACGGAATTTTGCTCTTCGTATCGCACCCTTTTTCTCTAGTTGATTAAGATGTTCGTAGATAGTGATTTTTGTGACGTTGAAGTGTTCGGCCATCTCTTCAAGGGTGGGAGAAACACCAGATTCTTCACGCCAATTTTGAATGAACTCAAGGATGTCGAGTTGCTTTTTCGTAAGGTACATTTTTTCCCCTTAATTTTTTACAAGCGGGCCTTCATCCTCCAAAGCAGTGTCCAACTAGCGCCTCTAAAGGCAATGAGGATATGGGGGCCTTTCTTGTAGCCAACTGAAATTCGCATTTAGTCTTATAAGGTGTAACTGGAACCAACACCCTACAAGTTCACCGATACCAGGTTTCAGAGTCGAAAGATTTTGCTAACTGGGTCGACTCTGACCGACTGAATTGAGGCTAACACCTCGGTTGCCACTGAAGGGGACTCATGTTCCGAATCTCCTCGTTACCACCTGCAAAAAGTTTTCGACGGTTCCTAACATCATCTTGAAACTTTCCTAGGGCAAAATCTGACGCACCCAATAATATCGCTCTATCAGAGAAAGAACATAAACCTAACAAATAAAACATTTTAGACTTTTGTTAAGGTAGGATTTTAGGGCGATAATAACTGCAAATTTTTTTAAGAGGAATTTTAGGTAAGGGATTCTCTTAGACTCTCACCCCCTCCCCTTATTCCGATAACCATTGAAACTCCGCAGTTCAAAGAGCTTAATAAATCCCTCAAATCTCACGTAAAAAACAGGCTTTTAATTGATCTGAAATGACAAAAAAGGTAAGGACTTTGTATGTGTAGCGAACCGAACACCCCACCGACATCCTCAGCCCCTGCTCAAGCCCAGCCCTCGGGGAGAATTCCCCTGATCTTAGGCCTCATTATCATTATCGGGCTCTTGTCATTTTGGCTATTAACTCGGAACCGAGTCCCAGAATTAACCCGAGTTATCTGGACCCAACAGCGAGAGCTTTGGCTCAAAAACAACCCGATTAATTATGATTTAGCTCTAAAAGTTCAGGTGGCTACCCGACCCGAAATGAGATATGAGCTGCAAGTTCGAGAAGGAAAACTCAGCAGTTTTAAAATCGACGGCAATCCAAATCCTGGAGGAGCGACCTACACCATCGACGGCCTATTCGACAATCTCGAAGGGGAGCTCGATTTGAAAGAAGGAAAAGCGCCCCAAAATCCAGGCATGCCTACAAACCAAATGCTGAAAGCGGAATTCGATGAAAAATACGGCTTTCCCAAGCGGTTCATGAGAATTGCGCCCGATAACAAATCCTTTTTCATCGAGGTGACTCAATTCACACCTCAAAACACAAATAACTGAGGAGCGACATGGCCTCACTCAAAAAGAAGTCAGCAAGAGATCTCATCCTGGCGATCGATCAAGGCACCACGGGATCAAAAGCCGTTCTATTAAACGGCAAGCTAAAATTGATTGCTGAAGGCTACCAAGAGTTCCCCCAAATCTACCCCAAACCGGGCTGGGTGGAACACGACCCCAGTGAGATTTGGAAAAGCGTCGGTTCCGCCGTAAAAAAAGCTCTCCGTAAAGCCAAAATCAAGGCGACTCAAATCGCCTGTATCGGGATTACCAATCAACGAGAAACCACTCTGTTGTGGGATCGCAAAACCAGTGAACCCATCTATAACGCCATCGTTTGGCAAGACCGAAGAACCGCAGATTTATGCCGAGATTTAAAGGAAGCAGGGGAACAGCGCGCCGTCAAAAGAAAGACGGGCCTCTTACTCGACCCCTACTTCAGTGCGACCAAGATTGCGTGGATGCTCAAGAAAGTCACGGGCGCTCGTGCGAAAGCTAACAAAGGTCAACTTTGTTTCGGGACAGTCGATTCCTACCTTCTTTATCGCTTAACCGGAGGTGTCACTCACGCCACCGATATCTCAAACGCATCCAGGACCTTGCTTCTCAACCTTAAAAAGGGAGTCTGGGATTCTAGCTTATTGAAGCTCTTCAAAGTCCCAGAGAGTCTTCTTCCTGAGGTTCAACCTAACGATGGAGTTTTTGGTCGAACGCAGGGAGTCGGTTTTTTACCCGATGGAATCCCTATCGCCGGATTGATCGGCGATCAACAATCAGCTCTCTTCGGACAAGCCTGCTTTAAAACCGGATCAGCGAAGTGTACCTATGGGACCGGATCGTTTTTACTCTTAAACACCGGCACCCAACCCATCTTCTCTAAATCAGGAACCTTGACGACTGCCGCTTGGCAACTCGGCAAGAAAACTCACTACGCTTTGGAAGGCTCGGCCTTCATCGCCGGCGCCATCGTTCAATGGCTTCGTGATGGCTTAGGCATCATCAAAGATTCTTCTGAAGTCGAAGCACTCGCGAGGTCGGTTCCCGATTCAGGTGAAGTCACCCTGGTTCCCGCTCTAACGGGATTGGGAGCTCCACACTGGAAACCCGAAGCCAGAGGCATCATCACCGGTTTGACCCGAGGATCCACTCACGCTCATATCGCCCGAGCCGCCTTGGAAGGCATCGCCTTTCAAAATGCAGACCTTCTCCGTGCCATGGAAAACGATCTCGGGAAAAAGGTGAGAGTTCTCAAAGTCGATGGAGGCGCGTCCAACAACAATCTTTTGATGCAATTCCAAGCTGACCTTTTACGTTCTCAGGTCGTCCGACCTCAAATCACCAGCACGACTGCCTTAGGTGCAGGATTGCTCGCGGGCTTAGCTTCCAAGATGTTCTCCTCCTTAAAAGACATCGAAAAAACATGGAAGGAAGAAAAGACCTTTAAGCCCGAGATGCCCTTAAAAGAATCGAAGGTCCATTTAAGTCGATGGGAAGATGCGGTGAGGAAGGCGTAGATTCTCATCGAGTCTATAGAACAAGACCTATTAATGGTTTCCGTCAATGTAGGACCCGCCCAATTCATGGTTTATTGGATCAATTTTTAAAGCATTTACGTCTGATTGGGAATCGACCACCCACAAGGGGTGGCGCTACAGGATCGATTTGGACTTCAAAATGAATTACGTCTGTAGCGCCTGGGCTTGTCCCAGGCCTAACCTTAAATGGGGTTTAAATTTTTAAATGTTCAAAAAAAAAGCCACCAGTTGGGTGGCTTTTTTTTATTACTCAATTGTTCTTCAAACTCAAGCCGGCCAACCAAACTTCGTATCCGTTGGAGCGGCTCCCGCTTCGGTATCAATCTTTTGGTACTGAGGATTCCAAGCTCGGTGCTCAAGAATCTTGTAAACCGTTTCAGTATCATCAATCCGTTCGATCGCTTCGGCAATTTCTTCAGCCGTTCTTAAGACACCAGGTTGAGATTGAAGTTCGGCCATCACTTGAGATTGTAGTTCAAGAACATCACCGGCAGCTTCCTTTCCTGCTTCAACCCCTGGTTGGTGATAGGCATTGACATTGATAAGGGTGGCATAAAAGCCGACTGCTCTCTCAAACAATGCGATCAACTTACCTACGTATTCGGCATCGACTCTCGGGATCGTAATGGTGACTGAACCTCGATCAGCTTCAGAGAGCGCTTTTTGGGTTCCCAATTGGAAACCGAGTAAAAAGTCTCCACTGGTAATTCCAGGTTCCACTTCTAGTTGACTTTCACCACCATCTTCAAGGACCTGAATAAAGGTCGCAAAGAAGTTAGCGAGCCCATCGCGAAGTTGTTGAATATATGCGTGTTGATCCGTTGAGCCCTTATTGCCGTAGACGACAAGTCCTTGGTGTACGATGTTTTTATCAAGATCTTTTTCTTTACCTAAAGACTCCATGACGAGTTGTTGAAGGTATCTCGACATCAATAAAAGACGATCTTTGTAGGGAAGAACGACCATCGCTTTCGAGCCATCACCAGATTCATTTCCGGAGAAATACCACATCATCGCAAGGAGTGCAGCGGGATTTGAAAGGGGATCTTCCACTCGGGTGGCCTTATCCATAGCTTGAGCTCCATCGAGCAAGCTTTGGATGTCGACTCCAGAAAGTGCGGCGGGGACAAGCCCAACGGCTGAAGTCTCCGAAGTTCTTCCACCGACCCAATCCCACATGGGAAAGAATTTCAACCAAGCATCGACCCCATCGACGGCTTCCTTGTAGAGGTTGCTATCCTTTTGAGTGATAGCGACAGCTTGAGAAGCGAAGACGAGATTTCTCTTTTTAAAGTGAGCTTCAGTTTCGCGGAAACCGTTTCGAGTTTCAGGAGTGCCTCCCGATTTTGAAACGACCACCACCATGGTTGAAGCGAGACCACCTTCAGTCGCATCGATACTTTTAAAACAACGGTCGATTCCATCGGGATCCGTGTTGTCGATGAAGAAGGTTTTCAAGCCTGCGTTGGAACGCCCGGGTTGGTCGACCAAGGCATCGTAAACCAATTGAGGACCTAAAGCTGATCCTCCGATACCGATCAACAATAAGTTTTGAAAACGATCTCCTTGAGGAGGACGAATTTTGGAGGTTAAGACCTCCGAGGCAAAAGATTTGATGTCATTCAAAGTTTCTTGAACGGTGACACCGATATCTCTCAGCTTCTTATCCGAATGATCGACGAGACTGGGATCTCGTAGCCAGTAGTGACCGACCATTCGTTTTTCATCGGGATTGGCGATCTCTCCCTTTTCAAGGTCAACCATTTGAGCAAAAACATGCTTGAAGGCTTCTTGCATGTTTTCAACGTATTGCGAATCGAAGGTCATTCGACTGGGATCGACACTCACCCCTAATCCATTAGGTGCACAGAGATATTTTTTGTAGCGGGTCCACATGCTAACAGCTTCCTTAACAGTCATCTCATTCTTCCTTATCAGGAGGTGATTTGGGTTCGACCGATCGAACGAAATTTTCAGAACTATGAACTTTTCTAACTATCGGCAAATATTCACCGGCCCCTGATGAATGTTTAGTTTATGTTGGGATAAACCGAGTGAACTCGAGTTATCACGCATTCGGCAAATTATCCGGAACTTTCCCAAAGTTCCAAGAGTTCACGCGTTATTCTTTTCGGATTTTCTGAACTTTGAATCGCCCCCAAAACGGCCAAGCCATGAACTCCGGTTCCCCTTAATTCAGGAACCCTCGTGGAGTTCACCCCGCCCAAGGCGTAAATGCAACCCTGAACTTGCTTGCACGCCGCTTGAAGCCTCTCGATTCCCCAGGGTTGAGACGGACTAAATTTTGAAATTGGAGAGAAGATCGGAGAAAGACTCACGTAATCCGCTCCCGACTGAAGAGCTAAGTCGGCTTCGTTTTCTTCATGAGCGCTATACCCGATTATAAATTCTTCTCCTAAGTACTTCCTCGCCTCCAAAACCTGTTGCGGACTTTCACCCAGGTGTACCCCATCGAGCTTATACTTTTTAACGAGCTCAACATGGCGGTTGAGAATCCATAGCAATCCCGACCGTTGAAACAAGAGCTGTTCAAGCTCCCCTTCCAGCTCTTCGGAGGTGAGATGCTTGCGACGAATTTGAATCATTTGAAGCCCTCCCTCGACCGACTTCTCAAGAATAGAAATTAAATCTTGAGTAGAGAGAGAGGCACCTTCGGTAATCAGGTATAGAGGGGGAAGATTTTTGGATTGAAGATTAGGAAGAGGGTTCATCGAGGAATGAATCACCACATTGAGCTCTTAAGGCCAACAAATGGTCGATTAATACGAGAGCTGCCATCGCCTCCACCATGGGGACGGCTCGAGGTAAGACACAAGGATCGTGCCTTCCTTTGGCGCTAAGCTTAACTTCTTCCCCTTGAGTGTTGACGGTATCTTGTTCCTTATTGATGGTGGCCGTCGGCTTAAAGGCGATTCGCCCGTAAAGATCTTCACCGTTTGAGATTCCACCCTGAACTCCTCCCGATCGATTCGTTCGAGTCCGAACCGTTTCACCATCCATATAGAACGGATCATTATGCTGACTGCCGGTGAGTAAAGTACCTTCGAAACCCGAACCGATTTCAAAGCCCTTGGTAGCCGGAAGAGAAAGCATGGCTTTAGCTAAATCAGCTTCCAAGCGATCGAACACGGGATTCCCTAATCCTGCGGGCACACCGCGAACGACGAAACCTAATAATCCTCCAACCGAATCTCCTTCTTTTCGAACCTCGGAAATTCGGTCTAACATCAGTTGTGCTTTTTCAGGATCGGGACAGCGAACGGGATTTGCTTCAACTTGAGTTCGACTGACCGTCGACTTGTCGATTTCAGCTCGAATGTCTTGTACTGTCTCAACGTAGGCAACGATTTCAGTTCCAGCCCACAATTTGAGGATCTTTTGAGCTACAGCTCCGGCGGCCACTCGGCCGATGGTTTCTCGAGCGCTCGACCGTCCTCCACCCTGCCAAGTTCGAATCCCAAACTTTTTTGTATAGGTGTAATCAGCATGAGAAGGACGATAGAGATCTTTCATTTCATCGTAATCTTTGGAGCGAGCATCTTTATTTCGAACTAAAAAAGCCAAAGGAGCTCCGGTAGTCAGGCCGTCACTTAAACCGCTGAGAATCTCAACTTGGTCCGCTTCTTGACGCTGAGTCGTGATGGAGCTTTGACCGGGTCGACGTCGATCGAGTTCAACTTGGATCTCTTCACGGGTGATGGGAATAAGTGGAGGGCAACCCTCGATGACGGCACCGACTCCACCACCGTGAGATTCACCCCAAGTTGCAATTTTGAAAAATCGCCCGAATACAGATCCCATGAGAATTCCTTAATGGTTTCGAATTGACACTTTCCGACTGAGACAGCAGTGAGGGTGGGAGATACCTAACTCTGGCTGAGCATGAAAAAGAGGGATTGAGCCAGATCTGAACGGCTGACTTCAGCCCTCCTTAAAGGACTATCTATACCTATTTCTGACTTCTTTCGCCATCGATTGAGAAAAATATTCCCAGCATCCGCACAACTCATTGATTTTAAATGATTTAAATGAATTCCAGCCCGGATTTAGTTGGCGATGTAAAAAGGGATGTAAAAAGGTTCGGATCCTAAGACCAACCTTATATCATAAAGTCATCACCACAGCGGGATCAACAGAAAAGGTTTCGTAACGGTTCAATAGAAATTTAAGAGCAACAAGGAATAAAAAAGCATAGAAATTACCTGATCCATCAACCTGCAAATTTATTTACTCATAAATGGTATACAAAGTAATTTATAAGCGAAAATTTTTTCCGTATATCCGTAAAAACAAAGGCAATTTTCCGGCAAGGAAATTGAAACTAAAAATCACTAACATGCATTTAAAGTAAGGTAAAAAAATTTAATTTTTTTCAGGGTTGTGAATTCGCAAAATATTGAAATTTAATGGCACTAAATAAAAAGAATGTAACTTTAATAAGAGGATTTGATTTAAAATGTATGCGCGCGCGCAATGGCAATTGAGTAACTATTAAGTGAAATGATCAAGGGGTAATTTAACATCGTTAACCTCCTAGCTAGGTTTATAATTAGAGCGAATGATTTTTTCGCTCGTTGAACCTTTGCATCAAAATCCTTCCTGTGTTCTTACTGATAATTTTAGCAGTATAGAAACTTAAGCACTTTTCAAGCATGGCGCACAAACAAAAGCAACCTCATAAAGTCTCTCTAAAGCGCGTTCCCATTCGCGCTTTAGCGAAGCTGAGGAATGGCTTTAAACAAGTTATGCTTAAAATATTTTTTATAATTTTTATAATACATTACAGTTTATCAGCTGCACTTCACGCTGAACCCGGTGAAGTGATCGAACGATGGCACTCTCCTTCATTCACACCTTTAGCGATTACTTACAATCCTAAAATCCAGAGATATTATCTAACGGAATTCATCGGGGGAAAAATATATGTCCTCGATTCCACCCTAAAAACGGTTATCGAAACCTTCCCCGTCCCCTTTCCCAATGAGGATGTGGTCGGAGGGATTACCTACGATTCCGTCAACGATTCACTTTGGATTGTAAATTCTCAGTCCCGTCAAATCATGGAGCTTCACCTGGATGGCACTCCCACCGGGAAACTTCTCACACCTTTATTTGGCCCCGTCGAAACCAACATCGGAGGTCCATTACCGACTGGACTCGTATTTAATCCTGAAGGTAACAATGGTGAGGGCACCCTATTCGTCGTCGAAGCAAACGGAACGCTCATTTATGAGATCCAGCTCAATGGGGTAATCATCAACTACTTTGAACATCCCGACGATGAAGACGGCTACCCCGGTAAAGGAAGAACCGCAGGTTCAAATGATGTAAAGATCATTCAGAATCCCCAGGGTGAGCTCGACGGCTTCATTGCGAATGGATACGACTTTTTCCTCCGTGAATACTTTTTGAGACGATTTGATAAAGATGGCAATTACACGGGCTTCTGGATCCCTTTAGCAAAGGTCGGAGGCATTCCTGGTGGATTTTTATTAGAGCCTAACAAAGAGAATCCCGAACTATCGACCATCCTCTGCATTTCTCAATCCAGCCACGAATTTGTAAGAATTAAATGGGAAGAATTCCCTCTGCCCGAGATCACGGAAACTCATTGTGTTTCCACTGAAGACGACCAGGTGCAACTCACCTGGAACTCGTTCTATGACTACGATCACATCGAAGTCTGGAGGAACTCGGCTCTTCTCACCACGATTGCAGGGGATGAAATTAGCTTCATCGATACACGCCCACCAGCAGATTACCTTTCCTACCATCTCGTCGGAGTCAAAGGATCTTTAAGAACAGAAACCCAACCCTGTGGACTCACCTTCGGGCCGGGCCAAATTATCAATCAAATTGAGTACCCTGGGACGGCCTTAGCTGACCTCACCACCGATGCTGAAGGCAAGGTTTACGCCTTGGATTTCTTAACTCAGAGGTTCTTTGTCTTTTCGAGTGAGTTAGAACTGATCGAAGAAACCCCCCTCTTCGCATTCCCAAATCCCTTAGATCGCTTAAGCGGAATTGCCTACCGCCCTGAGACCGGAAATTTCTTAATTTTCAATTCACGAAACTCCACCCTAGTGGAGGTGAATTTTATGGGCGAGCCTGAATCTGAACAGGAAATCCCCGTTATTCTTCCTACTGGTATTAAAGATCCTGACCCCACAGAGAGAAGCGTCATCGGAATGACTTACATCCCGGGACCTGATGGTGAAGATGGACACATTTGGCTACTAGAAAACCAACGTAATCGGATCTATAAAATCAATTTGGTTGGCGAAACACTTTTAAGCCTCGACCACCCTGACCTCATCGATCCTGAAACTGTAGGCGGTTTTAATTTAAACACCACGAATTCAGGGATCGCAATCGTTCCTGGATCCAATCCGCCGGTCGTCGATCTCACTGGAAGAGACCCCTTACAAAAGAGTTCAAGAGCCTATATCTTTAGGATCAATTTAGAAACTTTAGAGTACCAACGAGGAAAAAACATCCCTCTACGTGACAGCATCACTAGCTGCTTATCAAAGGATAATCAAGCTCTAGCAACGAGCCTCATTAACGATAAATTCAGGCTTTATACTGCGGGGATCTCTTTTCTCGACACCTGCATTTTTGAACTCAATTCTAGTACACCCCACTTAGCAAAAATTACGGGACTCACTTGTCAACAAATCGGCTTTAAAAACCAAGCCCGACTCTCGTTCAGAATTAATGACGATTACGATCGAATCGAAATCTTCCGAAATCGTCAACTCATTCAAGTCCTCCCTCCAAACGTGGAAGAGTATATCGATGAAGAAGTAGAGTTCGGATTAAACTCCTACGAAGTCATCGCTTATCGAGGAGAAGAGGAAAGTTCTCCCGCTCACTGCCAACTGAGAATCGGAGCCGGGGGAATTATCAATAGATTCCGCATCTCAACTCCCCCTCCAGATCAAATTGCTTACGACTCAGACGATGGCTCTTTTTATGTGAGCACCCAGTCGCAATCGGCAGCACGCTCCTTATTCAAGCTCGACGCACAATTCGATCTCATCGAAGTTATAGAGAATATTATTCCACCAGGCGCAAGCATCAGCACGATGGCGATCCGACCGAGTTCTAAGAATCCATCTCAGATTTATTTGATCTCATCTGCTCCGTCTCCAAATCCAGAAATCCATCGCACGTTCGTTTTTTATTCTAAAAATTTAACCGGAAAGACGATCGATACTTTCGACATTGCAGTTCCTGTCCCTACCAATAATTTCGTTCCATTACCTGTAGGATTAACCTGGGACGAAAGGAACAAATCGTTTTACTTCCTCGAACGCAACACAGGTACGATCGTCGAGATTGAACCGAACGGAAAAACCGTTCGCCAATTCAAGAACCCATTGAAGCCCGAACGCAGTTTCGTATTTGATAATGCCTTGAGCCTTAGCCCGAGCATGGGTGGATACTTACTGACGAGCGCAACCCCCAACGATGGCATGCTGACTTTCGTAGGTCACATCAGTGAAGGAGGGCAACGTACAGGTTTCACCATTCCACTGGATAACGGCGGACCCAATAATTACAACGATATCCACGAAATTGGAAATCGTCTTTACGTCGCCTCAACGATCAATTCTCTCCCCACAATTTTAGAGTTAGAACTTTTCGATAATATCGACAAACCCACCCAAGTCGTTTGTCATGAAACCGACGATCAAATCCAATTAACCTGGGAAAATCCTCAAACCTACGATTCCATCGTCGTCTATAGGAACGGGGAACAAATTGCAGAATTGGAGGGCACTACAACTCAATTTGTAGATTCGATCCTCCCAGAAGATGACGTAAAAATTTACGCGCTCCAACCCATCGTCGATGATGATCGTGGCCCCTGGGCGTACTGGGAGCAACCTGACCCACCCCTCACTACAGAGGATCAATTTATTAGGGGTGATGCGGATGGAAGTTCAGTATTAGATATCGGAGACCCAATCGTCATCCTCACCTATCTTTTCTTACCGGGTGACCCCATCGATTGTTACGACGCTGCCGATACAAATGACAGCGGCACTATTGAAATCGCTGACACCGTTTTACTTTTAGAAAAAATGTTCTTAGGCACCGGAGTCATCCCCCCTCCAAATGAAGTTCCTGGTATTGATCCCACTCCGGATGCTATGACCTGTGATTTGGTTGGTGGGAATTAAAAGATTTAAATATCAATGCGCCCCTTGCCCGGGCAAGATTTGAAGGAAGCTTCGATTTAGAATAATGATATTTATCTGTATCAACACTTTCCCCTAAAATTTTTTGATGTAATTTGCCTTAGCATTGAGTTCTCGTTGAAGATTACGGTCCCACCAAGGGCTGAAAGCCCGCAATAACTTAGCCCAGGGCAGAGCGAAGCGTCGCCCTGGGTTGAGAGATGAAAGTTGTTATAGCCCTGTAAGGGCGAAATAATAACTTTAGTTTGCCGGGAGAATTAACCATCAAAAAATTAAAACCTCTCTCAACTCTCCCCACCATCCAAGAACTCATCAATTGCCTCCTCTAATTCATTACGCTGCCGAAAAGGATGAATCGGAGCTTTGAGGAGAGTCTCTTCATTGAAAGCTTCCCACAAAGTTCCTGAGGGCCATTGTCGAACGATTAAGCAAAGCCCTCGGTACCGGGGATGATGGGAGGGAAACTGATAATCGTAGTCGGGTTGAATACGCTTCATATAAGCATGAAGCCAACGCTCCACATCTTTTTTCCCCTCTAAAGATTCACCGGCATGCTCAGCTGCCGATTTTTTAGAAAATAGGTTTGGAGTTTCTTCTTCAGCAATTTTTTGAATTTCACCCCACAGCTCTCCGAAGTGACGAGGCTGTATTGCTTCACCAGAATTCTTAGAGGTTTCTGATGACTCCGAACGATCATCTTGACCGAGCTTAAAGAAATCACGCAGGCGTTTGAGCACCATCGATCTTTAGGACTCCAATGAGTAGGTGGGTAACAATAGAGAGAGCTTCTCTCCTTCGATCGCAACTTGAAAACCGGGGCGAATCGAGGCAGCGCCAACTCCACCCGTTTTAGAAAGTGCGATAAAGGCAACTTGACGTTCTTTATTTTTAGGATCGGCTTTGATGATCCGGGCGAGGGCTTCTTCCACCGCCTCTTGAGGTGTTGCCCCTCTTCGCATCGCTTCGACCACCAAGAAACTTCCACAAACTCGCAAAACCTCTTCCCCGACTCCAGTAGCCGAAGCTCCCCCGACATCACTGTCACAGTAGAGCCCCGCACCAATGATGGGCGAATCCCCCACTCGGCCAGGAAGTTTCCAAGCTAATCCACTGGTTGAACAACCGGCAGCCATCCGCTGACTCCGGCCTAAAAGTACAACGCCCACAGTGTCATGATCTTTGACCTTGGGTCCGGTTTTATTTTTCCAATTTTCCCAAGCCTTCTTCGCGTTGGGAGTCAACAAGTTGGCATTTTTGTAACCTTGTTCAAGGGCAAATTTGCGGGCACCTTCTCCAACCAGTTGAACATGGGGAGTTTTTTCCATCACCTTTCTCGCAACTGATATCGGTGTGCTGATCCCTTGAATCGATTGCACGCTTCCACAGCGTAAGCCGGGGCCTCCATCCATGATGGCGGCATCGAGTTCGACGATGCCTTTAGCATTGGGATAACCACCTAATCCGACACTCGTTACTTTCGGGTCGACTTCAACGAGGTTGATTCCCTTTTCAACAGCTTCGACAACTCGCCCTCCCACTTGGGCAATTCGGAGTGCAGCTCTGGCTGCAAGCGTCCCGTGGTCCCAAGTACCTACGGCAAGGGGGCCTTTGTAAGTACCACCTCTAAAAATCTTTTTTGTTTTCTTTTCCGATTTCTCATCCGCACCCAGGCTCGCTGCAGTTAACGCGAGACCACTCGAACCGATGAAGGCACGACGGGAAAGGCTTGAAGGTTCATTTGAGCGCATTGTATTTATCCTTTATCGATTACCACGAATCCCAGTAGTGAAGTTTTTTAGTATAGGCATGAAGGACTCCTTCCCTACCCGAGCCCCCACCGAGCCATCGCTTCAATGAAAACATCCACCGTTTGAACTTTGGCTTCCATCCTTTCGGAGCCCAACGTTTCGAGAATACTATTCTACTTCTAGTTTGGTAGTACCGTCGAGCCTCAGGTTTCTCAGAAGTTGAACTCCCCGACCGGTGATAGGCTAAATGTTGAGGATGGGGAAAGACTAGAGATTTTCCTCCAGCTTGACGAATCAGCTCTCCAAGCTCAGCATCCTCGTAATAAAGAAAATAGTCTTCAGAGAGAGGAAAGATTTCCTTAGCTACCGAAACGGGCATGAGAATCGCGCAGCCCGCTAAATATCCCACTTCTTGCGGGCTTGGATGAGTCTTGAGGTAGGGCGATAGTGGCTCGCCATTGGCCCAGCTCGTTCCATTTCCATCGGGCCAATTGATTTCACTTCCTGCATTCCATACTCTTAAGTCTCGCCCCTGATCGATTTCCAATTCTTGAAACTCGCCCAGCGTTTCAAATTCTATATCACTCGCCACTTCAACGAGAACGGGTCCTGCGGCAAAAGCTTTGGGATTGCCTTGAATTTGATCGACGAGAAATTTTAACATTTCCCCCTCGAGCCAAACGTCAGGATTCATGAAAAAGAAATAATCGACTCGTTGATTTTTAAGTGCGAATTCAACGCCGAAGTTTAAACCCGCTGCAAATCCCTTATTCACCTTAGGAACGTGAAGATCAACATTTAATATCGCTGGTTCCTTTTCCAGAGAACGAGAGAAACTTAAAAGTAGATCTGATGGTTTTTTTGAAGGCCCGTGATAGATGACCTGAAGTTGCAACAAAACTTCACTCGAAGTAGCGAGAGACTTCATACAGGACATCAATTGCGACTCTTCACCGTAGTGAACGATGATCACACTAATTCGCGGCCTCGAATCCTGAGAACTACCGGAAGAAGGATCAACCATCTTCCACGCTTGATCGATTCTCAAGCTCCGTCATTCGAGTGATCGTCTTTAAAGCTTCATCGAGAAGACTCTCTCTTAAGCTCGCAATCGATTCCTGATTGTAGAATTTCTTAGAACCTCCGTCATAAGCCCGCAGAGCCCTCATTAAAAGCGAAGTGCTGATGTGTCCCTCAGGCATATTCCCCAATTGGACGAGGTTTCTTTCGATTTGATTTCGGCCGACACGAATAGGAAAGCTAACATCATCTTGATCCACCCAGCATAAGAGAGGTTGATCGGAATCCTTCGAATACTGAACCAGAAGATTTTGGGGCGACAGGTCTCGGTGACGAACCCGCTGTGCATGGAGCTGAGAAAGCGCTTGGCCGATGGTACGAACGAGGTTTCGAAGTTGATACGTGCTTAAAGCCTCGGAAGTCCCTCTTCGCTTCTTCCACAAAAACTGATCTAAAGACTCCCCCTCAAACTCCTTTTGAATCAACCAAGAATGAGTGACGAAAATCCAGTTCCGTTTTTCGATTAAGGCTTGTCCCAAGGGGGCCGGCAAACCCCGAGTGAGCATGCCGTGAGCCCCGATCCAGGCTTTTTTTAGGGGATGAGTAAAGAACGGCGATAGGAGAGATCGTATCCCTGAATATTGTCGATACTTGATTACACACGCGAATTCCAAGCCGGGGATCTGCACCCGAGCGACCCAAGCCTGAGGCTTCGACTTAATCGTGGATTCTGGAGGATCATCCTTCAAGGCTGAGAGTGCGGCTTGGAGATCAAAATCTCTACGCTTATAAACTTTCCCCAAAGAATTTGATGTTCGCTCAAAGACACTCGCATTCAAAAGGCAACGCTTGGTTCGACTCCTCATCTTTCGTGCGTCTAAGCGAGCGACACATTGCTTAACTTCAGTTTCTAATTGTTGAATAGAATCCACTTCATCCTTGGGAAGTTCGTCGACAATTTTTGGCCACGCTTGAGATAAATTTAGCCCGTAGGGTTGAGGATCGACGACAAAGGTTTGCTCCTCTCTTTTCTTCTCGTCTTCTTTTTTAGGTTCGTCGGGATCCCAACCCGCTTTTAAATAACCTAAAAGAAACCAACGGAACTCTCGATCCTGAAGACTGGCTCTCAAAGATTGCCCCACCATCGCGATCCCTTTAATCTTAGCCGCATGGGAAAGGTAGCCTGGAAAGTAACAGGAATGAAAATCGATAAGAAAAAGCTCATCGCCTTCACCCTCCCGAAGCAAGAAATTTCCCCCGTGTAGATCCGGGTGTCGAACTCCCTTTTCATGAATGCTTCGCACTAATTGCCCACAAGCGACAAGCCAGGAACGAACTCTAAGTTCATGCTCTTGGAGAAGCATTCCCCTGTCGTAGCAACCTTCGAAGCACTCGGCTAAAACTCGAGTCTGGGGAATCTCCTCCATGATCAAAGCCCCCTCGACCGGGACTGATCCTTTTTTTCTCAAGGCGAACGCTAAGGGACGAGGAACGGGATAACCCCAGTTGTAAAATTTTTCTAAGGCCTTGAATTCACGTTCAGCGTGAGAGGGGAAAAAGCGATGCCTTAAATTGTTGTACCAACCTCGGTGGCGAAACTTTTTGAGCACCCAGGAAACCCGGAGGCTATCCCGGTATTCACGCATTTCGTGAAGGAAAACTGTTCGCAGACGATTCTCCTTTAATACCTGGATCTCTTCTCCCTCCTGGAGTTCATCCCAATGAGCTTTGAGAGCTTCAAAAGGCTTTAACTCAGTTTCGGGCTTAAATCGTTGCGCGAACTTCCAGTTCAACGAGGCCAATTTCCTCTCCAATTCCTGCTTTTGAATTCTATTTTTCTCAAATCCACTCTTAGAGGTTTAGATTTTTTGCAGCTCACTAACTAGCCCAGAGCGTGAGCGACGGGATGTGTCATCCTGAGAAATTCTCCAGAGGTATGCTTATATAGATGGCTAATGAATTTAGGCTCTACCCATAAAACACATTAGTTCTGCCCCATCGCTGACGCTCCGGGCTAGTTAAGATCAATCCATAGATATTAATTTGGAGGCATTGAATCAATTAAAAGCTCAAGAATTCACAGTCTCTTAAGTTCAGACACGCATTTTTTTCACTATAACCGCATTCGTGATTCGATATTAGCCCAAGACCTCAAATTGCCAAAAAATCGACCCTCTTGATTGCAGGAATCGCAAAAAACGCAATTCAAACGGTGTAACTGGGTGTATTTGAAACATTCCCTCGGTTGTGAATACACCCACAATATATTTAAACATAATAACTTAAGGAAATTTCCGTCCGATAAAATCAACTTTTCATTTAACACGAGAAACATAATTGACAAAAACTCAATTCCTGATATCCTTTAACTCAATAAAGGATTCTGACTAGCCCCCGATCCTTCAACCATCCAATATAAGTAAAAATAGTTCGGCTCCGTTATCTTTTAGTGACTGAACTCTGTTCAAATTCGCCATTAGATATGCCGATTCTAAAACCAAGGAATTCGTTAGCCCCCTCGGCTCCCGATTCCCCTTATAATAGATCGCTTCTCTTCCTTTAGCCTCTCATGTCATGACTCGCTCCATCAGAGCTCGCACATGCATTTTTGGCAATTAAGAGAATCGTTATTAACATTAATTCTGTTACCTAGTAACAACTCCTCAAACCATTTCATCTGGAGGCAGCCCGCTCAGCGAGGCTGTTCGACTCATGGTTCCCGAAGAATATTACGAAGACGAATACTACGAAGACGAGTACGACGAAGAGATTGAAGGTGAAGAAGATCATTTTATTCCCGCTTGGCTGCGGGAAACGCCCTACTGGGCGGTATCTGCCTTACTTCACGTCGTCTTGTTCGCCATCCTGCTCGTGATCTTTACTGATCCTCCATCGATCAAAGAAGACCAAGTGCCGATCAACATCAAGCCGATTCCTAAGAAGGAAGACAAGTACGATCCCACCGTCAAGCGGGACATGAAGAAGACCAAGAAGATCCTTCATGAAAAACAAGTCGATAAGCCTATCATCGAGCGTCAACTCGAAGAAGTAACTCCTGATATTCCTAAAGGGACTAGCCTCGACAACGTCACGAACGTCGAACTCTTGAGTGATAACCTCAATGATGCAATCGGTGTCGGTGGTGGTGCTGCTGGTGCTTACGGTGAACGTTGGGGTAAAGGTTCTCTTATCAACGAAGGTGGTGGAGCCGGTACTGAAGCTGCCGTTCGCGCCGCCTTGGAGTGGCTCCGTCGTCACCAACGCGCCGACGGTGGTTGGAGCGCAGAAAACTTTGCACCCGAATGCGATGGTGTCAAAGGAGGGAACAAAGACTCCGGACGCTACCCGACTGACAAAGGTTTTAAAAACCACGATGTGGGAGTCACCGGCTTAGCCATCCTCGCCTTCGCTGGCTTCGGACACACCCACCTCGACGGTAAATATCCTGAGTACGTTGAAGTCCTCAGAAAAGCCGTAAAGTACATGAAGTCGAAGCAGATTAAGTCAGCCGACAAAACCTTGAATGGTACATACGGTGACCGTGGCGTCGACGCCGAAGGAAACGAACTCAACGAGCACTGGATCTACGATCACTCGATCGCCACCATGGCCATGGGAGAACTCCTCGCCATGAGTGATGACAAAATTAACTTAGAAAAATCGGTTACTGACGCCGTTAAACTTTGCCTTCTCGCTCAAAACACCGGCTACGGCTGGAAGTACGCAGTCAAAGAAGGAAAGAACGATACCTCAGTGACCGGTTGGATGGTCCTGGCTCTCAAAACAGCCAAGAACGCTGGTTTGAAAATCCCTCGAGCTCATTATAAGAAAGCCTTCGATGGCGCCTTGAAATGGTTCGACCGAGCCACGTCGGTGGCCTCAGGAAAAACCGGTTACGAAGTACCTGGTGATGAGGGATCACGATTGGCGGGTTACTATCCCGACGATCCATACCCTTACTCAAAAGATCTCTCCTGCATGACCGCAGTGGCTGTTCTTTGCCGCTTGTTCTCCGGTGAAAGCCGTACCGACCCTGTCATCAAAAGAGGTGTCGACATCCTGATGGCTCACAAGCCTCAATGGCGTGAACAAGATGGCAAGAAGCTCTCTACGATCAATATCTACTACTGGTACTACGCCTCTTACGCCATGTTCCAATTTGGAGGTAAGATGTGGGAAGACTGGAACAAAGATATGATCGAGGCTTTAGTTTCAACTCAGCGCCAAGAATTCGATCCCGAAACCAAAGAACCTCACTGTGTTGACGGTTCGTGGGATCCCATCGGGGAATGGGGAATCGCAGGTGGCCGTGTTTACTCAACCGCCATCGGTGCTATGACCCTCGAAGTTTACTATCGCTTCACCCGTGCGAACGAAGGAATCGGTAACTGATCCTAAGTTCGACTAAAAACTAGCTATTACTATTATGGCTTAATGGTGAGAGAGCCAGAGATAGATTCGAAGTAGTTTTTGTTTTATCAACAGGAACTAGTTAACTAAGAATGTAACTCTGGCTCTTTTTTTGTCTTTACTTCTAATTTGCTTTCACCCGTAGCCGAACTTGTCAAAGTTTGGCTCTCCACCATCTCGCGTTTCACCCTGCCGGCCAAATTCTTACGAATTCGGCTACGACCCTCCAGCGCACTCAGAATTCTTTTCTTTCGCTTAAAACCGCGCCCAAGGTCTGTCGAGTTGGAATTGGATTCCTTTGGCCTGGGACAAGCCCAGGCGCTACAAGTGACTTTAACTCGCTTAAAAGCAATTTATCCCTATCTAACTCAACAGACCACTCAGAATCCTTCTTACTCAACCAGCGCAGTGGGAGTTCTCTATCCTTCCTTAAGAGAACTCTCAGGTTCAATTTAAAGTAGCTTTGTCTACACCGGCCTCTCCACATCCCGAGGAGTACGCTATGAATCGATTGCGACAAGAAGATCTAAGCGCTTCTAAAGAATTTGACGACCCCACCCAAGACATTTATGAAGAAGACGAACAAGCCTTCTCGATCCCTCAGTGGTTACGCGACACACCCTACTGGGCGGTTTCAGCCGCTCTTCATGTCGTCTTGTTTGCGATTCTTTTAGTTATCTTCACTTCCCCTCCAAACGTTAAAGAAGATCTCGTTCCCATCAGTATCAAGCTTCCACCTGAGAAGCCCGAGAAGAAGTATGATCCATCGAAAAAGAGAAAGCTAAAGGATCAGAAAAAAATCCTGCACGAGGAGAAGGTAGAAAACCCAGTAATCATTAAAACGTTAGAACCGGTAACTCCTGATATCCCAAAAGGGACGGACCTCGATAAGCAAACGGACGTGGACTTAAAGGGCGATAGTATCAGCGATGCAATCGCCGTTGGAGGAGGCTTTGCAGGAAAAAACGGACAGCCCTACGGGCATACAAGAAGAGGTCGCATTGGCGGAACCGAGGAGAGCACAAATGCATTAATCTCTGCACTCAAATGGTTACAACGCCATCAACGCGAAGATGGCGGCTGGAGCTCCAAAGATTTTTCCAAAGAATGTTCTCCTCAACAAGGCAATTTAAACTCTGAGCGTTACCCCACGGATCAAGGCTTTGAAGATCATGATGTAGGGGTTACGGGTTTAGCGATGCTCGCCTTTACGGGATTCGGTCAAACTCACATCGATGGGGATCATCCCGAATTTGTAGAAGTGCTTCGTAAGGCAGTCAAGTTTATGAAATCGCAACAGATCCGATCTGCTGACAAATTCTTTGACGGCACTTACGGCAAGCGTCCCTTAGGACCAGACGGTGAAGACCTTAAGAAAGATTGGATCTACAATCATGCGATCGCCACCATGGCTATGGCAGAACTCTTAGCGATGAGTGGAGACAAGATCAACTTAGAAAAATCGGTAACTTCGGCCGTCAATCTTTGCTTACTCGCACAGAATAATGGTCTCGGTTGGAAGTACGGCATCAAAGACGGGCGTAATGATACATCGGTTACGGGTTGGATGGTTTTAGCTTTAAAGGCGGCGAAATACGCCGATTTAAAAATACCTCGATCTCGATTTAACAAAGCCTTTGAGGGCGCGTTGAACTGGTTCGATTCCGCCACCTCTGAAGCATCCGGAAAGACAGGCTACGAAGTTCCCGGTGATGAAGGTTCAAGACTCGGAGGCTACTATCCCGATGACCCCTATCCTTATTCTAAGGATCTCAGTTGCATGACTGCAGTGTCTGTTTTATGTCGCCTGTTCGCAGGAGAAAGCCGTACCGACCCCACGATAAAGCGAGGAGCTAGTCTCTTGATGATGCACACCCCTCAATGGCGTGAACAAGAAGGTGAGAAACTCTCTACGATCAATATGTACTATTGGTATTACGCTTCCTACGCGATGTTTCAATTTGGTGGCAAGCTGTGGGAGGAGTGGAATAAAGACTTAGTACCAGCATTACTCTCATCTCAAAGGCAAGCTTTCCACCCAGAAACAGTAAAGCCTTACTGTGTAGATGGCTCTTGGGATCCTATCGGAGAATGGGGAATTGCGGGAGGACGAGTGTACTCCACGGCGATCGGAGCGATGACCTTAGAGGTTTACTATCGCTATGTGAGAAATGAAACGGGAGAAACGTTCTAATCAGAGCTTTAATCGTATTTAAAAGAACGATTACTTAACTAGCCCGAAGCGCTAGCGAGGGTATCTTTCCCCTCGCTAGCGCTTCGGGCTAGTTAAGGGCTATAGACATAAAAAAAGCCTCAACTCATCCGCTGGAGTTGAGGCTTTCCCGGAGTAATTGCCCCTCAATAAAATCGAGGCGACTCCGCTATCATTCGGTTCACTCTCGAATCACCCAAGCGCCCCCAAAATTGAGCCTCACTCATCTACGGTGTGCTCAATTCCCCCGGCATCATAGGTCAGTTAACTTATCCTCAGAATTACCGGAGTGTTTGAGGGGTGAAGGGAGACAAGTTTCCCTACATTTAGATAGACAGTGAAAAGGAACGGAAAAAACCGCGGAAAATATGAAAAACCGCATCTCACTTTCCAGTTAAGGAAATTCCTTAACAATCGACATCTCAAAACCTGAGAGGCGTAAAAAGCTAATTTCTTTCAAAAATGACAGGGCTCTGCTTTAAGTTCACCATCCAGGGTGATTCTTGAAGTGGCCCCATCTCTTTTATTTTCAACGGTTTAAAACCCAGTTTAAAGGCGGGAGAATCCTTTTTTAATCGGTAGTCGTCTCTCTTTGGATTCACAAACAAAGGGTCTTCAACAATGGACTCTAAGTCTTGTTTCCTCTTCTTCTGCCAATCGGAAAGATTTAAACCTCCCGGAAATTGAACGGGCATCCCTTGAGAATGGAAGTACACATTTTTATTTAGAACAAAGCCATCGTCATTCCAATTACTACCAAGGAGAGGTCCTGTTTTCCAAACCACGATATTGTTTTTAAATTCAAATGAGATGTGCTTTTCAGCCCGAGTTCGCTGCACTTGCCAACGAAGACTATCGACAAGGATGTTATTGAAAATCTTATTGTCGCGACCGTAGTGTTGATGAAAAGATCCGGTCTTCGTGCGGTAGACCAAATTGTGACTCATCTCTATTCCCGTAGAACCCTCATCGGTATAGAGCCCCCATCCCCCGTAATCCATGGCGTAGATATCATGGATTTTATTGTGAGTTACTTTTGTTCCTGGGGAAACTCCCAAGGTGTATACCCCTCCCATATCCGAAAGCACTCCTTGCCCGATATGATGGATATGGTTGTAAGAGATGATGTTTTTATAAGCGAGTGAAGGGCGATAACCCCAAGACCAGCCCACCGAGATTCCGGTATAGAAGAGATCCGAAATCTCATTGTGAACAATTTTGTTTTCTGATGCATGCCCGATCCAAATTCCTACGGCCGATGGATGTAATCGTCCCCCCGATTGGATTCGACAATTAGAAATTTCGATGCGTTTAATGTGGGAGTCTGGCTTTGAAACTTGAGGAGTTAAAGAACCCGCTTGTGCGGCATGCCCGATTTTTATCCCTCCCGCCCCAAGATCAAAAAAGTCAGTACCCGACACAACGATATCTCGACTCCCCACCCCAACGGCTAAACCGTAACCGCCCGTGTGCATCACACTTGAGTTTTTGATCTCAAGATGCCGAGCTCCCACAATGGAAATAGCAGCCGACATCGGCATCTCCGCTTGGGGATAAGAATTTCCCTGGGAAGGACACACCCAATTGGAGTGTCGAAAAGAAAGCCCTTCGATTCGAACGTGTTCAACAAATTGCTTCTCTTCGATCTTTCCGGTTGCGACTAAAAGTCGTTTCAAACGCGGAGCGATGACTTCGGTCTCTGAAACCTTTTCTTTCGACTTTGACCAATAAGCTAACTCCCCGCTCTTAGTATCGAGATACCATAAGCCAGGAATGTTAAAAGCTTCTTTCACATTGAGGGCAATATAGCGTTGCCCTTTTGGAAACGCGCCCCAGCGTCGAGTGGTACGGGTGGGCCCCGTGAATCTTACAATTCGAGTTCCCTCATCTAAATCTTGGATGCGCATTCGCGAAGCGCTCCAGATGTGGAGGGCTAAGATTTCGATGTCTCTTAGGTTGTGCCAAGAGGATTTAAGGTCACGATCATCGAACCGAAAGCGGTCGTGCCCCTTGTTATCAAATTGAGGACTGGGAGGTAACTGCTCTTCAACTTTGGAGTAACCTCTATTAGGTATGCGAGGGCGATACCGACGTTGCCCATCGACAAACAACTGCGAAAAGTTCAACTTTCCATGGTGAACTTCATGAAGGTAGACCCGCCAGCGTCCCCGTTCGTCGACTTTCCAACCTTTAATTATTCTCCCCCCACTCAGGATCGGTTTCTCATCTCGATAGTTCTTGATGATGAGAGGAGAGGATTTCGTACCGGAGTCTTCAGGAATAAACTTTAGAGGCTCAGCGAGTTCATAAAACCCCCCGCGAATCTCGACAACGATGGGGCGATCGCGATGAGGTTCTTGCTGACGAAGTTGACGAGCGGCTAAGAGAGCTCGATTGGGAGTTTTAAAGGGGCCTCGGTTTTTAATCGTAGTTTCTTCTTCGGCGGATTTACCATCCCATGCGTCACTTCCAGTAGAAGAGACATAAAAATCAGCTTCAGAAAACACCATACTTGGTACCAGCAAACACCCTAAGCAGAAACATATGAATCGATATTTCTGAAGCATCCCCTCACTCCAAAGATAAATATAGACTTCTTCTAACTCTTAACTAGCCCGAAGCGCTAGCGAGGGGTGAAAACCCTCGCTAACGCTTCGGGCTAGTTAATCACCTCGCTTTGGACTCAGGTGAGGTTTAAGTCGACTCCATGCTGAAACTAATCCACCGTCTCCTGGATATAGGTCTTCTCTTTATAGAAAAGAACCACACCTATAAATAAAATTCCAGTGATGAAGATAATGGCATCAAAGAACCAAAAATAACTGGGGCCTTCTAATTTCAGGCTACCGTCGTCATTGACAATAAACAAATTCACCATAGCCGTGAATCCGTTTCCTAACGACATGGGAAGAAGGTAAAGGAACATGATCAACGACTTCATTTTATTAGGCGCTTGAGTGTAAGCAAATTCAAGAGCCGTCACCGAAATCATAATTTCTGCAATCGTCAGGAAGAGACAGGCTAAAATTTGCCACAAGAAGCTGGGCTTCATCCCTCCACCTTGTAAGGAAAACGAAACTGAACTCCCGGCAGTAGTTGCAACCGTTCGAGCGCAAGCAACCGGTGGATCTTCCTTTGAATCAACAGAGATGCTGATGGTGGAAGCCTCACTTGTTCTATCTAATCCCGATACTTGGTAGCGGAAGGTATCCGTTCCTTTGTAATCTTTATTCGGAGTAAAGGTTAAAATGGGTGCTGTGCCATCTAAACGTCCATTTGGAGTCGTATAGTGAGAGATCTTTCTATTGGAATTATCGATCTCCTCTCCCGACCCCTCCTCATAAACCGGTGTCGCATCTAAGATCGTATACTTTAGTGGTGCGGCTTCTTTGCTTTCTTCAACTTCAGTTTTAGGGTCTTCAACTTGTTTTAGAGTGGAATACCCACCCAGGAAAATAGTAACTGGAGCTCCCTCATCGGTGTTGAGTTCTTGACCGCCGCCTCGCAATTGATCCCCGGTGGGCTCAACTAAGATCCTGACGGTTGCAGGCTCACTTTCAACTCCATCCTTCTTCACGATAAAGGTAAAGGTATCTTCACCCTGGAATCCATCATTAGGGTGATAAAAGAGATTGGGAAGAGAACCGGATAAAGATCCGTTTTGAGGCTGATTCGTAATTTCATAAGAATCTCGAATCCAGGTCTCGAGCATCGCTGGAATCGCAAACGAGATTCCGCCGATGAAGAACCCGATACAAATCTTCCTCACTGCGGTCATCTTGAAGAACTTATCTACAGCCGGATAGATAAAGTAACTTAGGATCGGAATAAAGATGATAATGAAGAAGGGATTCGCGGCTTGAATCTGTGAAGGTAAAACGTTGATCCCGGCAAAATTTAAATCGAGATTGTACTGAGCTTGAGTAATCCACGAAGATCCCGTTTGATCGAATAAGGCCCAAAACGGAGTGGTGAACAGTAAGACTAAAGCCACCTTGAAGAAAGCGCTCAAGCCCTCACCACTGAAGGATTCTTTAATGAAATCTTTTCCACCCGCGGGGATGTGAACAAATTTGTTACGACCCAGCCAAAAGAACCAAGTAGCTAAAATCATCAAGACTCCCGGCAGACCAAAGGCCGCCCAGGGTCCGTAAGCCTTCAATAAGACGGGAGTGATCAACATCGATAAGAAAGATCCGAGGTTGATCGCAAGGTAAAACCATCCGTAGACCTTCTGTAAGAGGTGCTGGTTGTTTTTCCCAAACTGATCCCCCACGTGGGCGGAAACACAGGGTTTGATTCCTCCCGCCCCAATTGCAATCAGCGTTAAACCGATGCTGAGCCCCAGCCGAGTTTCATCCAAGGCCAGGACGATGTGCCCAGCACAGTAAACGATCGACAAACTCATGATCGTGAGATACTTCCCAAAGAAGATATCAGAGATCAGAGACCCGATAACTGGGGTAAAGTAAACCGCCATCACAAAAAGGTGATACCAAAACCCAGCATCGGTTTTGCTCATCGGATCTAAGCCATCCGACCCCAATAGGTAATTGGTCATAAAGATGACCAAGATCCCCTTCATTCCGTAAAAAGAAAAACGTTCAGCAAATTCATTGGAGATGATGTAAGGGATCCCCGAAGGCATGCCATCGGTTGCCGTCGGCGAGGTCAGATACTGTTTTTTTGACATGAAGGAGTAAACCTAGAATTAATTTGGGAATGAAGATGGTGGGATAGTCAGAGAAGAGTCAGCTTGGACTCTTCTCAAACTGGAGATAAACACCGGAGTGATACCTAAAACCAACGGTAACCTTTTTTGAGGTATTTTAGCGGAGGCCGTTCGTTACGACCTTTGCCTTCAGGAGAGATATCGGAAAGGAATAAGGCGGTCGCGTAGACATCCCCATGATTGGGAATGCTCGAAACCTTGCTCTTCTGTCGCTCCTGGAGAAGTTCACCCGATACAGGGTTGTAAGCGGGATCCACCGTGCCATTCGGCATCAGTGGGATAGGGCGAAGTGTTTTCTCCCCCACTCCCCCGTACTGTTGATGCCCATTCACTTGCCCGCCTAAGAAGGCGCAGGAAGTCACCGGCCAGTGAGCCGAGATGTCTTGCCCTGCGATTTTCTTGTCTTTGTCTTTCTGCGATGCTTTCGATCGGAGAATACCGGATACATCTCCGTGAATCGAACGGCCAAATTCTGAATTGAGAACGATCGTGGTTCGATCGTAGAGGCTCTCACCCGTCTCACCGAGTGGAGTGTTCTTTAATCTATTGACAAAGACTTTGAGAGGGTCCCAAAGGTCTTCATTGAGCATATTCGTTTGATCTTTTTGCCCTACCGGCTTCCCTCTGCTCCAGAGTCTTCCACGACTCATATGGGAATCGAAACGTCTTACATCTCGTGATTCCAGGAACGCGCAACAACTCAAGTTTGCGCGAATGAGTTCGTAAGCCATCATGGCTTGAACATTTGTTTTGGGAGAAAATTTTGATCGAGCTTTATTCCCGTTCACACTTCGATACGTCATCAATTCATCTTCGGCGTGAACCTTAAAATCTTCTCTAAGCTCAGGGTCTTTAAATAGACTCTCAACCAAATTGCGATCCAGTGGTTGATCGCGTTGAACTAACTGCTTGTAGATCTTTCGTGCTGAGTTGTAGCTTTTGACGACCTCGATATTTTCATCCTTTAAGATCGAACTGTTCGCATCGTCGATGAAGGATTGAATCGATTGGTCAACGACATCGCTCGTAGAAGCGGCGAGTTCTCTTAAGAGGCGCTTTAATCGACTGGGAGGCCCCGCGTAAATCGTGTGAGCGTGAACCGGACCCAAAGCGTGGTAGTACCCTTTTTTGCCAGTGTACTGAGCTTCATTCAACTCACCATCCGACAACCAGTAGTGCCATGAAAGATGAGGAAGGGCGTAAGGCTGTCCGTAGACTTCACTGAAGGCTTGCATCACCGAACGTTCATCGTCTTGACGATCATGCCGTGAGCTGAACCGATAGCTACCCATGTGTGCGCGTAATCGTTCAGTCGAGTGTCCCGTACCCGTCGACATCGAACTGATGATCGCCATGTCATCAAAGAGTTCTTTAGCGGGCTGAGCTAAAAAACCGTAGTGGATATTTTTATCTCTGTAAATGCCGTAATTAGGTTGCCCAAATTTAAGGACACGGTAGCGCTCTTGACTGATGTTATCTAATCGATGCACCACATTATTAGGTGTCATCACTGGGTTGAACATGTCGTATCCCGACCAACCCCCTTCGATGAACCAATAGATCAAGAAACGTTGATTCTGGTCTCGATCTGAAGCGTCTTTCGCCATCGCCTCAGCTCGGGCTTCATTCGGCAATCCGAATCTGAAGAAGTACGACAGAAAATCGCTACAAGTCAGACCGAGAGTCGCCACTCCGAGTCGCTTTAAAAACCGACGACGACTGGGGAGACGGGGTAAATCTCTCTGAGACTTTTGAATCTCAATTTTTGGATCGAGTTCACAGGGACGCTTCATGATGACTCTTTCGCCACTTCAATCTTAGGCCTCGGGAGACCTTCAAGGTATTCTTTTGAATTCAACATCACTCGCAACATCGAACGCACGGAGTGATTTTCCTTTTTCATTTGATCCCAAATCTCACGGTAGAGAACACGCTCGTCATCGCGGATGCGCATCTCGCGACCACTGAAGAAAATATAATGCGTGTTGATCATCGTTCGAAGGAATCGTTCTTTTTTGGCGGCCTTCAAGGCAAAGGCTTCCATGCCTTCTCCCTTGAATGGGTATTGCTTCACCAATCCGTGATCGCTCTGATCGATGGGCTCTCCATTGGGATCTAACTTTCGATACTGACCCTTGTCATCCCAACGCAAACGTTGATGCGCAAGGGGAGTCAAGATCTTATGACAACTGTAGCAAGTCGACCCCTCTGCTGTCGTCGAAATTGCTGTACTCCCCGCGCGTTCAGCTTCGATCTCGGGGGTGATTTCGAAAACGTATCCCAAAAACTTTTCGGCCACTTGAGCAGAGTAATTGTAGTGAGGTAGCCCCGGCTTGCCTTCGATGAACCCGGCGGTCGTTAAAACTCCCGACTTCCCATGAAAAGCAGGACGCTTAACCTTTTTGAATTTCTCATTCACCGTGTAATCGGCGGTTAAAATTTCCTGGATCGGAAGGTCGTTATAAGCCACGTAAGACCAAAGTCGAACGGGCTCGTCTTGACTGGGCGTTCCCTGACTTTCAAGGTAGAGTCGAACACGATGAAAGTAGAACTTCTTAAATTCTTCTGACTTTAAAAAGTACTCGACCATGTTCTCGTGCTTTGCCCCTTTGACGAGATCCACAATTTCTACCGAAGAGGGAGGTCGTCCTACAAGATCTAGAGCCAACTTCACCAATTGAAGCTTCCGCTTCTCCAATGGATCTTTGACCTTGGTGATCGAGGGTGCGCGAGTGAGTAAAAAGTCGGGATGAGAAATTAATGCCCTTCCCAAGGCAACCCAAGCCACCTCTGAAATGTCTCGAGGCGGAGCTTCAAAGACAACTTTGGCTCCTTGAGTTTTCAAATCAACTTTAGGGCCTTCGGTTTGCTCCCAGGAGAAATTCAAAGGGGAATGTTGAACCGTAAAAGTACCATTGGCATCGACAGTAACTTTTGCACCCGTATGTGCGGCTCGTGGAGCGCGAACGTTGAGGATGGGGGTTGAAGCCTCGGCTCGAACGGTAACGGGAGTTCGAGTTTCATGGTGACGTTTAGCCGCAAAGCCCACCTGAGGACGATAAAAGGTTTTCGAGTTCCAACTCTTCTTTCGAATTGAAGGTCGGTACTTCAAGTGCAACTGGCCCTTTTTAGCGTTTTTATCTTCGTAACGATCCGGGCCCACT
>JANQLS010000173.1 GCA_028280485.1 Planctomycetota bacterium
CTGAGTGGAGCCGGGATCGGTCTCGCTGGTTACGGAATCGTGAATCCTCAATTGTCAGCTTACGCACTTGTGCCCACTGCATTGGTAGCGACTCTTTCACTCTTACTTTTCACCCATTGGCTTAAGAATAAAACCTTGACGTGGGGAGCCCTTATAACGGCAACGATCGCCTATAATTTCTCTCCCGTCTTCTTTTTAGACTTAGCAAGAAAAGCCATCGATATCGGAGCCCAAACGGTTCGAGAAGATCGATTGCCATTCGCGTTTTATGGACTCACATACCTTCCGTTTTTACTGGGCCTCAGTCTACTCAGGAAAGCGTTTATAAAGAAAAATGCCGATCATTTGCATTTGCCAATCACGCGCTTTACGACCATTCTTTCAATCTTACTCTCAGCATTATCATTAACCCATACCAAGGCGATATTCCCGGTGTCTATCGCACTTCTCGTTCTTCATGGGACTCAAGTCATTCTCTTCAAGAAAACCACACATGCTTGGTTAACTCTCATCAGTTTGACCTTGGCTGCTTATGGTTTTCATCCCTTCGTCGAACAATTCTTTGAATTGACAGGGGATCATTTCTTAATGAATGGAACTCTCTTCAATCTCGCTTTTGCTGCCTTGACCATGGTTGCTTTAAGTCCATGGCTTGATCCTCACCTGCGAGCCTTGTCCCATTCAAAAAGTGCCCTAAGCACTAAAATGTATTTCTCTACTTGGGCTCAATCTCCTTGCCAAACCTTCAGTGTGATCCTCACTCTGTTCATCAGTGGAATCGCCATTTTTCATTTCTTTGATCAAAGCGTTGAAAACAACACCGTCTGGTTATTGAGTGGATTACTCTTCGTTCAAGCTTACCGCACTCAATCAGGTTTGTTGGGTAAGATCGCCAATGGTTATCTCTTCCTGTCGGGAGGGCAATGGCTGTACGAGACCCTGGAACTCAGCCTAGGGCAAGTCATCGACATCACTCTTGTGGTCTGCATTGGCCTATGGTTCATCAACTTGACGCTCAAATTGAAGAATGAGCGAATTCTCCAAACGATCATTCACCCTAATCGTTCAGTTCTTGAAGTCGTTTTAGAAACAGCGCTTATCTGTGTCGCTATTCCCAGCTCCTTGGTCTACATTTTTAATCCGGTAGACCTCAATAGCTTCATGTTGCTCTCTTCGATCACTCAGTTCGCGTTGATCGCGTGGTCGCTCATTGCTTCTATCAAGAATAAACGAGCCTTCTTGCCTTGGTTCAGCTTCATCGCATTGGCCCTCTTTGCGAGTGAATTATGGATACAGTACGCACCCCTAGAATTTGATTCTTGGTTGATGGCCGTCTTAGCGGTGCTTTGCTTGCCCTTCTTGAAAATAACTTCCCTGATCCAACTTAAAGAGGGTGAATCTGAAGATACCAATCAGGCCTATAAAGCTTTAAAGGTCTACGAAAAATTGAGCACTTTGCTCCTTGTCCTTTTGGGTATGGGATCTTTGATCTTCTTTCAGCCTGCTTTTCGAGTAGCCGCCCTAGTTTCTGTCTTTGGTCTCCTCATTTCATCACGAATGACGAAAACCAGTGCTTGCTTCTTTCTTCAAATTCAATGCTTCGCGTTGATCGTCAATTTCCTTCAACCCGAAGCCCTCTCAATTCTCGATTACAGTTTATTCACTCCCGAGATGCTCAAGGTTACTGGTGCGCTTTCCTTGGTCAGTGTCATCAACTTAGCCATCACCACAGCGTTGGGGAAAATCTTTGATACCACTCATTCCCTGATCAATAAGCTTCAGCGCACTCTCTTTCGTTCGCTCTCGATTTTCTTTTTGATGATCGGATTGATCTGGGCAGCTATTTGTAAAGCTAGCTTAGCAGACCCTGATCAGGTGATCGCCATCGGCCATGGGTTCAATTTGTGGTCATTCGTCATCAGTTCTATCGTTATTGCTATTCTTGAATTCAAACGAGCGGCAGATACTCGAGAAACGATTCGAGTCTGGACGGGCTGTATCTCACTGTCTGGGACGATAGGATTTCTTCTTCTTACGGATGTTCTCAATCTAACTATCCATCACTTGTTCTTCGTCAGTGTGATCTTAGGATCACTGGCAATGGTCATCTCACTCTGGAGACAAAATCGGGCTACTGAAGATCCACTCGTCCAACCCTTCCGAATTATTGGTTTCCTCCTTCCCCTCAACGGTATTTTTTGGGCGGTGAGGTCTTGGCTTTATGGTGATTTAGATTGGAGTGCGTTCCACACTCTTTCAATGTTCACTGTTGCCATGACTCACTTTTACGTCGGTGTTTCTCAAAAGCAGGGACGACATTACTTTTACAGCGGGTTACTTACCAATATCTCACTGCTCATTTTATTCTTCGACTTAGGTTGGAACAGTTTAGAGCTGTTCATGGTTCCAGCTGGACTCACCATTCTGGGCTGTGTTCGAGTCTTCAAGAATGAACTCCCCAAAAAATTTCATAATCCTCTTCGCTATCTTGGAGCGCTGACGATTTTAGTTTCCCCAGTTTTCGAAATTGTCTCAACGCAAGAATGGATTCACATCCTAAGCCTCATGGTTTTATCCGTGGGAGTGATCATCCTTTCCATCGGCTTTAAGGTACGAGCCTTGATGTATGTCGGGTCAGCATTTTTAGCTGCTGATATGGTCGCCGTAATTGTTAAAGGTGGTTCTTACAATCCCGTCATGATTTGGATCACGGGGATTGGCTTAGGAATTCTTGTTATCGCATTAGGCGCGTACTGCGAACGTCACCGTGAGTTATTACTCCAACGTTTGAATCGTCTGTCTTCAGCTTTGTCTTCCTGGGATTAAACCCCAGTAAAAATGGTAAACATTTTTGAAATTCAATGGGGATTTAGGGAATGGCCTGGGACAGTTTTTGGCTTTCGCCAAAGTTGGCCCAGGCGCTACAAGGCTGATTACTTTGATTTAGATAGATCGCCGGTACCGCCTCTAAACTAAAAAGGAGCAAATCATGGCATGGGTTAAAACCTTCAACTTATTCATTCGTTCAAGTTTTACTCAGATTAAAGAGAAAATTGAAAACCCTGAACGTCTGATTCATCAATTGATCATCGACATGGAAGAAGAACTCGAGTCCGTAAAGTCGGCTGTAGCTGAAGCTATGGCCGATGAGATTCAACTTCATAAGAAAGTTGCGAAAGCTCAGATGAATTGCGAGCGTTGGTTCAAGCGAGCTGAAAATGCCGTTAAATTCGGTGACGAAGACTCGGCGAGAGTTTCTTTAAGTCGAAAGATAGAGTTTGAAAAGGAAAGAAACCTTCTTCAAAAAGAGCATGAGCAACAAAGAAAAGAAACGGAAAAGCTTCAACGTTCAGTACGAGAGTTAGAGTCGAAGCTCCGTCAAGCAAGACAAAAGAGAACTCTTCTACTGGCGAGGTTAGCTCGATCAGAAAGTTCAAGAAAGATTCATCGTGCAATGGAAAACGCTGGCGATTATTCAGCATTCAATGAATTTAGAAAGCTCGAAGAAAAAGTGGAGCGAAGTGAAGCTCGACTCGAGGCTCTCGCCAAGCTGGATGGAACATCGCTTGAACCGGATGAGATCGAAGAAGAATGGAATAAGAAAGAGGAGGAAGAAAAGCTCAATGAAGAATATTCAGAGATGAAGAAACGCCTCGATGCGATGGAAGAGGCGAGCTGATGCTTTCAGTTTTAAATTGGTTCCGATCAGCGGGATCATTAATTTATCTTTGGTGGAGTACCGATCGAATGCGAGTATCTAAAACTATGAGCTACCGTTTGATGGCTTTGGCCGTCGGAGATTGTTTAGAGCTTGAAGGCGTTCGGGTAAAGGTTGTTTTCAAGGAAGTACTCCGCCTGGGATTAAATCCTCAAGTTCGGTACCGATGTGAAAGTGCCTACGGAATTGGTGTTCTCACTGTGGATTTCCAATTTACTGAAGATTCAAATCAAACTCCCCAGTGGAAGAATTCTGGGGAGTTTCAAATCCATTGGCGTTATGCAGAGTGTGAGGCCCTATTAGATGAGGAGGATGTTCAGATATTTAGCCGACCGGTGTTGTGTCAACCGTAGCCGAGTTTGTAAAAATTTGGCTACGGAACAAACCCTACCTCGCGGTCCAGCCTCCATCGACAAACAGAGTTGTTCCTGTTACAAAGCTCGAAGCCGAACTAGCCAAGAAATTAGCAGCACCCTGAATCTCCGGCATCTCACCCCAACGCTCTAAGCAGACCGCACCCACGATGAACTTTTTGGCTTCGGGTAAATCTTTGATCGGCATGTTCATCTCCGTCAAAAAAGGCCCCGGACAAATAGCGTTCACATTGATTCCCAAGGGTGCCCATTCCAACGCCAAGACTTTGGTCATCATCGTTACGGCGCCTTTGCTGGAGGCGTAGGGAGTTCGCCCCGCCAAGGCTACGGCCCCGAGCGTGCTTGAGATATTGATGACTCGAGCATCCTTTCCCTTTTTCAAGTAAGGCAAGGCTGCGCGGCAACAAAGCCAAGGCCCAGTGACGTTGATATCCATCACTTGTTTGAAATCATCTAAACTCAACTCTTCTATCGGATTTCGAATGTTGATCCCAGCGTTGTTGATCAAGATATCTAAAGAACCCAGCTTCTGGAAGGTCTCTTCCAGCATCGAAGAAACTTGCTCTTCATTCGTAACATCACATTCAAAGGCTAAGGTTTGAACCTCAAAATCTTTGGCGATCTCATCGGCTGCTTGCTGAGCCTCGTCCCCGTTTCGGCTGCAGAGGGCAACCTTGGCTCCGGCTTGTGCCAAGCCTCTCGCCATACTCTTTCCGAGACCTTTTGAGCCACCGGTGATTAATGCTGCTTTGCCTGTTAAGTTAAAAAGTTCTAAGCCTTCGGGGGGCATGGTGAGGTACTCGCTTTCTCTTGAGTTGGCTTGACGCGAAATGAAGATTTCAGAGATATCATTTTATAGAAGTGTGTTCTACATCACAAAAAAAAGCACCTTGAGGAAGGATCTTCCTCAAGGCGCTTTTTTGAAGCCGTCGTAGCCGAACTCGTAAGAGTTTGGAAACTCGAAGGCTTTCACTCTAATGGGCTTGAATCAGCTCTTTAGAGCCCAACGGTATATTGACCAAACTCTTACGAGTTCGGCTACATTGTCTTAAGCCGTTACCGATTCCTCAGCGTGGGCCTCGTGACCGTTTTTGTCTTCAGTTGAGTCATCTACGGGCTTCAAGGGTTTGATACCGACAATCTTCGAATAAACAATCGAAATGATGACGGCTGAGAAGCTTAACAGGGCTCCCATCTTAGCTGCGTCTAAGACTTCCTTCGAGGCAGCATTCGCTCCCGTTAGTGGGAACGCTGCTGTCGACACGAATAGTGCCACCGTAAAGCCGATCGCGGCTATAAACCCGATACTGACGATCTCTCGATACCCGATGTGTTTCGGGAGCTCGAGCTTGAATACCTTTTCTGCAATCAATGTACAAAGGGTAATTCCAACGGGCTTTCCAATTAAAAGACCGGCTAAGACCAAGTAAGTGGCTAAGCCAAAGCTACCGAAGGCGACACCCGCGTTACAGAGGCCGAAGAGTCCCAGGAACAACTCCACGGGATTTTTCCACCAATGCTCAAAGGCATTGAGGGGGTCATCCCGTTTCAATTCATTCTTAACGAACATACCCAAGTCAGTATGCGCGTGAGGAAAACAAGGAATGATAGGCACGAGTCCCAATGCAGGGTGAAGGTGAGCAAAGTAAAAGGAGCACCAACTCATGGTTCCAGGTATTAAGAGATAGGCCCAGTGACTCTTGATCTTCATTTTCCTCATGATGAAACCCGTTGCAATAGCGGCAGCGGTAAGTAGCAACCACTGAGGTGCGATCGGAGCTGCAGGATAGAACACTGCTAAGATGATCAGACCGCAGGCATCATCGGCGATGGCTAACAAGAGTAAGAAGGCGATCGCGGGATGGCCGGGACCAAAGATGATCCTTGCTACCATGTAGCTAAAGGCGATATCCGTTGCACAAGGAATGGCCCAACCATTCGTGACGTCGGCACCGTTGAAAAGAAAAACACCACCCATGTAGACGGCGATAGGGCCAAACATTCCACCAGCAGTTGCTAAGAGGGGAACGGCTGCTTTTTTCGGATTCGCGAGCGAACCTCCAGGTAAAAGCGATTCCCAAACTTCCTTACCGGCGATGGCAAAGAAGAAAGCCATCAAAATATCGTTCACGATGAAGGCGAGAGTATTATGGGGGTGTCCGCCCTCGGCTTTTTCTCCCCACAGAGCGCCATGAACAAAGCTTTCATAGCTTGTATTATCAACATTCGCCCAGACTAAGGCCGCGATCGCACCGGCGATCAGGAATGCTGAATTTTCAAATAACCAGCGGATGGGTCCGCGCTTTGTATTATGACTGTGACCTGACATGGATAGTTCTTGTCTTCCTTGACTGGGACTAGGCCGAAAATGCTAGTCGGTACTGGGTTCATTTAAATTGGCAAAGGGGTATATGACACAACCTCCCCATACACCTAACACACACTTAATATCGTAAATCGTTATTCTAGAGTCAGTTTCCTGAGCTTTTTTTTCAAATATGACGAACTCGGAAGCTATCTCTTTGAGCTTATCGGTATTCGGGAATTCGATTTACTGATGATTAAGGAGGTAAGAAGCAGTGCGAAAAATTTACCAACCTTGCCGGGGTGTTCACTCACGAGAGAGGTCTTCTGAAATGGCGTTCAGAAACTTGTCATCAGTGCCAGTATGGCGAACCGTAAGTTTACACACCAAAGCTTCTGATTGTCGTTCATCTTATGGGTCGATGGCAAGAGCAATCCGACCTGGGGAGGGCGGAGAGACTGTTAATTTTTTATAAAACGCTCACTCAAGCCCGGAGAAAAATTGATGGGGTGGATTACGACTCTCTTATATCCCTCGCTAAAGCTTCGGGCTTGGGGGGCGTGAATCGCTTTAAAAACAGAAAAGTAGTAACGGTATTCACTCCGTCTATCTATAAGCTATGACTGAGATTACCAACCTCCCAAGCCCGAAGCTTTAGCGAGGGATATAAGAAGCTACATAGATTTTGGGCTAGCTAAGCGGATTGGAGCTGAATGGGCTTTGATTACAAGTGAGGTTAGATGCTCTTAAAGTCTTTAAATAACTTAGGTTGGAGCAACCAAACGAGCTTTCCTACACCGTAGGAAATATCCTGAAAGTTGCTCAGCTGAAAGTCGATTCTCGCCATTGCGGCGGTGGGGAAATGAACGTAGGCTTCACCGATGAGGGAAGAGCAGAGTTCGCTCCATACGGGCTCGTGGCCTACCAGCATCAGGGAATTCACTTCGGGAGCTCGGTTACGGAGGGTCTCTAAAACTAACTGGGGGTGTGAGTGGTAAAGTTCGGGAACCGTCTCCTGATTCAAGTTCCAGCCCCCCTCTTGAGAAGCGAGTTCGAAGGTCTGCTGGGCTCGAACCGCGGGAGATACCCAAGCTAGCTCAGGGACTTGATCCGCTTTCTTTAAAATCTTTCCCATCTGTGCGGCGGCCTTTTGACCCCTTTTATTGATGGGGCGTTCGGAGTCATGATTGAAACTCGCATCCCAATCGGATTTAGCGTGTCGAAATAAGATGAGCCGAAGTTTACTCATGGGTTTGAAATCAAATTCTCTACGTGGACTCGATAACCACTTTCGGGTTGTCGCGTTTGTGGATGAGGAAAGTAAGGTAGATGATGTCCTCCTCCGCCTTTTACTTCGTACCAAGTGACATTCATGGGAAGCCACCAATAAACGAAATTAACGAAATGGGCCGTTCCGACCACGGGGTCTTCGATGAATCCGTCGCCTAGGAGGATGTGATATTCTTGAGCCGCAGAAAAGCCAGCAAAAGGTCCTGCAACTCCAATGGATTTATTGACGGTGAAACCGCCCAAGCGTAAGAGTTTGGATGCTTGCCCGAAGCGTTGAACGCCACCCGAAAACCCAATGGATTCAAGACCTTCATCGCGTTGAAGGTTGTGTTGGAAAACCACCGAGTGAGCCGTTTGGTAAGCCATTCCATTGGAGACATTAAGCAGAGACCACATCACGTCGAACAATCCACCGTAAGGAAAGGGCACGGCCATAGTGCGGACTTCGGGACGATGCTCTTTTACCGCTCGTTCTAAATGACGAGTGTATTGTTCCGTGTCACCTCCAGCATGAATGCCCTGGGAGATGGCGAAGGCTTTGGTTTTAGGGGGAGGATCCTTGCGTTCCGGTGGCCCCTTATGATCGAAGATCGGTCCGACAATAGGAACGGCTCCAAGTAAATCCCGACCTAGATCCCAGGGGGTATGTCGGTTGCGAACTCGAAATCGCCAAGTTAAGCCGGTGAAGCCATCTTTCCAATCTTGAAGGAAGCCGTAATAGGCGCGTTCAAAACAAACGGGCGAAAAGGGATTACGCTTTTCGGCGGGAGTTCCGATCCAGCCGAGATCGATGGCAGAGAGCGGAGATTTAATGATTTCTCCGGCTAGTTCTTTTATCCCGATCGTTAAGTACACCGGTACATCCAAAATGAACATCGGGTATTCCCACCAAGCCATATTTTCGTAACCCACGAAATTGGATTCGCGTGGCGTATAGCGGGTTGTATCGTTAGGTATGTAATCAAATCCGATAAGTTCTCCATTCTCATCAAAGTAGTCCACCAACGCTAGGTAATCTAAACCAGCTGAATCGTAGTGGTAGGACTTGAGATGGATTTCTCCATTGGGGCGTTTACAGATATCCAGTAACTTGTCGTAGAGATCATCGGAATTAGGAACTAAAACATCTTTCCAACGCGGTTCGCCCTCAGATCCCGGTTGGTTCCAAAACTCAAGTGTTTGCTCAAAGATGGAGATGGAGGCTCCGGTTTCTGAAATGTTGGATGGCTGAGTGTAGGAGAACGTGTAATCAGGTTCTTCCGGACGATTTTCCAAATACCTTCGAAGTTGTTCCTTACCGGGATGAAAAAGACAGCCGGGAAGAACAATTAATGCGATGAAAATTAGAAAGCTTGTTCTTAGTGCCATAATGAAAAATGGAGTTTCATTCTTGATAGTCGAGGGGAGAGACGCCTCGTTCTGCCATTTGCTTTAAGTATAAAATCTTGGTTGCCCATTCTAAGGGTAAAGATAAGGGATTGAGAGGATCATTATATGGATTCTCGACCTCTAAGGTCACTACGGTTGAAACTTCTCCTTCCTCAATTTTCCAACTCACTTTGCCTTCACTCTCGTCGGGCCAGATCCAGTTGTAGGAAAGCAATTTTTCTTCTTCACAGGCTAAAAGTTTCTGAGCCCCTGATCCTAATTGATGGAATCGTGGTTGGCCTAAATCGAACGATTCGCCAACCGTCAAATTGATCTTGGCTTCTTCACTCCACCAACCCTTGAGTTCGTTGGGATCGACTAATTTTTTCCAAATCACCCAAGGAAAGGTCGTAAATGGAATTGAAAACTTTAGAGGACTCGATGGCGTATTAAAGGCAGCAGAATAATTGAGCTTGAGTGGAGCCAGGCCATTTTCTACGTAGTTTCTTAAGTTGACCATCGCAAGCCACCACCAATTGGGGTGCTCTTGCCCCGAAGGCCAGGGTAAAGCGACATCAGCGGTTTGGCTCACTAAGAGGTGACTTTGTTCAAACTGGTTTTCAAGTTTGAAGGTGACTCGGGTTTCAAAATTTCCCAAGTTCCAACGAAAGGAAAGAAGTTCATTGTCGGTGAGTTCGAGAATTTCAAATGGACCTCCTGAGTTTTTTTCTTCTGAAGGCGCCGCCTCATGTTCTTGCACTGGGATTTGAGCCCCATCGAAGAGGGATTCTCCCATCAGGCGGAACTGCCCTCCGACTTTAAGATTGACCTCAGCCGAATCACAAAGCCAATTGCTGAGCTCTTTAGGATCAGTTAATGCCTTCCAGGTACGCTCAGGAGGAACGGGTAATATTTCTTTTCTCCAAATTTTCCAAGCAGAGTCATCTTCAGGAGTAGAGAAATTCCCTATGGGGATAAATGCAGCCATGTTTAAGAGATCTCGATCGGGTTTAAAGCTAATAAAGTTGTTGGTAGTAACGCGGTAAGCTTAAATCCTACAGGATCTAGGCTCGAGTAACAAATTGGCAGTGGAAACAATTCTGGGATGAGAGAGACTAGGGATCAAACAGAGTTTCTTCAATGAGGAAAATCTTTTTTTCGAGTTTGTTTTTATATCATTTCAAAATATAAAAATTTTTTACGATAGATTTTGGGTTTAGGCACCATTAGTTCGTTAGGAATGAAATAACTGTAATTCGATTGCACAATACGAACTTATCTTAATGGAGCCAACCATGAGTGATCCTACTTATCCGAAGAGTCGAATCAAAGCCCACGGAAATAGAAGTTTTATCTATATTCTTGGTGAAGGGTTTTGCAAAGTCGGCTTTTTCCTGATGTCACTGGGGAAAAAACCAGTGAATTTACCACCAGCGGGTCGGGGCTATGCTCATCCCCAAAACAACTGCCCCGTCGGCCCATCGATGATCCAGAAGCCCCTCGTCAGGCTTTGATTGGAGATGGCAGAAATGATGAAAACTTAGCAGTTGCTCAAACTCACCTCGCTTTCATCAAGTTTCATAATAAAGTCGCTGACGCTGTTCCCATCGGACCTGATCAACTCCGTGAATCACAAAAGATTGTTCGCCAACACTATCAGTCGATTGTTCTTCATGATTTCTTGCCTCGACTTGTACGACAAGATGTATTGGATGATGTCCTGGCCAATGGGAGAAGATTTTTGAGTCCAGGAGGACTTCCCGACGAAGGTCGGCCCTTTATGCCGGTTGAGTTTTCAGTCGCGGCTTACCGATTAGGCCATAGCATGGTTCGAAATTCATACGAATGGAACAGCGTATTTAATTCCGGTGGTCCAGGCCCCATTGCGAGTATGGCATTGGTTTTTGAATTCAGTGAAGTGTCGGAACACCAAGGCCTCTTTACCGAACCTACAGTTCCGAGTGACTGGATTATTCGCTGGAACAGTTTCCACGATTTTACGGATATCCCCGGTGTGGATAATCACGCTCAGTTTAATACCGTACGTAAAATCGATACTCGTCTCGCGCTGAAGCTTGATAATCTTCCTGAGTTTGAAAAGAAGGAAGGTGAAGACGAAGTCGAACGTAGCTTGCGTTCATTGGCTGTGAGAAATCTTCTTCGCGGTATGCTCGTAGGGCTGCCCAGTGGTCAGGATGTTGCCGATGCGATGGGTGCAACGAAACTGACTCCCGATCAAGTTAAAACGGGTGATCACGAAGCCATTTTAACAGCTCACGGTCTTCACGAGGAAACACCACTCTGGTATTACATTCTCAAAGAAGCTGAAGTCTTTGAAAATGGAGACCGCCTGGGTGAAGTGGGAAGTCGCATTCTTTGTGAAACTTTCCACGCGTTACTCGAAGGAAGTGCTGATTCGATTTTGAAGGAAACCGGTTGGACACCCAGTTTACCTTCAGTGAATTCAGATCACTTCACCATGGCCGACTTATTATTGTTTGTGGGCGATATCAACCCTATCGGTTGATCGGCGAAGTGGAGTCCTTTGGAATGGAGAGGACTTCACCGCAAATACTTGAAGAGGTCTCTTGATCTCTTCAAATGCTTCTGTCGGAAATGGCCCTTTCCGAATACTGCCAGAAGCAATCAATTTAGAACTCACCGGAAGAGATTTCGGTGGGTTCTTTTTTTGAATATCAAAACACAACTAGTTCGTAGCTGAATTTGTAAAAATTTGGATTGGAAGATTTTAAAACGCTAAACGCCATTCAGGGAAATGGCCTGGGACAAGCCCAGGCGCTACAGGGGCGAATTTCAATTCAATGTGATGCGTAGCCTGTAGCACCACCCCTTGTGGGTGGTCATTATCAAGCTATTGAAATTCTTCAGTGATGTACATTTGGCCTGGACGGGTTCAAGTCGTGCTAGGTATCCCGCGGAATATTGTTCTTCACCAGCAAAGGATTAAGTGGGCAGTCCTACTAATGTGACTGAGAGAGTAAGATCTGTAAAGGGGGTTCTAAATATTTGAAATTGAACCCAAGCTCAATGGCCTTGAATTTCCGTCAATGCTTCGGCGCTTTCTTTTCCAACATAAGAATTGGGATTCTGTTGAAGGAGTTTCTGAATAGCAGGAATAGCTTCTTTGGCTTTTAATCCAAATGAGGATAGATGGTTAAGCGCCATAACTAATTCTCCTTCATTCTTTTTTGAGTTAAGAATGTTAATCAAGAACGGAATTAACTCAAAAGCCGGTGGGGAGAAATTGCTAATTTTAATAGATCCATCGTCTTCATCGTCAGTTTCAAATATTTTGAATAGGTGCTCCTTAGTTAAGGTGAGTGCTTTTGGTCGGTTGAACCCAGTTGCAATCAAGGAATTAAGAAGTTTAACCGAATTTAAATCCCAAGTTGTTTGGTTGTCGAGTAGAGATTCTATGGTTTGATTTACTTTTGGAAGCTTAGTTCCGAAATATTTCAGCAGGGTATCCAAATTTACGTTGTCATTAAGATAAGTTTCCTCTTGGTAAAGAAAGTCATTCACATACGTTCTGTATTTAATCGTGTAATTGAGGATGTTTTCAAATTCAGCTAAATAGGACTCATTTTGCTTAAGGAGTTCGACGCCCAATAAGCGCATCTTCAATTTGCTTCCCCTTAGAAGTAATTCATAGTAAGGGATTAGTTTTTCGGTTTTTATGAGGCAATTATCTAATGCGCTAAAGAGTTCATAGATTTCGTAGAGGCCAATGTCTTCAAATTTCTTTATAACAAATTCTTGGAACTTTGGATCATTTTCACCCAGGGAGATAAGTACCTTGACGGTTTCGTAAAATGTTATTTGCGGTACTGAATCGTCATAGGCCAGCTCTTTTAAGCGAGGTATGTCTAAATCATTAAACTTTGAAAACCGGCTTAGATAGTTAATGCAAAGAGCTTGTAAGGGCTTTTTGTCCAATTTATCAAATAATTTTCGCATGTAGGGAGAATACTCAACCCCGAAATTAAAAAGCATTTTAGCGAGCGTACTCACTGTTTGATACTCATCTAAATCTATTTCAGCATCCACATCAGAAAACAGTAAACTTGTAAGAGCCTCAAATAATTGGGTTCTTTCAGATTTAGTATCAGGTGGCAAGGCTATTGCAAAGGAATAATAGGATGGATTGCGGAATAAGAACCTTTTCGCTTTTTCTGCACTATTGGTATCTTTTCCTAATGAATGCCACCATCGCCAAAATGAAAGGAGGTGTTCATTGACATCTTCATTGTCTATTTTATTGATGCCCTCAGTGATCTCCTTGTCTTTTATACTCAAAACAATGCATTGTTCTATTAAGCAATCAATTTCAAAGTCATCATTTTGTTTTAGTGTTTTTATAAAGTAGGGTTTTAAGTCTTGGCTTTGTTTTAGATGCTTCAAGATAATCGCATAAAGTTTATTAGTTACAGGATGGTGGTAGATTTTTTCCGTTTGCACAAATGAAGAAAAGAAATCTATCCAATCGAGAGCCGGCTCGATAGGGGGTTCAAATTTAATTTTATTGAGGAAGTTTGTTTCTTGAATGTAGTTTAAGAGTTTTAGTTTTTCGGTTTTATTCAGAGAGAGGATTAAATTGATAAGATATTCATAAAAAATTGGCTCGCTTAAATTGCCGTTGCTTTGAACTTCAATCTGTTTGTCAATTGTGGCCTTAGCCTCTGTTAAGCTGAAAGTGAAGTTAATAAATTTACCATTGTCATTTGTTTCAGTATTTAAGTGATTCTGAAGGATGCTTGAAATTTCTGATAGTTTGTCTTGTCCTTTAATATAATCCGAAAGTTCAATCAACTGAGAACTGAAGTGCTCCTTAATTAATAAATCTATAACTGTCTTCTGTTGGTCGCTATTGAGTTGGTTTAAGTAATGAGCAGTTAGCTCGGGTTTGAGTGCGTCGTCAACTAAAAGAGAATTAAATTCATTAATCTGGTTGAGTTTAACTGTACTTGAAATATGGTTCTTCATTGAATTTTTAATTGCCAAGGGCACATTGGGGTAGAGCTCTAAAAGTTGAAACTTAATTTGAAACTGGGCTGACGAAAAGATGGTTAAGATCTCGTTTTCATATTCAATGAAACCGGCGGGTGGGAGTTCTTGAAGTAAGTAGATTAGATCTCCTGTGGATGCGGAGGGCTCAGTTTTTAAAATATTAAGCAGAGTTGGAAATAGTTGCTTAGATTCGGGGATTGATTGAAATTCAAAATTACGATTTCCTATCAAGGAAATAAAGGCTGCCGATAGATATTCAGTGAGTAAGACTTTATCTTTTGATGGTAGTTCCTTTAGTAATTGGTTGAGTTTAGTAAAAGGTTTGAGTTGAGGATATATTAAAAAGCGATCAATCGACCTTTGTGCTTTTATCTTAGTTTGACGATCTCCTGTTCGTATATACTTTAAGATTACCTTAAATACATCTGAGCGGTGTGGCCCTATTTTGGAGAGAATATCAACAAAGTAATAAGAGTCATCGGCGTGAACTGGTTTTTGATGAATTTCTAAAACTGTATCACAATATTGCCTAGCATCATTACCAAGTTCCCCGATAAAGTTTAGTGTATAGCCAACCACTCTTGAAGTTTCGTGGTTCAGAAGGTTCTTTATAACCTCCTCCCCTTCCGGTTTAACTTGATTTAAAAACTTGATGACCCAAGGATCTAATTTGGGTCCTGAATATTCTTCATTAAAGCCTCTTGTTGAATAAAATGAACATACATTTACGATTAGTTCCTCCCAATACTCAACTGCCTTTTTTGATTGAATTGAAACTAAGTACTCCCCTGCCTCTAAACGTTCTTGATCATTAGAAGAACTGAGTTTATCAAGAGCTTGTAGCTCTTGGTAATAACCGTAATAAATGTAGGTGCCCAAGACCCCGAAGGAGGCCAAAGCTAAGGTGAAGATGAGCAAAGCCTTGCGAGGGGATTTTGTATTCACGACCATTGTTTGTAGTCAACTACCTGCTGATTATTTGAAGAACGTGTTTTCAATTTTTAAGTATAGCGATCTTTCACCGATGTTATCCAAATGCTTTCGTAACAATTTTAGAAAAGCTCTCGAGTAGTGAGTGTCTAAGATTTTAAGTATTCTATCTTGGTTATCTTCACTCGACACTTTTAAGTAGTAAGCGATGGTTTCAATTCCGGGGCTATTTCCCTGAAGGTAAAAATTGAATTTCGATTCGAGCGATGATTTTTCGAGGCTTGAAATAAAACTTTCCATTGCCTTTTTTGTTTCAGGTCCGGCTTTCATATAAAGGCTTAAATGGATGAATTTCAATTGATTGGAACTTGTCTGAAAAAATTTCAAATGAAGGTTGTCGTGGCTGTCGAATCCCGATTGAGGGAGTTTTTTAGCTAGAGATATGGCTCCTTCAACAAGAGGCTTGTTTGGGCTTTGAAGCACTGAAAGTAACGTTGGGATTAACACTTTGGATTTTTCTGGATATTGGTGAGAACCTAAGTTGTTCAGGCTATTGATTACTTTGATGGTTGTTTCTTGTGTGGAGGGATAGATTAATGGAATTAGTTTTTTAAATGAATTAAAACTATCTGCTGTTATTAAGGTTGGAAGTGAATCCAAGGCAGTGCTCACCCCACTTAAGTTTCTTTTGATAATGTCACAAAAATGCTCAACCACTTCAGGATTGTTGGGGCCAATTTTTGCTAAGTTGCTTAGTACGCTCGTCCGTTTGTTAGCAAAGTTAAGATTATTTGACAGATTAAGCATCGATGAGCAATAAGCCTTCCCTTCGATTCCTAACTCTCCAACCGAAGATAAGGCATAATTTCTAACTCCGTAATTGGGGTGTTCTATGAGTCGTTTGATGGCTTCGCCCCCAGCGGGTTGAATGTGGTTCATGAATATCACTATCCATGAGTCAAAGTCCGATCGTTTTTCTTCAACAAATCTTCCATTGACGAACACCTTCTCCCCACCTTTAACTTCAATAATCAAATCCTCCCAATACTTCACCGCCTTTTTAGACCGAATTGAAACTAAGTATTCTGCCGCTTCAATTCGGATCCTTCCGTCTTCCGCGCTTAACTTTTGAATAGCTTGCCACTCAAGATAATAGTCGTAATAGAGATAGGACCCCAAGACCCCCAGGGTGATGAGAGCCAGGAGGCTTAGAATCCATTTCTTAGCTTTAGGTTTGGTCTTTTTTGCAGTCACAGTTGATGGTTTGGTTTTAAACTTGGCCAAAATTTTACAGGTTCGGCTGCGACAGTCGTTCGCGTCAATATTTGATAGATATTGGGTTAAGACATTATTTCCTCACTCGAATGGGAGCGAAACTAATTCTAATTGAGAACTTTAGAATTAATTTATTGGTCTTGAATATAAGAAAGAGCATCTTCAGCAACGTCGGCGGTATTACTCAGTGGTGCTTTCTTGATGATTTGCTGGATCACAGGAATAGCAGGTTTTGCTTTAGGACCAAATTTTGAAAGTCTTTCGAGAGCGTACTCTATTTTAAATTCTTCTTTTTCATTCTTTAATACATCAATGAAAAAGGGGATTAATTCATAGGCAGGAGGGGTGAATTGATCGATATTAATTTGGAAATATTCATCAATTCCACCGGGCGTTTTGGTGAACATGTGTTGCTTGGACCATTCTATAGTTTTATGTCGTTCAGCTTTGAGAGCGATTAATGAATTAAGTAGTTGAACAGACTGAATATCCCATTTATTTCGATCCTCTATCGACTTCACGATGAACTGTGAAACTTTTGAGGTTTTATGACTTAATTCTCCCAATAGCGTGTCAAAGTCTTTATTGTTCCCTATGCTTAAATATGAAGGTGGAGGTGAACTTATTCTCCAACTTAATGCTTGAATTAAAACGTCTTCGATTGGATTTTGAAAATGAATGTTCCCTTTAGAAAATTCTACTCCCACAAGGCGAATTTCTAGTTTAGGGTCGTTGAGTAGTCTTTGGAAGTAAGGTGTTAAGCGGTCTTCATAGACCACTTGATCTTCAATATAATGAAAGTAATGTAGTACGAAATCTGAACGCCATTCGGGGAATCCATTGAAGATGGCTTCTTGAATTTCAGCCTCATGAACATTTAGATTTATTAAAGCAATTGCTGATTCAATAAAAACATTGAAGGGTACTTTTTTGTCGTTAACGTTAAATTTCAATCTTTCAATATCTGATCTCTTGAATAAAGACAGCTTATCAAAGTAACCAATGCATATAGATTGAATTGGTTTCCCCTCTAAATCTAGCATGAGCTTTTTAATTTTCTTAGAATAACTTGGACCAAATTTAGCAAGAAAGTTTGAAAGTGTAGAAACTGCGTCAAGTCTATGTTGCTCTACTGCGTAATTTGAATTTTCTTTTATGAGTTGAAGCGTTGAATTGAATAGTTGATCTTTTTCATGCTTTGAGTTGGGGAGTTTAAGTAAATTTAGAAATCCTTGATTCCAAAGCAAGAACTCAAAGACTAAGGATTGAGAATTGTTGTTTTCACCAAAGGAATGCCACCATGAGTTAAATGCGATTAACTTTTTTAGCTGTTCATAGTCTTTTGAGCTTTCAGCGAGCTTCCAGACTGAAGGATCTTGAATGTTAAGTAGAGTGCAAGCTTGGAGTGCTTCCTTTATATAAGTTGGAGGCCGCTTATTTTTAATTTCATTTTCAAGCAGGCTCTTTAAGCCTTTTATCTTTTTTAGCTCATTGAGAGCAATTTTCATGATTTCCCTGGTGGTGGGGTGCTCATTGAGTTTGTCGGTATTAAAACAGTAATCATTGAGTCCGAGCCAATATAAGCTGTTTTTATATGAAGGAGAGTAGGAGTTTTTTGTGAAAAATTTAGTCTGCGAGAGATGGTTTAATAATCGATTTTTGTCTTTCCTGTTGAATGCTCGAAAGGCAGAGATAAGATCATCTCCAAACTGAATGTTTAAAGGTTTGTTGGAAGCTTGGATTTTTTCAATTTCATGGATAACCTCGTTAACTAAAAATTTTTTGGGTAGAGTTCGACGAGGTAGTGAGTGATGGGGAATGGTTAAATTGAGCTTTTCTTCGGATTTGGGAAAGAGAGATAAGTCTTCTTTTGAATTGATATAGTCTTTAATCGCCCTTAAGAAGTAATTCGAATATTCCCAATTTAATTTTTTTATAAATTCAAGCTGCTTTCGTTCGTTGAGTGAATGTAAATAAATCGCAATAGATTGAATCTCGTAGTCCTCTTTTAGAATGTTTTTTACGAAGATGTCTGACAATCCTGACGAATCAATCTTTAGGATGAATTCTTTCATCTTTATTTTCGTCATTGGACCTACAAGTGGAAAAAGATTTAATTGATCTATTTTAGATTGGTTTGATGAAGCTGCGAATGATTTCGAAAAATTCTTATCAAATTCAATGAAGCCTTCTTTTGGTAATACTTTTAAAAAATCACAGCTTAATTCAATAAGATAAGAATCTTCACTTGAAAGCAGTACAGCAAGAGTTGGGTATAATACAGTTGCCCTTTTGGGATAATTAAAGCCATCAATATTGTAAAGATGGGTGATCAATTTTTTCTTATCTTCAGTCGAAATTGAATGCAGTAGATCATTAAGTTTAGGGTAGTCATTGAAGTGATTCGACTTTATAAATAGCTCAATCCCGTATAGAGCCCCTCTTTTTTCCTTCTGAGTACCATCTTTGATAAAGCGAATATATTCGTCATGGAGATCGGGTCTGTCGGATCCTATACTCGCTAAGGAGTAAAGAAATTCAGAGGGGTAGCCTGTGAATTTAGATTTTTTATATAGACTTAGAATTTCATCACTATATTTACTGGCGGATTGCTTAAGCTCGAAAACTAAATCGAGAGTACAAACATTCACACTACGATTTGAATGATTTAGAAGTCTAATGATAACTTCCTCACCATGTGGCTCAATTTGATTGAGGAAGGATATCACCCAGGCATCTAATTCAATTTCCTCGAAGTATACGAGTTCTTCTGGATGTTCAGTGGATCCGTTGATGAGTTCTATTATCAGTTTCTCCCAAAACTTAGTCGCCTTCTTCGATTGAATAGAGACTAGGTATTTCCCTGCCTCTAAGCGCTCCCAGTCATTTGGTGATTTTAGCTTTTGTAGTGCTTTCCACTCTTTATAGTGTCCGTGATATACGTAAGTTCCCACGATGCAAAGAGTGGTAAGTGTCAATATGCTAATGATCCACCTGTTGGCTTTAGATTTGGTTTTCTTTGGGGTCACAACTGAAACTTTGGTTTTATACGGGCCAAACTTTTACAAGTTCGGTTACAGCGTTATTTTTACGATCGCTCGTAGCCAAACTCGCCAGAGTTTGGGTGGGTAGACATTAAAAAGTAACCACCTATATTTTTAGTTAGGCTGGAATCTATAGATATAAAAAAAGCTGAGCAGAGTTAAGTTTAACTCTGCTCAGCTTTTTAGACAATCACTTGGAGAGCGCTTTTACCCTCAAGCGATGGGATCATTCCGTACAGTGTAAGTCATCCGCAGTGGGATCAACCCCTCGAGCTGGGAATGGCTCTGGAGGTGCTTCTCCACCTAAGAAGATGTAGTAGAGAATGTGCACGGGGTCGGTGATGTTGACTAAGCCATCATCATTGGCGTCAGCTGCATCCAAACACCTTGGAGCTTCAGAACTGATAAACTGATAAGTAAGATTGAGGATGGCATCCGTCATCTCAACTTTTAAGTCATCGTTAAAGTCTCCACGAACGAAAGTATCCGGTTCCGTAGTGGGCTCAGATACGATTACATCTGGGCTGCGTACGGAGGCTTGAATCTCGGGATCGTAGTAAGCGTAAGCTTCCGAGACTACGCCTTCAGCTCTCACGGGATAAAGAGCTTTCATTTGGAAACTAAAGCTCATCGTCTCGTTTTGGGTGAGGCCGTCTAAGTAAATGACCGCTCGACGAGCTGATTCTTCAACTCTTGAAGCGATCTTCTCTTCAACCAGGGCATCCAAGGTCGATCGCACGACTGCAAAACCGGTGGGGATACCCACTTCGACCAGAGACATCGCCGTCCGTTCTTTGTCGCCGGTATAAGTTACCGAAACATTGATGTCGACCAAGTCATCCACTTCGATGCCTTGAGTGTTGTAAGACACCTGCAAGACCATATCGTGAGGTGGAGGTAAGAAATCGGCGGGAACGTTGTATTTACGCACAACTTGATAACCGAGGTTTCCAACACCAGTCGTTCTTAGAACTGGTAATTCACCGTCGATCGTCGAGATGGGAATCTCCGTTCCCTGAAGAAGATCGTAGTTACTTTCGTCGACTTTAAAGTTAGCGATGACTTGATCTTCTTCGCCGTGACTGACGGTGACGGAGAGATCTAAATCAGCACGAATCTTCAGTGCAGCTTCGGTTAAGGCACGAATCGCAACAACGGTGTCTTGAGTCGAGTGACCGTAACCACCGATGGAGTTACGTTGAGTGCTCAACCATTCAACGGCTGAAGAGGCTTGAACTCGATCTTTTGCCAATAAAGCTAAACAGACGTAACCCGTGGTTTCGATGGGATAAGGTTCCCAATGAAGACCCACACCTTCGATAACAGCTTGCTCGATCAAGCGATCGATAAGGTCATTCGCAACATCGTCCATTGAAGGAATTTTGCTCAAGGCTGAAGCCGCGATCGAAAGTGAGTAAGAATCCCTCACTGAAGATTGGTTATTAACCAGGTATTGACCTGCTTTATCGAGAGCTTCTCGGGCGCTGTCGTTATTTACTTCAGGGCGCAAGTAATCGGTTAACGCGTTCGTGACGTAAGCCGTCATCGCGTACTCATTGGCAAGGCCACCGTCCATTTCTTGGTGAATTAAGAAATCATCGGTTCGGAAGGAACCGTCTTCGTTTTGTCGGCTGATCAACATCGCTGCTGATCTTCGTAAGACATCTTCATCGATGTCTCGAACGTCCCGAGCAACCGAGAAAGTTGAAAGAACGAATGCCGTTAACCAGAGGGCACCTTCTTCGCCGCCGAAAGCTGCGAATCCACCATCGTCTGTTTGATAGGTGAGTTGACGCTGATAGCCGATGTTGATGAAGTTTTCGGCCATGGCGCGAATTTCGGGCATGACCTCGCCGGTGATATCTAAGTAACGAAGTACTTCGACATCTGGAGCCAAACGAATCATGTTTTGTTCACCACAACCTGAAGGCATGCTGATCAGTTCAGCTAAGCCTTGCAAGGTTTGAGCGATGGGGCTCGGAGTCAAGTAAAGGTAAGCTTCTCCAGATTCCGATACCGCGTGTTCAGGGATGATCGTATTAAGAGTGGTCGTAGTCCCAGGTTCGATCACCAAGTTTTCTACTTCAGTGACGGGGACTCCTTCGGGTTCGACCGTTAAGAAACGAATCACGGCATCTGAAAGTAATGAACCGTGAGCGGTGACTTTAACTTCGTGAGATCCGATCTCTGTGGGGCGAATCTTGAAGTGAACCGAACTCGCTGAATTGGGAGGTACTTCGACCACGGCATCCCGATCGCCAAGAAGCTCGTACCAAGATCCGTCGCCTAATTCCAAATTGACCGACTGGGCCTCTTCGAGGTAGTTGAAAATTTGAATGGCAACGGGGAACTCTTCACCTCGAGTGACCGAGATAGGAAGAGAAGGTTCGATGAAGAATTCTTGGAAGACCGTAGCTTTGTTGCCCCCGAAGCCGATGCCTTCAGAAGAAGTACTCATCGCGTCTAATTCCCAGCACGTGATGCTGTCGGGAACGGTGAGATTGAGAGTTGCTAAACCATTCTCATCGGTTTCGAGTTCGGGTTCCCAAAGCCAAGTTTCGGGGAAGAACTGTCGGACTCGAACTGGTGGGGGGCCACTTCCTGAAGGAGGAGCCACTTCACCCGGGGCAGCCGCATTGGGCGGTAGGGGACCATCGAAGGCGAAGTCGACATCTTCTGCCCATCTCCACCAGCCATGAGATTGACCTTGGGGGACAGTGAGGCCACGGGTAACTACAATACTTAAGCCGTTGTCTTCAAAAATCTCTAAAGCGCCGGGAGTACTCCAGCCACCGCCACCTCTAAAGTCTCCACCCCAAGGGGCATCGATTAATCCAGGTGCAGGGCCGCCGATGAACCCACCGCCAAAATCATCATTGTTATTGTTGTCTTCGGTTTGAACTTCCATGAACCGTTTTTCGAGTTCATTGAAGACTTCACCTAAATGAAGGCGTCCACGACCGAGAGCTAAGACCGAACAGTCGACCAATGAAATTCCCACCATCGAAGGATGGCCGGTATCGATCGCTAAAGTAATTGCATCACCAGGTCGAGGTTCTGAATTCGAAAAGTTCGTAGTGATAGAGACATCATTAGGAAGAGTGACTTCAAATGAAGCTGAATCGGCCGATACTTCGCTGGTGTCATTGATCGTATAGGCGATTACGCGAGCTGAAGGAGCCATGTCCGCTGAAGCCGTGAAACGAACTTTGTTGTCTTTACTCGTAGAGCTAAAGACGGTTCGACCGCCGGCATAAACTTCAAAGAAGATCGTTCCCGTTGCCGTTGTTCTTGCAGTGAATTCAATCTCATGACCCACTTGCACGGCTTGATCGGAGCCGGTACGAGTGATTGACAGGTAGCTGGCTGAAGGTGAATAGGAAGAACTGACAGAAACCTGGGCTGATGATTCTTTGCCGTCTTCAGTGGCGGAAGCCCGAATTTCAACTTTCGAGGATTCTTCGATTGGGGTGATTTCGAAGGTTGCATTGGCATCGACCGTTTCAACCTTGTCATTAACGGTTTGAATGACTTCCCCAAAATCATTGTAGTAATTGATCAGGAGATCGACTTCGGTGCTCTTGGGATCGCCACTTGGAGATTCCGTGACCACTAAAAAACTCGCGGGAAGACCCGGCTTGATCGTTTTTTGTTGTGAAATGATTTGAACGACCACTGAAGAAGGGCTCACGGTGATCACTTCACTTGAAGTTTGGTTGTGGCCCGTGGAGTCGGTCACGCTGATATCGAGTTGAACAGTACCCAATCCACCATTGCCTTGGGTTCCGGCGATAAATTCGACCGGATCTAAATCAAAGCTCATTTGACCATCGATTAAAGTTCCCGTGGCCGTGGTGTACGTTTCCCATTCACCCAGGTAACGTTTGGCTTCGATCGAAACTTCTCCTTGAACATCTTTTCCGAAGAAGTAACGAGCTTCGATGGTTCCTTGAATACGTTCGTCGGGGAGAACCCAGCTTTTTCCAAATTGAGGAACGATGTCAAAGCGAGGTAAAACGTAGTTCTCTACTTCGACGTCACGACTGGTTTGCTTTCCTTCGGCTTCAACACGAATCTTCCAGACACCGAAGTTGACTTCGCTGGCTAGTTTGAGATCAAAAGAAGCAACACCATACTCATTGGCGGTCAGTTGTTTTCGGTCGATGCGAATATTCTTGGCATCGAAGATCGTCAACTCGACATCACCACTTTTGGGGCGAAGCGCGTTGTCGAGTAAGACAACTCTTCCCTGAATGGTTTGGGAAGGCTTGTAGATGGGTTTGTCGGTTTCGATCAAAATTGCCGGGACGCTTGAGATAGCAGTGGAGGCCGTGAGGGTCTCTTCCATTCCAGCGACAATGGCTCGAAGCTCATAATCTCCATCATTGAGATTGGGAACATCGTAGGAAATGAACAACTGACCATTTTGGTCCGTGTTGCCATTCCCCAATAGACTCAGCTGTTCACCATCTTTCAATAACTGAATGTAGGCGGGGACGTCAGCCGCGCGAGTACCATCACTATTGAACACCGTGATCGTTGCCGAAGATTTTCCACCTGCGGAAATTTCTTTAGGAGCAACCATCATGGCTTGGTAGTCTTCTTCGCCGGCGAAGGTCTTTACTGAACTGAAGAGTCCTGTAAGGAGAGCCAGCGCGAGAAGGGCAGACAGCTTTCGGTGAAGATTGGTGGGGAAATTCGTTCGGGAGAACGAAGCCTTGGGGAACCGCGCAGATCTCGAAGATGACCCATTTTCATTTTCGAGATGCGGGGAGGGGGAACCCGAGCAGTCAATGGTCGAATGCATGTGACTACCTTCTTTCCTTCCGTACATCGAGGTACATATAAAAGAGGGGGAATTGCTCACCCGTGAGCAGTCTTTATTTTAGTCGTCTCATCGAAAAGACAGCAAGAAAAAGTCCGATTATAAATTGAGAATTTTTGCCGCATCCTGAGCCAATTTTAACCATTTTTAAACTGGGCGCTGAATGCGATCAGGAGATCGTTTAAACTATACGTTTTGGTTGGAGGCGAGTATAAAACTCAGTTGTCAAAGAGTGACAAATCCTTGGCCTTTACCTGCAACTTGGCTTTACAGTTTCATGCGGAATTAACCAACTTAGGCCTAATTAGTTTCTGTTGAAAATAGGTCGTTCCGACCTACTTTCAAACGCTCCAAGCAGTTCTTCGAACTGCGTCGCTCCACTAAAAATAGGCTAAAAGC